>CASENM010000041.1 GCA_949289295.1 uncultured Bacteroides sp.
TGAACTTACTTCGGTCAAGAAACTTGGCTAATTGGGCAAAAATATATGGGTCTTTATGCATAACGGCTTGAAAATTACCACAAAAGTAAATTCAAATCCGTTCTCTCCAAAACTGATTATAACAAATTGAATTTCAATAATCTCAAAGAACTCCTATGATTTTTTAGTGGACACTAATGATAGAATATATATTGTCAGTCAATCTATCCGTCATCCTGTAGATTATATTTTCATCAAGAAATCACTCGGTATATATGCGGTTACGAAAGTGCCCAATCCCTTTATGTCGAGTGCCACACGTTGTTGTCCTGCCGCCCTCACGACTTTCCCGACAACTCCCGCAAAATCTCCTGCCGTTATTTTAACGAGTTCACCGCTCTTGTAATGGCAACGTTCTTTCGGCAGCATCATGACATGTCCGCTAAGAACACTTGTCGCTTTGATGAAATTTTCCATCTCATTGTCGGGGACTGTTACCGGGGGATTTAATCCTGTTGAAGATTCTTTCGGTTGTGTCTTGTCCACATAATATTTCAGATAAGAAGCGGTGGGCGCCGGCTCTTTCACAAATCCGGAAGCCTGTTTGCGGGTCATGTAGGCAAAGATAATGTTGGGGATGAGAGGCTCTTGTACGCGCTTCTTCTTTCCTCTTGTTTCTTTGAGGGTGGAATGCATTGGCATATAAATCCGTACGCCTTCCTTCTTGAGTTCTTCACACGCCGTTTCAGTCCTGCCGTAGGTGGCGCGTAATATAAACCATTGCTTGTCTTGCGGAGGCGCAAAGCTCGAGGACACCCCTTCCGGAAGATTGTGTTTTTCAGGGGAGGCCGCAGGAGGCAAATCCGGCGCAGGAGGATTATACTCGCCTCGTCGAGTGTCCACATTAGGCAATGTGTTCATTTCGGTCGTGTGCATTTGTCAAGGATAAATGCGTTTTCCAAAACTACAGATTATTTTTCCTGTTGGATTCGGTGGGTTCAGGTATTTTTTTACCCATTTCCAAATTTAATCTTTTTTATCCTTTGGACGGTTTCTCGGACTGGCTCCGGACGGGCCGGCAGATGGTATTCAGGGTGGGGCTGCGGGCATGGTTTTGCTGCATGGGGAAAACGCTTCGGCGTTCTGGCCAGAACGTTTCGGCGTTTTAATCGAAACGCTTCGGCGTTTGAAGTTAGCGTGCCGTTTAACTTCTATTCCGGAAAATGTGTCCGCTGTCAAATCTGTGCATTTCCTTCGCGGGTCTCACATATTTTCCTTAATTTTGTATCCGGCAAAAAAATGTAACTATTAACACAGGAGGAGAAATATGAAAAAACGATTTTGGATAGGCATGGCCGGTGCATTGTGCATGGGATGCCTGGGGGCCTGCCAGCCGGAGGTGAAGGAAGCACGTCTGATGAGCTATAATGTAAGGAACGGATGCGGAATAGACGATTCGACCGACTATGCACGTACGGCGGGTGTCATTCTGAAAGAAAATCCGGATGTGGTGGCTGTGCAGGAACTCGACAGCGTGACTGCACGCAGCAAGGGGGTATATGTGTTGGGGGAACTGGCCCGGCAGACTGGTATGCATGCCACGTACGCTCCGGCCATTGACTTCGACGGGGGGAAATATGGTATCGGCATCCTGTCGAAAGAACAGCCCGTAAACGTATATCGCAGGGCGTTGCCCGGACGTGAGGAGGCACGTACGATGCTGGTGACGGAATTCAAGGACTATGTGTATGTGTGCGTGCATCTTTCGCTGACAGATGAGGACAGGGAAGCGTCATTGCCGATAATCAAGGAGGAGACTGCGCGGTTCGCGAAGCCGGTCTTCATAGCCGGTGACTGGAATGACACTCCGGAATCTTCTTTCCTGAAGGACATTCAGAACGACTTTACTATACTGACTGACATGTCGCTGCCTACATTCCCGGCAAATGAACCGGACAGCACGCTCGATTATATTGCCGTGAACCGTGCGGTGGATGTGAAGGAACGTCAGTCGCATGTGACGGATGCCCCGCAGCAATCAGACCATCGGCCGGTGGTGGCGGTGGTGAAATGGACAGAATGAATCCGGACGGGAGAGGGATTATGAAGGCGTATACTTATATTGAAAAGGGACGGTTTGGGTGGACTGAGAAGCCGAAGCCGGCATTGGAGAATCCGCATGATGCCATTGTGCGTGTCACGTTGGGAAGCATTTGTACGAGCGACCTGCATATCAAGCATGGAAGTGTGCCGCGTGCGGTGCCCGGAATCACCGTCGGACATGAGATGGTAGGCGTTGTGGAGCAGGTCGGGAAAGAAGTCAGGACGGTCCGTCCGGGCGACCGGGTGACGGTGAATGTGGAAACATTCTGCGGCGAATGCTTTTTCTGCCGCCACGGCTATGTGAACAACTGTACCGACCCTGACGGCGGATGGGCGTTGGGATGCCGCATTGACGGCGGACAGACCGAATATGTGCGTGTGCCTTTTGCCGACCAGGGTCTGGACCGCATCCCCGATTCGGTGACCGACGAACAGGCCTTGTTCGTGGGCGATGTGCTGGCCACGGGCTTCTGGGCTGCCCGGATTTCCGAAATCAGGGAAGAGGATACGGTGCTTGTTCTCGGAGCGGGACCGACAGGTATCTGTACACTGCTCTGCGTGATGCTGAAGCGCCCCAGACAAATCATCGTCTGTGAGAAGTCGCTGGAAAGAATCCGTTTTGTGAGAGAGCATTATCCGGACGTGTGTGTCGTGGAGCCGGAACATTGCAGGGAGTTCGTGATGGCCCGCAGTGAGCATGGCGGTGCGGATGTGGTGTTGGAAGTGGCGGGTACGGATGACACCTTCCGTATGGCATGGGAGTGCGCCCGCCCCAATGCGACGGTCACGGTTGTCGCGCTCTACGACCGCCCGCAAGTGTTGCCTCTGCCTGACATGTATGGCAAGAATCTGACGTTCAAGACGGGTGGGGTAGACGGATGCGACTGTGCAGAGATTCTTCGTCTGATAGAGGAAGGAAAGATAGACACCACTCCGCTGATTACCCATCGTTTCCCGCTGGAAAGGATAGAAGAGGCCTATCATATCTTCGAGAACAAGCTCGACGGAGTCATCAAGGTGGCAATTGAAAATAAGTGAAGCCGGACGGGCGGAGGAGAAAGACGGAAAGAGTCCGGAAAAGCCGGGATGAGACCACATTCCTGTGTGGAGCAGAATGGTCCGCCGGTTTTTCCGGACTCTTTTATGTGATGTCTTCTAGTTCTTCTTGCTTTCTTCCGGCAGCAGCGGCCAGTTGGAATCGGGAGTGTGAGCCTGGTCCATGATTGCTTTCAGTTCTTCCGCCTTCTCCGGATACTGTCCGATGACATTGTGACGTTCGGAAGGGTCTGAAGCCAGGTTGTAAAGCTCATAAGTGGACTTGTCGGTGCGTACATTCAGGTGGATCAGTTTCCACGGCCCTTTACGTACGGCCTGCCGTCCGTTCATTTCCTGGAATTCGAAGTACAGGTAGTCATGTTCCTTCTGTCCCTTCCGGTTCTCGAGCAGCGGCAGCAGACTGACTCCGTCGGCTTCTGGCTGTTTGGCTTTTGGGGAAGTGATTTCCTTGAATGTAGGCATGAGATCCCAGAACGAACACATGAAATCGGTTTCCGTACCTGCTTCTACGTGGCCCGGCCACGACACAATCATCGGCACGCGGATTCCGCCCTCGTAGAGGTCGCGTTTATATCCCCGGTAGATGCTGTTGCTGTTGAAGAAGTCAGGGTCCGCCCCTCCTTCCTGATGAGGGCCGTTGTCGCTGGAGAAAATGATGAGCGTATTGTCAAGCAGTCCTTTTTCTTTGAGCTTCTGCACGATTTGTCCCACATATACGTCGAGTCTGTAGATCATTGCCGCAAAAGTGGCATGCGGATAGAACTGGGAGCAGTAGCCTCCTTTGCGGAAAGCCGGATTGCCGGGTTCCGTTCCCCTGAAAGGAGTTTCCGGATACATTCCGCGGAATTTGCGGATGATGCTGTCTTCCGGTACAATCAGTTCGGCATGGGGAAGGATTGTGGGATACCACATGAAGAAAGGTTCGTCGGGGTTCATGCGGTCCAGATATTCCAGTGCCTTCCGGTGGATAAGGTCCTGCGAATAGGTGCCTTGGCCGTACTGCACATTCAAGTTGTTGTCGGTGAGTTCCACGCGCTTGTCGTTGTCCCACAGGTGGTCGGGATAATAGCTGTGGGCAAGCAGCTGGCAGTTGTATCCGAAAAAGGTGTCGCAGCCCTGGTTCTGCGGGTCGCCGGTAGATCCGATGAACCCCAGTCCCCATTTCCCGAAAGCGGAAGTCTTGTACCCCGCCTCTTTCATCACTTCAAAAATGGTATATGCATCATCCGGCAGCGGGAACTGCCCTTCCGGCTGAAGCTCGAGATTGCCGCGTACGGGTGTATGTCCGCTGTGTGTGCCCGTAAGCAGACACGAGCGTGAAGGGGCGCTTACGGTAGTGCCGGAATAGCATTGCGTGAAGCGCATGCCGTTTTGGGCCAGCCGGTCAATATTGGGAGTCATGAACTTTTCTTGTCCGTAGCAGCTCAAATCACCGTAACCGAGGTCGTCTGCCAGAATGAAGACAATGTTCGGCTTTTGTCCTTTGCCGTTCTGGGCGTGGAGAAAAGGGGTGGCCAGAAGAAGTCCGGCCGAGAATAGAATGGTTTGTTTCATGGTAATGGTGTGTTTTTGTTATATCCGGTTACAAAGTTATATTTTTTGTCGGGAAAAAGAAATCTGTATGCTTTTTTCCGGTTGTCGGGGCGGTTCCCAATAATTGTTAATGCATGAAATATTTTCTACTGGAAATTATTGTTGAAATGATTTGAATATTTATATTTGCAAAAGTTTCTATTGGAAAATAATAATCATGATATAAAGTGCAGTAATATGAAAATCATCATTGTAGGAGGAGTTGCGGGAGGGGCTACAGCGGCTGCCCGTATCCGGAGAAATACGGAAAAGGCGGAAATCATACTGTTTGAGAAAGGCGCATATATCTCGTATGCCAACTGTGGCCTGCCTTATTATATAGGAGGGGTCATCGAAGAGCGCGAGCGGCTTTTCGTGCAAACTCCGGAGGCTTTCGGAAAACGTTTCCGCATCGATGTGCGTACGCTTTCGGAGGTGATTGCCGTCGATGTAAAGCGGAAAGAGGTGACCGTACGGACTGCCGGCGGGGATACTTACAGGGAAAGTTACGACAAACTGTTGCTTTCGCCGGGTGCTTCGCCTGTACGTCCTCCGCTGAAAGGGATTGGTTCGGAAGGTATCTTTACACTCCGTAACGTGGACGATACGGACCGTATCAAGCGGTATCTGGACGAAAGGCGGGTGAAGCGTGCCGCAGTTGTCGGAGGAGGGTTTATCGGACTGGAGATGGCGGAGAATCTGGTTCACGCAGGCGTGGATGTCTCGGTCGTGGAGATGGCGGACCAGGTGATGGGGCCCGTCGACTATTCTATGGCTTCGCTGGTACACGAACATCTGCTGCAGAAAGGTGTCAAGCTTTATCTGGGGCAGGCGGTGGAGGAATTCGCGCGGACGGATTCGGGGCTTGTCGTGACATTCAAGTCGGGCATTCGTCTGCAGGTGGACATGGTGATTCTTTCCATTGGCGTGCGTGCTGAGACGCGTCTGGCTTCGGAGGCGGGATTGAAGCTGGGTGAGATGAAGGGCATTTATGTGAACGAATATTTGCAGACTTCCGACAAGGATGTATATGCGGTAGGTGATGCGATAGAGTTTCCGCATCCGGTTACGGGCAAGCCGTGGCTGAATTTTCTGGCCGGTCCGGCAAACAGGCAGGCACGTATCGTGGCAGACAATATGGTCTTCGGCAATCGGGTGAGATATGAAGGTTCCATCGGCACGTCGATAGCCAAGGTGTTCGACCTTACGGTGGCTTCTGCCGGGCTTCCTGCCAAGCGACTGAAGCAGATGGGCATCGACTTCCTCACTTCCACGACACATTCTGCCTCCCATGCCGGTTATTATCCGGGCGCTTTGCAGATGGCCGTCAAAATCACATTCTCTCCGGTCGACGGGCGGCTTTACGGGGCGCAGATTGTAGGTTACAGTGGGGTTGACAAGCGGATAGACGAGTTTGCCTGGGTTATCAAGCAGGGCGGAACGGTGTACGACCTGACGCGGCTTGAACATGCTTATGCTCCTCCGTTCTCTTCGGCCAAAGACCCGGTTGCCATAGCGGGCTATGTGGCGGGGAATATATTGAGCGGAAAGATGACGCCTCTCTATTGGCGTGAGTTGAAGGAGGCCGATCTGAGTCGGGTTACCTTAGTGGACGTGCGTACCGCCGACGAATTTGAGTTGGGGGCCATTCCGGGTGCCGTCAATTGGCCGCTTGATGAGTTGAGGGAACATCTGGACGCTATTCCTCGCGACAAGCCTGTGTGGGTTTATTGCGGCATAGGATTGCGCGGGTATCTGGCCAGCAATATCTTGAAAGAAAACGGGTTTGAGAACGTACGTAATCTGATAGGGGGTGTCAAGACTTATAAGGCGGCAACCGCCCCGGCAGGCATACCCGCTGAAGCGGAGAGCTGTGTGCCGGCGACGGGAGGTCGGGCCGGATGCACCTGCACAGCGGGCGACGGGGCCGAGCCGGAAGTGGTGAAGGTCAACGCGTGCGGAGTGCAATGTCCCGGCCCTATACTGAAACTGAAAAAAGGGATAGAATCTCTGCAGCCCGGTCAATGCCTGGAGGTGAGCGCGACCGATGCCGGATTTCCGCGCGATGCGGAATCGTGGTGCCGCACTACCGGCAACCGTTTCCTCTCTAAAACGGAAGAAAACGGTGTGTACCGTGTGCGTGTAATCAAGGAAGAATCCGGTTCCAGACCGGCGGCGTCACCGGCCGGCGGAGGTAGAGACAAGACTTTTATCCTCTTCAGCGATGACCTCGACAAGGCTTTGGCCACTTTTGTCCTGGCAAATGGAGCGGCGGCGGCCGGTGGAAAAGTCACAATTTTCTTTACGTTCTGGGGGCTGAACGCCATCAAGAAGGAACGGAAGCCGGCGGTGAAGAAAGATTTCTTCGGCAAGATGTTCGGGATGATGCTTCCGTCTGATTCGCGGAAACTGAAGCTTTCCAAAATGAATATGGGGGGCATTGGCGCGAAGATGATGCGCAGCCTGATGAAGCGGAAAGGGGTGGATTCGCTTGAATCGCTCCGCCGGCAAGCCATCGACAATGGGGTGGAGTTCATCGCTTGCCAGATGTCGATGGATGTGATGGGGATAAAGCGTGAAGAACTGATTGACGGTGTGAGCATTGGCGGTGTGGCCACCTATATGGACCGTGCGGACGGGGCGAATGTAAACTTGTTTATCTGACAATATGGAGAAGATACAGTGTATATGCAGGATGAGAGACCTGATGAAGGCTCTCTACGAACTGGAAAGCCAGCTGGAAGAAACTTATGGAATGACGCTCAATGAGGCTATGGTCATGTGCAGTGTGGGAGGGGAGACCATATCGGCCGGAGACATTATCTCCCGCACGGGAATGACCTCGTCGCATGTCTCGAAAGTCATCCGTTCAGCGGAAGATAAGGGCTTCCTTTCCCGCAGGTTGGGGGAGCACGACAAGCGTCAGATGTTTTTTGTGTTGACCCGGAAGGGGAAAAACCGTCTGGAACGTCTTAAAGAGCAAGGGATAAATGTCCCTGAATGGTTGGTGCCTTTGTTTGAGGGGCGGGAGTGATGGTTTTTTCATCATTTTTCTGTTTCTTTGCAGCCGTAAACTTGAACAGGTTTTGACAGATAGACATCTTAACCAAATTAATTAAATGCAGAAAATGAAAAATGTAAATCGAATGAAAGGACTGTGCCTGGCTGCCCTTGCAGCCACGGCCATGTCATCGTGTGCCCCTGAAAATGAGTGGAAACTGGTCTGGGAAGAGAATTTTGACTCTGCAGCCATCGACACGGCGGTATGGAGCAAGACGGAGCGTGGAACGGCCGACTGGAACGACACTCAATCGCACGACGAACGGTGTTTCGGCTTTCGCGACGGGAAACTGATTCTGCGCGGAATCGTGAATGACAATCTTGAGGCCGACTCTGCACAGCATCTGACCGGCGGAATCTGGACAAAGGGAAAGAAAGCGTTTGCGCCGGGCAGAATTGAGGTAAGGGCCAAACTGAACGCGGCTCGCGGAGCATGGCCCGCCATCTGGCTGTTGCCTTTCGACGAGAAGGTGAAATGGCCGAACGGGGGAGAAATTGACATTATGGAACGTCTGAACCATGACACGGTTGTATACCAGACTTCACATTCTTATTATACCCATATTCTGGGCAAGAAGAACGAACCGCAGAATTTCAGTACCATCGCAATCAATCCGGATGAATTCAACACGTATGGGGTGGACATGTATCCGGACAGTCTGGTCTTTCATGTAAACGGGGTGCGGAACTTTGCCTATCCTCGCCGTGCGGAACTGCCTGATTCCCTCAGCCAGTTTCCCTATTATCAGCCAATGTATCTGCTGATTGACATGCAGCTTGGCGGTGCATGGGTGGGAGAGGTGGACTCTACGGAACTGCCTGTGGAAATGGAAGTGGACTGGGTACGCCATTATGTGAAGTCGGAATAGTCAGTCTGCCGGTCTGCGCAGTTCCCAGAAAGCGACAGCCGAGGCGGCCGCCACGTTGAGCGAGTCTACGCCGTGCTGCATAGGGATGCGCACCACATAGTCGGCTCGGGCGATGGACTCTTGGGGGAGTCCGTCGCCCTCCGTCCCCATGATGAGGGCCAGTCGGGGTTCCTGTTTCAGTACGGGAGCGTCAAGCGGTACAGACTGGTCCGTCAGGGCCATGGCGGCAGTACGGAACCCCAATTGCCGGAGTTCGGCAAGGGAGGGTTCTGTCCATGTCCATGGAATCAGAAACGCCGACCCCATTGACACACGCACGGCCCGCCGGTTCAACGGGTCGCACGAATCGGGAGTCAGCAGCACGGCATCCATTCCGAGGGCCGCCGCCGAACGGAAGATGGCTCCGATGTTGGTGGTGTCTGTCACCCCCTCGATGACTGCCACGCGATGTGCGTCCCTGCATATTTCGTCCACACGTCTCGGCATAGGCCGCCGCATGGCGCAAAGCACTCCCCGGGTCAGCACATAACCTGTCAGCCTGGACAGCAGTTCCCTGCTGCCTGTATAGACGGGAATGCCGGCGCATCGGGCAAGTATGTCGGCCGCATCCCCTTCAATGTGTCTGCGTTCGCAAAGAAAGGCCAGAGGTTCGTAGCCGGCGTCCAGGGCGACGCGGATTACTTTCGGGCTCTCTGCTATGAAGATTCCCTTTTCCGGTTCCAGTTTCCGGCGCAGCTGCGCTTCTGTCAGTGTGCTGAACACTTCCACTCCCGGATAGTCCAGCGAGGATATTTCGATGACGGGCATATAAGTTGTACTTTTTCCGGCAAAGGTAACATTTGTGGTCGAAATGGACGAATTATAATTATAAAATGCCGGCCGGTGCAACAAAAACAATCTCATTCTGCCTTATCATCCCATTTTTTTGTACTTTTACCGCATTTTAAAGATATAGCGTATGAATCTGGAAACTTTTCATCTGTTTTTATGGATTATGTCGGGGATAGCCTTGGTTGTGTTTGTTTCCCTCTATTTTGTGAAGGCCGGCTATGGCATTTTCCGTACTCCCTCATGGGGATTCTCCATCAATAATAAAGTGGCTTGGATGTTGATGGAAAGCCCGGTATTCGTGGTGATGCTTGTCCTGTGGGCTTGCAGCGGAGTGGGCTTTGCCTTGCCGCAGTTTCTTTTCTTCCTGCTTTTCCAGCTGCATTATTTCCAGCGGTCGTTTGTGTTTCCCTTTCTGTTGAAGGGAAAGAGCCGGATGCCTGTGGCTATCATGGCAATGGGCATTGTGTTCAATGTGCTCAACGGTCTGATGCAGGGAGGGGGACTGTTCTTCTTCAGCCATCTCGCGCCGGCTGACATGGGTGGAAGCTATTTCCTGAAGCCGCATGCAGTGGCCGGACTGTTGCTCTTTTTTGTGGGGATGGCGGTCAATCTGCATTCCGACCATGTGATACGTCATCTGCGCAAGCCCGGTGACACCCGCCATTATTTGCCCGGAAAAGGGCTTTACCGTTACGTCACTTCGGCCAATTATTTCGGCGAGCTGATGGAGTGGACAGGATTTGCCGTACTGACAGCTTCGCCTGCGGCATGGGTGTTCGTATGGTGGACAGCCGCCAATCTGGTGCCCCGTGCCGATGCAATCCATCGCAGATACCGCGAAGAGTTCGGCGATGAGGCGGTGGGGAAGAGAAAGCGTATCATTCCCTTTATATATTAGAGCAAGCGGACGGGCCGGCCGGCAGATACAGGCTGTCTCGTTGTATATAATGACTTAACCAAAGAGATAAAAGAAATGAAAGACTCGAAATTATTTACCCCGGTCAAATTGGGACCGTTGACACTCCGCAACCGTACCATCCGTTCGGCGGCTTTCGAGAGCATGTGCCCGGGCAACAAGCCTTCGCAGATGTTGCTCGACTATCACCGTTCGGTGGCAGCCGGAGGGGTGGGTATGACTACCGTAGCGTACGCGGCTGTCACGAGAAGCGGCTTGTCGTTCGACCGGCAGTTATGGATGCGTCCGGAGATTGTGCCCGGACTGAGAAAGCTGACCGATGCCGTTCATGCGGAAGGGGCGGCGGCGGGCATCCAGCTGGGACATTGCGGAAACATGTCGCACAAGAGTATATGTGGCTGTACGCCGGTAGGTGCCAGCACCGGATTCAACCTTTATTCGCCCACTTTTGTCCGCGGACTCCGTGCCGGCGAGCTGCCTGAAATGGCCCGTGCTTACGGAAGGGCTGTAAATCTGGCCCGCGAGGCCGGTTTTGACTCCGTGGAGATACATGCCGGACACGGCTATCTGATAAGCCAGTTCCTTTCGCCTTCCACCAATCACCGTAGCGATGAATATGGGGGTTCGCTGCAGAACCGGATGCGCTTCATGGACATGGTGATGGATGAGGTGATGAAAGCGGCCGGAAACGACATGGCTGTATTGGTGAAGATGAACATGCGCGACGGTTTCAAGGGCGGGATGGAACTGGACGAAACGATGCAAGTGGCCAAACGGCTGGAACAGTCGGGCGCACATGCGCTGGTGCTCAGCGGAGGATTCGTGAGCAAGGCACCCATGTATGTGATGAGGGGCGAGATGCCTATCCGGACCATGACTCACTATATGACCTGCTGGTGGCTGAAATATGGCGTGCGTATGGTGGGCAAGTGGATGATACCGAGCGTTCTGTTCAAGGAAGCCTATTTCCTGGAAGATGCCTTGAAGTTCCGCAGGGAAATCAAGATGCCTCTGGTATATGTGGGCGGACTTGTGTCGCGCGAGAAAATAGATGAGGTGCTTGACTGCGGATTTGAGGCCATACAGATGGCGCGTGCGCTGCTCAACGACCCCGGTTTCGTCAATCGTATGCGGGCCGAGGAGAATGCCCGCTGCGACTGCCGTCACAGCAATTACTGCATCGCGCGGATGTATTCCATCGAGATGGCCTGCCATCAGCGTCTGAAGGAAGAGTTGCCGCCGTGCCTGAAGAAAGAGATAGCGGAAATAGAAAAACGACAATCGGCAGGGTATGGAAAGTGAAAAGAAACTGGCTGTCATTACCGGTGCCGACGGCGGAATGGGTAAGGAAATCACTCGCGCGGTGGCCATGGCCGGCTATCGGGTGATAATGGCCTGCTGCAGGCTGAAGAAAGCGGTGGAAGTGCGCCGGGAATTGCTTTCCGAGCATGAGGGCCTGGATATTGAAATACGTGAGATTGACTTGGCTTCCCTGCGTTCGGTCGCCATTTTTGCCAATACGCTGCTGGCCGAAGGAAAATCGGTCAGTCTGCTGATGAACAATGCGGGTACGATGGAAACCGGCCTTCACATTACGGAAGACGGACTGGAATGTACGGTGAGCGTGAACTATGTGGGCCATTACCTGCTGACGCGCAAACTTTTGCCGCTGATGGGCGAGGGGAGCCGTATTGTCAGCATGGTGTCGTGTACGTATGCAATCGGACATCTGGATTTCCCTGATTTCTTTACGAGGGGGAGAAAAGGCGGTTTCTGGCGTATCCCGGTCTACAGCAACACCAAGCTGGCTCTGACATTGTTTACGATTGATCTTGCCGCACGGTTGCGCGGCCGGGGGATTGTGGTCAATGCGGCCGACCCAGGCATTGTGTCCACGGACATCATCACCATGCATGCTTGGTTTGACCCGTTGACGGATGTGCTGTTCCGTCCCTTTATCCGTACGCCGCTGCAAGGTGCGGCTACGGCTATCCATCTGTTGCTTGACGAGGAGGCCGGAAAACGGACAGGCACGCTGAATGTGAGCTGTCATGCCAAACCGCTTTCGGAAAAATATACGCGCCATCTGCAGATGGATGAGTTGTGGAACCGGACCGAACAGATGGTGAAGAAATGGCTGTAATATCCGGAAGCCGGACGGTTTTATTTTGAGACAGCCTCGTTTTTGCGCCCCAACGGAAGATTTGTGAAGATGGACGTTAACTTGCTGAAGATGGGCAAGAAATATATTAATGGAATAGTTATGCTGAATTATAGAATAAACATGAAGAAAGAAATATTGTTGTCTTGTTCGCTGTGCCTGGGGCTGTGGGCTCATGCCGGGCACATTGATGTCGACAGGTTCAGATATGCCGGACCCTATCCGGTGCAGTGTCCTTTGCTGGTCGACAGTGTGGATGTGAATTCAAACGCATGGGCTGCAGAAAGCCTGCTCAAGACGCCTCTCTCGTTCAAGACAGTCGAGGCAGGCGCGATGATGTATAAAAAGGATTTGTCGCAGGCTCCGCAGCAAGGTTATGCGTTGCATTTGATGGGTTTCGGCGTGGAAAACACACGTTTCGGGAAGGCCAGGCTGACAGTCGGCGGAATAAAGAACTATCAGCTGTACGTGGACGGGAAACAGGCGGAAGCCGGAAAGGATTTGTCATTCGAACCGGGTACGCACGAAATGGTGCTGAAGTATCTGACTGCACCGGAAGAGACTTCCATTCCGGACATTACGCTTGACAGCGGACAGGACGGCGTTTTTTCTCTGCATTCCGGTGACAGCCGGATGTACACGCTGGCCGATGCCATGCACGGACGGAAATGTGCGGGCATACAGCTTTCGCCCGACGGAAAATATCTCATGGCGGTCTATCGTACCAGTCTGAAGGGGGGCAAGTCGGTCACCGAATATTGTGTCAGAGAGTTGGCGGAGGGAAGAGTGGTCGCACGCCGTCAGGAAGCGTTGGGATGGATGCCCCGTTCCGGAAAGTTCTACTATGTCCGTCAGGGTGTGGATGGCAGACAATTCGTGGTGGTCGATCCCTCTACGGGAGCTGAAGAGGTGCTTGCGGACAATCTGCCGGAAGGAAACTTCAGCGTTTCTCCACAGGAGGACTATCTGCTCTACACACTGACGCAGGAAGGTCCGAAGGAACGGAAGGAAATCTATGAGGTGATTGATCCCGACGACCGCCAGCCGGGATGGCGCAACCGTTCGTATGTGGCGAAGTACGACCTGGAGACGGGAGTGATGCAGCCGCTCACCTTCGGCTATAAGAATGTCTGGGCGGCCGATATCTCTTCCGACGGACAATCGGTGTTGCTGATGGTGCAGAACCATCGGATGGGCGGACGGCCTACCACCTCGTTCTCGTTGTACAAGCTCAATGTGCAGACTCTGGAGGCTGATACGCTGGTAGAGGACGACGGTTTCATTTCTGCGGCCTGTTTTTCGCCCGACGCGCGGCAGGTACTGGTTACGGGTTCTCCCGAAGCCTTGGGCGGAGTGGGGAAGAACGTGCGTGAAGGCCAGATCCCGAGCATGGTCGACAACCAGCTGTTCCTGATGGATGTGGACGGCAGGAAAGTGACTCCGCTCACCCGCACATTCAATCCGAACGTGAGAAGCGCGGCATGGAGCACGGCCGACAGGCGCATCTATTTTACAGCCGAAAACAAGGACTGCTATTCACTCTATCAGCTGGATCCCGAAAGCGGCAGGATTACGCAGCTGGACGTGCCTGAAGAAATGGTGTTCTCGTTCTCGCTGGCCGAGAACTCGCCGTTGATGGCTTTCTATGGCGAGAGTGCCTCCAATTCGCACCGCCTCTATACGCTGAACCTCAAGAACAGCAAGGTGAAGCTGCAGGAAGATTTGAGCAGGGAACTGCTGAAGGAGGTGGAGCTGGGCAAGTGTGAGGCGTGGAACTTTGTCAATTCGCGTGGCGACACCATCTGCGGACGTTATTATCTGCCTCCCCATTTCGATGCGGACAAGAAATATCCGATGATTGTGTACTATTATGGGGGATGCAGTCCCACAAGCCGCAATTTTGACACGCTTTATCCTTTTCATGCATACGCCGCACTCGGCTATGTGGTGTATGTGGTGGAGCCGAGCGGCGCTACCGGTTTCGGGCAGGAGTTCTCCGCACGCCACGTGAACACGTTCGGCGATTATGTGGCTAATGATATTATCGAGGGGACCAGAAAATTTGCCGCCGGACACCCGTTCGTGAACGGGAAGAAGATCGGTTGTCTCGGTGCTTCGTACGGCGGTTTCATGACCCAGTATCTGCAGACCAGGACCGATATTTTCGCGGCGGCCATCTCACACGCGGGCATCAGCGACCATACCAGCTATTGGGGTGAGGGCTATTGGGGATACTCCTACAGCGAGGTTTCGGGCGCACACAGTTATCCGTGGAAAAACAAGGAGCTGTTTGTCGACCACAGCCCGCTCTATAATGCCGACAAGATTCATACGCCGCTGCTCTTCCTCCACGGTTCTGCCGACACGAACGTGCCTGTAGGGGAGAGCATCCAGATGTACACGGCCCTCAAGCTGCTGGGACGCGAGACGGCTCTCGTGGTGGTAGACGGCCAGGACCACCATATCCTCGATTATCAGAAGCGTATCCTGTGGCAGAACACGATATTTGCATGGTTTGCCAAATGGCTGCAGGATGACCCGCTGTGGTGGAACACGATGTATTCACCGAAAACACTGTAGGCGGTCATGATGAAACTTCTGCATACGAGCGACTGGCAAGGGCTGCCGGCCGACATCGACCATATCGGGCGGAGAAAGGAAAGAGTCAACAGTACGTTGAGTAGGATTGAAGTGACCACATTGTGCTGAGCCGAGTCTATACACACACTTGGAAACTGTCTTGAATTTCTGCAAGAAGTTGTTTGGCTTGTCAATTCAAAACAGTTTCCGAAAGCCCCCTTCTCAAAGGAATCCCCAGGCCGGTACGGCTCAATTGTCGGTCTTGAGGAACTTCCATGCACCGGCGCTCAATGCTCCGCCCAACAGAGGAGCTGCGATGAAGAGCCAGAGCTGCTCCATAGCCTGTCCGCCTTCCATCAAAGCCGGCCCAATGCTTCTCGCCGGGTTCACGGATGTGCCCGTAATCGGGATACATACGATGTGAATCAGTATGAGCGTCAGTCCGATAATCAGCCCGGCCAGATTGCCTGCCCCTTTCTTCTCATCCGTGGAACCCAGTACCACCAGCACGAAGATAAACGTAAATACAGTTTCGGCGATGAAAGCCTGGACTACATTGTCCGGTTCGAAAGAGTTTGAACCGGTGGCGGTAGGTCCGTCGTATGTACCGGTAGAAACCAGCAGCGAAAGTATCAGCGAGCCCAGAATTGCACCTACTGTCTGGAAAAGCATGTACATCAGTGCACGTTTGGGCTTCATTCTTCCCGACATCCACATGCCCAGCGTAATTGCCGGATTGATGTGGCATCCTGAAATGTTTCCGATGGTATATGCCATCGCTACCACCGACAGCCCGAAAGCCATCGCAACTCCGATTGTTCCCACTCCGGCACCGACGGTGTCGGCCATGCTTCCGGCAAATACGGCACTGCCGCATCCCATCAGCACGAGAATCATTGTTCCTGCAAGTTCAGCTACATACTTTTTCATAGTCGCCTCCTTTATAATAGAATGATAAACTGCTACTAATTTATTTTATTTTTGTCAGAAAAACAAATGATTCCGGAAATATATGCTGGCCGATACACGGCTGCAAGCATTTTCCGTAAAATAGGTACAAATGCCGAGGATATGTCTGTCTCATTGTCTTGTGTATTGTTGTATCTTTGCTGCCAGAAGCAAGTACAATGAACTAAATTTTTGTAGGTATTTCCTGACAGGATTATGAATATTAAAATGTCGGTGAAAACTTTTTGGAAAACAAATAAAGACTTTTGAGAAAAGTACTTTGGAAATAAAATGCTTAATTTTGCACTGAATTTTAATTGATTAGCAAAATGGATGCCGGTATAACAGTTTACGATTACATGGATACTTTCTTCTGCTGTAAGGTGGAGAAAGACAAATGGTGTGAGGAAATGGTGTCGGAACACATGTTGGTTTATCTGTGTTCCGGGGAGCTGGATTTGATTGCACCCGACAAAAAGTATCATTTGAAAAAAGGAGATTCCTTTTTTATCAAGCGTAACCACCTGGTGAAGAAAATCAAGCAACCGTCAAAGAACGGCGAGCCGTTCAAAGGTTTATTCCTGCAACTGAAAATGCCTTTCTTGAAAAGGATGTTGCATGAACATAATATCACAGTACCTTTGGTAAGCAATCCGGTGACGGCTAAATCCACTTATGTGATGCTGGAAAAGCATCCTTTCCTAAACGGACTGTTCTCTTCATTAGAGCAGTATTTTGACGCCCAACAGTATCCTTCCAAGGAACTGATGGAAACCAAATTGCAGGAAGCCGTCTTTACGTTGTTGCAACTGAGGCCGGACTTAGGGCAGGTGCTGTTTGACTTTTCCGAACCGTGGAAAATCAATTTGGAAGATTTTATGAACAAGAATTATAAGTGCGACTTGACTGTGGAAGAGTTTGCGCATTATACAGGGCGCAGCCTTTCCACCTTTAAGAAAGATTTTGCAGAGGTATTCCACAACACACCCAGCCGCTGGATTGTCAAACGCCGTTTGGAGGAAGCCAAATGCCTGATGGAGAAACTGGGGAAAAAACCTGCGGATGTTTATTTGGAAGTAGGGTTCAAAAATCTGTCGCATTTTTCCACTGCATTCAAAAGAGAGTTCGGCATTTCACCGTCAGGGATTTAAATTGTTAGCAGGATGACGTTTCAGCAAAGCAGATAAAACGTTTAGGAAAAACAGCATTACCGTAAACACAGGCATCTTTGCATCACTGAACTCACATCGGGTTTGGATATTTTTTATGTATATGGATATGAGAAAGAACAACTATTCAGATATGCGCGGCACAGAATCCATATCGACCGTCATTTGCCGTTTGCGGCAAAAGGACATCCCTTGTTCACAGGCAACCTTTATCGGCATCTGTAGGACGGTAGGCTGCAACCGGACAGACGAAGAACTGATGGCCTTGTCCGCAGGTTTCCGTGGCGGAATAGGATGTTCCTACAACGAAGGTTCATGTGGGGCGTTTGCGGCTGGTGTCATGGCATTGGGCATGTTCCTGCCGGAAGACAATGCAAAGGCGGTAGCTTTGTCGAAAGAACTGTTTGAGCATTTCAAACGCAGGTATGGAACGGTCATTTGCGGTAACCTTGTTTATAAGAACGGATTTTCGGTATGCACAGACTGTTGTCTCTGTATTGGCAAGAAAGTCGTTGAATTGTTGGACAGGGAAGCCCAAAGAAAGATTGACTTTTCAACAAAGTGACAAAAGACGTTTGGGAAAAGTAGAGAGGACAAATCCGGACGTAACTTTGCATCGTGAAATTAATACAACAGTTTTATGAAAAGAGAAAAAGTAACATTCGTTTTTAAGTCATTGAGGCTTATTCCTGTGTTTTGTCTGGCTTGTGCTGCATCTTTTGTATGGGCAGCGAATACAAGTTGTACGGAAAGGACAAGCGTGAAAGAGGGCATCCGTCAGTCGGAACCGGAAAAGTTCAAAACATCAGGCCCCATAAGTCCAAAAGATGCTTTAGAGTATATGAAAACAAAGAAAGACCTTGTCATTGTGGATGTGGCGGCTAAAAGATGGTATGCGCAAGAACATTTCAAGGGAGCTATCAATATCCCTATAGAGGAATTGTCTGCCGAAGAAGAGAAAGAATTGTATCTGCAACTGCCCAAGGATCGTCCTGTCGTAATGCATTGTAGGCTTGGAATGATTGTTCCGGGTGCATACCGCATGTTGAAACAGTTGCGCCCGGATATTTCCGAGATTTATTATATTGACGGTAAACCCTTGTTTGAAGCCTACAACGAATGGATTACTTTACAAGAAAAATGATAAGTGATTATGACAGAATTAGAAAAACTCAACAACGGGGAATATTACAGTATGGATGACCCTGAAATCGCGAAAATCCACTATCGCGCCGCAACACTTTGCCAACAATTCAATGCGTTGCCCATTACTGAAAGTGAAGAACGTGAGAAGGTATTGCGCCAGTTGTTCGGCTCTGCCGGGAAAAACCTCAGCATCAAGCCGGGTTTCTTTTGCGACTTGGGCATCAACCTGCACGTGGGCGACAATTTCCTGACCAATTACAATGTGACCATTCTCGATATGGCTCCCGTCACCATCGGCAATAACACTTGGATTGGACCGGGTGTGGGGATTTACGCCGTAGCCCATCCAATGGAAGCTGCCGGACGTGTGGACAGGCTCGGCATTGCCAAACCGATAACTATCGGCGACAATGTATGGGTGGGCGGCAATTCCACCATCGTGATGGGAGTGACCATTGGCAACAATGTCATTATCGGCGCAGGTTCAGTGGTCACGCACGACATACCTGACAACGCCGTAGCCGTAGGCAATCCGGCAAAAGTAATCCGTTATATAGAAAACAAAAATATGTGCAATCAATAAATATGAATGCTAAATTGCCTTTGTTGCTTCTCGCAACAATTTTGTGGATGCCGGGAACGATATCGGCACAAGATACCACACGGGACACAACTTTTTCCGAAAGAAATATCCCGCTGGATGAGGTGGTGGTGACCGGAACACGCAACGAGACGGATGTGCGCCATCTGTCGCAGACCGTGTCAGTATTAAACCGTCTCCAAATAGAACAGTCTCAGCAATCCTCACTCTTACCTGTATTGACGGAACAGATACCCGGCTTGTTCACCACCTCGCGTGGCGTCATGGGATATGGCGTGTCCAACGGTGCGGCAGGCGGTATCTCCCTGCGCGGACTTTCAGGCGGCAACGCACGGCTGATGGTATTGATTGACGGACATCCGCAATATGCGGGCATCTTCGGCCATCCGATTTCTGATGCCTACCAGACATTACTGGCGGACAAAGTGGAAGTATTGCGGGGTCCTGCCTCCGTGCTTTATGGTTCGAATGCGATGGGCGGCGTGATAAACATTGTTACCCGGAAGATGCACGAAGACGGCATAAGGACGGATGTCCGTGCCGGATATGGTTCTTACAATACGTTGGAAACGGAACTGACCAACCGTATCCGCAAAGGACGTTTCTCCAGCGTCATCAGCGGCTCATACAACCGAACGGACGGACATCGGGAAAATATGCCTTTCGAGCAATACGGCGGCTATGCCAAACTGGGCTATGAACTGACCAACCACTGGAACACTTACGCCGACGTGAACGTGACGCACTTCAACGCCACTTATCCCGGCCCTGTGTCCGCCCCCTTGCTGGAGGGCGACCAGCGCATCACGCGCGGCATGGCTTCCTTTGCCTTGGAAAACAATTACAACCGCACCTCCGGCGGCTTGAGCTTCTTCTATAACTGGGGCGACCATTGGATAAACGACGGCTATACACCCAGTGCAGGCGAGGAGCCGCAAGACGGTCGTTTCAACTCGTTCGACGACATGATGGGCCTCTCGCTTTACCAAAGTGTCCGGTTCTTTACAGGAAACCGCATTACTTTCGGCTTCGACTGGTTCCGCTATGGCGGCGAGGCGTGGACAGAGTATGTGAAAGGCGAACAGGCCGGAACCCGAGAGGACATTGTGGACAAACGCGAGGATGAAGTGGCGGGCTACGTGGACTTCCGTCAGGACATCGGCACATGGCTGACCTTCAACGCCGGACTGCGCATCGACCACCATTCACGCATCGGGACGGAATGGGTTCCGCAGGCTGGACTGGCTTTTCACTTGCCTCACAATATGGAGTTGAAAGCGTCCGCCTCCAAAGGTTTCCGCTATCCGATTCTAAGGGAAATGTATATGTTCCCTCCGCAAAACCCGGATTTGAAGCCGGAGTCGATGTGGAACTATGAAATCGCCTTCTCGCAACAGTTATTGGAGGGCAGGCTTTCGTATGGCGTGAACGTGTTTTACATTGACGGGAAAAACCTGATTATGACCTTGCCCAACCCCAGCGGAAGCGGAATGCTCAATCAGAACTCCGGGGAAATAGACAATACGGGTGTAGAAGTCCAGGCGGCTTACCGCATCAGTCAGGAGTGGTCGGCGGATGCCAACTACAGCTACCTGCACATGGAAAATCCCGTGATTGCCGCCCCTGAACACAAGCTGTATGCCGGAGTCAACTTCTCGAAAGGAAGATGGGACGTATCCACCGGCGTACAATACATTGCCGGACTGTACACCTCTACCGACCCGGTGGCCAAGGAATACTTCACCTTGTGGAACTTGCGGGCTTCCTTCCGCGCCGCCCGTTGGCTGGACATTTGGGCAAGAGGAGAAAACCTGCTTGCGCAAAGCTATGAAATCAATGCCGGATACCCGATGCCCCGTGCAACGGTGATGGCAGGAATAAACATAAACTTTTAACCATTTAATATGTTTGGATTATGAACAAGATTTTTACAGTTCTGTTGGCATCCGTCCTGATGTTGACGGGTGCAGGTTGTGCTAATGCGCAAAAACAGGCCTCGAAAGAGACCAGTCCGTCGCTTCCTAAAGTGTATTTCATCAAGGACATCACTTCGGAAAATTTAATTAAAATCTATGAGGCTCTCGGACGGAAAGCCGAAGGCAAGAATGTGGCTGTCAAACTATCGACAGGAGAAGCCGGCAACCCCAACTATCTGCAACCTGCCCTGATTAAGGATTTGGTGAAGATGGTCAAGGGCACAATTATTGAAGGCAATACGGCCTACGGCGGCAAACGTACCAATGTGGCCGACCACATGAAAGTGGCCGAGGAGCACGGATTCACCGCCATTGCCGATGTGGACATCATGGATGCCGACGGGCAGGTGGAGCTTCCGGTAGACGGAGGCAAGCATCTGAAGGTGGACATCGTAGGAAAAGACTTCTTGAACTACGATTTCATGGTGGTGTTGTCGCACTTCAAGGGACACCCGATGGCCGGATTCGGCGGTGCTTTGAAGAATATCTCCATCGGCATTGCTTCGCCGGAGGGCAAGGCGTATATCCACTCCGGAGGAAAGACCCGCAATGTGACGGAAGTCTGGAATATGATTCCGGCAGACACCATATTCCAGGAATCCATGGCAGAAGCCTCAAAAGCCATCATCGACCACATCGGCGACCGGGTGCTGTATATCAACGTGGCAAACAACCTTTCGGTGGATTGCGACTGTGTGGCTACCCCTGCCGACCCTCAGATGGGCGACCTCGGCATCTTCGCCTCCCTTGACCCGGTAGCTCTCGACCGTGCCTGCATAGATGCCGTACGTAATTCTGCCGACCACGGAAAGATACATCTTATTGAACGTATCGACTCCAAGCATGGGATGCACAACCTGGAATACGCCGAACAGCTTGGGTTGGGAAGCCAGAAGTATGAACTTGTGAATCTGGATTAGCATACAGGGTGCATGGGGCTGTGTCAAATGAATGATTGCAACTGAACTGCGCCGCCGTGCCAACTTCCGCGATTCCCTTCTAACTGCTTAATTCCCAGTTTCAAATCTGCATTTTTGCCGAAATTTGGCGGATATTCCATCATTTTTTCGTAAGTTTGCTGTATAATTTATTACAACCTAATATCAAAGATGCAATGAAAACGATGTGTATTTCAAAGGTCGTTCCGGCAGTGGGACAACTTGAAGAAGCAAGGCAAATCCCGGCTCTGCTGGATGCCGCTCATATTCCTTTCGAAGACATTCGCTGCGTGAATTGGAAAGATTATCCTTATTGTCCTGACGTGAAGTTCCGTGCAGCTCATACGGGAGACAGCGTATTGATTGAATACCGTGTGAAAGAAGCGAGCATACGGGCCGTGGCCGATACCGATAATGGCCGGGTGTGGGAGGATTCTTGTTGCGAGTTTTTCTTCCAGGCTCCGGGTGACAAGGACGAGTATTACAACTTTGAGTGCAACTGTGGCCAGACGCTCCTGATCGGTTACGGACGGAGAGGTGACCGGGAGCGTGCATCGGTGGAAGTTATGCAGTCTGTACAGCGTTGGAGTTCGGCAGGCAAAGCCCCTTTTGAAGAGCGGATGGGAGAGTGCGAGTGGCAGCTTGCCCTGCGTATTCCGTCTACCGCCTTCTTCCGCCACCAGATAAGTTGTCTCGACGGACTGACCGCCCGTGCCAATTTCTATAAATGCGGTGACAAGCTGACAACTCCCCATTTCCTGTCATGGAATCCGATCAATCTTCCGGAACCTTGTTTCCATTGTCCGGAGTTCTTCGGACTGGTCCGTTTCAGCGACTGACAAATCTATAATCATATAAGAAATATCCCGGGACAATTAGGAAAATGACTGAAGTGTTCCGGGATATTTTGTGTCTGTAAGTTGTCATTATCATATAAAGATGGCCTGTGAAAGAAATCTTTCCGAGTAAGTGCCTTGTTACACTTGAGACAGTTGGTAGGTATTTGCATAAGACTTGATATTTTAGTGAAACAATTAATATATGAGTATGACATCAATAAGACTTAAATTCAGGCCATCGACAAGTCCGGGAAAGGAGGGGTCGTTGGTATTCCAGCTGATTCACGAGCGCACGGTGTGCAGAATCAAGAGCAATTGCAAGATTTTCAATGACGAATGGGACGCGGCAAGCGGACAGATTATTTTACCGTCGCCGACTTCATTCCGTTACAGACAGCTGAGTCTTGTCCGTTTCAAGGTGGACTGGAAGATGCGGCGGCTCCGGAGGATAGTGGATGAGATGGAACAGGCGGGCAAGCAATGGAATCTTGACGATGTAGCCGAACGGTTTGTATCCGGCAACGATACAAGTCAAAGCGTGTTCAGCTTCATTTATGCCCAGATACGGCGGAAGAAACAACTGGGGAAAGTACGGTCCAGCGAGACTTATCAGGCCACGTTGAACAGTTTCATGCGTTTTTGCAAAGGTGAGGATCTGACCTTCGACATGATAGTCGCCGAACTGGTGGAGCTTTACGAGGCGGAACTGCTCGGTCAGGGACTGTCACGCAATACCACTTCGTTTTATATGCGCATTCTGCGCACCAATTACCGCTTGGCAGTAGAAAAAGGGCTTACACCGGATAACCATCCTTTCAGGCATGTATATTGCGGCATGGACAAGACCGTAAAAAGAAGCATCTCGCTTTCTGAAATCAAAAGAATACGGGAGCTGGACTTGTCTTCTACATTGGATTATGCGCGTGACATGTTTCTTTTCAGTTTCTATACGTGCGGCATGTCGTTTGTGGACATGGCCTATCTCAGAAAGAAAGACCTGAAAAACGGCTATCTGTCTTACCGGAGAAAGAAAACCGGACAATTGCTCACAATCAAATGGACCGGGCAGATGGAAGCAATTCTTGAAAAATACAGATCTAACGATACCCAATTCCTGTTGCCTATCATTACCAGGGAGGACGGCACCGAACGCCGGCAGTATCAGAACCAGATGAGAAAAATAAACCGCAGGCTGAAAGATATTTCCGCTTCAGCAAAATTGAACGTACCCTTGTCTCTCTATTATAGCCGTCATAGTTGGGCTACCATTGCAAGGGGGAAAGGCATTCCCTTATCTGTCATCAGCAAAGGGCTGGGGCATAATTCGGAGACGACTACACAGATTTATTTGGATTCCATCAAGTCGTATGAGGTGGATGAGGCGAACAAGAAAATCATGAAAGACCTCTAATGTTTTTGGATATATCAGTTTCACAAAAAGAATCATCTCCTAATGGGAGACGGACTTTCAAGCACAAAGGTACAAAACATTTTCATTTTTTGTTCATATTAACCATTTAATTTATGCTTTTGGCCCAACAATCGGCCCAACAATCGCCTGTCAGTTGTTGGAATCATCCAATATAAGATAACATAACTTATTGTTCTCTAATTGTTTCACAAAAATATCCGTCTCCCATTAGGAGATGGATATTTCCGTTTCTCATGCAAAAGGCTTACGCAACCTGTTCTGTGAAAGACGAAAATAAAAAAAGAAGTTTAAGGTGTAATGTTCGTAACTGCTTGTTGTCTTGCGTTTTAAGACAGCTTGCAGGACTAGAAGAATTGTCTTTCCCTGTCCGATGAGTGATTTGCATAATGATATATCCGCCCAATGGGAAGCCCGCACAATACTCTCCGCCAGAAGGGAGAAAACAGAATTCCGGTGGTATGTAATGCGTGATCTCAAAAGATTTAATGCAAAATTGCCGGCCTATAAGATGCTTGGCGATATGGGGATAGAGATTTTCACTCCGATGGTATGGAAGGTGGCCGTCCAACACGGGAAGCGGATTCCTCAGGAAGTGCCTTTCATGCAGGATTTGCTGTTTGTCCACAGTTCGCGTGAAATCCTTGACCCCATTGTGGAACGTGTCGATACGTTGCAGTACCGTTTTCTGCGTGACGGGAAGCGGACCTTCATGACAGTGAAGGATGCGGACATGGAACGGTTTAAAAAAGCTGTAGGAACTGCGCTCAATCCCCGTTTTTATGCCCCTCAGGAGATAACTCCAGACATGGTCGGCAAGAAAGTGCGCATCATAGGCGGTCTTTTGGACGGATATGAAGGGCATCTGCAGAAACTGCAGGGTTCGGCAGTGAAACGTTTGTTCGTAGAATTGCCCAACCTGCTTACCGCTTCTGTAGAAGTGCAACCGGAATTCATCCAATTGTTGTGAGAAGGCCGGTTCCAAACGAATTTAAAACACTTCCGAACCCGCTTCCTTTTCCCTTTTGTCCGGTTTATCTTTGCATTGCCAATCAACGGCAGTGCGGTCTGCGACATTTTGTAACACCGGTCCGAAAGCATCAAAAGTAATGCCATTCTGAATATGGATTCTCACGCAGAAAATACCAAACGCATAGCCAAGAACACGCTGATGCTTTATGTCAGGATGCTGTTCAGTATGCTGGTGTCGCTCTATACATCGCGTGTGGTGCTGAATACGTTGGGTGTAGAGGATTACGGAATCTACAATGTGGTTGGCGGTTTCGTGGCAATGTTTTCTTTGATTTCCAACTCTCTTTCAGCTTCAGTCAGTCGTTTTTTGACCTTTGAATTAGGACGAGGAGACATGGAACGCCTGAAAGAGACTTTCTCCACATCGCTGATGATTCATTTGGCATTGGCAGGAATTGTATTCCTTTTAGCAGAAAGCATAGGTATATGGTTCTTGAATACGCAAATGACTATTCCGGAAGAACGGCTTTATGCTGCTAATTGGGTATTTCAGGCTTCAGTCATCTCATTTATGTTTGGGTTGTTCAGCGTTCCATACAATGCCTCGATTACCTCACATGAACGGATGTCCACCTTTGCCTATATTGGCATACTTGAGGTCGTACTGCGGTTGCTTATCGTGCTGTTCATAGCATATGTGCCGTTGGGTTACGATAAGCTGATTGCTTATTCCTTGTTGTTGGTGATGGTAAGTATGTTGCTGCAATGCATTTACCTGTGGTATTGCCGGAAACATTTTGAAGAATGTCGGTTTAAGCTACACTTCAATAAATCTTTTTGGAAAGAAATGAGTTCTTTTGCAGGTTGGAATTTTATAGGTGCTACTTCCGGTTTATTGAAGGACCAAGGCGTCAATTTATTGCTTAATTTGTTTTTAGGACCGGTTGTGAATGCTGCCCGTGGAATTTCAGTATCGGTTAATACAGCAGTAAGTGGATTTGCCGGTAATTTCATGTCTGCGATAAATCCACAAATAACCAAATCGTATGCATCGGGTGATAGGGTTTATATGTTTTCATTAGTAGAACGTGGTGCACGCTTCTCGTTCTATATTATTTTATTGTTTGCACTGCCTGTTATTTTTGAGACTGATTTCATTTTGACATTATGGCTTAAACATTATCCGGCTCATACTGTGAATTTTGTCAGATTGATCTTGTTTCTTTCTCTTTGTGAGGTATTGTCTAATACGTTAATTACATTACAATTAGCTACAGGTAAAATTCGGAATTATCAGTTGGCTGTCGGAGGTATGCAATTGATGAATTTTCCGGTATCGTATATTTGTCTTAAGGTTGGTTTACCTCCGGAGTCAACACTTATAGCAGCCATATTGATTTCGTTGTCTTGCCTATGTTTGCGTCTTGTTTTTTTACGAAGTATGGTAGGATTGTCGGTAAGACGTTATTTGCGTAATGTTTGTTGCAATGTTGGGTTTGTACTGGTTGTAGCTTCTATTTTGCCGTCTTTGCTTTACCTCAATTTGCAGGATGGATGGGGACGCTTTCTTATGGTGGTTGCTGTTAGTCTGGCGTGTGTGGGATTAACTGTTTATTTTATAGGGTGTAATGCAAGAGAACGACGGTTCATCTTAGATAAGGCATTGTTGATAAAAACAAAATTGATAGGATGATACAGATTACGGATAAATCACAATGTTGCGGTTGTACGGCGTGTGCGAGTATTTGTCCGCATGATGCGGTTGCCATGCAGCCGGATGCAATGGGTTTCCTTTATCCCGTTGTGGACGAGCATAAATGCATGGATTGTGGCTTGTGTGAACAAGTTTGTGCCTTTCATAAGAATTATGATACAGACCTTAATTTTCCTGTTCCGGAGGCTTATGCAGCAAGGCATAAAGATATGCGCGAGGTGGAAACCAGCCGCAGTGGAGCCGCATTTATAGCAATTTCTGATTGGGTATTGGGACATGGTGGCGTAGTTTATGGTGCGGGTTATGCAGAACATTTCCGGGTGGTTCACAAACGGGCTACCACAAAAGAGGAACGGGATGAATTTAAAGGCAGTAAATATGTACAGAGTGATTTGGGGAATACGTTCCGGCAAGTAAGGCAGGACTTGAAAGACGGAAAGCTTGTACTTTTTTCAGGTACTCCTTGTCAGATATCTGGATTGAATTCTTATGTTGGCAAGAAATATAGAGAAAAATTATATCTAGTTGATATTGTATGCCACGGTGTGCCGGGACCGAATCTTTGGCAAGATTATCTTTTATTCCTTGAAAAGAAGCAAGGAGATAAGATTTGCCAGGTAAATTTTAGGGATAAGCAGGAATTTGGTTGGACAGCTCATCATGAAACGTTTTGTTTTCTGAATAAGAGTAAAATATGCAGGAATACATATACGGATTTGTTTTATCAGCATATCATGTTTCGTAAGTCATGTGAAATATGTCCTTTTGCGAATACTCAACGTCCGAGTGACATTACGCTTGCTGACTTTTGGGGATGGGAGAAAGTTTATCCGGAGTTGAATAAAGATGATAAAGGAATTTCATTAGTGTTGGTTAATACGGAAAAAGGCAAACACCTGTTTGAAACAGTGGCATTTTGTTTGGATGCTAAGCCTGTAAAGTTGGAGGATTGTTTGCAGCCTAACTTGCTGCATCCTTCTGTGTCCCATCCGAAACGGAATAAGTTTGAACAAGATTATGTCAAGTATGGTTTTGTCTATGTGGCTAAAAAATATGGTGATATAGGCTGGAGGCATAAAATTAAAGTCTTACGTAGAAAGTCGAGAACTGCGAAGAGATTGTTTTTAAGCAAGATAGGATTATGAAGATTGGAATATTGACATTTCATTGTGCAGATAATTATGGGGCTGTGCTACAAACCTATGGCTTGCAGGAATATTTGAAAGGGTTTGGACATAATGTATATGTGATAAACTATTGTCCTCAATCCATAGTAGATTACTATAAGGCATTTCAATGGGAATGGTTGCCAAATCGAACTGCAATGTATAATTTATGGCTCCTTATACGTGCGGTATGGATTCTCCCAATCAGATTGAAACGTAAAAGGAGATTTCGCCAGTTTGTAAACAGTCATATAAACCTTTCTTCTAGAGATATGGTTTTTGCGGATTTAAGTTATGATGCTTTTATTTTTGGAAGTGATCAGATATGGAATCCAAATCTGACAGCAGGACTTGACGATATCTATTTTGGCAGATTTCCAGCTGCGAAAGGGAAAAAACTAATAGCATACGCAGCCAGTGCTGGAAGTTGTAAAAATTTGTTGCCATATGCGAATGTGCTTCAGAGTCTAATTTTGAACTTCCATGCCATTAGTGTCCGTGAAAGGTCGTTGGCCGATTATTTACAGAAGATTACCAACAATACAATATATGTGACTGTAGATCCTGTTTTGTTGGCCGGGCGTTCTATTTATAGTAAATTGGCGCATAAAAAAATAAGTAGAAAACCATATCTGCTCAGCTTTCAATTAGTTTATAATGAGCTGCAATCGCTGATTGCAAAAGAAATAGCAAAGGAAAAAGGACTTAATGTCATAGAACTGGCATCGCTTGAGTCATTAAAACAACGCAAGTTATTGGTTGCGGAAAGTCCTGAAAGTTTTCTTTCTTTGTTTTTGGAGGCCAGTTATGTGGTGACTTCTTCCTTTCATGGGACTGTTTTTGCTATATTATTCGAGAAAGATTTTAATACCGTAAGTTTAGATGCAATGCAATCGGAGCGGATGAGCGACTTGCTTCGTTCTTTAAACTTATATGACAGACTTGTAATAGACGGGAATCAACCTACAACTGCTTCAATTGATTTTAATGTTGTAAATAAACGACTGGATGAGTTGCGTGCTTCTTCTCAGATGTTTATAGAAGAAGCTCTTAGATAAAGAAAAATTATGCCTGAGTCCATTCTGATTTCAGTGATAGTGCCAGTTTATAATGCTGCTACTACCCTTGAAAAATGTATAAATAGTATTTTAAATCAGTCTTTTTCTGACTTTGAATTGTTGCTTGTGGATGATGGAAGCACAGATAGCAGCGGAGTAATTTGTGATAACTATTATGGGAAAGATCGTCGCATTACGGTTTTTCACAAACGAAACGGTGGAGTAAGTTCGGCTAGGAATTTAGGACTTGAACATGCTAGAGGGGTATGGGTTGCTTTTGTGGATGCAGATGATTGGGTTGAGATGAATTATTTAAAGAATCTGATAAGTCATGTGGACGGTACGATAGATTTGGTTGTTTCTTATGCTAGAATTTATACTAAAGATAGGAATCAAAGAGAAATATACCCTTCAAAGTTAATAACCCATGAAAACTTTGAAGATATGTTTGTGGAGAATGATATGCATTGGCACACGGGTCCATGGAGCAAACTTTATCGTCATGAAATCATTCGGAAGTGCAAACTGTCTTTTTGTGAAGGAATGCATATA
The DNA here is from genome assembly GCA_949289295.1 of uncultured Bacteroides sp. Classification (GTDB taxonomy): domain Bacteria; phylum Bacteroidota; class Bacteroidia; order Bacteroidales; family Bacteroidaceae; genus Phocaeicola. Next base: position 29,636 of record CASENM010000041.1, read on the forward strand.
TCAGAGGATGCCTTGTTCAATTTCCAGTTTATGATGTGTGCTCGTTCTATTTACATTTCCAGTGATACAGATTATTGCTATTCGGCTGAAACAGAATGCTCTTTGACCAAGAGAGTGAATACTGTTGATTCGGAAATTCAAACATGTCATAATATTGCAGATATAGTTTCAAATATGATTGAAACCATGCAAATAAGACATCCGAAAGCCTTGCATAATCTATATTATTTAAATGCATTAAACATACGTCGCGTCTTAAATGCGCTATATTATAATATTGTTCCGAGGGCTGAACGAATAGAAATATTAAGAAATGCAGATTTAGATATGTATACTCACTTTATCGGCCAATGTTCATGCAAAGAAGAATTCTTTAAGTTATTGCTACGTTGGAATCTTATTGTCATCTATGACTGCATTAGAATCTTGATTGTTTCCTTTAAAAGGTATGGTCGCTTTCATGAAAAACTTTAAAGTTATAGATTTCATGAAGTTGTGTATGGCTTGTTTCGTGGTTGCCATACATACAAATCCAGAAAATATTGTCGGTTGTGTTGCCGGGCAGGAAATAATAAGAGTTATTTGTAATATAGCAGTACCTTATTTTTTTCTGACATCTGGTTTTCTTTTGTTTGGAGGAATTTCTGATGCGTCAAATACAATACGAATACATAAATACTTACTAAAGATATGTCGATTATATGTTGTTTGGACTTTGTTGTATTTGCCGTTTACTATTTGGGGATTTGCAAATGAACATATGTCTTTAGGAAAGAGTATGCTCGTGTTTACAAGAAATTTCCTGTTGGTAGGGGAAAATTGGTATTCATGGCCGTTATGGTATTTATTGGCATTGATTATAGCGGTATTTATTGTTTGGCGTAGTTTGTCATGGGGATTAAAGGTAAAACAAATTCTTCTAATTGCGGTACTTCTTCATATGTTAGGCCTTTGGATAAACTATTGCCATTGTAATGGAACGGCTTCAAATTTCATTGAAATGTATTATGCACTTTTTAAGACAACTCGAAATGGAATTTTTATAGGATTATTATATATCACATTAGGCATATTAGCTGCATGCAAAAAGGAGATAAATAAAAACATGCTAATTATTGGAATGTTTATAGGCTTTCTGGGAAGTTTGTTTCATGTGCCTTTTGGGGATGTGCTATTTGCTTATGCGGTATTTGCACTAACGTTAAAATTAGAACTGCATTTGATACCCGTTGGCTTTTGTACATATATGAGGAAATTGAGTTCTATTATTTATTTTATGCATATGTATTGGGTCGTTTTATGGGGTTATATATTGCCGTACAGTCAGATGAAGGCTTTGTATTTATTTACCCTTTCGCTGCTTTCTTCTGCTATTGGAGGAATGATATTGTTAAAATTCAAGAACAAGTCATGGTTTAGGTTTTGTTTTCAATAAAGGTAGATAGTTATGTACAAACAACCTGCGATATCTGTAATAGTTCCGGTTTTCAACGTAAGAGAATGCATCGAAAAATGTGTTCGTTCGCTGTTTGAACAAACGTTTGAATCCGTTGAATATGTTTTTGTAAACGATTGTTCTTCGGACGATTCTGTACAGATTATTTATGCGCTTTTAAAAGAATATCCTAGTAGAGCAGAAAATGTGCAAATAATAAATCATAAGCAGAATAGTGGAGTAGCAGTTGCTCGAAATACAGGATTGGCTTGCGCCAATGGCAAATATGTAATCTTTTGTGATAGTGATGATTGGATGAATAGGGAAATGTTGCAGAAATTATACATGGCTGCGGAAGCAGCTAAAGCTGATGTTGCGATGTGTGATTTCTACATGGTGGGAAAGAAAGGATTGACACATTATCATATGCCGAATTTAAAGGTGAACAAAACACTTTTCATGCAACATTATCTTCAATATCCTTGGAATGTGGTTTGGAACTTATTAATACGGAAGGATTTGTTGCATGGATTAAATTTTCCTGTCGGATATACTTATTGTGAGGATTTTAATTTTACAGTGAAGTTGTTTTATAAAGCAAAAGCAGCAATAAATGTATGCGAACCGCTTTATTATTACAATCGTTTAAATGACAATTCAGTAATGAATCGCTTTAACAGTAGGATGATGCATGATGAGCAAGAAATGTATCTTGATGTGATTGCCTATTTTAAACAGAACGAAATGTATCCATACTATGCCAAGCAGCTCTGTTGGAGGGTTCTTAAGAGTAAACAAGAATGGCTGTTGGATGAAGCAACATATACAAATTTTCTTTCACTGTATCCGGAATGTCATAATTATATATGGTCTTGTCCTTTTTTGAATGTGAAAATAAAGATTATGGCTTACTGTTTGACTCATCATTTGAAACCTGTTTCAGTTTTGATGCTGAAGCTAAGGAATATGAAAACGCATCTAATAGGGGAGGACTTGCGCGCATGAAATATACAGCTGTCATACGTACATTAGGCACTGCGGGTGATAAATATCAGCATTTACTCGATTCCTTGATAGTACAAACTATACCTCCAGCTAGAATTATCATATATATTGCTGAGGGGTATCCATTGCCAAAAGAAACAGTGGGCGTGGAGGAATATGTCTATGTGAAAAAAGGAATGGTAGCACAGCGCGCATTGCCGTATAATGAAGTGAGTACAGAGTATATCCTGTTTTTGGATGACGATGTATATCTGCCTGCAGATGGTGTGGAACAGTTATATGGTTATTTGACTGCTAATAATGCGGATGTTATTTCACCGGATGTTTTTCCCAATGCGGAGCGGTCGTGGCATCAAAAGTTGTTGATGGCCATATCGGGAAGAATGATTGCGCGTAAGGATGACGGCAGATGGGGATATAAAGTGATGTGTAATGCCGGATATTCTTATAATAATAATCCTAAGGCTGGAGTCTATTGGTCGCAAACTAATGCTGGACCATGTTTTTTCTGTTCGAAAGAAAACTTTCTGAAAATACATTTTGAGGAAGAACTGTGGATGGATCGGTTGGAGTATCCTTTGGGAGAGGATCAGACAATGTTTTATAAAATGTATTTGTCGGGAATGAGACAACTGACTTGGTTTTATAGTGGCATTAAGCATTTGGATGCAGGAACTACTTTACAAGATGGAGAAAGGAAGAAACGTATGGTTTATGCAGACATTCGTTTTAAAATAATCTTTTGGCATCGATTTATATATTTGCCTGAGATTTCGGTCGTAATGCGGCTATGTGATATGGTATGCATCGCTTATTCCATGTTGTTTACTTTGTTGGTATCATTGTTGAAAATGAATTGGAGTGTTTGCAAGTTGAAGTGGAATGGCATATGTGAAGGAGTGCGTTTTGTAAAAAGCGATATGTATCGCAATCTCCCTAAAATAAAGAAAGCCATATGAATACTGTACCCATAGCTTTTGCTTTTGATAATAATTTAATTCTTCCGGCTTGTGTGTGCATTTCGTCATTGATGATGAATGCACGGGAAGATACATTTTATGATATATTTATCTTGCATTCAGCCAAAGAGAAATTGGATAAAGGGCAGTTGGATTTGTTGCCGCATTATTATTCGAATTGCAGGATACAATATCGGGAAGTGGATGACACGTTCGACCATGCTTTTGAGATTCGCGGTATTACGACTCCTGCCTATTACCGTTTACTGATTCCTGAGCTAATTCCTGAGTATGACAAAGTGATTTATTCTGATGTGGACATTATTTTCCAGATGGACTTAGCTGAATTGTATCAGATGGATTTAGGAGAATATTTGCTTGCGGCCACTAAAGATCTAGGTATTAACTTGAGCAAAGAGGGTTGTGAGTATATCGCTTCGATTTCTGGTTTAGTACAAGGGCAATATTTGCAATCCGGATTTGTGGTGATGAATAGTGCTTTAATGCGGAAAAATCTGATAATCGACCTGTTTAAAACATTAGCTCAATATAAATATAGATATCAGGATCAGGATATATTAAACATAGCCTGTCGGGGTAGAGTGCTTTATTTGCCGCCTTGTTATAACATGACAGATCTTTCTTTCGTACATTTTATACGTAATCGTGAGATGGTGATGAGAATATATTCGGATAGCGAGATAAAAGAGGCTTTGCAATATGGAAATATACATTATAATGGACATAAGCCCTGGAAAAAATATTGCGTGAATTTTGATATTTGGTGGGAATATTATCGCAAGTCGCCTTTCTTTGATGAAAAATTCTATTTTGATTTTTTTTATGGAAAGTTGAATGAACTTGATCAACTATCATTATGGAAGCGGATTAAAGTTTTAGTGCGCTATTTTATTCATAGACAAAAAACGTAAAATGTATTGCATGGAATCATGAAGCAAGATTCACTTAAAGTAGCTGTATTAATGACAGTGTATAATCGTATTAACAAGACTTTGAAATGTCTGAATGCATTATTTGACAGCTTGAAAGGAAATTCTGATTTGTCTGTTGATATTTATTTAACAGATGATGGCAGCACAGATTATACGTCTGACATTTTAAGGAAACAATTCGATTATCCTAACTTGTATATACTTAAGGCTAATGGAAGTTTATATTGGAATGGAGGAATGAATTATGCTTGGAAAGCAGCATTGAGTAATGGAAAATATGATGGCTATTTGTGGTTGAATAATGATACTATTGTATTTCGGAATTTATGGCGTGAATTATTGGCAGCAGACCTATATGCATTAAAAACTTATGGAATGTCTGGCATTTATATAGGTTCAACTCACAATGTCAATGGAGAACTAACATACGGGGGGTTCAGTTTTGTCAATCGGTGGACGTTGAAAGACAAATTTTGCATACCTAATGGAACATTTCAAGAATGCCAATGTGGGCATGGAAATGTTACTTACATATCCTGTGATGTTGTAGCAAAAATGGGAATCTTATGTGAAGGGTATCAACATGGAGGAGGTGATCATGATTATACTTATCTTGCTTATAAGTGTGGATTTCCAGTGTTTGTTATGCGCGATTATGTAGGACTTTGTGAAAATGATCATAAGGAAGATGGTTTTTATGAATTTGTGCGAATGGGTTTAAAAGAGCGTATTGACTTCTTGAGGTCTCCTATTGGCTTTAATTTGCACAATACGCTGTTATTCCAAAAAAGATGTTTCCCATATCGTTATCCGTTTGTTTGGTTGATGGGGTATGCGAAAGCTTTATTCCCTGGAATTTATATGAAAATATATCGAATGATTAGGAAATAAATTAAAGTATCTATTATTTTTGTCTGATGGGTAATGAAAAAGTTTTGATTTCTGTGGTCGTTCCTGTTTATAAGGTTGAATGCTATATCGCCCGTTGTGTAGAGTCTCTTTTTAATCAGTCTATATACGATGGGGTGGAGTTCATTTTCGTAGACGATGCAACCCCAGACAATAGTATAGGTGTTTTAGAACACTGTTTGCAGCAATATCCGGAGCGGCAGGAGCAGACAATCATATTGAGGCATGAAAAGAATCAAGGGCTTCCTGCTGCTCGAAATACCGGATTAAAGGCAGCCACAGGAGAATATATATATCATTGTGACAGTGATGACTTTTTAGAACCGGAAGCATTGGAAGCGATGTATGAAGCCGCGAAAGCACAAGATGCAGATATTGTGTGGTGCGACTGGTTTTTGTCTTTTGAGAGAAATGAACGTTATATGAAACAACCGTGTTATGTGACGGCTCATGAGGCACTAAAGGGAATCTTGAACGGACGGATGAAATACAATGTCTGGAATAAGATGGCCAAACGAAAGCTTTATGCGGACAATGATATTTGGTTTCCGTCAGGACATGGCATGGGAGAGGATATGACAATGATTCGTCTGTTTGCTTGTGCTGACAAAGTGGCTTACGTGCCTCGTGCCTTTTATCACTATGTCAAGTTGAACGGTGAAGCATTTACTAATACGTTTTCAGACAAGCATTTGAAAGATGTGTTGTACAACATGGAGCAGACAGTCGCTTTCTTGGAGAAGAGATATGGACAGGACGCGAAAGAAGCGATTGTGGCTTTTAAGCTTACTGTGAAATATCCTTTTTTAATCAGTGATAATTGCCGCATGTACCGTTTGTGGAGGACATGTTTTCCGGAAGTGAATCATGCTATTTCCTGTATGGAAGGGCAGTCGTTGCGGAGCCGTGTATTACAATGGGCGGCTTCTCATGGACAGTTTTGGTTGCTTTGGCTGCACTATAAGTTAGTGTATAAATTGATATACGGAGTGATATATAAGTAAGATGATGATACGTAGTGTATTGATATTTCTCGCCGTTGTAGCTACCAGCTTTTACTTTTTCCCATTCTTCTTTAAAGTTTTACCCGGAGTAAATACGAAGATGATGTTGGCGGCAGTGGGGTTGGTGGTTTACTTGATTCGTTTGGGACAGGAACGGGATGCATCTGTAAACAGGGATATGTTTTCCCTGTCGTTATGTGCGGTTTTGGTCTCTTTGGCAGGATTCTTTTCCATAACCTATAACAATACTCCCGATTATGCGTATGTCACCTATTTATTGTCAATGTGGGTGTGGATTGGAGGTGCATATGCTGTCGTTCAGTTGGTGAAGCTGATACATGGGACAGTATCTGTAAGACTGATATGCAATTATCTGATAGCCGTTTGTGTGATTCAATGCGCATTGGCTTTGTGGTTGGACATGTATGCTCCGGCTAAGATGTTTGTTGATACATACATAGAGCAAGGACAAGAGTTTCTGAATGAAGTGGAGCGGATATATGGTATCGGAGCTTCGCTGGATGTGGCTGGTTCGCGCTTCTCGGCAGTGCTGGTAATGATAGCTTTTATCGTGTTGCATGAGCATGTTGATAAGAAATATTATTGGGCATATATTGTTGCTTTCTTGATTATCACTGTTGTGGGCAGCATGATTGCACGTACCACTTATGTGGGGGCTGGCATAGCTTTGTTTTATATATTGTATAAATCCAAAATTTATACTTTCCAGTTGTCCGAAGAATGCAAAAGATTATGGCTTTGGCTATTGGTATTGGTCGTTGTATCCGTGCCATTGTTGATTATGGCTTACAATGCGATTCCTGCGGTGCATGAGAATCTGCGTTTTGCTTTTGAAGGCTTTTTTAATCTTATAGAGACTGGCGAATGGTCGATAGCTTCCAATGAAAAATTGGCATCTATGTACGTTTTTCCGGAGACTATTAAAACCTGGTTGATCGGCGACGGTTATTTTTCAAGTCCGCGCGATGTAGACCCTATGTTTATAGGTAAAATTGTGGGTGGCTACTATATGGGTACTGATGTGGGCTATTTACGTTTTATCTTTTATTTTGGTCTTGTAGGATTGACGGCAATAAGTGTTGTCATGTGCAAGGCAGCCTTTATTTGTTTGCACAAATTTAAAGCAGAAAGCGTGTTGTTCTTTCTGTTGTTAGGCATCAATTTTATTGTGTGGTTTAAGGTTTCTACTGATATATTTCTTGTTTTTGCCTTGTTCTTAATGGTGGACAGGAAAGAAGATGATGCATTTATGGAAAGTATTTCCTTAAAGGAGCAATAGATATCAAGAGGTTTGATATGAAGATTGTTTATTGCATAGCCGGAACTCGGCATCCGGGGGGAATGGAACGTGTTTTGGCCAACAAGGCTAATTGGTTGGTAGAAAATGGGTACGATATCGTAATTGTAACTACTGATCAATGTGGTATGTCTCCGTTTTTCCCTTTGGATGAACGTATTCGCTGCATTGATTTGAACGTCAATTATGAGGAGAATAACGGAAAGTCTTTTGCTGACAAATTGTTACACTATCCTTTGAAGCAATACAGGCATAAGAAGCGGTTGGCTGCTGTATTAAAACGAGAAAGACCAGACGTTACGGTATCGATGTTTTGCAATGACGCTGGATTTATAACCCGACTTGATGACGGGAGCAAGAAAGTGTTGGAAATCCATTTCTCAAAATTCAAACGTTTGCAATATGGGCGTAAAGGATTATGGAGGCTGGCGGATTTGTGGCGCAGTAAACAGGATGAGAAGACTGTGAGGCGGTTTGATAAATTTGTGGTGCTGACGGAAGAAGATAAAGGATATTGGGGAAATTTCCCCAATATAACCGTCATTCCGAATTCCAATACGTTTGTAACTGACCAAATCGCTTTATTGGAAAATAAAAAAGTAATAGCTGTCGGGCGGTATACATATCAGAAAGGCTTTGAACGGTTGATAAAAGCATGGAAGATGCTTGTATCTCAGTTCCCGGACTGGAAACTGGATATTATAGGAGAGGGAGAAGAACATGAAGCTCTGCAAAAGTTGATAGATTCGTATCGTCTGGGGCAACAGGTTACTTTAGTACATCCGACTCAACAGATTGGAAGAGTGTACCGGAATGCGTCTTTGTTGGTTTTGCCCTCACGTTACGAAGGATTGCCTATGGTATTGCTGGAGGCTCAGGCTTTCGGCTTGCCTATTGTGGCTTTTGCGTGTAAATGTGGACCTAAAGATATTGTTTCAGATCAAGAAACGGGCATTTTGGTTGCAGAAGGAGATATAGAAGGGCTTGCAAAAGGAATGAGTACTGTGATGGGAAATGAAGCATTGCGTAAACAGATGGGAGTGAAAGCTAAAGCGGCTTCTTTACGGTATGATGAGGATGTCATAATGAAGAAATGGATGGATTTGTTTTATCAATTGACAACAAAATGAAAACGGTTGTAGTTTCTGCAGTCAATTTACGTAAAGGAGGGACACTGACAATTCTTAGGAATTGTTTGGAATATCTTTCTGGTTTAGCAGTTAAAGGTGATTACCGGATAGTGGCATTGGTACATAAAAAGGAACTTGCGTATTATTCTCATATAGAATATATTGAAATACCTTGGGCAATGCGAAATTGGGGGTTACGTTTGTGGTGTGAATATGTGACAATGTATAGTATATCCCAAAAGTTGCAACCTGTTTGTTTATGGCTTTCTTTGCATGATACCACTCCTCGTGTAAAAGCTGAAAAACAGGCTGTTTATTGTCAGACTTCATTTCCTTTTTTGCACTGGAAGTGGCAAGATTTACGTTTTGATTATAAAATAGTTTTGTTTGCTTTATTCACGAAATTTGCGTATCGTGTGAATATGAAACGGAACTTTATGTTTATTGTACAAGCAAGGTGGTTACGAGTCGGTTTCTCGCATTTGTTCTGTTTGCCGGAAGAGAAATTTATCGTATCTCCTCCGAAACAAAAGAAAGAAGCCGTTCGGGAAAATATTTATAAAAGAAAATGTTATCTTTTCCTTTTTGCGTCTACTCCTGATTGCCATAAAAATTTTGAATTGATTTGTAAGGCTACCGAACGTTTAGAAAAAGAAATAGGAAAGAATAAATTTCAAGTATTGTTATCTATATCAGGCAAAGAAAATAGGTATGCCCGATGGCTTTATCATCAATGGAATAACGTCGATTCTTTAAAGTTTGTCGGATTTATGAGCCGGGAAAAATTGTATGGAACTTATGCTCAAACGGATTGCTTGGTTTTTCCTTCGCGAGTAGAAACATGGGGATTGCCAATCAGTGAGTTTGCTGCATTTGATAAACCCATGTTGTTGGCAGATTTGCCATACGCACACGAAACAGCTGCAGGAAGTAAGTTGACGGCTTTCTTTAATCCGGAAGATGAAAATGAATTGAAAGAACAGATGAAACGGTTGGTTAATGGAGATACTTCTTTCTTAAAACCCATACCGGATTTGGCTATTGAAAAACCTGTGACGAGAAATTGGGCTGAGTTGTTTGATTTATTGCTGAAATAATGAATAAGGTTATGGCAACGACAACGATACATCTAAATAAAGAGATGGTAAAGCAAGATATGGATTTGGAGGAAGTGCCGGATATAGTTCCGGTTTTTTAAGATAAGAGATGAGAATGGCTGATTTTTCCTCACAGTTTCTCGGCAATAACCGAAAAGTTTATTATTTTTGCCTTTGCAGGCATTAAAGGAAGAGAACGACCATGAGCACGACGAGGAGAAGATATCCGATAGGAATACAGACTTTCTCGGAAATCCGGAGAGGGGATTATCTGTATGTCGACAAGACTGGGTATGTGTACCGCATGACGCACTCGGATGCGAAGTACATGTTCCTGAGCCGTCCGCGCCGTTTCGGAAAGTCGTTGCTGGTGAGCACGCTTCATTCCTATTTTGAGGGGAGGAAGGACCTGTTCGAGGGTCTTGCCATCGAGAAGTTGGAGACGGAGTGGCAGGAATATCCTGTGCTGCACTTTGATATGAGTACGGCAAAGAATGTGAGTAAGGAGCGGTTGGAAAGTGAGCTTTCCCTCAAGCTTGTCAGGTATGAAGCGATATATGGACGCGGAGAGGGGGAAAAAGAAATCAACCAACGTTTGGAAGGGTTGATAAAGCGTGCATACCAACAGACAGGCAAGCAGGTGGTTGTGCTGATAGATGAATACGACGCTCCATTGTTGGACGTGGTACATGAGGAGAAGGATTTACCGATACTGCGGAATGTGATGCGTAACTTCTACAGTCCGCTGAAAGCCTGTGACCCTTATCTGCGCTATGTGTTCCTGACCGGAATCACGAAATTCTCCCAGCTGAGCATTTTCAGTGAGCTGAACAATATCAAGAATATCAGCATGGATGAGGCTTATGCAGCGATATGTGGAATCACGGAAGAGGAGTTGAGGTTCCAGATGCGTGACGGTCTGGAGGTGCTTGCCTATAAATTGCAAACAACCCCGGAGGAAATTCTTGCGGTAGTGAAAGAAAATTATGACGGCTATCACTTTACCTTACCTTCACCGGATATCTATAATCCGTATAGTTTGCTGAACGCATTGAGTGACGGGAAGCTGGACTTCTACTGGTTTGGCAGCGGAACGCCCACTTATCTGATAGAGATGCTGCGTAAGTATCATGTGATGCCTCAACAGATAGGGAACCGGAAAGCTTTATCAACATCGTTTGATGCCCCTACGGAACGCATGACGGATATAACCCCGTTGCTTTATCAAAGCGGTTATATAACGATTAAGGATTATTCTGCAATCACCCGGCTGTATACCTTGGATATACCTAACAAGGAAGTGCGTATAGGGCTGATGGAAAGCCTGCTTCCCAATTATTTGCATGAAAAGACCATAGACGGATTAACGACAGTGGCATTTCTGTATGAGGCGATATCCGAGGAACGTATGGATGATGCCTTGCGTTTGCTTCAGGAATTCTTTTCAACGATTCCTTATTGTAATCATGCGGCATACGAAGGCCATTACCAGCAATTGCTTTATGTGGTATTCAGTCTGTTAGGGCGGTATGTGGACGTAGAGGTACATACTCCCCGTGGCAGGGTGGATGTAGTGCTTCGTACGTCTACAACGTTGTATCTGATAGAATTGAAATTAGATAAAAGTGCGGACGACGCGATTGAGCAAATCAATCTGAAGAATTATGCGGAGCGTTTCGCTTTGTGCGGCTTGCCGATAGTAAAGGTCGGTATCAATTTTGACAGCAAGAAAGGGACGATCGGGGACTGGAAGATAGAGTCGGCCTGACATATTCTCATGTACCCGGGAAGTCGGACTGTCATCGCTCGGCGGAGCGTTTTTGTGACCTGAAGTGATGGGAATCATCTTGGTATGATGGCCTGAAGAGGCCCGGTATTCTATATAAGACTATAATAAGTCTTTCCAAAAAGAAAACATTCATGAAAATCCTGCAATTGGGTAAATTCTACCCCATTCGAGGTGGCGTGGAGAAGGTCGCGTACGACTTGATGACGGGACTTTCGGAACGTGGTGTGGACTGCGACATGATGTGTGCGGCTTGTGAGGGACCTTCGCGTACGGAAACCCTCAACGAACATGCGCGGCTGATTTGTTGCCATACCTGGTTCAAGGCGGCTGCCACAATGATCTCGCCGGCCATGATCGGGGCGTTGCGGAAACGGTGCGGGGAGTATGACATCATACATGTGCATCATCCGGACCCGATGGCTTGCCTGGCTCTTTTCCTCTCGGGATACAAGGGTAGGGTAATCCTTCACTGGCATTCAGACATCCAGAAACAGCGTTGGCTGCTGAGGCTTTACAGGCCTTTGCAGGAGTGGTTGCTCAGACGTGCGGAGGTGGTGGTGGGCACCACCCCGGTTTATCTGGCGGAATCGCCGCATCTGACGCATGTGCAGCGGAAAACGGCCTGTATTCCTATTGGTGTGGAGCCTGTCCGGCCATTGCCGGAGGAGGTGGAGGCGGTCAGAAGGCGGTTTCCGGATAAGAAGATTGTGTTCTCGCTCGGACGGCTGGTCGCCTATAAGGGATATTGCTTCCTGATAGACGCCGCACGCTATCTTGGCGAGGAGTATGTGGTGCTTATCGGGGGGACGGGAGCGCTGAGGGAGAGTCTGGAAAGACAGGTCAGGGAGTCAGGGCTTGAGGATAAGGTGAGACTGCTGGGACGTGTCAGCGATGAGGAGCTTCCTGCCTATTACGGCGCTTGCGACGTATTCTGCCTGAGCAGTGTGCAGAAGACGGAGGCGTTTGGCATTGTACAGATTGAGGCGATGTCGTGCGGAAAGCCGGTAGTGGCTACGAATATCCCGAAATCGGGTGTATCATGGGTGAACGCTCACGGTGTGTCCGGTCTGAATGTCGCCCCCGGCAATGCGGAGGAGCTGGCAACAGCCATCGGTGAGGTGACCAGAGACGAGGAAACTTACCGGAGATATGCGGAAGGTGCGGCAAACCGTTACAGGGAACTTTTTACTCACGAACAGATGATAAACAATTGCATAAGAATATATATGGAATTATGAAACGCAAGAGAATTACATTCACAACAGAATCATTGGGCTTAAGTATGGTAAATGACAGACATGAACTTAATGATGGAATGTCGGCGCTGGCATGTGGTGTCAAGCGCGGATTTGATGTGCTGGGAAGTCTGACAGGACTGATTTTGGCCTCGCCTTTTCTTCTGCTGATATATATCTTTATCAAGCGTGAGGATGGCGGTCCGGCTATCTTCAGGCAGGAACGGGTCGGTTATGGAGGGAAAACGTTCGTTCTGTACAAGTTCAGGTCTATGACCTTGACCTCGGAAAAAGACGGCAAACCGGCCCTGTGCCAGAAAAATGACAAACGGCTGACCAAAGTCGGACGTTTTTTGCGCGAACACCATCTGGACGAACTGCCCCAACTGTGGAACGTGTTGAAAGGGGAGATGAGCTTTGTCGGACCACGTCCGGAGCGCAAGTTCTTCGTGGACCAGATCAAGGCTGTCAATCCGGACTATGAACTGCTGTATCAGCTGCGTCCTGGACTTTTCTCGCAGGCGACGCTGTATAACGGCTACACAGACACAATGGAAAAGATGCTGATACGGCTCAGGATGGATTTGGAATATCTGCGCAACCGCTCGTTGTGGCTGGATTTTAAAATCATCTTCCTTACCGTTGCATTTATTCTTTCAGGGAAAAAATTCTGACAGTCCCGAGAATGCGGAACTGCGAAAAGGCAACAATTACAAATCAAGAATATGGAGAAAAGAACGGTACGTCCCAAAGAGGGGGTACGATTACGGAAAGTAGGCAGACAATATATGATAGTGGAAGCCAATGAGAATGATGTGAACATGAGCGATGTGTATAGTCTGAACCAGACTGCCGCACGGATGTGGGAACGGATAGCTCAAGGGAACTGTACATCGGATGATTTGGCGGATTGCTTGTGTGAAGATTTCGAAATAGACAAGGATACTGCCGTTCAAGACGTTGAACGGCAACTTGCCGAGTGGAAAACTTATGGCCTGATTCTTATATAAGACAGATGGAAACAGAAGAAAAAGAAATGCAGACAAGCCGGGAGCGTACTGCACTGCTCACGCTCCTGCAGGCCGGATTATGGGAAAGGAAGCCGGCGGAAACGGCCTGTTTCCCGTTGTCGGATGCAGGTTGGGAGAGTGTATTCCGTCTGGCGAGGCAACAGACTGTGACGGGACTTGTCTTTCAAGGATTGCAGTACTTGCCCGACAACCTGCTTCCTCCGGAAGCTTTGCTGATGCGGTGGACGGCGGAAACGGATGCCATCGAACGGAAAAACAAGAAGATGAACGCCGTTCTTGAGGAACTTTATTCCATGTTCCGTGAAAAAGGCCTGAATCCCATTCTGCAGAAAGGGCAGGGTACAGCCCGGTTTTATGCGAACCCTCTGTTGCGCGAATGTGGCGACATCGACCTTTATTTCAACAACAGCCGTGCGTGGAAGGTGGCTCTCGACTGTCTCCGGTCCCGGCAGGTATCCGTGAAAAGACAGGCAGACGAGAGTGTCGTTTACCGGTGGAAAGGTATCGATGTGGAACACCATCAGCGTCTGTTCGACTTGTACAATCCGTTCTTGCAGGGTGTCGTGAACCGGTTGGAAGAACAGAAAGGCTACCGGCATTTTATCTTGCTGCCAACTTCAGGGGGACGTATTACAGTACCGTCTTCTTTCTTGGAGTTGCTCATGCAGAACCTGCACATTCTGAAGCATACTCTCGGACGGGGTGTCGGACTGCGGCAACTTTGCGACATGGCACGGGTCTGCTATGAACTGCATGATGAAATAGATGCCCGGGAGATGGAGACGGCGTGCCGGAAACTGGGACTTGGCCGGTGGTGCCCTTTATTGCATGCTTTCCTGACAGAATATCTCGGGTTACCTGAGGCCTGTCTGCCTTATCCGGAAACTGCATCTGCGGCACAGCCTTTGGCGGACATCGTCTGGAGGGGCGGCAATTTCGGACTGCATGATTCGGCATGGAACCGGGACACTGCCGGCTGGCAGCGCAAACGGCAGACAGCCCGTTCGTTCGGACACAATGTTCGTTTTGCTTCCCGTTACGCACCCAAGGAAACGTTCTGGCTTTTCCTGCAGCTGATGAAAGGACAATTCAGATGATGCGTACATATTATTATCGGGTGGCGGACTTTCCATTTTCACTCAACCTGGACGGCAGGATGGATGTGGAGACGCTGCTGCCTTCATTCCGCCCGTTCCGGACAATGGGAGATGCGGATGACACACTTTTGTTTGATTTCACCGTGGTGCCGCCGGATGGGTTTTCCGATACCGGCAAGAAGGATTTGCTGGAAGAAACCTGCAATGATATGGGATACCTGAAACTGTATGCCATGTCAGGCGGCTATATGGTAGAAGTCATCAATGGCTGTTATACCCATCGTATGGTCGCTGCATCGGATTTCTCTTCTGTGGAAGCTGTTCTCATGCATGAGGACGGGAATCTGGGCCATGCATTGTCTTCTTTGCTGCGCATTGTATATGCCCAAGCCATTCTTTTCCATAATGCCGTATCCATACATGCGTCTGCGGTGTACAACGGCGGAAAGGGCTATTTGTTTATGGGGCCGAGCGGTACAGGCAAAAGCACTCATGCCTCTTTATGGATGCGGCATGTTCCCGGAACGGAGCTGCTGAACGATGATAATCCGACGGTACGCATTGTGGACGGCAAGGCTTATGCTTGCGGCACACCGTGGAGCGGCAAGACTGCCTGCTATAAGAACCTGTCTTTTCCCGTGGGGGGCATGGTGCGCCTGAAGCAGGCTTCATATAACCGGTTCTGCCGGCAGGAAGGCGCGGACGCATTCATCGCCATTTATCCCGGCTGTTCGGTGATTGCGCAAGACAGACAGCTGCGCGACCGGCTGTATGACACTTTGACCCGTTTGGCCGGGGCGGTCACAGTGGGGACTATGGAGTGTCTGCCTGACGAGGAAGCCGCTTGGTTGTGTTATGGCAGACTGACAAAAAACGAAAACTGATTAACTAACTTCATAATGAAAATGAGCATGAACAAGAAAATTCTATGGGCAAGCCTGCTTTCGCTGGTACTGCTGGCTTCCTGTGCATCGAAGAAAAACTTCGTTTACCTGCAAGATATGGAGATGGGCACGAAGTATCCTGTCGAAGCGAATTACGTACCTGTCATCCACTACGATGACCGGCTGAGTATCACCGTAAGTTGCAAGAATCCGGAACTGGCCGTTCCGTTCAACATGTATGGCGGTACGTTTAAGGTGGGGACAGACGGCAACGTGGCTGTAGATGCTTCCAACAGCATCAGCGAGAGAGGTTATCGTGTGGACATGGACGGCTGCATCGACTTCCCCATCCTCGGCAAGTTGTATGTGGAGGGGATGACGGTCAATGCCGTGAAGGAGCTGATCGGCAGCAAGATTGAAGATGGCAACTACATGAAAGACCCGCTGGTGTCTATCGAGTTCCTGAACTTCAAATACACGGTATTGGGAGCTGTGAGCCGCAACGGTACATTCTCCGCCAACGGTGACCGTGTGACTCTCCTGGAAGCCATCGCCAATGCAGGAGACCTGACAGCCAAGGCGAAAACCGACCGCGTGGCTGTCATCCGCGAGGTGAACGGCGAACGTCAGATGTTCATGCACAACCTGAATAGTACGGAGATTTTCGACTCGCCCTGCTTCTACCTGCAGCAGAATGACATCGTATATGTAGAGCCGAAGTATCGCAAGAGGGACAATGAAGACCGGGGCTGGCAGATCGGCACGACACTGTTGTCGCTGGCTTCCGTTATCTGCTCTTTGATATGGGCATTGAAATAAAACAACCGAACTGAATATGCAAACGAATAATTCTATGAAAAACGAACAGGGCATCAATCTGGTGGATTTGCTCGTCTACTTCGCGT
The DNA here is from genome assembly GCA_949289295.1 of uncultured Bacteroides sp. Classification (GTDB taxonomy): domain Bacteria; phylum Bacteroidota; class Bacteroidia; order Bacteroidales; family Bacteroidaceae; genus Phocaeicola. The sequence continues at coordinate 46,387 of CASENM010000041.1, forward strand.
CCAAGTGGAAATGGTTTCTGCTTTCCCTTTTTGTATGTGTGGGCATCGCGTGGTATAATTGTGCACGTGCGCCGCTGGTATATTTCCGGTCGGCCACCATCATCATCAAAGATCCGTCGAACAAGACGGCCACGTCCGGTCTGGACCGTTTCGACAATATCATCAACAAGGTAAATGTGGCCAATGAAGTGCTTCAGTTCCGCTCCAAAAGACTGATGCGGGAAGTGGTGCAGCGCGTACATGCTGATGTGAGCTATCAGATAGAAGACGGACTGCGCACCCGCGAACTGTATACGCAATCGCCTGTGCTTGTCACGTTTCTCGACGTGATGCCGGAACAGGGCCTGTCGCTGACTATGGTTCTGAAAGACAAAAAGACCGTAGTGCTGGGCGATTTCGAAGGGATTGAGGCCAAGCCGGCCTATACCGTTGCGTTGAACGATACGGTGACAATAGCCGGAGGGATACGCATCGTGGCCACTCCGACCCATTATTACAATCCTGCGTGGGAAGGGCAATCCATACAAGTGCGCAAGATGCCTTTGGATGCAACCGTGAACCGTTACAAGGCCGCCTTGGGCATTCAGCAGGAAGACGAAGAATCGTCTATACTCACTCTTGCGATAAAGGACAATTCGCCGGTACGGGCTGAAGATGTGCTGAACATGCTTATCACCGTGTATAATGAGGAAGCCATCAAAGACAAGAACCAGGTGGCGGTGAATACGGCGAATTTCATCAACGAACGTCTGATTATCATTGAAAACGAACTGGGCGGCGTGGAGTCTGAGCTGGAGTCATTCAAACAGCGCAACCAGGTTATCGACATTGCCTCGTCGGCGAATATGTATATGACGGAATCGCAGAAATACAGCACCGATGCGCTGGAGCTGGAAACGCAGCTGCGGCTGGCCGACTTTATCAAGAGTTATCTGACGGATCCGACCAAAGAAACCGATCTGATTCCTTCGAACACGGGTATCGGGGATTCTGGCATCGAGAGTCAGATCGGCATGTACAATACGGTCAAGCTGAAACGTGACCGGCTGATAGATGACAGCAGCGAGAACAATCCGGTGGTGCAGGAGCTGAACAACTCGTTGCGGGCCATGAAACAGAACATTATCCGTGCCGTGGACAATATGATAGTGAGCCTGAACGTGAAACGTACCGATGCGCAGAACCGCGAGATGCGGGCGCAATACCGCATGACTTCGATTCCTACCAAGGAACGCCAGATGCTCTCCATCGAGCGGCAGCAGAAAATCAAGGAGGCCCTATATCTTTTCCTGCTGAACAAGCGTGAGGAGAATGCGCTTTCGCAGGCCATGGCCGACAACAATGCGCGGGTAATCGATCCGGCGGACGGGGGTGACGCGCCCATTTCGCCCCGGCGTGGCCGTATCCTGCTGCTGGGTCTGCTCATAGGTGTCGCCTTGCCTGGTGCGGGCTGTCTGATGGCGCTGTTCATGGATACGCGCGTCCGCAGCCGCAAAGAGGTGGAAAAGGCATTGAGCGTGCCGTTTCTGGGCGAAATACCTTTTGAGAAGGACGCGAAAAAGCATAGGAATGAAGACGGAACAGCTGTACAGGCCGCTGAAGTGGAACAGGCTGCTGACAGTCTCATTTCGGAAGCGTTCCGCATACTGCGTACCAACATGGCATTCATGTCGAAGAAAGACAATCCTGTGCAGGTCATCACATTTACTTCGTTCAACGAGGGTGCTGGAAAAACGTTTATCTCACGCAACTTGGGCCTGAGCTTCGTCTATGCCAGAAAGAAGGTCATTCTGCTCGACCTTGATATCCGCAAGGGGACATTGAGCCGTTATTTTGGAGACCGTCATAACGGAATTACCAATTACCTGGCCGACCCGTCGATAAAAGTGGACGACATCATCCGCCATCAGGGGATGTTCGACCTGATTCCTTCCGGAGAGGTGGCGCCGAACCCGGCGGAACTGCTCATGGATGAACGGCTGGACGAATTGGTAGCCGAATTGCGGAAACGTTATGACATCATTCTCGCCGACAATGTGCCGATGGGGATTATCGCCGATGCGAGCATTGCCAACCGAATTGCTGACCTGACGGTGTTTGTGGCGCGTGCCGGAAAGCTTGACCGCCGTCAGTTGCCGGACATCGAAGCGATTTATGAGAATAAGAAGCTGAAGAATATGGCTGTGGTGCTGAACGGGGTGGACCCGAACCGTCGCGGCTACGGTTATGGCTACGGTTATGGTTACGGCTACGGTTATTATGGATATGGGAAAAAAGGAAAGAGGAAGTGAAATCCTCAAACTATAGTTTAACAATTTAAATTTTTTATTGCAATGAAAAGAAATGAAGAGAAAATGAAGTATGAGTCTCCTTCCACAAAGAAGACTCAGGTAAATCTGGAAAGCGGGTTTATGGCAGGCTCGGCCGACATCGATAACCCCAATGCGAACAGCGGGAAAATTGAGAAGCATGAGGTGAATACCGATTTCGGCTTTACTTTTACAGACCAGGAATGGGATGAGACAGGGAATTTTTAATTGACAACGGAATAAAACAGATAAAGATATGAAAGCTAAAAAGTATTTCATGATTCCTTTCCTTGCGCTCTTGGCTTGTGGCTGCCAGGACGAGGAACGGACAACTATGCCGCTTGCCAGCGGTGAAGAGGTGCAGTTCGGCGCCACACTCGGACAGAATGCCACATCGAGAACCATTTACGGCACGGAAGAAAATAATGCATTTCCTATTTATTGGGTCAACGGAGACGAAGTGATTGTCAGCTCTCCCGAATGTGGGAACAGCAATGGCGTCGGTTCGGCGAACTATAGAGTGACCGTAGAGGGGAATTCGCAGGATTATGCCACCAGTCTTGACAAGACAGGGGATATAGGAGTGCGCTGGGGCGATAACCCGACAGGCACTTTCTATTCCATATATCCCGCATCGGCGGAACATACCAAACTTGGCAGTGACTTCAAGACCGTGACGCTGACCATGCCGGCCCAGCAGGACAACAACTATAAGGATGAGAATGGTGTGAAAACAATACTCCCTGACATGAACGCCTGCTTCATGTATGCCAAAACGGCCGACGTACCGAGCGGAAAGACGGTGGAGCTGAAATATAAACCGCTTTCCACTGCACTGCGCTTCAACGTGGTAGGTCCTGTATCGGGCGAGGTTACAATCAACTATATCCGAGTATATGCTCCGGAGGGCACTTCCATCAACGGTACTTACAGCGTGGATCTCTCGACAGCTACAGATGATGCACTGCCGGCCATGACTCCTGTGCGTGGGCTCAATTATGTAACGTTCAATGTGGCCGATTCCGAAACTGGTGCATATCTGACTCTGGGTAGCGGCGAATATTTCGAGGTGAATGCCTTCCTCCTGCTTGCAGAAGAAACCGAAATCACTGATAAATGGTATATCGAAATAGGTACCAGTGCCGGAATCAGCTATAAGAAATATCTGGGTGGTATAGCTGTTGACGGTAAAAATAAGACCCTTGTCCCGGGTAAGGTACACCGTCTGCCGAATTTGCCGCCTTTGAGCGAGTCTCCGAAATGGGATGCTGCCAACTGGATGGCCAACCTCCAGCGCAATGTTTACCTTTCGGAAATTTCTATCCCTGGTTCGTGGTATTCTTTGAATAGCGAATATCAGACTCGAAATTCCATATCTACTCAATATAGCGCCGGTGTTCGCGCATTCCATCTCGACACAAGATGGAGAGGAACAACTAGATCGGTAATTGGTGATACATATCTTAGGGAAGTTCAAGATTTAGGCGTGATAGATAATAATGATCATTCGTTTAATGAATTTGGTGTTACCGGTGGTGATAAGTATTTGACTATGGATGCTCCGAGCTTTGCTGAAGCCTTAGGCGAGATAACTGATAAAGTCAAGGATGACGAGTATATGGTGGTGATGTGTACCTTTGCACAGGGAAGTGGCAACTATAAGGACAATAATGGTGGTGACTGGAGACATGCTATTAGCAAAGCATGCGCGGATAACGCCAAAGTAATCGAGGCAAGCAGTTTAAATGAAAACACTGTGGTGGGCGATGTGTTGGATAAGGTTATCGTGATAGTGAACACATTCACCGAAGGCGAAGTGGCAGGTAGCAAATGTCTGTTCTTTAACATGGGTATAACTCTGGCTGAAAGCGATTGGAGTAATCTTAACGATCCTAACAAGTATTATCACAGTCCATTGACATGGTATAACACTACATCTTCCGGTATCACAATGTATGGCACTCATGCCCAGATAACTACAGATGGAGACAGCTATGATGGCGGCGACCGTGGTTGGGTACCTTCATTTGCCGATCGCAAACAGATGGCAACAAACATCCTGAACTGGTCCAAGAGCAATTACAGTGACATAGAAAACTATGCCCACAACGCCTGGATTTATTTAGGATTGGGAGGTTACATACCCGGTACTGGCATTTTAGGTCATGACGATGCCGCCCCTGTAGCAAAAGAACTTAACCAGTGGATTGGTAACATTGTTACAAATATGAACACTGAGGCAGACTACTATCCGGTCGGCATTGTATTTATGAACTATGCGACTGACTACAGTTCCGTAGTTAATGACATTCTGATGCTGAACAACAAATACCGCAAGGCTTACGACCCGAACCGTTCGCCCGTTGACGGTGAATACATTACTGGCGGTGGCGGCAGTCCGGTACAGTCGGCGGCTGCAGGATACAGCTCCGGCATGACGGACAACAATACCGATGCAATAGGCTGGACAAGATGCAGATAAAGTGGCAAGAACTGTTTTCCACAGGGCAGGCAATCTGCCTGTCCCTGTGGAAAATTTTTGTTCCAGCCATTCTGCCAACTATCCATTACGACTATTCTAATAAAAAGAAATCTACCTATATGCATAAATATCTTGGTATGGCTGCCGCCATGTTGGCAGCACAATTACTATTCTCCTGTTCGGAAGACGAACTGGGTTGCGCCGACCCGGATTACGGGCAGATTGTGGCACACATAGACCAGCCCGTCACCACGCGCACTGCCGTAGGCGATGCGGTGGACGGAACAAACGCGGTGGGCATTGCATGGACAGACGGTGACGAAATCGGCGTGTTCGATGCATCGGGCGCTGTGCAGAAACGCTATGCCAAAGTGGGCCAAGGCACGGCGGCTACGGCTGCTTTTGCCGCATCCGGCACAACAGCTTTCAACCAGCCGGTCTATGCCTATTATCCGTACGGCGATGACAATGCATCGCACAACGTCCGTTCACTTGTCGGCACACTGCCGGCTGTCCAGAATATAGGTGACGGTACGTTGCACGGCGACTACAAAATCGGTCGTTCCACGACACCGGCTGCGGATGGAGGCTACGAATTTGAGTTCCGTCACCTCTTCTCGCTGGCACGCATCACCGTCGATGCAACCGGCACACCGCTGCAAGGCGAAACGCTGAAGAGCCTTACGGTGAGTGTCAGCCGTGGAGGAGCAGGCGTTTCTGTTGCCGGAGACTTCACTTTCAGTGCGGAAGACGGCAGTTGGACACAGACCGGCGAAGGACAGAGCTCCATTACCCTCGAATGGGGTGAAAATGCTCCCTCCCTCGAACAGCCGCAGACCTGCTACATGAGCCTTTTCCCGCTCGTCCGGACGGGTGACCTTTTCACCATCACGGCCACCACGGACAGCTATTTGGCAGAGTTCACGGCCGCCAGTCTTACGAACTTCTCTGCCGAGCAAATCTATACCTTCCCCGTGACGCTCAGCAAGTATGAGTCCATCAAGATATATGACAGCGAGGGATCTGTGGTGCAAGGCAAGTTCACCTGCGCCGCGCTCAATGTGGACGGGTTGCCAAGCATCATTAATAGCGGAGGCCCCGGCGCAGACGGCACGTCGACCCTTGGCCGCATCATGAACGGACTGGGCTATGACTTCATTGCCGTGAGCGAGGACTTTGACTATCACGATGAGCTGGCCAATGCAATGACCGATTACAATGCTGGTACTAACCGAAAGGTTACGGTGTGGAACACTGTCGGAAAAAACAACACCGACGGCCTCGGTTTCTTCTGGAAGAAAGACGGCATCACCGCCACAGGTGAAACCATGGTGGAGTTCAATGATGCATACGGTGGACTGACCGGAGGTGCCAACACGCTGATAGCGAAAGGTTTCCGCCATTATGTGGTGACGGTGGCCGAGGGCGTGGAAATAGATGTCTACATCACCCACATGAATACGTATAGCGGCGAGGGCAATACCGAGGATAAGAACGAATGGGTGGCAGCCCAGCTCTCGCAGTTGCGCCAGATGCGTGATTACGTGGTAAAACAGGCCCGGGCAAACAACCGTCCCGCCATCATCATGGGCGACACCAACATGCGCTACACCCGTCACCAAATAGTTGACAACCTGATGATCCCTGTGACAAACGAGGGCTTGCAGATTGCCGATCCGTGGGTGGAACTGTGGCGCGGCGGCGTATACCCGACGTGGAACACCAAGTCACTGATGATACGCTCCAAATTCGCGGGAGACAACGAGAACGACATCCTGTGCGCGGACGACCAGCGCGGCGAAGTGGTGGACAAGATGTGGTACATCAACGTGCCGGATGCCCCGTTACAGTTGAAAGCCATAAGCTGCATGAACAATGTGGACGACTTCAAGAAGAACACCGAACAAGTGTCGTATTCAGGTGTGACTGTGGAAGATGAGAACGGCAACCTCCAGTACAACCAGACCGTGAGTTACACCAGGGTGAACGGGATAGCCGACCACTTCCCCGTGGTGGTAAGTTTTGAGTACACTTATGCTGAAGGAAACCAGTCTGCCACCGGTAGCGGAACAGAGAAATAATTAACAAACAAACAGAAAACCAATATGATTAAAAGAACATTCGTTGCAGTTCTTGCCATGATGACTGCAAGCGCGGCTTTTTCACAAGCCCAAGATGACACTGTACTTGAAGAAACAGTAGAATACAGCGACAGCCGGCATAGAGTGGAGACCAACAGCTTCTGGAGCAACTGGTTTGTCAGCCTAGGAGCCGGAGGCCAGGTATATTTCGGAGACCATGACCGGCAGGCTTCGTTCGGCGAACGTATCTCGCCGGCACTCGACATTGCCGTAGGCAAATGGTTCTCGCCGGAAATCGGTGTACGGCTGATGTATAACGGCTTGTCGGCAAGAGGAGCGACACAAGATGTCAACGGCTTGCAGGGGCCTCATTCCACAGGAGATGCCATCAGCGGGAAGCCGTGGGACGATTACTGGCTGAGAAAACAGAAGTTCAATTACTTCAATTTCCAGATTGACGCCATGTTCAACTTCTCAAATCTTATCTGCGGATATAACGAGAATCGGGTGTACAACTGTAGTCCCTATGTGGGATTGGGCGTCATGAGAGTGAGTGACGAGCCTAAGAAAGCTTCTGTGGCCGGCCACTTCGGCGTCATGAATTCATTCCGCCTCAATTCGGCATGGGATTTGAATCTTGACTTGCGCGGAACATTGGTGGAAGACGGTTTGGACGGCGAATCAGACGGACGTGGAGGCGAAGGCATGTTGTCGGTTACTGTCGGAGTGACCTACAAGTTCAAGCCGCGCGGTTGGAACCGGGGCAAAACCATTGTCCGCAAAATATACAACAATGCGGAAATCAACGCCATGCAAGAGAAGATGAACCGCATGCAGAAAGAAATGAACCGGATGAATGAAGAGAAAGCTCGCCTGAAAGAAGCGGTTGCACAGAATGACAAGGAAAAGACGCAGACCATCGTGAAGCAGATCATTTCTTCCAATCTTATCGTGTTCCCGATAGGCAAGACTACCTTGTCGAACCAGGCTCGCGTGAACCTCGGCATGATGTCTGAAGTCATCAAATTGGGTGACGCTTCGGCCGTGTACACCATTACCGGATATGCGGATGCCGGAACGGGCAGCAAAGAGGTCAATGAACGTCTGAGCAAGGCCCGTGCAGAAGCCGTTTACGATTGTCTTGTCAACGAGTTCGGCGTAAAGGAATCGCAGCTCAAGATTGATTACAAGGGCGGCGTGGACAACATGTTCTACGATGACCCGCGCATGAGCCGTACGGTTATCCTGACAAGCAAGTAAATCATTGTTCTGCCGGAGAACATTCAAGACCTGCCATAACAGCAGGCATACCATTCAGTATTTTTATTGTCAGCATCCTCCTTCCACACTGAACAAGTGGGGCAGGGGGATGCTTTTTTTTGCGGTTGTTCCAAACACGGCAGACGTGGCATCATTGTCTGATTGACTAATTACAATAGCTGTTCGCCCCAAATTGAGTAACAAACAAAAAGATATAGTGAACTTTTGCAGTGTACCTGGAAGTAGTTGAAGGAAGCCTTCGGTTTGGAAACTAGAAATGGAAGTCGTAACCGACACTGAGGATATTTGTCCTGGTAAACCGTGTAGAAACAGATAGGCGGTAACCCCTTTGCCTATAAGGGATTACCGCCTATTTATGATAGTTAGCTATTCTGCGTCAACCTTCAATGGCAGCCTGCGCCGCAGCCAGACGTGCGATAGGCACGCGGAACGGAGAGCAGCTTACATAATTCAGTCCCACCTTGTCACAGAACTTCACGGATGAAGGTTCGCCTCCGTGTTCGCCACAGATACCGCATTTCAGTTCGGGACGTACGGAACGGCCTTTCTCTACCGCCATCTTGATGAGCTGGCCCACACCGTTCTGGTCGAGCACCTGGAACGGGTCTACCTTCAAGATCTTCTTTTCCAGATAAACCGGCAAGAAAGTGGCGATATCATCACGAGAATAACCGAATGTCATCTGCGTCAAGTCGTTGGTTCCGAATGAGAAGTATTCTGCATGAGAAGCAATGCGGTTGGCGGTCAGGGCGGCACGCGGAATTTCAATCATCGTACCTACCTTGAACGGAACCTCGATGCCTTCCTGTTCAAATACTCTCTTGGCAGTTGAGCGGATAATCTTTTCCTGAGCTTCAAATTCGTACAGGATACCGATGAGCGGAACCATGATTTCAGGATGCGGGTCGTAACCTTCCTTCTTCAGTTCGCAAGCTGCACCCAGAATGGCTTCTGTCTGCATCTCGGTGATTTCCGGATAAGTATTTCCCAGACGGCATCCACGGTGACCCAACATCGGGTTATGTTCGCAGAGGCTGTCTACACGCTGACGGATGTATTCAACCGTTACGCCCATAGCTTCCGCCATTTCTTCCTGACCCTTCTGATCGTGCGGAACGAACTCATGCAAAGGCGGGTCAAGCAGACGTACGTTTACCGGATAGCCGTCCATTGCCTTGAAGATGCCCTTGAAGTCATTCTTCTGGTAAGGCAGCAGTTTGGCCAGAGCCTTCTTGCGGCCTGCTTCGTCCGGAGCCAGAATCATTTCGCGCATGGCAACAATCTTCTGGTTTTCGAAGAACATGTGTTCCGTACGGCAAAGACCGATACCTACAGCACCGAACTTGCGTGCCACTTCAGCATCGTGCGGAGTGTCGGCGTTGGTGCGAACCTGCAGACGGGTATATTTGTTGCACAGATCCATCAGTTTCGCGAAGTTGCCGGATACTTCGGCAGCTCTTGTCGGAACTTCTCCCTGATAAACCTCGCCTGTACTACCGTTCAGTGAGATGTAGTCGCCTTCTTTCAGTACCACACCTTCGATTTCCACTGTGCGGGCCTTATAGTCTACGTTGATGGCACCTGCACCTGATACGCAGCATTTACCCATACCGCGAGCAACTACGGCTGCGTGTGAAGTCATACCTCCACGGGCTGTCAGGATACCTTCTGCCACTGTCATACCTGCCAAGTCTTCAGGAGAAGTCTCGATACGTACCATGACTACGCGGTGTCCGTCAGCACGCCATTTGGCTGCATCTTCAGCAAAGAAGACAATCTGTCCGCAGGCAGCGCCCGGAGAAGCGGGAAGACCGCGTGTCAACACCTTCGCGTTGCGGAGTTCTTCCTTGTCGAATACGGGGTGGAGCAGTTCGTCGAGTTTGTTCGGTTCACAACGCATCACCGCTGTCTTTTCATCAATCAGACCCTGTTCGAGCATTTCCATGGCGATACGTACCATTGCAGCGCCTGTACGCTTTCCGTTACGTGTCTGCAGGAACCACAGTTTTCCTTCCTGTACGGTAAATTCCATATCCTGCATGTCATGGTAGTGGTTTTCGAGTTTGGTCTGCAGTGCGTCAAGTTCCTTGTAGATTTCCGGCATAGCCTCTTCCATAGAAGGATATTTGCTTGCACGTTCCTCTTCAGAAATGCCCTGCAGCTCAGCCCAACGCTGAGAACCGATCTTGGTGATCTGCTGCGGAGTACGGATACCGGCCACCACGTCTTCACCCTGTGCGTTGATCAGATATTCACCGTTGAAAAGGTCTTCGCCGGTAGCGGCATCGCGTGAGAAGCAAACGCCTGTAGCAGAAGTGTCACCCATGTTACCGAATACCATGGCCTGTACGTTGACAGCAGTTCCCCATTCAGCCGGTATTCCTTCCATTTTACGATAAAGGATGGCACGTTCGTTCATCCATGAGTCGAATACAGCGCAGATGGCACCCCAAAGCTGTTCGTAGGCGCTGTCCGGGAATTCTTTTCCTGTCTGGGTCTTAACGGCTTCCTTGAAGCGTTTTACCAGTTCCTTCAGGTCAGCGACTTCCAGTTCGTTGTCCAGGCGTACGCCTTTTGCTTTCTTGACATCCTCGATGATGGCCTCAAACGGGTCGATGTCATCTTTATTGGCCGGTTTCATGCCCAGCACCACATCACCGTACATCTGTACGAAACGGCGGTAAGAATCCCATGCGAAACGTTCGTTGCCCGTCTTGCGTGCCAGACCGGCCACCACGTCATCATTCAGACCCAGATTCAGAATCGTATCCATCATACCCGGCATGGAAGCGCGGGCGCCTGAACGTACAGATACAAGCAAGGGATTTTCCACATCGCCGAATTTAGATTTCATCAGAGTTTCAATGCCGGCGATGGATTTTTCCACATCTTCTTTCAGCAGAGCCACCACGTCGTCTTTGCCTTTCTCGAAATATTCGTTGCAGACTTCTGTCGTGATGGTGAAACCCGGGGGTACAGGTACGCCGATAAGGTTCATTTCAGCAAGGTTGGCACCTTTACCGCCAAGCAAGTTTCTCATGTCCGCTCTACCTTCAGCTTGTCCGTTACCGAAGGTGTACACTCTTTTTGTTTCCATTTCGTTCTCTAAGATTTATTAGGTTATAAATGTTTTCCATTCAAATTAGACTGACGCAAATTTATGCATTATTTGTTATATTTCAAATACACGACAGGTGTTATTTGACATGTTTTGCAATATGGACTTGCCAAAATTAACTTCTTTTCATTTATTGGCAATATATGGCGAAAAATAGTTACCTTTGCCGGCGAACTTTGATTTAGAAAAACGAACGTGGCAAGAAAGAAAAAAGAACTTCCTTTACTCGAGAAGGTAACGATAACGGATGTGGCCGCCGAAGGAAAGGCGTTGGCCAGGGTGAACGATTTGGTAGTGTTTGTGCCGTATGTGGTGCCGGGCGATGTGGTCGACTTGCAGGTGAAGCGCAAGAAGAACCATTATGCGGAAGCTGTGGCCGTGAATTTTCATGAGCGGTCGCCGCTGCGCACGGAGCCGTTCTGCCAGCATTTCGGCGTATGCGGGGGATGCAAATGGCAATGTCTGGCATACGGCGAGCAGCTGAAATACAAGCAGAAGCAGGTGCTGGACAACCTGACGCGTATAGGCAAAGTGGAACTGCCTGAATTCCGGCCCATTCTCGGCTCGGAGAAAACCCGTTTCTACCGCAACAAGCTTGAGTTTACATTCTCCGACAAGCGCTGGCTCACGGAAGAGGAGGTGAGGCAGGATGTGAAGTACGAGCAGATGAATGCGGTGGGATTCCATATTCCCGGCGCGTTCGACAAGGTGCTGGCCATTGAGAAATGCTGGCTGCAGGACGACATCTCCAACCGGATCCGCAACGCAATCCGGGACTACGCCTACGCGCATGACTATTCTTTCTTCAATCTCCGCACGCAGGAAGGGCTGCTCCGCAACATGATGGTGCGCACGTCGTCGACCGGCGAGCTGATGGTGCTGCTGCAATGCAAGGTGACATCCGACGGGGATCTGGAGAGGATGAAGACCTTGCTGCAGTTTGTGGCCGACGAGTTCCCTCAGATTACATCGCTTCTCTATGTCATCAACAACAAGTGCAACGATACAATCGGCGACCTCGATGTGGAAGTGTTCAGAGGCACCGACCATATCTATGAGGAAATGGAAGGGCTGCGCTTCAAGATCGGGCCGAAATCGTTTTATCAGACCAATTCGGAACAGGCCTATAATTTATATAAGGTGGCGCGCGAGTTTGCCGGACTTACAGGCAATGAGCTGGTGTACGACCTCTATACCGGAACGGGGACCATCGCCAATTTCGTGTCGCGCCAGGCCAGGAAAGTGATCGGCATCGAATATGTGCCGGAAGCTATCGAAGACGCGAAAGTGAATTCAGCCGTCAATGGAATCGGCAACACCCTCTTCTTTGCAGGCGACATGAAGGACATCCTGACACAGGATTTCATCAACGTACACGGACGTCCTGATGTAATCATTACCGATCCTCCCCGGGCCGGAATGCATGGAGACGTAATCGACGTGATACTGTTTGCCGAACCCCGGCGGATTGTATATGTGAGCTGCAACCCGGCCACTCAGGCACGCGACCTTCAGCTGCTCGACTGCAAATACCGTGTGACTGCCGTCCAGCCGGTCGACATGTTCCCGCATACACATCATGTAGAGAATGTGGTGTTGCTGGAGAAGAGGATGTCGGACTGATTTTTCCACTGAAAGACAAAGCAAATAAAAATATGTTTAAGAAGGACAAGAATGACGGCAGCCGCTTCAAAGCACGGGCCGCTGCCAAATATACTGTTTTCAACGTGAGCGAGCCGGACGAACTGATGGCTTTTCTCATGAAGAAGATGGCGGGGATAAGCCGTACCCGTGTCAAGACACTGCTGTCGAAACGGGTCGTACTGGTAGACAACAACATACAGACAAGACATGATTTTCCGTTGCTGCCGGGTATGAAGGTACAGGTGAGCCGCGAAAAGCACAACAGGGAGTTCAGGAATCCGATGCTGAAGCTGCTCTATGAAGACGCGTATCTGATTGTGGTAGAAAAAAAAGAGGGGCTCCTGTCGGTGGCTACCGAACGCCAGAAGGAGCGCACCGCCCAGCATATCCTCAATGAATACGTGAAGCGCGAGCACCGCAACAACCGCATTTATGTGGTGCACCGTCTCGACCGGGAGACATCGGGCATCATGATGTATGCCAAGGATGAAATGACCCAGCACAAACTGCGCGACAACTGGCATGACATCGTGACCGACCGCCGCTATGTGGCAGTGGTGACGGGGGAAATGGAAAAGGACCAGGGGACCGTGGAGTCATGGCTCACGGACCGCAAGCTGTATGTCAGTTCTTCCGACTATGACGACGGCGGGAAATATGCGCTGACACACTACCGTACCATCAAACGGGCCAACGGATATTCGCTGGTGGAGCTTCAGCTGGAAACGGGGCGGAAAAACCAGATTCGTGTCCACATGCAGCTGCTGGGACATCCTGTGGCAGGCGACGGACGGTATGGCTGCGAGACAGACCCGTTGGGCAGGATGGCCTTGCATGCGTTCAAGCTTTGTTTCCGTCATCCGGTCACCGGGGAGCTGATGGAATTCGAGACGCCTTATCCGGCTTCGTTCAAGAAACTGGTTCTGAAACGGAATGCATAATCCGCAAACATACTTTGAAATCTGTATAATATAGGAATCCAGGGGCAGTCGCTGAGTTCCGCCGGATTGCCGCTGGACCCGATTGAATTTTGATTATCTGTTTTTATGATTAGAAATATTGTATTTGATTTTGGGGGAGTGATTGCCCCCATCGACCGTGAAAAGGCCGTAGAGGCTTTTGAAAAGCTCGGATTGGCGGATGCCGACCGCTGTCTGGACAAATATCATCAGACCGGGATTTTTCAGGAGCTGGAGGAGGGGAGGATAGACGCAGCCACTTTCCAGCAGAAGCTGGGCGAAATGTGCGGACGTCCGCTGGAATGGGAAGAGACCCGGCAAGCCTGGATGGGCTTCTTTACCGGAGTGGACAGCGCGATGCTGGAATGTCTGGAGGAGCTCCGCCGCCGCTACCGCCTGTTTGTGCTGAGCAACACCAATCCCTATGTGATGGACTGGGCATGCAGCGAGCATTTCTCGGCCCGCCGCAAGCCGCTGACCGCTTATTTCGACAAGCTATACCTGTCGTTTCAGATAGGGGTGACCAAACCCGACGAGCATATTTTCCGCTATATGATAGACGACAGCGGGATGGAGCCTTCGGAAACTCTTTTTGTGGACGACGGCGGCGACAATGTGGCGGCAGGCAAAAAAATGGGTTTCGTAACCTACCAGCCGGCCAACGGAGAAGACTGGCGCGATGCGCTCCATACCATCCTTTCGGAAAAGCCCTACAAGTTTTAGGGATTTTCCTTTGCAAACATAGGAAAATTCATTTCTTTTTTTCATGGGGCCTCTTTATCTTTGTGTCATAATCATTAAAGAAAGAAAAACAAAAGGAGGCAATTATGAAAACTGTTGTGCGGAAACTTCATTATATAGCCATGCTGGCGGCACTGGTGGTTTCTCTTGCATCGTGCGAGGTGGATGTGGCTGTGGGGAACCATACACTTGCTTACCGTGAGAATACGGAATATCTGTGCAGCTTTGTCTGGACGGACGAGTGGTATGATGAGTTCGGGGACTATCATTATCAGGAGCTTTATTTTTATCCCGACAATACGGGGGAAGACTATATCCGCGTGCAAGACCGTTGGGGGTTTGTGCAGGAGTACAGTTACCGTTTCAGATGGGACTGGTATGATTCGTTCTTCACGAGCATCCGCCTGAACTACGGAGGCGGCGATTACTCGTATATGGACAACATGCGGATGTACAACGCCCGGTTAGACTGTCTGCTCGACGGCAGTTACGTGACATTTATAGGATATTGAGCGTGGCTCGGAATATGAACGGCCCGGCGTCTCTCAGGAAACGCCGGGCCGTTCCGGTTAAAACGCTTCGGCGTTTTATGTCAAACGCCGAGACGTTTTTGCCATACGTCTTTTTCCGTGGAAACATTTCATTTTTCCTGCGGCTTCAGCCAGCGGTCAAGCCACCGGAAGAATGTGCGCTGCCAGAGCACTCCGTTCTGGGGCTTCAGCACCCAATGGTTCTCGTCGGGGAAGATGAGAAGCTCGGCCGGGATGCCGCGCATCTTGGCCGCATCGAAAGCTGCCATAGCCTGGTTGGCAAGGATACGGTAGTCTTTCTCGCCATGGATGCAGAGAATCGGTGTGTCCCATTTGTCGACGAAGCGGTGGGGCGAATTGGCAAAAGTGCGCTGTGCCGTGGCGTTGCTCTTGTCCCAGTAGGCGCCGCCCATATCCCAGTTGGCAAACCATTTCTCTTCAGTTTCCAGATACTGCATCTCCATGTTGAAGATTCCGTCGTGGGCGATGAATGCCTTGAAGCGTTTGCTGTGGTGTCCGGCCAGCCAGTAGACGGAGAAGCCTCCGAAGCTGGCTCCCACGCATCCCAGATGCTCCCTGTCGACAAACGGTTCCTTTGCCACTTCATCGATGGCCGTCAGATAATCTTTCATGCACTGGCCTCCGTAGTCGCCGCTGATGGCTTCGTTCCATTCCGTGCCGAATCCCGGCATACCGCGGCGGCAGGGAGCCACTACGATATAGTCGTTGGCCGCCATAATCTGGAAATTCCAGCGGAAGCTCCAGAACTGGCTCAGCGGGCTTTGCGGTCCGCCTTCACAGAAGAGCAGGGCAGGATATTTCTTGTTCGGGTCGAACTGCGGCGGATAAATCACCCAGACGAGCATATCCTTTCCGTCGGTGGTCTTTATCCAGCGTTCTTCCACGCGGCCCATCTCCAGCTTGTCGTAGATGTGCTTGTTTTCCGTGGTCAGCTGGACAGCTTCGGCGTATTGTCCCTCAAACTTTGTGGGGACAGAATAGATTTCGTCTGCCTGGCTCATGCTGTGGCGTGTAGCAATCAGCCTGTCGCCTCCCCAGGAGAGGCTTCCGTAGTCGTGAAGTCCGTCGGTCATCTTTTCCGGTGCCTTGTTCTCTTTCCAGTCGTTCAGGCCGAGGCGGTAGATTTGTGTGGTGCCATGCCAGGTGCCTATCAGATAGAAGCCGTCGGATGTAGGATTCCATAAGTAAGTGTCCACGTTGGTCTTGAAAGCGGACGAAGCATTGAATTTCTCTTTCTGCCCCAGGTCGAGCACATACAGGCGGTTCAGGTCGCTTTCATATCCGTCGTGTTCCATGCTTTGCCAGGCGATGAAGCGTCCGTCGGGCGAGAACTGCGGATTGATGTCGTAACCCATGTTCTTGTCCTTCCCGTCCTGCTTGCACAAGTTCTCGGTCTTTCCGGTGGCAAGGTCATACAGATAGATGTCGCTGTCGGTGGAAACCGCGTAGGCCAGTCCCGTCTTTTTCCGGCAGGTGTAGGCAATCTTGTCTGAGGCGGGGCTCCATGCAAGCTGCTCCATGCCTCCGAAAGGTTTCATCGGCGATTCGTAAGGTTCGTCCTTCAGGATGTCGGTCGCTTCGCCCACCTTGTTTCCGTTGAAGGAAGCCACAAAAGGATGCGGAACCGCTTCCACCCATTCGTCCCAATGCTTGTACATCAGGTCGTTGATAATCTTTCCGCTTGTCTTGTCGAGGTCAGGATAAATGTCCGCCGTACGTTCCCCGTATTTCACCTGCGACACGAAGAGCACCTTCGATTCATCCGGCGAGAATTTGAATCCGTCTACACCGCCTTTTACGTCCGAAAGCTGCTGGCGTTCCGTTCCGTCGGGATTCATCTCCCAAATCTGTCCGCCTGTCAGGAAAGCCAGTTTGCTTCCGTTCTTAATCCATGCCGGGTCGCTCTCGCTTGCCGCCGAAACAGTGAGCTGCCTGTTGTCTGACCCGTCTGCGTTCATCATGCAGATTACAGTGTGTCCCTTGTTCTCCTTCACACTGTAATACGACACGGTGTAAGCGATTTGTCTGCCGTCGGGCGATACGCTTGAAGAGCCGATGCGCCCCATAGCCCACAACGTTTCGGGAGTCATCCGTCCGTTTACGGCAGTCACTTCCTGCCGTCCGATGACAGGGCCGTCGTCTGCAGTCTTCTCGGGAGCGGCACACGAAGATGCCGCCAATGCAATGGCCGCCGTCATAGTCATAAGATCTGATTTTTTCATGATGGTTGTTTTTTTATATTGTTGATTTCGTATTTGGAGACAAATTTAAGGAAAAATGACCAACCGGATAACAGAAAGTCCGGATTATATCGGTCCTGATGCCTACATTTCGTGTTTGAAGCTTTTTCTCCGGGACATATCCCGGAATGATTGGCAAAATCCATACGAAAAAGAGGCTGCCTCAATTTTGACTCTTGAGACAGCCTCTTTCCTTATCAAAAAAACATGAAACGGTCAACGGTTGCTGTTCTTGTTGTGGTTCTGAGTTTGTTTCATGCGTTCCATACGCTCTTTCTGCAGACGTTCCTGCTCTTTCTGCAACGCTTCCAGCTTGGCCATCAGCCCGGTGGGCTTCTGCTGTGAAAGGTCACGCTTGTTTGCTTCCAGCTGGGCAAGCAGCTTCTTCTCGTCTGTCATTTTCCGCATAATCCAGAGTGTGAGAATACTCAACAGACCGGAAATGAAGTAATAATAGCTCAAGCCTGCCGCATAATCATTGAATATGAAGAAGAACATCAGCGGCATGATGTACATCATCCATTTCATGGCTGCCATCTGCGGGTTGTTGCCCATATCCTGCTGGCGCATCATGACAATCTGGTTGATGACCGTTGTGGCACTGAACAGCAGGCAGAACAGGCTCAGATGGTTGCCGAGCAGAGGCAGACTCATGTTCCAGCTGATCAGGTCATCGTATGCAGAGAGGTCGTCCGCCCAAAGGAAGCTCTGCTGGCGGAACTCGATGGCGTTCGGCACGAAGAAGAACAAAGCCATATAGACCGGAGTCTGGAGAAGCATCGGCAGACAGCCGCCCATCGGACTTACATTGTATTCCCGATAGAGAGACATCGTTTCCTGCTGTTTCTTCAGTGCATCTTCCGGATTCGGATATTTGGCATTCAGCTTGTCGACATAAGGTTTCAGTGCACGCATCTTGGCCGATGATATGAACGACTTCCATGTGGTAGGCAGCACCAGAATCTTTACGATGATGGTCATGAGCAGAATCACGATTCCCATACTCAATCCCATTCCCGAGAGCCAGTCGAACAGGTTGATGGTAAACCATCTGTTGATGAGTCGGATAATCGGCCAACCCAGATAGACCAAATCTTCCAGTTCCTGGTCTTTGTCGGTAAAGCTCAGGTCGTTGCTGGCCAGCAGTGTCTTGAAATGGTTGGGGCCGAAGTAGAACTGCAGATGCGTCGGTTGTACACCGGTCGGGTCAAAAGCCGTATTCATTTCAGCCCGATAGTTCTTCATGTATCCGCTTCCCTGCTGTTCTATTTTCGAGTCGAGCGAAGCATTCATGAAGCTCTGTCCGGCCATGAACACGCACGAAAAATATTGGTTCTTGAAAGCCACCCAGTCGAGTGCTTCGGGAACGTCCTTTTGTTCGTCGCTGGTTTCGCTCAAATAGTCAAAACTATCGCCTACAGGCTTATAGGTAAGCGACGTGTAACGCTGCTCGAAGTTGAACCCCTTTTCCATCTGACGCGCACGCTGCATCCAGTCGATTCCCATGCTGCGGGTTGTAGACGAGAAAAAGTTCTGCATGCCCGTTGCCTGCACAGTCAGGTCGACCATATAGGAATGCGGCAACAGCCGGTAATTGAAGTCCAGGTATCCGCCATTGGACGCTTTCAGGCGCATGGTAACTGTTGAGTCAGTAGCATTCACCGCTTCAAAATACATCCGTCCGCTGTTCACATTCTCCATTTTTCCGTCGAAACTGAAATTCAGCGAAGCGTCTTCCCCGTCAAACAACACCAGCGGCTGATGCTTCTGGTCATTATATTCCTTTAATGTAGCTGAACAGACACGCCCTCCCTTATTGGTAAGCTTCAGTTTGACAAGTTCATTCTCGAGAGTAGTGAATGTTTCTTCTCCCTGTGTCGCCCCGAAGAATACCGAGGTTGTGTCGGCCAAAGCAGCCTCTTCCGCCAGAGCAGCCTGTTTTCTGGCTTCTGCTTCTTTCTGCCGGATTACCTGCTGGATAGAGTCTTGATAGTGTTGGGCTTGCGCTCTTTCTTCCTGGCTGGGGCGGTTGTAGATGCCGAAACCTACAATCACCACCCCGATGAGCACAACTCCCACTAACGTGTTTTTGTCCATTTCAATCTGTTTGTATCTTGATTAATATTATTTGTCGATGGCTGCTTTGACGAAAGACAGGAACAGCGGATGCGGCTTGAGCACCGTGCTGCTGTATTCCGGATGGAACTGCGTACCGATATACCATTTCAAAGCGGGTATTTCGATGATTTCTACCAGGTCGGACTCCGGATTGATACCCACGCACTTCATGCCTGCCTTTTCAAACTCAGCCTTGAAGTCGTTGTTGAACTCGTAGCGGTGGCGGTGGCGTTCCTGGATATGTTCTGTCTGATAGGCTTCGAAAGTCTTCGATGTCGGATTCACGATGCACTCGTAGGCACCCAGACGCATCGTACCTCCCATGTTGGTAATCGATTTCTGTTCCTCCATGATGTCGATTACATTATGCGGAGTCTTCTCGTCCATTTCGCGGCTGTTGGCATCGGCATAGCCCAATACGTTGCGGGCAAACTCGATAGCCATGCACTGCATACCCAGACAGATGCCGAAGGTCGGCACATTGTGCGTACGGCAGTATTTGGCGGCCACAAATTTGCCTTCAATGCCACGCTGCCCGAATCCCGGACAGATGATGATTCCGTCCATTTCCTTCAGCTGTTCCTCCACATTCCCTTCGTTCAGCTTTTCGCTGTTGATGAAGTGGATGTCAGCCTTATGGTCATTGTAGGTTGCAGCCTGTGAAAGGGCTTCCAGAATGGATTTGTAGGCATCCTGCAAATCATATTTCCCTACCAGACCGATTTTCACCACTTCAGTTGCATGGTGACGGCGGTTCAAGAATTCCCTCCACGGACCGAGAGTCGGGGTTTCGCCTACAGGCAGGCCCATTTTCTCAAGGATGGTCACATCAAGCTTTTGTTCCTGCATGCGCAGAGGCACTTCGTAAATGGTCGGCATGTCCATCGACTGCACCACCGCATTTTCATCTACATTGCAGAACAGTGCCACTTTCTTGCGCAGGTTCGCGCTCAACTCGTGTTCCGTACGCAGCACCAGAATATCGGGCTGGATACCTACCGACTGCAATTCCTTTACCGAGTGCTGTGTCGGCTTGGTCTTCAGCTCTCCGGCGGCAGCCAGATAAGGCACATAAGTAAGATGCACGCACAGTGCGTTCTTTCCCAGTTCCCATTTCAGCTGGCGGATGCTTTCCAGATAGGGGAGCGATTCGATGTCGCCCACCGTACCTCCGATTTCCGTAATGACGAAATCGAACTTATATTTGTTGCCCAACATCTTTACGTTCCGCTTGATTTCGTCGGTGATGTGAGGGATGACCTGAATGGTTTTTCCCAGGTAGTCACCGCGACGCTCTTTGTCGATGACGCTTTTGTAGATGCGCCCCGTAGTGATGTTGTTCGCCTTGGTTGTCTGGATTCCCAGGAAACGTTCGTAGTGTCCCAAGTCAAGGTCGGCTTCATGGCCGTCGACTGTCACGTAGCACTCACCGTGTTCATAAGGGTTCAGTGTACCCGGGTCGATGTTGATGTACGGGTCAAACTTCTGGATAGTAACGCTGTAGCCTCTTGCCTGCAGCAATTTGCCGATAGATGATGAGATGATGCCCTTGCCTAATGAAGAGGCCACCCCACCTGTCACGAAAATGTACTTTGTTTCTGCCACAATATGAATAGTTTAAGTTTTTAACCAATGAAAGAACTACTTCTTCAAGGTTGCAAAATTAGGAAAAAAAGCTGAACACACAAAAGCTAATCGCCTAAAACCGCTTTTTGTTGCAAATAACATTAGCTTTTTGTAGCTTTGCGCCAGATTTTCTAATAGGTATATTATAATGAAAAGGTTGGGATTTGTTCTTGTGCTTCTGGCATTCTTTGCCGGAGTGTCCGCACAGACTTCTGATGACGGAGAGAAGAAAGATTATGAGATAGTGCCCGATTCTGTGGTGGAAAGATTTCTGGAGACAGTTCAGGCCAAAGACAGTGTGCAGGTTTCCGATTCCATTGCGGAAGAAAAGACGTTGCAGGTGCCGGACTCCATCGCGAAGGCGGAAGCTGTTCAGATACCGGATTCCGTCGAAAAGGCGACAGTGGTGCATGTTCCCGACTCCGTCATTTTTCTTGACTCCATTCCGGGACGTGGGGATGTTCCGTTCCCCGACACATTGCGGATAGCAGCCCAGCGTGATTCGCTGGAAAGAGTGGAGAAGCTCAAGAAAGTGAAAAAAGTGATTCTTCCTTCTCCGCAAATGATACGTTTCAGACAACTGGTGGCCGATTTCCGCAGGGACTATGACGAAGCGCTGGAGCGATGGGATGACATCTACCTTATCATAAGAGGCATCAGGCCCGACCCGGATTTCTTCAAGCTTTATGTGCCCGCCACTTATTATTCGGCGGCGGTGGAGCAGGCTTTCGGCATCGAAGGGTGGAAGCCTGTGAATCCGTTCGTAAAAGAAGATCCGCGGCTGAGTCTGCAGTCGCCGGTCAAGAATCTGTGCCGCACGGCAGATGTCGACCGCTACGTCAACCGCCAGCTGCTTTCTTTCTATGTGGAATACCCCGAACTTGTGGCAAAGAATGAAATGAATTTTGCTGACCTGAAACCTCTTCTGGGTGAAAAGAGGGTCAACGAAAACAACGAAAAGACAATCAAAGAGCTGATGAAGAAGCCTCGCCTTCCGAATAAAATGGTGCAAAAGGATTTGCTGGTATATAAGCCGAACTTCTGGACACTTACAGGAAACGGCTATCTGCAGTTCTCGCAGAACTATATTTCTGGCAACTGGTATAAGGGAGGCGAGAGCACCAAATCGCTTTTGTCCGGATTTACTTTCCAGGCCAACTATGACGACAGGCAAAAGATTCAATTTGAAAACAGGCTGGAATGGAAACTGGGATTCATTACGTCACCCAGTGATACGGTTCACAGCTATAAGCCCAACAACGACTTGCTTCGTTTTACGACGAAATTCGGTTACAAGGCATTCAATTCATGGTACTATACGCTGTCGGCTGAATTCAAGACACAGCTCTTCTCGAACTACGAAACCAATTCTGAGACTCTGAACTCCGGATTTTTTACGCCGGCCGAACTGAATGTGGGTCTTGGTATGGACTACAAGTTCATTAAAGACGGGGTATGCAACCTGTCTGTACTGATTAATCCGGTGAACTATACCTTATATAGTATAGCAAGCGACAAGGTGGACCCCACCAAGTTCAATATCAAGGAAGGTCACAAGAAAGAGAGCGTATGGGGCTCGCGTATAGAATCTACGTGGAAATGGCAAATCATACCTGTCCTGATTTGGGAGTCCCGTCTGTCTTATACGACCAACTACGAGAAAGTATTGGCCGAATGGGAAAACACCTTTACGTTTACCGTCAACCAATATCTGTCGACCAAATTCTTTGTGCACGGGCGTTTTGACGACGGAGTGACACGTGAGGTAGGCGACAGTTACTTCCAGCTGCAGGAGCTGCTCAGCTTCGGATTGAGTTATACATGGTAGCCGGACGCATATAAAATCAAACATGACTAATTTATTCATCTTTTGCTGATATGGAAATCATCTTTCATTATCCTTCGTTTGTAACGATTCTGGACTTTATCGGAACGTTCGCATTTGCCATCAGTGGCATCCGGCTGGCCTCTGCCAAGCGTTTTGACTGGTTCGGGGCGTATGTGGTGGGACTGGCCACAGCCATCGGCGGCGGAACGATCCGTGACGTACTGCTTGACGTGACCCCTGCCTGGATGCTCGACCCCATGTATCTTATCTGTACGGCAATGGCCATGTTTTTCGTGATTCTTTTCGGACGGTATGTCATCCGGCTGAACAACACGTTCTTCATTTTCGACACGATCGGATTGGCCTTGTTCACTGTGGTAGGTTTCAGCAAGGCGTATTCGTTGGGGTATCCGTTCTGGGTAGCCATCATTATGGGCAGTATCACCGGTGCGGCCGGCGGTGTGATCCGCGACATTTTCATCAATGAAATCCCGCTGATTTTCCGCAAGGAGATTTATGCCATGGCCTGTGCCATCGGGGGACTTGTCTATTGGTTGTGTCTGGTGGCCGGCCTGGAATCACACTGGTCGCAGATTATCGGCGGCACGTCGGTGTTTGTCGTACGTGTATTGGCTGTAAGATATCAGATTACCCTTCCCATACTGAAAGGGGAGGAGGCGGAGGAGAAAGAATAACCGTATCCAACCCTGTCACCGCAAAAAAAATGTCATCTGAGGGAACGCCGTTCTTCGCTCGGCTCCCTCAGATGACATTACTTTTAGCTGTCAAACTTTATTTTGAGACAGCCCCTTATGGGGGCACTTTGACCCTTATTGCAGTGTGCCTGCTTCTGCCTGCCGGATCATCTCCTGGCTGGCATACATATACACCTCCACACGGCGGTTTTCCTGGCGTCCGGCCTCAGTCGAGTTGTCGGCTACCGGATTGGCTTCGCCCATTCCTTCCACCGATTTGATCTGGTCGGGTGAAACACCGCATCCCAGCAGATAGCTGGACACGCTTTGCGCACGTTCCTGCGACAGGTCGAGATTCTTCTGTACGCTCTGTTCAGCGGTTGAATTTTTCCAACCTGTATTGTCTGTATATCCGTACACATTCACATCCATGTCACGGTTCTGGTTGAGCACATTGTTGGCGAACTTGCTCAACGATGCCTTTGCCGATGAGCTGAGTGTGGAACTGCTGGTAGAGAAGAGGATTCCCGAGTCGAAAGTCACCTTCACGGCCTGCAGACCATTGCTGTCGGTCACTTTCTCCACTTCAGCTCCTTGAATCTGCTCTGCCTGTTCGGCAGCCTTGTCCATTTTCTTTCCGATCAGTACGCCAGCTCCTGCACCTACGGCACCGCCTACAGCCGCACCGATGGCCGCACCCTTACCGTGGCCGAAAATGCCGCCCAGGGCCGCACCGAGGGCTGCACCTCCGCCACCGCCAATCAGTCCGCCCTTGGCGGTGTTGGTCATTCCACATCCGCTGAATGCCAAGCATGCGCTCAGCAAAACAGCCATCGAAGTCATTCTGTTCATTTTCATATGTCAAAGATATTTAGTTAAGTAGTTCTAATCCAATCAGTAGGCGAACAGCGGATAATTTTTCATCGTTTCGTTCACGCGATGGCGTACAGAAGCGATTACTTCTTCGTTGTCCACGTTTGAAAGTACCGTTTCGATCATTTCCGCAATTTCATACATCAGGTCTTCCTTGGCGCCGCGGGTCGTGATGGCCGGTGTGCCCAGACGGATACCTGAAGTCTGGAATGCAGAACGCGTATCAAAGGGCACCATGTTCTTGTTGACCGTGATGTCTGCACTGACCAGTGCCTTTTCGGCCACCTTTCCGGTAAGATCAGGATATTTTGTGCGCAGGTCTACCAGCATCGAATGGTTGTCCGTACCGCCGGACACGATGGTAAACCCTCTGTCCATAAGAGCCTGTGCCAGCACACGCGCGTTTTTCTGCACCTGTTTCTGGTATTCCTTATATTCCGGTTGCAGACATTCGTAGAATGCCACAGCTTTGGCCGCGATGACATGTTCCAGCGGACCGCCCTGGATACCGGGGAATACGGCGGAGTCGAGCAGCTGCGACATCATCTTGATTTCTCCCTTCGGAGTCTTCTTGCCCCACGGATTGGGAAAATCCTTCCCCATCATGATGACTCCTCCGCGAGGCCCGCGCAAGGTCTTGTGGGTGGTCGAAGTGACGATGTGCGCATATTTCACCGGATTGTCAAGCAGTCCGGCCGCAATCAGTCCGGCAGGGTGGGCCATATCAATCATCAACAGTGCGCCTACCTTGTCGGCAATGTCACGCATACGCTTGTAGTCCCATTCGCGCGAATAGGCGGAACCGCCTCCCACAATCAGCTTCGGACGCTCGCGCAGCGCGATTTCCTCCATCTGGTCATAGTCGACACGACCTGTTTCTTTGTCCAGATTGTATTCGCAGGGGGTATAGAGGATTCCCGATGTGTTGACTGCCGAACCGTGTGACAAGTGTCCGCCATGCGCCAGATTCAGTCCCATAAACTTGTCGCCGGGATTGAGCACAGCCAGGAAAACGGCTGCATTGGCCTGCGCGCCCGAGTGCGGCTGCACATTTGCCCATTCAGCACCGAAAATCTGTTTCAGACGGTCGATGGCCAGCTGTTCACTCTGGTCCACCACTTCGCAACCTCCGTAGTAACGTTTGCCGGGATAGCCTTCCGCATATTTGTTTGTCAGACACGACCCCATGGCCTGCATAACCTGGTCGCTTACAAAGTTTTCAGAAGCAATCAGTTCGATTCCTTTCAGCTGACGCTGGTGTTCTCTTTCAATGATGTCGAAAATTAAATTGTCTTTTTTCATGATTTTATGGTTATTTGTTGATTGTTCCAGTCAGAATATTACACCCAACGAAAAACTCAGCACGTTCAGCCTGCGTTTGATTTCCATGACCGACTCGTTATAAGGAGCTTCTGTCGCCGCCTTGTCGTACAGGACAGACTCGGTGAAGTTGTGCAGCCCTATCTCATAACGGAAATCGATGAAGATATTCGAAATGTTCACGGCCAGACCGATGACAGCGCTGTATCTGAATCTTCCTATTTCTTCTTCGATGCCCTGCTGGAGGAATCCGCTGTATTCATTCTTGCTGTGCGCCTTCCATATCCAGCCGATTTTCGGCCCTGCCATGACAGCCATTCCGTAAGGATGCACGTCGACGAACTTATATCCGTAGAGCAGGGGGATATCCACCGTGGTCATCCGGCTCTTTATCAGACCGCCTTCCTTCAGCAGTTCGGAGTTGGCCAGTGTATACGGGATGGAGACACTGCCCTGAAGAATGTTGAACGAAAGTTCGGGCTGGAGGAAATGATGCTGCTTCATGTTGAAGCGGCAGAAGAAAGCCGCAAAATAACCTACCTTATAGTTGTTCTGCATGTCTTCCAATTCCTGCCCGTCGATAAGGAATTTGTCGGTAAAGAACATGGAAGAGTTGAATCCGGCGCGTATTCCCACATTGACCAGAGGTTGCCGCAGGGTTACCATCGGCGTGCGGATGTTCTGTGCTGTCAGTGTCCCCACTGCCAGCACCCCGCAACACGCGACAAACATTGCGACTTTCCTCAGCATATTGTCATTTCTTCTTTTCCACCGACCAGCCGAACTTGCCTATTTTCTTTCCCAGACCGTAATATCCGCCATGTACATAGACCAGCAATCCCGATCCGGCCAGTTCAAATTTCCCGGTTTCGCTGTTCAGATATTTGTCGTCCGCCTGCACGTTCACCACATCGGCTATGAACATGTCATGCGAGCCCAACGAAACGATTTCCTTTACCCGGCATTCGATGCAGAGGGGAGACTCTTCAATGATGGGAGCCTGCACCATCTTCGCCTTTCCGGGAGTAAGTTTCATTTCGTGGAATTTGTTGTAGTCTTTTCCCGAGCGCACCCCGCACCAGTCGGTCGCAAAAGCCATGTCCTGCGTCGTGAGGTTGATGACGAACTCCATGTTCTTCTTCAGAATCGGATAGGAGTGACGTTCCGGCCTCACGGAAATGTAACACATCGGCGGGTTAGTGCAGAGCGTCCCTGTCCATGCCACCGTAAGGATATTATATTCTTCTTCGCAGTTTCCGCAACTTACCAGTACGGCGGGGAGCGGATAAATCATCGTGCCCGGTTTCCAGTCCTGTTTCATCGTTTACAGCAGTTTTATTTTGTCTTTCGACTGTTCTTTCTCACAATAGTGGCATTTCAGCACTCCCTCTTCCTTGTCCACCACATGAAACCATGTCTGCATCGGTTCATTGTTGGTAATGCATTTGGGGTTGTTGCATTTCACGATGCCTTTCAGCTCGTCAGGCATGATGACAGGTTTCTTCTCCACCACCTCATAGTTCTTGATGATGTTGAGCACAATGTTGGGCGCCACCACCGACAGACGGTTGATTTCTTCAGAGCTGAAAAAGCGGTCGGCAATCTTGATGATGCCTTTCTTTCCCAGCTTCTCGCTTTCAAAGTTGTTTCCGATGGTGATGTTTGCCGTCACCTCGTCAAGATGAAGCATCGACACGACGGTAAACAGCTTGTCGGACGGTATATGGTCGATTACGGTGCCGTTTTTCAGTGCGGCCACCTGCAATTCTTTTTTCTCGTTCATATTCATAGGTTTTCTGATGAAGATATTCCGTTTGTTTAAAGTTTCTCCGTATCTGCTCTCACGTCATCGAGCGTAATGCCCAACACGTCGCACAAGATAGCCTCACGCGCATACAGTCCGTTTTTGGCCTGCTGGAAATAGTAAGCCTTCGGATTGTCGTCCACATCGTACGCGATTTCGTTCACGCGGGGCAGCGGATGGAGGATTCTCAGGTTAGGCCGTGTATGTTCCAGCATCTTGCTGCGCAGGATATATACATCCTTCACCCGCTCATATTCCATGAGGTCAGTGAAGCGTTCGCGCTGCACGCGCGTCATGTAGAGGATGTCTGCATCGGCGATGGTGTCTTCCGTGAAATCCGTATGTTCCACATAACTGATATTGTTTTCCTGACAATAAAGCTTGTATTCGTCGGGCATTCTCAGTTCGTCGGGCGCGACAAAATGGAAAGTGGGGTTGAAATGTCTCATGGCCATCAGCAGCGAGTGTACGGTACGCCCATATTTCAAGTCGCCTACCAGATAGATGTTGAGGTTCTCCAGCGTACCCTGCGTCTTGTATATGGAATAGAGGTCGAGCATTGTCTGCGACGGATGCTGGTTCGCCCCGTCGCCCGCATTGACTATGGGCACGGGAGCCACTTCGCTGGCATATCTGGCCGCTCCTTCCAGATAATGGCGCATCACGATGATGTCCGCATAGTTGCTCACCATCATGATGGTGTCTTTCAGCGTCTCTCCCTTCGACGAGCTTGTTACCTTCGGGTCAGTGAATCCGATGACTTTTGCGCCCAGGCGGTTGGCCGCGGTTTCAAAACTCAGCCGGGTACGTGTGGAAGGTTCAAAGAAAAGGGTTGCAACTATTTTTCCGTCCAGCAGGTGGCGGTTGGGTTTCTTTTCAAATTCTTTTGCCATCTCCAGCAGATAGAGTATTTTCTCCTTCGAGTGTTTGGCAATGGTGACAAAACTTCTATTTTCCATATTAAACGTTTTTGATAGCTGTTATAATATCGGAGTTCAAAGGTAGAGAAAAAAAATAGAAAAACCATCTGTTATCCTGATTTTCCTTGTCTGTCTCCACGAAACTTGCGGGACGGACGGGCCATGAAAGGGGAAAAATGTTATAAACTGTAAAAATGCTCCGATTGTCCGTAATTTATATACCGGACGATTCGGGTTTTCCCTCTATTTTTGCAGCAGTATTTGCGGCTGGAGCAGCGGAAACGGACGGTTATGGACAAAACGCCGAAGCATTTTAGATAAAACGCCGAAGCGTTCCGGACAAAACGCCGAAGCGTTTTCCGTGCAGGGGCAGACCGCATGGAATAAAAAACGGAACATCCATACAGGCACGTGAGTAAGATAAAGAATGAAACCAACAGTCTGCTGGCCATGATACGCGAGGGAAAACCCATGACCCGCAGGCAGCAGTTATGGCTGGCCATACAGCTGAGTGTGCCCTCCATTGTGGCACAGTTCTCGTCCATCCTCATGCAGTATATCGATGCGTCGATGGTGGGCAGTCTGGGAGCCAATGCTTCGGCTTCCATCGGGCTGGTGTCCACCACCACCTGGCTGTTCTGGGGAGTCTGTGCGGCCGCGGCCACAGGATTTTCCGTACAGGTGGCCCATCTTATCGGCGCGGGCGACATGAAAGGGGCGAAAACCGTGCTCCGGCAGTCTGTCATTTCAGTGTTCGTGTTCAGTCTGATGCTGGGACTGGCAGGCGCGCTCATCAGCGGTCATCTGCCCGGCTGGCTGGGAGGAGACCCGGCAATCCGGCATGACTCCTCGCTGTATTTCCTGATTTTTTCGCTCTTTCTCCCCATGCTTCAGCTGAACTTCCTCGCCGGAGGAATGCTGAGATGCAGCGGCAACATGCGTGTGCCGAGCATGTTGAATGTGCTGATGTGCATTCTTGATGTCATCTTCAACTATTTCCTGATATTCCCTACGCGCGAAACCGAACTTTTAGGCCATACGGTGTGTATGCCGGGAGCAGGATGGGGCGTGGAAGGGGCGGCGTTAGGCACAGTCCTTGCCGAAACAGTCACAGCGGCCCTGATGATGGGTTATCTGACGGTCCGCTCGCCTGAGCTGAAACTGACCGGCGAGAAAGGCAGTTTCCTGCCCCGGAAGTCTGTCCTGAAGCAGGCGGCCGCCATCAGTCTTCCCATGGGACTGGAACATGTGGTGATTTGCGGGGCACAAATCATGACTACCGTCATCGTGGCTCCTTTAGGCATTGTGGCCATTGCGGCCAATTCGTTTGCCATCACGGCCGAAAGTCTCTGCTACATGCCGGGGTATGGAATCTCGGATGCCGCCACCACGCTGGTAGGACAGAGCCTGGGGGCGGGACGCCACGATCTGACCAGACGATTCTCGCGCATCACGGTCTATATGGGCATGTGGGTCATGGCCGTAATGGGCTTGCTGATGTACGTGTTTGCTCCCGAGATTATCGGCATCATGACACCGGTGGAGGAAATCCGGACATTAGGCATAGACGTACTGCGCATCGAAGCGTTTGCCGAACCGATGTTCGCCGCTTCCATCGTTGCCTACGGCGTGTTCGTGGGGGCAGGAGGGACACTGGTGCCCAGTCTGATGAATTTTTTCAGTATCTGGGCGGTCCGGCTCACTCTGGCTTTCTGGCTGGCTCCGACCATGGGCCTGCATGGGGTATGGCTGGCCATGTGCATCGAACTGTGTTTCCGTGGAGCTATCTTCCTGATCCGCCTGGAACGAGGCAAATGGATGGAAAAGAAAAAAGACAATATTCACATTCAAAAAATAACAGACCATGAAATTTGATTTTGATGAAATTATTTCTCGCCGGAACACGAACTGCGTCAAGTGGGACGGCTCGGACGATAAAGAAATGTTGCCCATGTGGGTGGCCGATATGGACTTCCGTACGGCTCCAGTCATTGTAGAAGCTTTGCAGAAACGGGTAAGCCACGGCATTTTCGGCTATACGCACGTACCCGATGAATACTATGAGGCTGTCATATGTTGGCTCGACCGCCGCCACGGACTGAAAGCAAAGAAAGAATGGTTCATCTATACATCTGGAGTGGTGCCGGCCATCTCGGCCATCATCAAGGCTCTGACAGAGCCCGGCGACCAGGTGATTGTCCAGACACCGGTGTACAACTGTTTCTTCTCGTCTATCCGCAACAACGGCTGCGAAATTGTCAGCAATCCGTTGATTTATGCCGACCGCACTTATCGGATGGATTTTGACGACCTGGAGCGGAAAGCGGCCGACCCTCGTGCCAAAGTGCTGATTCTCTGCAATCCTCACAATCCTGCCGGAAGGGTATGGACCCGCCGGGAGCTGGAAAGGCTGGGTGAAATCTGCATGAAGCATCATGTGTTGGTGATTTCAGATGAAATCCATTGCGAACTGGTCTTCCCGGGCCATACGCACATTCCGTTCGCTTCCATCTCCGGAGAGTTCCTGGCACATTCGGTCACCTGTGTGTCTCCCAGCAAAGCGTTCAACATTGCGGGACTGCAGATTGCAGATATCATTTGTGCCGACGAAGGGATTCGCCGCCGCATCGACCGCGCCATCAATATCAATGAGGTGTGCGACGTGAATCCGTTCGGCATTCTTGCTTCCATCGCCGCATACAATGAAGGAGAAGAGTGGCTGGACCAGCTGATTGAATATATCGGAGGGAATTACCGCTACATGCAGCAATTCTGCCAGGAGCATTTGCCGGGATTCACGCTGAATGTGCTGGAAGGTACTTATCTGGTGTGGATGGACTGTACACCGCTGCATATTCCGTCGGAGGAGCTGGGCCGCCGGCTGCAGGCTGAAGCCAAACTGTGGCTGAACGCGGGTGCCATGTACGGCCAGGACGGCGACTGCTTCATGCGCTGGAACATCGCTTGTCCGCGTGCCACTTTGAAGGAAGGGCTTGACCGCTTCCTGAAGTTCGTGGAAAGAAACGGTGCATCGGGAAGTGTGTCATGACGGAAATCAATCCGGACAGCTGTCGAGTATCTTCATGGCAATGTCCATATAGCGGATAATGTCGGTGGTCAGCTCGCGGCGATACACGTCACACCGTTTCCGCCCCAGCCGCACTACGATGGCATCCCGGCTCGGAACGGCAATGATATATTGTCCCAACATGCCTCGCATGTAGGGATTGGCCTGGTCGTGGTAATGCATTATCCACGTCTGGAAACCATAGTAGCTGAGCGAATCCTTCCCCCATTGATCTTTCAGATAGACAGCGGGACGGGTCGCTTCAGCCATATACTCTTCCGATACCAACTGCCGCCCGTTCCAGTTCCCCCGATGGAGCATCAGCCGGGCGAAGCGTGCCACATCGCGAGCCGTGGTATGAAAGCAGCAGAACGCCTTCTCGTCGCCGTCCTTCTTGTCGAGCAGCCAGAAAGCGTCATGTTCCGCCTGCATAGGACGCCAGAGCTTTTCCTCCGCATAGCGGCTGAGTGTCTGTCCGGTTGCCGCCTCGATGACAAAAGCCAGCAGTTGGGTTTCTCCGCTCCGGTATGAATACTGCACTCCCGGATTTTCTGTAACCTCCAGCCGGGTCACCAGCTCATAAAGGTCATTCCCGTAATAGCCGTGTGTGGTGACCGAGAACAAGGAGGAATATGCCTCGTCCCATGCCATCCCGCCGCTCATGGTCAGCAAGTCGCGTACAGTCACTTCCGCTTGCTTTCCTCTGACATATCGGGGGATATATTTGCTGACAGGGTCGTCTATGCTACGGATATAGCCTTCGTCCATGGCAATGCCGGCCAACAGCCCGACAATCGTCTTGGTAGCCGAATAGATGTTGGAAGTCAGAGTGTCGTTCCATCCGTTCCGATAGCTTTCGAACACGATGCTGTCGTGCCGGATAACCAGAAAAGAAACTGTCTCCAGTTCGTCCAGATAAGCGGAATCTTCGGGAGCAAGCCGCATGCGGTTATAGTTGTCCGCCAACGGCCAGTGCCATACATTGTCCGGATTGCAGTACACGGTGTCGCGATGGAAAGTTTCCAGATCGTCAATGACCGGCATCCAATGAATCAAGGCCTGACGGGCATAATAGGGGAGCGACAGATAAGCTGCCAGCAATAATCCTGCTCCTGCCGCCAACCATCTGAATGTTTTTCTTTTTTGTGACATATTCTTCTTTACTTTCTATATTTCCCCAAAGATAGTATTATTTTTCCGGTCCGGAAACAGTACAGGC
Source organism: uncultured Bacteroides sp. (assembly GCA_949289295.1). Lineage (GTDB taxonomy): Bacteria > Bacteroidota > Bacteroidia > Bacteroidales > Bacteroidaceae > Phocaeicola. The sequence goes on from CASENM010000041.1 coordinate 79,263, forward strand.
TGTCCCAAATTTCAAATTTGAGACAGCCTGTATTCAAGTGATTCCGCCGCGATTCGAACGCGGGACCCACAGCTTAGAAGGCTGTTGCTCTATCCAGCTGAGCTACGGAACCATCCTTATTTGTGAGATTGTAAAGCTTTCAAGTGATTCCGCCGCGATTCGAACGCGGGACCCACAGCTTAGAAGGCTGTTGCTCTATCCAGCTGAGCTACGGAACCATCCTCAATTGCGGATGCAAAGGTAGACTTTTCTTTCGATATATACAAATTATCGGATGTATTTTTCATGAATAACGCTTGGGATAGCGCAACAGGATACTCAGCAATGCGGCTATTCCCAATGCCATGGGGTAATATAGGTAAGAGACGATGCTGAGCGGAGAAAGTTGGGTCAGTCCCGCGGCGATAAGTATTTGTGCACCGTAAGGGATGATGCCCTGCACCACACATGAGAACGTGTCGAGAATGCTTGCGCTTTTCCGTTTGTCCACTTTATACTGTTCAGCGATGTCGTTGGCCAGGGGCCCTACGGTAATGATGGCAATGGTATTGTTGGCCGTACACATATTGGCCAGGCTGACCAGAGCGGCGATACTCAGTTCTGCGCCACGCTTGTTGCGGATATGTTTGGTCAGGCGGTGAAGGATATAGTCTACGCCCCCGTTGAAACGGATCAGTTCGAGCATCCCTCCTGCCATCAAGGTGATGATTATCAGCTCGCCCATGCCGATGATGCCGTCGCCCATTCCTCCGAGCCAGCCGAAGAAATCGAAACTTCCACATGCCAAGCCGATGATGCCTGCAGACAATATGCCGAGCAACAACACCAGCATCACGTGCATGCCGGCGATGGCGGTGCCGAGCACTATAATATAAGGTATCACTTTCACCCATTCCACATGACCGGCATCCTGAGTGACTTCGATGTGGCTTCCGTAAAAGATATAGTAGGCAAAAACCAGAGCCGCAGCCGGAAGCGCAATCAGAAAATTGACGCGGAACTTGTCGCGCATCACGCAGCCTTGCGTGCGGGTGGCAGCAATGGTGGTATCGGATATGAACGAAAGGTTGTCGCCGAAAAATGCGCCGCCCACCACTATCGCTGTCATGAACACAACGCTTACATCCGTCCTGGCGGCAATGCCGGCGGCTACGGGCACCAATGCCACAATCGTGCCCACCGAGGTCCCGATGGAAAGCGAAATGAAGCATGATGCCAGAAAGATACCTGCCAGAAGCAGGTTTCCGGGAAGCAGCTGCATGGTGAGATTTACTGTAGCGTCAATGGCACCCATGGCTTTGGCTGACTCGGCGAAAGCACCCGCCATGATGAAAATCCATATCATCAGCATGATGTTCTTGTTGGCTGCTCCGCTGGAATATTGGAGAAGTCTGTCGTTCAGACTCAATCCTTTGGTAACGGCTACCGCAAAGATGGATGCCACCATGAATGCCACGGTTATGGGAACCTTGTAGAAATCATTGATAACCAGCGATGTGATGAGATACACGCATAAGAATACTGCCAACGGACTCAAAGCCCACCCGTTCGGTTTGTTGACGATGGGAGTCAGTTTGTTATAATCCATTTTCTGTCTTTAAAATTGAAACCGCTGCAAAGATAACATTTTTCAGACGAAGTGAGAATGATTGCTGACACTATGTATTATTCCGTAATCTCAATCAGGTTTCCTTCAGGTCCCTCTATGCAGCTTTCGTAATATCCGTCCCCCGTAGTGCGTGGCCCGCTGACGACTCATTCGAAGAGGCACCGAAATATTGGATAAAGAATGTTCTCGCTGCCTCCAAATCTTTCACATACATTGCAAAATGGTCAAGTTTCATATTCAGGAACTTTTGTGGGGAAAAGATAGGGAAAATCGGAGAGGATGACAAGAAGAATCCATAATTATCCGGTTATCGGGAAAACGGCATCTACGATTATCGCGGCAAGGTGATGCGGCTTCCTCCGGCAAAACGAGCCGCAAGACAATGGAATGTGAGGCGCTTTTCCTATCTTTGCAAAATAAAAACAAGACGGATAATGATGAAACAGCAACAGACTGAAGAAAAGAATTCCGACCCGTTGAAGCTCATCTTCAACTACGAGAATGTGTTTTACAGTTTTTTTTACGATGACCTTGGCGGCTGCATACACCGTTCGCGCGAATACGCCATGAATTACGTCTATTCGGGCGAAATGGTTCTCGATGACGGCAAAGGGCAGATACACGTGGGCAAAGGGGAATGCGTCTATATCCCACGCGACCATCGTATAACCATGTACAAGAAACCGTGCGGTGGAGAGCGTTACTGCGGTATATTCTTGAGCTTCACCCGGAGTTTTCTGCGGGAAATGTATCCCAAGTTCGGACAATATAAGGCTTCCGCTCATACGCCCAAGCTGGACCAAGGGGTATTCAAGCTGCCGAAAACGGCAGAGATTGCCAGTCTTTTCGCCTCGCTGACTCCATTTTTCGACCCGGATGTAAAGCCGCAAGACGACTTCATGCACTTGAAGTTGCAGGAAGGCCTGCTTGCTCTGTTGCACATTGACAAACGGTTTGCTCCCACGCTGTTCGATTTCAACGAGCCGTGGAAAATCGACATTCTGGACTTTATGGACAAGAACTATATGTATGAATTCACGATGGAGGAATTGGCGCACTACACAGGAAGAAGCCTTGCCACATTCAAGCGTGACTTCAAGAAAATAAGCGACCTGACGCCTGAAAAATGGCTCATACGCAAGCGTCTGGAGGTGGCATACGCATTGATGCAGGAGGGTGGGAACAAGGTTGTGGATGTCTGCGCAAAAGTCGGCTTCAGAAACCAGTCGCATTTCTCGGCTGCATTCAAGAAACAATACGGCATTGCACCGACAGCCGTTGCCACTGTATAGGATTTCACAGATCCGTGCACATGGTACCGACAATAACCGTTCAGAGCTCTGTGTCGAAATAAAAATCCATATTGTCGACCGAGATGAGGTGGACGGGCATGTAGTTGCAGTCTTTGACCTTTTTCTTGAGAATCAGATGGTGGCACAAACATTCGATGCTGCTATATCCCTGCACGGTAGGCTGCTGGGCGATGATGAAGTCGATGGTTCCCTCTTTCAGGCAAGCCACATTCCGGCGCAGCATGTCATATCCCATCAGATGGAAATCCGTGCGCCCGTGTTTCTGCATGTATTCGCCGATAAGGTAGGCTTTCGAGTTGAACGTTATGCCGCACGTGATGTCCGGATGGTCGCGGAAGAAGTTGTCGAGCAGCCGCTCGTCTTCTCCCGGATGCTTCGCGTAGAAGTTAAGTTCGGTCATCTTCATTTCGGGGCTGTTCTTTTTCATATATTCATAGAATCCTTCTTCGCGGTGAAGTTGCTGGTTCGATCCCAGGCGACCTTCGTTTATCTGGCGGAACAGCACGATTTCCTGTCTGCCCTGTGCCAGCAGATGCAGGATACGGGCGGCGAAGTAACCGCTTTTCTGGGCATGCTGGCCGAAAAAGGAGAGGGGAGACAAGGATGGGATGTTATAGTCTATAAATATATAAGGTATATGGCGCAGCTGAAGCGTACGGACGAAACGGGCGGTTTCCTCTTCAACTGTCGGGGCAAGTACCACTCCGTCGAAATCGGTCTCGAGCAGACGGCCGCCCACTTCTGCAAACGACCCCAGTTCATACTGGTCATAATAGAATGTGTCCAGCGAAATCTGGAAATCGGAAAAGGCCTTCACCGCCTTGAACATGCCATTCACTACGTCTGTCCAATAGTCTCCCTCCTGATGGACAGGAAGCAGGCATGAAAACCGGTATTTCTTGTTCGACGCCAGCGCACTGGCGTACATGTTGGGCTGGTAGTTCAGCTGGCGGAGTATCTCTTCCACTTTCTTCTTGCTGGAGGCCGAAACTCCCGCCCGTGAGTGCAGCACACGGTCGACCGTACCGACTGAAACGCCCGCCATCTGTGCGATATCTTTTATCCGTATCCGTTCTTGATGCTTCTCCATATTTTCTTATTAATGTATTGAAAGGATTTGTGTCGGGAAAAATGTTTTTCCGATACAAATATATTACTTTTTTTGATATATGAAAAATAAACTGTACCTTTGTGTGCGTACACAATACGTGTATTTCATTATAAAATGACAAAAAAACAATTTTCTGCCCGGCCATAGGGCCGGACAGGGAAACCAACCAAATCAAAACATGCAACAATGGGAAAAATTGTGACTTTAGGCGAAATCATGCTGAGATTGTCTACTCCTGGCAATACTCGTTTTGTCCAGTCAGACTGTTTCGACGTCGTTTACGGAGGAGGTGAGGCAAACGTGGCGGTAAGCTGTGCCAACTATGGCCACGATGCCTATTTCGTGACGAAACTGCCGGCACATGAAATCGGGCAATGTGCGCTCAACGCGCTGCGCAAATATGGCGTGAAGACAGACTATATCGCCCGGGGCGGCGAACGCCTGGGAATCTATTATCTGGAATCGGGTGCCTCCATGCGTCCGAGCAAGGTGATTTATGACCGTGCCCGTTCGGCTATTGCCGAGGCGGAACCGTCTGACTTCGATTTTGACATGATTATGGAAGGGGCCGACTGGTTTCACTGGTCGGGCATCACTCCGGCCATCTCAGACAAGGCTGCCGAGCTGACACGTCTGGCCTGTGAAGCGGCCAAACGTCATGGAGTGACTGTCTCCGTCGACCTGAATTTCCGCAAAAAGCTGTGGACAAAAGAAAAGGCACAGTCCGTCATGCGCCCGCTGATGAGATATGTGGATGTCTGCATCGGGAACGAAGAGGATGCCGAGCTTTGCCTGGGCTTCAAGCCGGATGCCGATGTAGAAGGCGGCAGAACCGAAGCGGAGGGCTATAAGGGAATATTCATGGCCATGGCAAAGGAATTCGGATTCAAATATGTCGTGTCCACTTTGCGCGAATCGTTTTCCGCCACACACAACGGATGGAAGGCCATGATTTATAACGGAAAGGATTTCTACGTGTCAAAACATTATGACATCAATCCGATTATCGACCGTGTGGGAGGAGGCGATTCGTTTGCAGGCGGCATCATTCATGGACTCCTGACCAAACCGACGCAGGGAGAAGCACTGGAATTTGCCGTAGCCGCTTCGGCATTGAAGCACACCATCAACGGAGATTTCAACCTGGTTTCTGCCGAGGAAGTGGAGGCGTTGGCCGGGGGTGACGCGAGCGGACGGGTACAGCGATAAGGCAAAACGCTTCGGCGTTTTATTCAAAATGCCTAGGCGTTCCAATCAAAACGCCGAAGCGTTTTCCTGAACAGATATGTAAACTTAATCAGATAGAAGAAAAAAAATGGCAAGATTCGATAAAATGGCTGTGTTGGACAAAATAGGTTCGACCGGAATGGTGCCTGTGTTTTACCATAAAGATGCAGAAGTGGCGAAAAAAGTGGTGAAAGCTTGTTATGACGGGGGTGTACGTGCGTTTGAATTTACCAACCGCGGCGACTTTGCCCATGAGGTGTTTGCCGAAGTGGTGAAATTCGCTGCAAAGGAATGCCCGGAACTGGCATTGGGAGTCGGTTCGGTGGTCGATCCGCCCACGGCTGCCCTCTATATCCAGCTGGGAGCCAATTTTGTGGTCGGCCCTTTGTTCAACCCTGAAATCGCCAAGGTCTGCAACCGGCGTCTGATAGCTTATACGCCGGGGTGCGGAAGTGTGTCGGAAGTAGGTTTCGCCCAGGAGGCGGGATGTGACCTTTGCAAAATTTTTCCGGGCGATGTGCTCGGGCCGAAGCTGGTGAAAGGTATGCTGGCTCCGATGCCATGGTCGAAACTGATGGTAACCGGCGGGGTAGAACCGACACGGGAAAACCTGACTGCATGGGTCAAAGCCGGAGTGTTCTGTGTGGGAATGGGCTCGAAGCTTTTTCCGCAGGACAGGGTAACGGCGGAAGACTGGACGTATGTCACGGAAAAATGCCGGGAAGCGCTGGGGTATATCGCAGAAGCCCGCAACCGGCAGACTCATCCGTAGTTTGCCGGACAAGAGGAAGGACGGGGAAAACGACCTGTCGTCCTTGTCCAGAGGAACGCAGTGAAGAATCTCGGAAACACAGGCTGATGCCGGCGGGATGCTTCACTGCGTTCTGCATTGCAGGGCTTCTTTTTGGCCGCCGGTTTCTGATTCGAGGCAGCCTCTTTCTTGCAGGCAAAATTGCAGCGTTTCAATAAAAACCTGTATATTTGCCCGACAAAAACACAGATAAATGAGGTTACTATGATCAGATTCGGAAAAAAACAGCGGATTCTTGCCGCTACAATAATAGGAGTGATTGCATTGGGGTTCGTTTTCTGGCCGAAACCGAAAGCGGGCGACGAACCGGACGAAGTGGAGGTGACAGACTCGGCCGAAGTGGAACAGCTGGTGCTGGAATACGGCATACCCGTTGACCGGTACAAAGTGGACTATGGCATTGTGGAGCGCAACCAGAACCTGTCGGCCATTCTGGCGAACCACGGTCTGACGGCAAGGGACGTGCACAATCTGGGCGAAAAGGCCAAAGGAGTGTTCGACGTGCGGAAGATACGTGACGGACAGGCATACGCAGTGTTCAAGACGAAGGACAGCATTCCGCGGACCATGTTTTTTGTATATGAAGAAAATGCAAAATCGTATGTCGTGTTCGATCTCCGCGGCGACTACAAGGTGTACCGGGGGGAGAACCCGTCTGAATGGAAAGAGAAAGAAATCCGGGGTGAAGTGGAATCCTCGCTTTGGCTGGCCATGCAGAAAAAAGACGCTTCGCCTCTCCTGGCACTGGTGCTCTCAAACATTTACGGATGGTCGATCGACTTCTTCAGTCTTCAGAAAGAAGACGAGTTCCGTGTCATCTATGAGCAGGAATACGTGAACGGGAAGGAACTCGACAACTTTCATGTGCTGGCCGCTTCGTTCCGCCATTCCGACAGCATCTATTATGCGATTCCGTTCGAGCAGGACGGGGAGGAGCTTTATTACGGAGTGACCGGGAACAGTCTGGAAGGGGCTTTCCTGAAAGCGCCGCTTGATTTCTACCGCATCACCTCCCGCTTCTCAAACAGCCGTTTCCATCCGGTGCTCCGCCGCTACCGGGCACATCACGGAGTGGATTATGCCGCGCCGAAAGGCACACCGGTCTATGCCATTGGAAACGGAAAGGTGATAGCCAAGGCCTATCAGCCGAACGGAGCGGGCAATTACCTGAAAATCCGTCATAACAGCGTCTATGTGACCACTTACATGCATCTTTCGCGTTTTGCGAAGGGAATCGAGGTGGGTTCGGAAGTGAAACAGAAAGAGGTGATAGGCTATGTCGGTTCCACCGGACTGTCCACCGGACCGCATCTTGACTTCCGTGTATTCGAGAACGGCAAACCTATCAATCCGCTGCTTATCAAGTCGCAGCCGAAAAAACCTGTCAAACCGGAACTTATGCCGCAGTTCATTGTCCTGCGCGATTCGCTTGTGAAACGGTTGGATGCCATGACCGACAGCGTGGCACGATAAATAAGAAAGAGACTGTCCCGAATTAAAAAAGACTTGTTTTGACAGTCTAATCTAATTCGGGACAGTCTCTTTCTTATTATGTCATCATTCCGTACGCAAAGAATGATGGCCGTCAATCGGGAACGGCTGTCCGCTCCAGGCTTTCTGCGAGGTCCACGGCTGTGGCGCGTCTGTCCAGAATGGATGGCTGGCAGGCAATGCCAGAGGCATGAAAACGAGCGAAGTCATGTAAAGGCTGCCGTTGTTGGTGTAGTAGTTGGCCAGTCCGGGCTGGTGTCCCGCGAATCCCAGCTGCAGGAAGCCGGCTTCGTTGAAGTTTCCTTCCACTTTGAACATATTACGCATCACGGCGGTCAGTGCACTGCGCACCTGTCCGTTGGTCAGCCCTTCCGGCAATCCGTACTTCCATGCCGCCATGGCCAGTGTCTGGAAAGCTCCCATGCGATAGACTACCGAGCGTCCGAAAGCCGGATAAGTACCCTCGGGCGAGATAAGGCGTTCCATAAACACGTTGAACCGCTGCATGCGCTTGACTGCAAGATCCACACTGACAGGAGTCCAGAAATGATGGTCTCTCAGCACTTCCAGCATCTCAACGTACATGGGATGAATGACGTATGCATTGTAATAATCCAATGCCATCTCAGGCCCGTCCGAATACCATCCGTCGCTCAGATACCATTCGTTGATTTTGTTTGCGGCCACTGTCAGCACATACTGGTCGGCATCCTCGTCCGCATACATCAGAAACGCTTCAATCAGTCCGCGGAACAGCAGCCAGTTGTTGTAGGCCGGACGCACGGTGCGCAGTTTCTTGAAATGTTCGATATAGCTTTTCCGGGTCGCCTCGTCAAGCTGGTGCCAGGTGGCTTCCGGAGCGCGGAGGAAACTTTCGGCAATGTAGGCGGCATCCACCAGTCTCTGGGTGGAGGGAGTCTCCCACAGCAGATAATCCGGGCTTTCCGGATCCACCGCATTCTTGTAGGAGAGCAGGGCCCATTCCTTCAGCTGGCGGCGCAGCTTGCCTTCTTCCGTATTGTCATCGGGAAGAGACAGCCAGGGCGATATGCCGGCCATCAACCGGCCGAAAGTCTCCATGTAGGCCACACGCTTGTCGCGTCCGTCCCATGTAGGACTTAACTCCAGCTGCATGTTCTTCTGCAGCTCCCCCTTGCTCATGTTCTCAAGCACCGGAGCGGCGATGCGGTAACAGAGTTCCACCCATTGCTGCCGGTCGCTGACCGGTTCAGCCTTCTTCCTGGCAGAGACTCCAGACTGGAAACAGAATGCCAGTACAGTCAGGACAATCAAAAGTTTTTTCATAGGATTCATATTCTTCTTGCTTGTTGTCATTCAAATACCTGTGTCATCGGACGCCCGGTCCATACTTGCGGCTGTTGCAGACCGAAAATATAGGCGATGGTAGCAGCCACGTCATATTGTACCATGCTTTCCTGAAACTCGCCACCCTGTCTGATGCCCTTTCCGGCGATGATGAAAGGAGTCTCCATCTCCAGCATGGTCTTTCCGCCATGTCCCTTATTGATTCCGCCATGGTCGGAAGTGATGATGAAAATCGTCTCGTCCAGCATACCGGCTTCCTCTACGGCTTTTACGATACGGGCAATATAGCCGTCAATCTCATGCAACTTGGCATAGTACTCGGGAGTGTCGTGGCCGATGACATGGCCTACATGGTCGGGATTGTCGAACACGACAGCCGCCAATGTGGGCTTCTTTTCCTTTATATACTTTTCGGCCATCTCACACAAGGCTGTCGGATATTTGTTGTAGTCCGGCGCTACTGCGTGATAGCTCGTGGAAAGCGTATCAACCAGAAACTGGATTCCTCCCCATTCGCTCAGCACGCCAATTTCCGCATCCGGATTGGCGTCACGGTAAATCTGGAAGATAGTCGGAAAGATGTTATGCTTCAGGATGACACGCGAAGGCAGTTCCGGAGTCTGTGAGCCCCATTCCGTGTATCCATGAAGTTCCGGACCGGCCCCCATGAACATGGATGCCCAGTTAACCGCACTCGATGAAGGCAATACCGTACGTTTTTTCAGCGTATAGCAACCTTTCTCCATCAATCCTTTCACGGCAGGCATGTCCGCCTTGGAGACACTGTAGGCTCCCCAGCCGTCAAGTCCGATATAAATTACATGTTTGGCTTTCGGAGAAGCCGCACCTGCGGTTGCGGCAATCATGCAACCGGCTATAAGACAAATAAAAAACAAGATTCTACGCATAATTCTTTATGTTAAGGTTAATAATGTGAACAAGGAGCCGGACTGTCATTTGTTTTCCAGGTCGCGCTTGCGTTTCAACGCTTCCAGATAATAATAATCCGCATAGTTCAGCGGCACGTCAATCTCGCTGTTGTGAGGCACGCTGCCCGTGGAGTGCATCAGCAGGAAGCGGCCGTTTTCTCCAATGGGAGCCGTATAGGCAGGCGAGGAGAGAGACACCATGATGCTGTCGGCATAATCCCTGTAGACCTGCGGGCTGTCCACCGGACAGGTGCTTATCTCATAGAGCGCCGAAGCCATTACGGATGCCGATGACGCGTCACGCGGCTCGTCGGGAATCTTGGGAGCGTCCATGTCCCAGTAGGGCACAAGGTCGGCCGGCATGTTCTTATGGTTCTTCATGAAGCGGAAAGTCTTGAGGGCCTGGTCCAGATATTTCTGTTCCTTTGTTTCCCGGTAGCAGACCGTGTATCCGTAGATGGCCCAGGCCTGTCCTCTCGACCATGCGGACGAGTCGGCATAACCCTGCGCCGTCTGGCGGTGGCGTACGGTACCGTCACTGATGCTGTAGTCAATCACATGGAAACAGCTTCCGTCGGGACGGAAATGCTCTTTCAGTGTACGGTCGGCATGAGCCACTGCCACCTTATAGTAAGTGGAGTCGCCCGAGAGCTTGGTCGCCTCGAAGAGCAGTTCCAGATTCATCATGTTGTCGATGATGACGGGACATTCCCAGCCCCGTTCCGACTGCCAGCTGTTTCCTTTCACGTCCCAGCTCTGGATGACCTGGGGCTTCTCGTGGAAACGTGTGCAGAGCGACTTGGCCGCCTGGATCATCACGTCCTTATATTCTTCCTTATGGCTCAGGCGGAGACCGTTGCCGTAGCTGCAGTTGATGATGAAGCCGATGTCATGGTGCCAGGTGAGATTACGGGCCTCATAAAGAGCCTCGGTGTATTTCTGTGCCAACGGCAACAGCGCGGAATCGCCGGTCAGTTCATACAGATACCACACGCTGCCGGGGAAGAACCCGCTCCGCCAGTCGGCATAGCCGCAGTAATATACTTCACCCTTGTTGTTCAGAGTAACCGGATTGAGGCATTTTCCGCTTGCCTCAATCGTGTCAATTTCCAGTCCGATCTGTGTCCGTGCGTTTTCAACGGCTTTCTGCTGCCAGTCAGCTTTCGGGCCGGCAGTCTTTTGCGTGCAGGATGCCACGGTCAATAACGCGGCACATCCAGCCAAAATAGATGTTCTCAGTCTCATGTCTTATAGTTTCTTGATTGTGAATGAATAATTTCCTTTCTCAGTCATTTGTCTTGCCTTGAACGACAGACGGTAAATCTGTTTTCCCCACACCTTCGACAGTCTGGGGTCGGTCAGTTCTTTTGTTTCCACGGACAGGTCGAAACGGCCGGAATCATACGTCAGTTCCGCCTTGACTCCCTGCACGTCTATTCTGACCTTTCCCGGCATCGAAGCGTCCACATCTCCCCAAGTCATGAAATTGACGATGTTCGGAGCGACAGCCTTGTCCAGTTCGAACGAGTCCTCCACTTTCACCTGACGGCCCTTCAGCCGATAGGAGCGGATCCAGCTTCTCACCTTCGCCTCTTCCGGGTATGCGCCGGCTATCTCTGCCTCAAAATGATTCTTTTCCGCTTTTACTCCGGAAGCCTTGTATTGCTTTCCATACCGTTCAGGCACTCCGTTTATCATCGGAAGATTATGGTAGTTGCTCTGCATGGTCCAGATGGTGTAGCGTTCACTGCTGAAAGTCTGGCGGGTGTAAGTTCCCACTCCGGCATCAATCATCACAGGAGTCTGGTCTATCCAGAGCGAGAAGGTACCCACATCATTGTGGTTGTGGCTTTCATCGTTATATCCTCCTTTCGCCGCAAGGAAAAGTCCGTCCTTGCCGCTCAGATAGCAGAATTCCGTTTCCGGATACCAGGTGAAAGGCGGTATCTCATGTCCGGGAGTTTCCTGCTGCAATTCCTTGTCGATAGTGAGAGAAGCTAAAGTGCGGTAAATGTCACGTCCGTTGGCAGGCACCTGGCCGGGCTTGCGCATCAACGCGGCAAAACCTTTCAGTTCATCACTGCCGACCGCCTTGCCGAAACGGTAAATCAAGGGAGCGTCACCGTCGCCTTTTGCCGAAGCGTCGGCAAAGTTCACCACCCATCCGTCGCCCACGTACGAACGGGAGATGTATTCGCCCATGTTCCGTATCATCGGCTCATCGAAGATGCTGACTTTCCCGTCGGTGGCATCGTACAGCAGGCTCAGATAGTCCAATGTCTTTCCTGAAGCGTGTCCCCAGTAAGAAGGCCCTTCCTCGCATCCTCCGTCAGCCTTGATGTAGTTCAGAAACTTGTCGACCGACTCCATGGTCAGATGCACGGCTTCTGCCAGGCGGTCACGGTTGTCCTCCATCAGCAGGAAGCACATCAATACGTTGCTGTTGCACCAGGGATTCCAGTTGTTCAGCATACGCCCGTCGTAATTGCGTCCCATCCACCAGAAAGAATCATTCGTGAGATAGGGATCCATCACACGTGTCTTTATCTCATGGCGCAGCCGGCGTGAGATTTCAGGGTCTACCTTGTCGAATGAGTCGTGCATGAAATAATACGTCCACGAGAGCAGTCCCCCCATGTCGCCCGATACAAGGTCGATGACCGGATAATCATACGAGGGCAGTGAACGATGGGAAGGTTGCACGATGAGATGCGCCGCAAGTGCCCATGAGGTCATCTCGCACGCATGGAACACTCCGTTGATGAGCGGGTCGGTGAACCGTCCCTTTCCTTCGGCCAGTTCCGCCATCAGCAGGTCCGCGATAGCCCGGTTGTTGGCATCCAGCGGATTCTCCATCACCGTCCGGTTTCCGCTCCGTTCGAACTCCAGATAGTCGGTGGCCTTCACCACCTGCCACTGGTAGCCGAGCAGCTTCTCGCCGCGCCGGATATACGTTTCCTTGTAGTTTCCCAAAAGAGAGTCCCATCCCGCACGGTCCGCATAGTCGGGATAGTCCACCCATTGCCGGTCCATGACGAGCACTTCCTTCAGCCGGTCCACGTCAGCCTGCTTCTGAAGCAGGTTGCGCTCCGTATAGCCGAACGCCAGCGTCGTGCAGAACAGCAGTCCGATTAATACATACAGTTTTTTCATGGTAAAATGCTTTTTGTTTTCGTAAAGCAAATTTGGCGGAATAAATTGAATCCGCTTATTAAAATCGTCTTGAATATATAGAAAATTGTCCAATTCCGAGCTTTCTCATTAAAAATATTGGAACAAGCTCCGTCGGGACAAATGTTTTCCGCTTCTTGGCCCACAATAAAAATCCCCCGAAAAACTTTCACGTCTTCCAGGGGATTAAAAACAAGTTTTTGAAAACAATAGAACCTTAAGAGCCTGTTTGAATTCTCCAATAAACCTGAGCAGGATTTAAACAGGCTCCAAGAGAAAATTTAGTATTCCCAACCGGGGGTAGGAGTCATGTCAGGATTCAGTTCAATCTCGCTCTTCGGCACAGGCCATGTGTACCATTGGTCACCTATCCATTGATAGGTGGTTCCGCCTGTGTTTTCAGTACCTCCCCACGCATGTTGTGCGCATACCTGGTCGAACTTGGTTTCCTTCAATGTACGCCAGCGCATCTCATCGAAGAAGTTGATGCCTTCGTTTACGAACTCGCGGCGGCGTTCGTCACGCACGTAGTTGCGGGCAGATGCCTGGTCATTGAACCTGGAAGCCGGAGTCTGTATGCCAACACGGTCGCGCACTTGTTTTACCTTGTCCATCGCTCCGCTCAGGTCGCCTGTCTCCACCAGTGCTTCTGCCCACATCAGCAACACATCGGCATAGCGGATAATCGGCTCGTCCACCGGATTCTGCTCACGGCGCATGTATTCCAGTCCCTCACCGATAAACTTGCGATGGATGTACTTGAACTCATTCTGTGCGTTGCATGAACCGGATGTATAGTAGTCGTCCGGCAGGTTCGGATTTTCGTTGGGTTCCGCGTCCACCTGGTCGGCATACGGCTTTCCGGTCACGGGCCAGCGGTAGGTGTACCAGGCCTCTTCCGTAGAATTACTGTTCACTCCAAGGAAATTGGAGTAGGGGGTCACCACATTGTAGGCAAGGCGTGGGTCGCGGTTGGCGTATGCCTTCTTCAGACGGGCCTCATTGCCTTCCGGCAGATAGATGGCACGAATGTCTTCCGGCATTGCGTTCAATTCCTCGTCAATCTTGGATGTAATTGTCGGATGGATTTCCATGCCATTCACATACTTGTCACGGATGAAAAACACCTTGCGGTAGCGTGTATGTCCTTCCGAAGACTCGCGCTGAGTCACGTATTCCCAGTCGTCCAGATAATCTTCCCAGGCAAAGTCCTTTACAGTTCCGTCCGGGTTGATTTCCTCATAAAGGTTCACCAATGCAGGGGTTACCTGCAAGTCAGTCCAGCAGCCGCGGCTGTCCTGTGCGCCCTGCGTAAAGGCCGCGCAATATTTCTGGATAGCAGTACCGTATCCTGAAGGATCTTCAATGTATTGCAGACTGAGAATCATCTCCTCGCAACGTTCGTTCTCTTCCTTGAAAAGCTGCTTGTAGTCGCCGAACAGACCATAACCGCATTTGCCTACCTGCTCGAAGTCCTGAGCGGCTTTTTCGTAATCTTTCATCAGCAGATAAGCCTCTCCGCGCAACGCGTAGGCCGCGCCCTTGCTCACACGTCCTTCTCCGTCAATCTGGTTGTCCGGCAGGTTAGACTCATTGATTGCGTCGGTCAAGTCCTGGACAACCTGTGCCCACACTTCCGATTCCGGACTCTGGGGCTTGTTGCACTCATCCGGATTGTCCACAGGTTCCGTATAAAGAGGCACTCCCAGTCCGTTGTTACCGTAAAGAAGATTCAGACGGGTATAGAAGAATGCGCGCAACACCTTACATTCGGCCACCAGACGGGCTTTCTTGGCATCGTCTATCGGTGCTCCCGGTATGCCGGCAATAGCCGCATTGGCACGATGCACTCCATCGTACAGCCACTGCCAGATTTTCAGGAAAACCGTATTGCTGGGATTCACGGAACGTGTGAAAAGGTCCAGCATGCCATATTCTCCCTGTCCGGTCATACCGTAGGCATCAAAACCGTAATATCCGATAGCGGCATCCACACCGACGACCTTGTTTCCCGGAAAAGGATTCTTCAACGAATAGTACACGCCGATGACACCTTGATCGACACTGCTTTCCGTTGTCCACATGGTGGAACTTGACAGTTTGTCATTCGGAGCCGTATCCAGAATATCCGTACATGATGTCGCCGCACCGAACACAGCTGCCATAGCCATTAAATTGAATATCTTTTTCATATCTGTTGTCGTTTAATTAAAAGGTTACTGAAATACCGCCCGAGAACATACGCGGCAGCGGATAAACAATCAGTGAGCTTCCCAGTTCAGGATCCACTCCTTCAAAACCCTTGTGCTTGATGGTCAGCAGGTTTTCACCTGTGAAGAAGATGCGCAGATTGCTGATGTGAGCTGACTTCAGCCATTTCTGGGGCAGTGTGTAGCCGATCTGGAGCGACTGCAGTTTCACGTATGAGGTGTTCTGCAGATACCAGGTGCTGCTGGGGGCCGTACCGCCGGAAGTCAGCAGACGGGGATATTTCCCGTTGATACGGGCATCGGGGTCGGTAGCCGGATCGTATGACGAACCGATGATGTTTCCTTCCGCATCGGTGATGACTCCTTCATAAGCCGCTTCTGCATCGTAGAAATAATATTTGTCCCATGCGTCGCTGGGCAGACCGTCGAACTGGGTCGTGAGGACGGATTCATTCACGCCTCTTCCCTTGACGTAATGGTAGCTTCCGAAACGTCCGGACCAAGTCATGCTGAGGTCGATGCCTTTCCATTCCGCATAGAGGTTCAGACCGAAAGTGACTTTCGGAGTGGCACTCTTTCCGGTAAACTCACGGTCATCGTCGTTGCCGTATTTGCCGTCACCGTTCACATCGTCCATAATCAGGTCACCATACCACAGGTTGGAACCTTCCGGACCGATGGTCTTCAGGTTGTTGTTGAAAGTATAGCCTGCTGCCATCATGGCTGCCACCCAGTCGAGGTCAGCTTTCGTGCGTATCATACCGTCTTTAGGACCTCCTTTAGGATTCACGCTTCCGTCGGCCAGATAGTATGAACCGTCACCGCTATACGGACGGCGGAGGAACCATTCGTCAATCATGTGACCTTCCACACGGCGGGTATCAGTGCCTGTGCTCACGTCAGCCAGATTGGTATAACGCCAGGTAGGATTACCCCAGATGTCCAATGTGTTGGGGTCTTGTTCATAAATCAGTCCGCCTTGGAAGTCCGTCACCTCATTCTTGTTGAATCCCATATTGAGGCTGACTCCGTAGTTGAAATCCTTGATCCGGTCGTTCCATCCGAGTGTGAACTCGAAACCTCTGTTGCGTACGCTCGCCGTATTCGACATGGGAGCGGTGATGGTTCCCATTGTCTTGTAGATGACAGAGTTGGTCAGGATGTCGGAGGTATTGCGCACATAGAAGTCAAGTTCCGCCGTCAACCGGTTGTTCAGGAAGCCCGCGTCAAGACCGATGTTGTAAGAGGTCACCTTTTCCCAGGAAAGTCCCAGGTTCTGGATGGACGACTGGATCAGACCGTTCTGTACGGATTCATTGAACACGTGGTTCACTTTCTTGTAGAGTGCCTGCCAGTCGTAGTTGCCGCTCACCGTATTACCCAGAGAACCGTAGGAAG
Source organism: uncultured Bacteroides sp. (assembly GCA_949289295.1). GTDB lineage: Bacteria > Bacteroidota > Bacteroidia > Bacteroidales > Bacteroidaceae > Phocaeicola. The sequence continues at coordinate 95,859 of CASENM010000041.1, forward strand.
CACGGAGCTTCAGGTTGCTGACCGCATTTCTGAGGGGCTCGAAGAAAGACTCCTCACTGATGCGCCATGCGGCAGACCCTGAGGGGAAGAAGCCGCGGCGATGGTCGGGAGCGAATTTGGACGAAGCGTCCGAACGGAAACTGAACTCAAACAGATACCGGTTGTCGTATGCGTAGTTCACACGGCCAAGATAAGAGATACGTGCGTTGACTGATTTAGCGTCTCCGTCGATAGAGTTCATTTCGGCTGCAGAAGTGATGTCAGTGATACCCCAGTCAATCAGTCCTTGTTTCTGGGCCTTGAAGCCGGTGGTCTCCGCACGGTATTGCTCGTAACCGAACACACCTGCCACATCGTGTTTGCCGAACGTATGGTTGTAGCGCAGCAACAGGTCGGCAGTGTAGCTGGTCGACTCGTAATAGTAACGGTAAGTGGTGGCCTGGTCGAGTGTGCCGCCGTCTTCTTTCGGTACGTCGAAGCTCTGGCGGAAACTGTAGCGCGGCAGATAGCGCGAATAGTGCTCGTCATGGCGGTTATACTGGCTCCAGTTGAACTTGGCTTCCGCCACCAGTCCTTCCAGAGGAAGTTCCACGTTGGCATACCAGGTGGTATTGAGACGGGTGTACGTGTTCTGTCCGCCTTGTGAAGCCACATCTCTCAGGATATTGGTGTTGTTGGCCACATCCGGATTCTCGTTCGCTCCGTATTTCCCGTCATACATCGGGGTCACGCCCGGCCATGCCTGTTGCAGGTAGGTCATGGAAGTGTTGCCCGGTTCCTTGAACTCTTTCGTGCCGTAAGTCTGCGTACCGATGGTGATGATGTCCGCAATCTTGGTTTCTATGTTGGCACGGATGTTGAAACGTTCCATGGCTGTGTTGTCCAGCGTACCGGGGTTGTTCTGGTAACCCATGGAAAGCAGATAAGTGGTGTTCTGGCTGCCGCCCGACACGCTCACTCCGTAACGCTGGTAGAAAGACGGCTGGAAGATATATTGCGCCCAGTCGGTATTCGGATAGGCCAGCCAGTTGGGAATCTGCTGTCCGGTAACCGGATTGGTGTAGATGCCGTTCGGGTCGGCGTCGGCCGCGCGCCATTCGTCGATACTTTCATAACTGAAGTCAGGTGTGTTCGAGTTGGGCACCGCATTCTTCTTGGCGATGTTGTGCAGTTCCATGAAATCGGCCGTGCTCGACAGGAACGACATGTCCGTCACCGGCTTTTCGGATGCGAACATGGCATTCAGTGTCACTCTCGGCTTTTCGTTGGCCTTACCTTTCTTGGTCGTGATCAGGATGACACCGTTGGCGGCACGCGCACCGTAGATGGCGGCTGAGCTGGCATCCTTCAACACGGAGATGCTCTCGATATCGTCCGAGTTCAGCGGACCCATATCGGCTTCAACCCCGTCCACCAGAATCAGCGGACTGCTGTTGTTGAATGAGCCTTGTCCACGTACCTGGATATTGATGTTCTCGTCGCCCGGAGCACCGCTTCCTTGAGTGACACGCACACCGGGTGCAGCGCCGGCCAAAGCCTGTCCTACGTTCATCACCGGACGGTTGGCAATCTTTTCGGCATCGATAGAGGCTACGGAACCGGTCAGGTTCACTTTCTTCTGCACACCGTAACCTACCACAACCACCTCGTCCAGAATTTCCGTATCTTCCTGCAAGGTAGTGACAAGTCCCTCCTTGGCTTTCACTTCCACCTTTTTATATCCCATATAGGTAATTTCCAGTGTGGTGCCCGGCGTGGTTTTCACCGTATAATTGCCGTCAAGGTCCGTAATACTTCCGTTTGTGGTCCCTTTCACCACTACATTCGCTCCGATAATCGGCTCACCCTGCATGTCTACCACTCTACCGGAGATGGAAGCAGCCTGTTGCGCAAGCAACAAAGAAGGTATGCAGAATGCAAATAAAAATAAGATGCTGAGATGCATTCGGATTCTCATCTTCTTCATACAAGTTGTTTTTACATGGTTTGTAATCTTTTTAAATTAAGTCGGTCATCCTTTCCGGACAACAGGTTCGTAAGAATGTTCCCGTGGAGAACATAATCATGAAAAGCGGAAGGAGTTCCCCGGATTCTCATTTGGGGAAAACTGCGGTGTCTTGTAGTCTTCATTTTTTGTAAGGATTTTAAAGGTTCGTTTTTTAAACACCACAAAAATATTTCAATATACACGGTTGTTCTGGCAATTTTATCCGAACAATCTGGCAAAATTGTCCAAATCCGTTTTCCGGCTGGCAAAAAAGGGGAAGTCTTATGTGTCCTGGACTGAACATGGAGGGGCGGACACTTGTTTCAGCGAGAAAGTATCCGCACTCAAACCGCTTCTCCATGCTTCCGCGTCCCCACGTTCAACGGGAAACGCCAATTGTCATTTTGTGTGCATTAATTCCTTATCTGCTTTCTTCCTGCCTAGAATTAATCCGTACCGATGACAGGTACTTGCGGAATTTTTCTTCATCTGTACGGAATCCTTAACGGATGCTAACGGCATACCCCCCTCAGAAGTACCTGCAGAGAGGGGGTAGATGGCAGACTCCTTGTCAGGAAAAAACGGAATTTTCCCTCGAAAAGTCCCGGGATTTCAAGGAAAACGCCGAAACATTCTTGAACAAACGCCGAAACGTTTCAGGCAAAACGCTTCGGCGTTTGATTCCGGGGAGAAAAACACCCTGATTCTCTTCCAGACGGACCGTTTTTCAGAATATTTCCGCCATAGCATATAGACAAAATAACAGACAGAATCATGACATAATAAAACACTTACCCTGCATACCTCGCCATCCGAAGCTATACTTCACATATATCCTGCCAAAATGAATTCCGGTAAAAGCGCGAGAATCCATCATTCCCGGCAAGCCTTTCCCGAAGCCGGAAATGATGGATTCTCATGCATCGGGATTGTCATTTTGACAATCAGACAACTCCTGACATCCTTACATAAAAAACAGATTCATGGGAGTCGCCGTCCGGCAAGCTCCACATGAATCTGCACACTAAATTTAAATCAGTAATTATATATAGTAGATGCCCTTCCTTTATTCTTCGGCCAGCGGCCAGTCCATCTGTCTGGACAGCCCCTTGCCTTCTTTCACACCATAGAAATTCCATTCTCCCGTGTCGGGCAGGCAATACGTGTTGTCTGTCGCAGTACGGACATTTTCCGCCAGCACCACATCGGTCCCCCGGGGAATCTCCAGCCGGTAATAACCGTTGCCCTCCGCCGTGACTTTCACCTTGCCCTCCTGCAGCTGGCAGACCTCCTTCCAGCCCGGCAGATATATCCGGCAGGGCCGTCCGGCATCGCTATGTATGCGCACCCACTCCGTTTTGCCACCTTTCCGGGAAGCGGAGACCACAAATCCCCCTTCAGCGCGCAACGCACGGAAAGAGCAGTCCTTCCAATTCTGCGGCACGGCCGGGAACACGCGCAAGGTCTCACCCCAGCCTTGCAGAAGGAACTCGGTGACGGCGGTAGCCGCACTGAGCGGAGTCTCTATCACGGGATTCTTGCCGCCGCTTTCCACATACATCGTATTGGGAAGCAGGATGGCCAGTCCGATGGGCTTGTTAAGGAAATGATGCAGTTGGGCATACGCCTTGTCGCCGTTGCCTTGATAGGCATACAGGGAGGCGGCTCCGGTATAGGAATATCCGGCCAACGCGTTGCCGTGGTCGATGCCCAACCAATGGTCGATGGACTTTTCAAGCACAGCGCTCACTTCCGGACGGGTCGTGTCCTGCAACCTTAACGGATAGAACGAGAGCAGGTGCGAATAATGACGGTGAGATTTCGCCAAAGGCTTGTCCGAACCGATCATATATCCGTTCTCGTCCACCGGAGCCGGATGGAGCTTTTCAAGGATGTGCTTCCATTCATCATACTTCGCCGGTCTGTGTCCGGTGCGGTCTCCCAGCCCCGTCATGGTCTGGAGCAGCCATCGGAGCGCGGCCAGATTGTAGTTGCTGTTGTCGTAGGTCTTGAAGCCCTCGTATTCGGGCGACTCGGTATCCAGCAGATTGATTACGTTGTCTTTTTCCTGCAGATGTGGCAGATACATGGCATAGATGGCCTCCGCCTTGGGCATGAACTTTTCCTGAATCTCCTGCCAGGAAAATCCGGCATAGCGCATGTAGGAATAATAGGTGTGGAGTGCCCAGGCGGAATCGCCCACCTTCGCGGCACCGCGCGACCGGATAATGTCCACAAACAGCGTGTCCAACAGGTTCTGGTAGTTCACGCCCTGCTCCAGACGATTGGTGGCGTGGGTGGACATATAGGTCAGCTGCACGTTCAGGTTCCACCAGATTCCGGGCCACTGGCTGGTCTTGTAGAATGTGCCGAACGTATCCATCACCGGCCCTTGCGGATGCGAGCAAGTGGCCAGCTTGTAAAGCTGCAGATGGTAGAAGTTCTCCATTTTCTTGTCAGGAATGCAGACCGTTCCCGTTTCATAATAGGCATGCCACCAGTCGCGTGTCTCTTCCCTGAGCGCGTCAGCGCCTTTGCGTACAGCCGCCTCCACTTCGGCCCTGGCCTTGGGCAACGAAAGGCCGGAAGCGGGCACCTCGTTCATGGTGGAAAGATACAAGACCGACCGGCGTTTGCCGCACGTTTCTTTCCAGTATGTGGCATAATCACCTCCGGCCAGCAGCGGATGCACGCTCCAGCCTTCATGTTCCCGGGCCACACATTGAGGGGCAGGGTTGTCCACGTAGTTCATTTCCTCCTTCAGATTGGGGAACACGATGATACGGGGGGAGCGGGGACTTCCGGGAAGTTGCTTCCACGAACAGGGGACCCTGCTTTCCACTTCCACCACGTTCAGTTCACGGCCGTATGGAGTGAACGCACGGAAAGCGATGTCGCCCGCATCGGTGTGCAGCACACCGGTCAGCTCGGCATCGTAAATATCAAGCTCCATCGTTCCGGACTGGATGCGGGCCTGCGGAAACAGCTTCATCTTCCCGATGTCCATCCGGCAGAAGTCGGTCAGGACAGATGCGCCCATCACTCCCATGGAGGTCTTCCGGTGGGGTGCCATCCGGTGGTCCGTCACATCCGGACGGCTCAGCCAGAACGTCAGCGAATTGTCCGTAGAGTCCACATAGACCATCATTCCGATACGTCCGTTACCCAAAAACGCCCCTTCGTTCCATTGCATGGGCAACTGTTCCCATTTCATGGACTGGGTAGCCATATATTTTTCCAGACTTTCTGTCTCCTTCGCACCGAGATTTCCGGCCGAGACAAGAAATGCAAGCAGCAATAAAAGTTGTTTCATGTCATATACATATTTATAGGATAAACACAGAGACTGCTTTCTCATTCTCCCAGATTCTCAAAAATGTTTCCTTCCTTGATTTCGTCCGCACGGACTCCCTCACCGTAATATTCGGCGGCAAGCGCACGGTATTTGCGGTACAGCCGCTTGGCCGTCTCTACCTCATCTCCTTCCGAGACAGGGTTGCGCGCCTTGCCGTACGTGTCCACATACCGGAGTTCCCAGTCACCCAGACTGTCATAGAAAGCATTGGCACGGAAAGCCTCGCGCCCGTGGGTCATCGGCAATCCTTCTTCCTTGTATTCCACACCTTTGTCCAGGCAATCCTGAAGCATGGCATAGAACTTCTCCCACCGTTTCAGATAATAGCCGTCAATCAGCCCGGCCCATTCGCGCCAGGAATAATCGAATATCAGCGGGTCTCCGTCCGCTCCCCATACAGTGACCAGCGAAGTGGCGTCCTTCTCAAACAGATTCTTTTCCTGTTCGTTGTCTCCCCAGCTGCGCGCCTGCGTGAGCCATCGGTCGAAGTTGAATTCCGTACGTGTGCGCAACAGTTTGTCCGCGTCACGCAACATATCGAGGAAACGCTGGCTGTGGAGCCGGAACGCCTCCTTGTCTTTGGCCCGGAACGCCTCGGCCGCCTTCTTGTGGATAGCCTGTCCGAGATTCGACATGAGCTGACGCTGGATGTCCGTCACATCAAAACGGTAACCTTCCGAGGCTTCCAGCACCTCCGCGTCTTCAAGCAGCAGTCCCTCGGCTTCCACCAGCAACTGCGGCGGATAGGGGATGCCCAGTCCGGCATTCGGTCCCGACTTCTTGACATCCAAGGCCGGGCGCGCGGCAATGATGGAACTGCGTTCCGTGCCGTTGGTTCCGGGCCGGTACGGTCCTTCGAGCAGAAGTTCCCATGCCCGGCATGCCTTTTCCGACGAATGCCCGTAACGGCGTTCCGTATATTGGCACAGCCATCCGGCGATGTCTACAGAATCATCATGCAGCGGCATCTCGAACGCAAGGTCGTAATAGACCGGGTTCTGCTCGATACCTTCCATGAAAAGTCCCGAGCCGCATACGTTCGGACTTGTCTCTTTTGCTTTCCGGTATTGGTTGGAAGCCAGCAGACGGAGGTCACCGTGCAGATTGATGCGCGAACCGAAGTTGTGCAGGTTTCCCGCCACGAAAGGATATCCCCAGAATCCGTCCGTCCCCTGATATTTAGCCCCGTTCAAATCCAGAATCAACAGATTCTCCTGCGGAACGGCCTTTACAATCGGTTCCCGGATGCTCCATGCCTGCATGACCCACACCGATCCCGGATGGAAATCCTCAAACAGCCGGTGGATGGAGTTTCCTACCGCACCCAGATACTCAGGAGTATCGACAGGCGGCTGGCTTTCATGGAAAGGGTCGGCGGCATAGAATCCGTGGGCACCGTACAGTTTCTTTTCCTCTTCCAGAAAATCGCGCCCGATGACCGCAAACAGCGGGTCGGTCGGATCCAGCTGTGCGGCTCCCTTGAATCCGCACCATGAGTTCTGATATTTTATCTGTGCGTCCGGATATTTCTCTTTCAGCTCACGGGGCACATATCCCGAAAATCCCTGCTGGATGGGGTGCATGCCCAATTCCAGCTGACGTGCGATGATCCGTCTGCCCAACGTGATATGCTTGTCTATCCACGACTTGGGAAGAGGACCGCCATAACTCTGCAGGTTCTGCATCCATTGCCAGGCCGAATGTCCCGGACCGGCCAGAAAGCGGCGTGCCTCCTCATCGGTGAACTTGTGTTTCAGCAGGGTGTTGTACCACACGGCCTCCAGACCGACTACGGAAAGAGGCATGTTGATGGAATTCATGGCCATATAGTCGATTTCGCGCTGCCAGCGTTCCCAATCCCACCAGGCGGCGGAATAGCTGACCGTACAATAGTTCATATACACACGGTATTTCCCCTGAATCGTATTCTTGACAGGCGAGGGCATGGGTAGCCGTTCCGGCAGATCCAGCTGGTCGCCCAGCCAGGACACATGCGCATGGCATGTATATTTCAGATAATGGTTGAACGCCGTAGCTATCGAGACGGCATTGTTTCCCTTCAGGACGACTTTCCCGTCGCCGGGCATGATTTCGTAGGCATCTTTCCCGTCCACCTGGCCGATGAGTTCCAGCTCAAACTGCGTCTCATATCCCGGAGTGACACGGGCTATCAGGTCATAAGCGGCCCGTAACTGACTGTCCTCTTTTCCACTGACTCCGGCAGGGAGAAAAAGACAGAAAACGAATAATAAAAATTGATAGGGTTTCATGATAATGATGTTAGGGTTTCATTTTATCTGCTTTTTGTCCATACTCTCACATAGTCGAAACAGGCTTGTGTAAGACTGCTGTCCGCAGGCTGGGAGACGAAATCCCCTTCACCGCTGAATGTAGCCACCGTCGAGAGATACAGATACTCGTCTATTTCCTTGCGGGGGACCCATATACCATCAAATTCGGCTTTCAGTTCCCCGTCCAGAAAAATCCTGATTCCGTCATCGTCCCACCACATGCCCCATATATGATAGCCCTCGTGTATCCCGGGAGCGGCATACCGGAAATTCTTTTCCTGATGGGCCTCTTCGTAACCGTCGATGTGTATGGTCGTGATGATTGTGTCCGATGTGTACGCCGATTCAAATATGTCAATCTCGGCACCGTCGTTTCCGGTTCCGTCTATGCTTCTCATCGTCGGACTTTGCAGCCAGAATGCGGTAAGGGCCGACATGCGGATATCCGCCAGCCTGATGCGCGCTTCCGCATAGCCATGGTGCATGTAATATTTCCCGTTTGAATAGACCGAACCGCAATACATCGTGTCTTTCCCTACTTTCCTCACGTCCAGAAAGAGGTTGCCGTCTCTTTCTTCCACTGCCTCCGGCTTGAAGAACCACCGTTCGATTCCCAGTTCCGGACGGGACCCCCTGTACTCATCCTTTACGACCCATTTTGTAGTGTCTATTCTGCCGTCATTGAATTCATCGCTGAACTCCAGTTTCCAGCCGGAACCGACAAATTTGTTACAAGGTTGCGTATCGGCAGGTGTGGACCTGTCAATCCATCTGCCGGAAGAATCCATCTTCCCGCATACGGAGAACGTGACAGCCGCAATGCCAGCGCAGATAACCAAAGAAAATGCGATGCCTTTCATACTATGATTCCTTTTCCATTTTAACGTTTCCCGACTCCGGATTCCGTACTTCGGAGGAGTCTACGCAAATGTCAGGCTTTACGGCAAACAAATACAGCAAAATTTTCCGAATATACCGGTAAAATCGTCCATGAGGCGCTGTATCCCGGAAACAAGCGGTACTCTCAGGGGTGAAAGAGTGTCATGACTGAGAAATAAAAAACACAAAGACAGAGAGAGCATATTTGCGAATCAGATAAAATAACTCTGTGTCTTTGTGTCTCTGCGTTCTAGATCTGGCAGGACGTTTCCTCCGAAACAGGTCCGCTCTTCCGCTTTTCCTTCTGGTATGCCTGCGGCGTACAGCCGTACTGGTTCTTGAAACAACGGCTGAAATAGACGGGGGTGCTGAAACCGCACCGGTCGCTGACTTCCGCAATGGGTATGTCCGGATATTTCTGCAGCATCGAGGCAGCGTACTTCAGACGGTAGTTCAGGATGAAGTTGTTGGGAGTCATCCCGGTCAGTGCCTTGAACTTGGAATAAAGCAGCGAACGTCCGATAGCGGCTTCCTTGCAAAGGACGGGCACATCGAACTCCGTATCATCGATATGCTTCTCGATAATCTCCGTCACCCGTTTCAGCAGATCCTTGTCCAGAGGATTGATGCCGGTAAGGTCTATTTCCGACATCGGTTTCTTGTGGAACTGATGCTGGATCAGCAGGCGGTTGCGTATCAGATTGTTGGCACGCGCCAGCAACAGCTGCGCATGGAAAGGCTTGGTGATATAATCGTCCGCCCCACGGTTCAGTCCCTCCAGATTCTGTTCGGGCGAATTGAGTGCCGTCAGCAGAATGACAGGAATATGACAGAAATCCAGGTTGTTTTTCACCTGCAGGCACATTTCCGTACCTGTCATTTCCGGCATCATGACATCGCTGACCACCAGATCGGGCTTCTGGGCATAAATCTGTTCCAGCCCTTCCTTGCCGTTATGCGCACAGATCACTTTGTAGAGAGGGGAGAACAGGTCTTTCAGCACCTGAAGCAACTCTTCGTTGTCCTCCACCAGAAGCACCGTGCGCGACTGGTCGGTCACACCTTCCTCGACGGCCGGAGCTTCCGCCCCGTCACTGCTGTCAGTCGGCAGGTACTGCGAATTTTCTATGATGGACGGCTCGGCTTTTCCGTATGACATCTCTACATTCTCGTCACCACGATACACATCTTCGCGGCGTGTCAACCTGACGGTGAAAGTGCTTCCTTCTCCCAGCACACTTTCCACGCCAATATTTCCATGGTGCTTTTCTATGATGTTCTTTGTCAGAGCCAGCCCGATGCCCGTACCCTTGAATATATCCTGTTTCTTCTCCGACTGGTTATTTCCTTGATAGAAACGTGTAAAGATCAGCGAGGAGTCCTGTCGGGAGATACCCACGCCGGTATCCGATATGCGGATATACACATCATCATCGGTTACCGTGCCCGATACACAGATCTTTCCACCGTCGTGCGTGAACTTAAAGGCGTTCGACAGGAGGTTGAAAAACACTTTCTCCATCAGCCGTGCGTCGAACCAGCAAAGTACCTCCGCCTCAGGAAGCTGGAATGTGTAAGTGATATTCCGTTTCTGGGCATAGTCTGCGAACGAGAGATAGATTTCTTTCAGGAAAGCCACGATGTCCTGCCGCATCAGATGAAGGGTCTCGTGGTTCTGCTCCAGTTTGCGGAACTCCAGCAACTCGGATATCAGGTTACTCAGATATTGTGCGTTTTTCCGGATTTTCAGGATAGGATTGTAGACCACCGGTGACAACGAATGACGTTGCAGCAGCATGTCGATATGGCTGATGATCAGCGTGAGCGGTGTACGGAACTCATGGCTGACATTGGTGAAGAACACCAGTTTCTCATGGTTCAGCCGCTCAATCTGCTGCTTCTCGAAACGCTCTTTTTCAAGCGAAAGCGCCAGCGTGCGTTTCGCTATGCGGCTTGAAATGAAATAAGAGACACATCCGATAAAAATCATCACATAGGCGCTCCATGCCCACCAGGTGGCATACCAGGGCGTGGCAATGACAAGCTGCAGTGAAATCTCATCCGAAGGCGTGTCCGACCCATTCCTTTCTATGGCCGCAACCCGCAATGTATATTCACCCGGATCGAGGTTGGTATAATAAAGAGTGGTCTGCTGGGTCTCGACCCACTGCGGGTCGAATCCTTCCAGCTTATACCGGTACCATTTCTCCGACAGCTGCTGCCGGTAATCCGAATGCGCGAAGCGGATAACGAGATTGTTTTCGTAGTGTTTCAGTTTCAGCTCCTTCACGAAAGGAAGTGACTCGCTCAGGATACCGTCCGCGTCTCCCGGCGATACGGAACGATTGTTGACCCATAATTTCGAGAAATAAAAATGAGCGGCGCTGTCCCTGCCGCCTGTCCTTTCGAACTCGTTTTCGGAGAATACAGTGACTCCTTCCGTATCGCCTATGTATATACGCCCGTCGGATGAAGCATAAACACCACATCCGTTTATAATATGCGCAGACGGAAAATTCCTCATGAAATCAATGGTCGTAAAACCGGTGCCCCCCGGCTTGAAGCTGGTAACCCCTTTTTCGCTGGTGACAAGTATGTTCCCGTTCGGCGTTTCACATAAGTTATAGCAGAAATTGCTGGGCAACTGGCCGTCTTCTGCTGTAAAGCGGGTAAGCTTCCGTGTATTCCTGTTGCAAAAGAATACGCCGCTTCCCAATGTGCTGATATAGGTGCCTTGCGAAGTGCACAACACTTGGGTAAAGGCAGGCACATGACCTTCAATGGTCAGCGGTATCCGGGTAACCGAGTCAGGCCGTTCCAAATCGGCCAGCAGAATCTCGCCCCATTTGGCCAGACAGATATGTCCTTCTACATCTATGTCAAAATGCTCGTAATATGCCGGCGGCACGGGGACTTCCTGAAAGGTCTGCGTACGCGTGTCCAGGCAGAACAGTCCGTTACGGGCGGACACATAAAGCCGGTCTTTCCACATCTCCACATGGAAAATCACATCGTTGGGCATCTTCTCTCCGCCCTTGGTTTCTTTCAGATAATTATGGAAACGGCCGGTGGAAATGTCATAACGTGACAAGCCGCCCAGATAAGTGCCTATATAGAGGCAGTCGTCGTTCCGGTCGTAGCAGAGGCTCTTGATGTTGTTGTGGGGGAGGGAATTGCCCGGACCTGCCATAAGCCGCTTCTGTATCTCCCAGTCCCGGTTCAAACAACAGACTCCTCCACCGTCCGTGCCAATCCACAGATTACCGTTCTTGTCGCGGGCAATATCGCCGATATACGAATAATACAAGTCGGATGAAACATTTTCCGCATAGTTATAATGAACGAAATCATCGTGCTGGGGATTGAAATAGTTTACACCCCCGTAATAACTGCCTACCCAAAGAGTGCCCTGCTTGTCCTTGTACAGCGAAAAGATGGAGGGATGGCTCAAACCTCCCATATAATGGGGTATCTGTATCAGGCGGTATTGTCCGGTGGATGCATGCCATTCATACAGGCCGTCGAACGTGCCGAACCAGACGTTGCCCTGATCGTCTTCCACAAAGTCGCGTATCTGTTCGCTACTGATCCCTTCCGGAGAGTTTTGCAGATGAGGTACTTTGGAGATTTTTCCACGGCTGTCCATCCGGTAAAGGCCATGCATGCGGGTTCCGATCCACAACTCACCCTCCGAACTTTCAAAGATACTGTAGATGTCCGTACCCTCCAGCAGATGCTTCTGCCCGAACGGCATGCGCCTGTCAATGACAAGCAGTCCATTCCTTGTACCTACGTAAATGTGATTCTTTTTGACGGTAAGGCATGTGACAACTGACTCTTCCTGCAGGCCGAATGTCGTTTCGGCCTCCTCGCTTCCGTTCCTCAAATAAAACAGAGAATCGTGTCTGATATACCAGATGTCTCCATCGAAAGAGGTGAGCACAGAAATTTCCGACGATGAAAGAGGCTGGAAACGTCCGCTGCGCAGAAAATATTTGAACAGAATCTTGTCTATCAAGAAATAAATGTCCCCGTTCCGGTCGCCCGTTATGGCCGACACCTCATTCCCCAGCCAGACAGAAGCCGTATCCTGCTCCGACGCACGCATCCATCCTTTGAAAACGGTTATCTGTCCGCCGTCGTACAAGTTGATGCCTTCGCGTGTACCGAACCACATCCTTCCCAGCTGGTCCTGATAGATGGCCATGACGGAAGGACTGCTCATCCCTTCAGCCAGTCCGATGCGTCTGAAATACTCCGCATAGGCCTGTGAGATTCCCAACCATAAGTAAAAAAACAAAATAATCAGCCGTGTCGTTTTCATCAGTTATCATTTGATTGCGGTTAGCAGGACAAAGGTACGTAAAAAACAAGAACCGAGCCATACACCCTATACAAAAAATCGCTATCTTTAGGCTCATCCAAACATCCAATCCGAATGAACGACCGATTCAAATTACTATTCGCAATATTCATTATGGCAACTCATGTTATCTCCTCATCTCCGCAAGGCAGGGATGAGATTCGCAGGCCGGCCGTTGCGGGACGTTTCTACCCGGCTGTTTCCGATACGCTTGAAACGGACGTGAAATGCTTGCTGGAAAAGGCCGGAACCGAAAGTTCCGCCAATGTGCAGGCGGTCATCGTGCCCCATGCGGGATACGTGTTCTCCGGCACCACCGCGGCCAAGGCATTCGCGCGTATCGCTCCGTCCGCAAACTACAAACGTGTTTTTCTTCTGGGACCCAGTCATCAGGCGGCATTCGACGGTGCCTCGGTCAACATCTCCGCACACCGTTATGCCACTCCGCTGGGAGAGATAGAGGTGGACAATGAGACATGCGACCGACTGCTCCAGGCAGACGGTGTGTTCACCTGTCTGCCTGAGGCCCATCTGAAAGAGCACTGTCTGGAAGTGGAACTGCCTTTCCTTCAGACACGGCTGGAGACTATGCCTCCCATTGTGCCGGTAGTCATCGGCACACACCGTTACGGCAAGCTGGAACGCATCGCGGAAGCACTCCGCCCGTATTTCACCCCGGACAATCTGTTTGTCGTCAGCAGCGACTTCTCGCACTATCCTCCGTATGAGGATGCCTGCCGGATAGACAAAGCGACGGCGGAAGCGATTCTGTCCGTTTCGCCGGAGAAATTTCTGGAAACGCTTGCCGACAATTCCCGGCAGCCTGTCCATAATCTGCTGACCAGTGCCTGCGGACAGGCTCCCATCACTGTACTGCTGATGCTGATGCAGCAGACAGGCAACCTGAAAATGGAGCATCTGGCTTACTGCAACTCCGGCGACTCTCCCTATGGCGGACGTGACGAGGTGGTAGGTTACCATGCGTTCGCCGTGACCAGAGAAGGGGAGAAGGACACTTCCGGGCAGACGTTCTCTCTGACAGAAGAGGAAAAAGCCCTCCTGCTCGGCATCGCACGGAAAAGCATCGAGACCGCGCTGGAGGGAGATGACGGACTGCCCTATGACTCTGCCCGTCTGACCGGCACCCTCCGGATGAATTGCGGAGCGTTCGTCACCCTCCGGACAGACGGCAGGCTGCGCGGATGCATCGGTTCGCTGACAGGACGGCAACCGCTCTATCTCACTGTCATGTCGATGGCCCGGGCGGCGGCTTTCGAGGACCCGCGGTTCAGCCCGGTCACTCAAGACGAGATGGCCGGCATCCATATCGACATATCCGTACTTTCTCCGCTGAAGCGGATTTCTTCCATCGATGAGTTTCAACTGGGAAAGCATGGGATCCTTATCGTGAAAGGTCCGTACCGGGGCACTTTCCTGCCTCAGGTAGCTGAAGAGACCCATTGGACAAAAGAGGAATTTCTGGGACACTGCGCCCGCGACAAAGCCGGAATCGGATGGAACGGATGGCGCGATGCGGAACTGTATGTATATGAAGCGGAGGTGTTCGATGAATGTTCAGACCAATAATGCCGTTCCGGCCTCACGCGAGGCGGAATACTACGACCGTATGGCGGACGGCACAGTGACATGCCGCCTCTGTCCCCACGAGTGCCGCATACGGGAGGGAGGGCATGGCCGTTGCCGCAGCCGGGCCAACCGGGGAGGACGCTTGTGGACTGACGCATACGGAAGAGTCTGCGCCCTGCATGTCGACCCGGTGGAAAAGAAGCCGCTGCTGCACTTCCATCCGGGGGAGGAATGCCTCTCGCTCGCGGCCACGGGATGTAACCTCTCGTGCCTGAACTGCCAGAACTGGAGCATCTCGCAGGCTGCCCCCGATGATGCGGACTACCGTCTGCTGTCGCCTGACGGAGTGGTACAACTCGCTCGGAATACCTCCTGCCGGCTGGTGGCCTATACATATACCGAACCTCTCACGTATCTGGAATACACGCGCGACTGTGCCCGGGCTTGCCGGGAGGCCGGGATGCGGAACATCCTGGTCACGGCAGGCTATGTCAACGAACAGCCGCTCCGTGGCCTGCTGCCATATCTCGATGCGGCCAATGTGGACCTGAAATCCTTTTCTGACGAGATTTACCGTTCGGTAAGCGGCGCACGCCTTTCCCCGGTGCTCCGCACGCTCGAAATGATGCGTGAGGCAGGGGTATGGGTGGAAATCACCAACCTGCTCATTCCGGGCGTGAACGACGACATGGAGATGATCCGCCGGATGTGTCTTTGGCTGGCCGGGCATGGGTTTGCGGACACCCCCCTGCATTTCTCACGGTTCTTCCCCCGTTATCGTATGCGCGACCTGCCTCCGACTCCTGTGGACACGCTGGTACAGGCCCGCCAAACCGCCTTGGACTGCGGCATCCGATATGTATACCTCGGGAATGTTTGAAAGCATGTTAAATGTCTTTATGTCAGGCTTGTGGTCCTCTGCATTGCCGTCATTATGGAAGCGACTGTAAGAAACAGTCCGGCTATCTCGATGACGTGGACAGATGGTACAACGGGAAGTATGAGTTTACGGCCCGTGAGGCTCTGAAAAAAGAGGCCCGATAATGACCTCTCAAAAACGCCTAAACGTTTTGCCTCAAACGCCGAAGCGTTTTAAAAAAACGTCTAGGCGTTTTGATTACAAATCCGTCATTTCATGGTCAGCTCTACGATGTAGTCCACCTCGCCGGGCACCTTTTCCAGATGCAGCAGCACGCCGTCCTTGCCCTGCTCGAAACGGACCTTCTCGCCTGTGGCGAACACCGTGGCTTTGGAGACTTTCGCCGTGACAGGGAGGAACAAGGTCCGGTCGGCCAACGACAGAATATGCACATACTGCTTGTCGCCTTTACGGGTGGTCACCCCCCACGGACGCTCCGCCACATCGCCCGCTGTCGTACCATAAACCGTTTCCCCATATTGCGCCAACCATTCGCCCATACCTTTCAGGCGTTCCAACGCCAGGGCCGGAAGCTCTCCGTCGGCCTGGGGACCGATATTGAGCAACAGATTGGCTCCTTTCCCTGCCGCACGGACCAGGTATTGGATCAGCGCGTCCGTCGACTTGTAGTTCTGATCAGCCACCATATACCCCCACGAACCGTTCATCGTCTGACAAGTCTCAAGAGGAAGACGGCTCACCTCCTGTCCCGAAAGTCCGGCCGTGTTCTGTCCCGGCAGGTCACGCTCGAACATCTGGAAATCCTCGCCGGGGAAAGGAGACTTGTGGTGGTTGTTCCCAATCAGACAGGCCGGACTGAGACGGTGAATCATTCCGTACTGTTCGCCCAACTGCCAGTCGAACGAAGCGTCCTGGTCCCACATCCCGTCGAACCAGATGGCATCCGGACCGTATTTCGTAATAAGCTCGGTCAGCTGGTTGTTCATAAACCGATAGTAAGCGTTCCAGTCCGCCTTCTTGGGGTCCTTGCCGGTTTTCGTACCCGTCCATCCGGCAGGATAATCCTCCCGTGTCCAGTCGATATGGGAATAATAGAAATGCACCTTCAGTCCCTGACGCCTGCAAGCCTCTGTCAGCTCACGCACGATGTCCCTTTTGAAGGGAGTGGCATCCATGATGTCATAATCGGAATATTCCGTGTCGAACATCGAAAAACCGTCGTGATGGCGTGTCGTGAAACAGATGTACCTGGCCCCCGAGTCCTTGAAGGCCTTCGCCCACGCATCCGCGTCAAACTGTGCGGGATAGAACCCGGACGCGGCTTTGGCATATTCCTCACGGTTCAGGTTCCCGTTGTTCAGATACCACTCTCCCTGAGCGAACATGCTGTAGATGCCCCAATGAAGGAAAATCCCGAACTTGCTGTCCGCAAACTCCTGGCGGGCCTTCAGGTTCGAATCGGAAGGCACATATCCTTCCTGCGCACCCGCCGGAAACAGATTCAATGACGCGCAAAGCATACTTGCCGCCAGCCAATTTTTCTTTCTCATAAATGATAAGATGTTTATGGGTTAAATGATTAAAAAAAAGATGTGTCAAAGCCTTACTGCCATGAACAGATAACCTGGCACATCTGATTATGGGCAAATTTAGATAAATCGGCAAAAAAAATTGAATAAATCGGCAAAAGTTCTTACCTTTGCACGAAAATGTTTCGCGAACATGAAAATTAAGGAGATTCTGAACGCCCTTGAGACATTCGCGCCTCTGCCGTTGCAGGACGGATTCGACAACGCCGGACTGCAAGTAGGATTGACAGATGCGGAAGCTACAGGGGCTTTGTTGTGTCTGGACGTGACCGAAGCGGTGGTAGACGAAGCCATCGCCTTGGGGTGCAACCTCATCGTGTCGCACCATCCGCTGATATTCAGAGGCTACAAGTCGATTGCCGGACGGGACTACGTGGAACGCTGCATCATGAAAGCCATCAAGAATGACTTGGTAATCTTCTCGATGCACACCAATCTGGACAACGCGCCTCAAGGGGTGAACTACAAGATTGCGGAAAAGATCGGACTGAAGAACATAAGGATTCTTGAACCGAAAGACCAGATGCTGCTCAAGCTGGTTACCTTCGTCCCCACCGAAAAAGCCGCCGATGTCCGTCAGGCCCTGTTTGAGGCCGGATGCGGTTGTATCGGCAATTATGACGCGTGCAGCTATAACGGGGAAGGCAAGGGGACATTCCGCGCCCAGGAGGGCTGCCATCCTTATTGCGGCAAAATCGGAGAACTGCACGAGGAAAAAGAGACACGCATCGAGACCGTGCTTCCAGTCCATCTGCAGAGCCGGGCAGTGAAAGCATTGCTGGCCGCACATCCGTATGAGGAACCTGCCTACGACCTCTATCCTCTGCAGAACAAATGGAACCAGGTAGGGTCGGGAGTAATTGGTGAACTGAAAGAAGAAGAGACGGAAACCGACTTTCTCCGCCGCATCAAGAAAACCTTTGAGGTAGGATGCGTGAAGCATTCGCGGATGAACGGACGCCTCATCCGGAAAGTGGCGCTGTGCGGAGGTGCGGGAGCATTCCTGCTGCCCAAAGCCGTAGCTGCACATGCGGACGTGTTCATCACCGGCGAAGTGAAATACCACGATTATTTCAGCTACGAGAACGACATCCTGATAGCCGAAATCGGTCACTACGAAAGCGAACAGTATACGAAAGAAATATTATATTCAATCATAAGGGAGATGTTTCCGGCACTCGAAGTATGCATGACCCGTGTCAATACAAATCCCGTCAAATATCTATAAGGAATTATGGCAAAAGAAGTGAAGAAAGACCCCAATGAAATGAGTGTGGAAGAAAAGCTGAGAGCACTTTACCAGTTGCAGACACTGGTGTCTGAAATCGACAAGATCAAGACGCTGAGAGGCGAACTTCCGCTCGAAGTGGAAGACCTTGAAGACGAAGTGGCAGGTCTGAATACCCGCATCGAGAACATCAAAAAAGAAATCGAGAACCTGAAAGGCGACATTGCCGGCAAGAAAATCGAAATCGAAACGGCCAAGGCTTCCATTGAGAAATACAAGAACCAGCAGGAAAACGTGCGCAACAACCGTGAGTTTGACGTGCTGAGCAAGGAAATCGAATTCCAGACACTGGAAGTGGAACTCTGCGAGAAACGTATCCGCGAATTTACCGCCGCCGTCAAGTCGAAGGAAGAGGAAATCGTGAAAAGCAACGAGACTCTGGAAGAAAGGACAAAAGACCTGGAAATGAAGAAAACCGAACTCGATGACATCATTTCTGAAACCAAGCAGGAAGAAGAAAAGTTGCGCGAAAAGGCAAAGGCCGTCGAAGCGACCATCGAACCGCGCCTGCTCCAGGCTTTCAAGCGCATCCGCAAAAACTCTCACAACGGATTGGCCATCACCTACGTACAGCGTGACGCATGCGGAGGATGCTTCAACAAGATTCCGCCCCAGAAACAACTGGACATCCGCATGAGAAAGAAAATCATTGTCTGCGAATATTGCGGACGCATCATGATTGACCCGGAACTGGCGGGAGTGGAACCGGAAAGACATCTCGAAACCAAAATCAGCAAATAAACGGCTTCACCGCCGGATTCAGGCTTGTTCCACCGCAGAGAAAGACGGATGCCGGAATGTAACGCCGGACGTCTCTCCCTGCGGTGGATTTTTTTCTTCTCACACGAGCTCCGGATAGGCTGGAATGTCGGGCAGGAAACAGTATTTTCCCGAAGTGTAGTCTATACGGCAGCAATAATGCCGGAGACCGTTGCTCACAATCAGATAGTCCACGCGGAGCACCATATTGTAGCGGGTAATCTGGTCGAACACAGCCTGTGTGATTTCCACATCGGGGGCTTTATATTCCACAATCATCTTCGGTGTCAGACGGCGGTCGTAAAGCACGGTGTCGCAACGTTTCCTCGTTCCGTTGAGCACAATCTGCACTTCATTGGCCAGCAATCCCGCCGGATACCCCTTGCATTCGGTCAGGAAATGAATGAAGTGCTGGCGTACCCATTCTTCCGGAGTCAGCGCCACATATTTTTTCCGCAATACGTCCCAAATATAGTTTTTCCCCTCCTTCACAATGATTTTATGGGAGCAGGCAGGTAGGTTTAATGCCAACATTTTGTAAATTTGCAGTTAATGAGATTCGATTCTTCGCGTACAAAGATACAAAAAGAACAGACACCTGATCTCAAAAAAACATTTGAAACCCGACTACAAGCGAGACATGCAGAAAGAAGCTAACACATACGAAGAAATCGTCAGGAATCTGAAAAACCGGATTTTTGCACCGGTCTATTTCCTGATGGGCGAAGAAGATTATTATATCGACCGGATATCCGACTATATTCTCAACACGGTATTGACGGAGACCGAAAGAGAGTTCAACCAGACTGTCTTGTTCGGCATGGATACGGACATCAATGCAGTAATCAACGCCGCACGCCGCTATCCCATGATGTCGGAATACCAGGTGGTGGTAGTGAAAGAAGCGCAGAACCTGAGAAACCTGGAGAATCTGAGCCATTATCTGCAGAAGCCGATGCCGACAACTATCCTGGTGTTCTGCCATAAACACGGTTCTGTCGACAGACGGAAGAAAATAGCTGCCGAAATCGAGAAAGTCGGTGTCCTCTTCGAATCGAAAAAGCTGAAGGAGAGCCAGCTTCCCGGATTTATCTCGTCCTACCTGAAGCCCAAAAAAGTGGATATAGACCCGAAAGCTTCTGAAATGTTGGCCGAATTCGTCGGTACCGACCTGAGCCGCATGACGGGTGAACTGGAAAAGCTGGTCATCACGCTCCCTCCAGGCCAGAAACGCATCACTCCCGAACAAATAGAAAAAAACATCGGCATCAGCAAAGATTACAATAATTTTGAACTGAGGAACGCGCTGATAGAGAAAGATGTGCTGAAAGCAAACGTAATCGTGAAATATTTTGAGGACAATCCGAAAAACAATCCCTTGCAGGTCACGCTGGCCGTCCTCTTCAATTTCTATTCCAATCTCATGCTGGCCTATTATGCCCCACAAAAAAACGAACAGGGAGTAGCCGCACAACTCGGCCTTCGTACCCAATGGCAGGCCAAGGACTATATAAACGCCATGCACCGGTACACAGGCACGAAAGTAATGCAGATTATTCATGCCATCCGCAACTGCGATGCGCAATCGAAAGGGATATCCAATTCGTCCATATCCGACGGAGAACTGCTCAGAGAGCTGGTGTACTTCATCCTACATTGATTTATCAACGACATTTCAACGGCGTTGGAAGCCGAAGGCATGAGCCGCCCTGCAAAGTTTCTGTACAGCAGAAAAATTTACAGGGCGGCTCATGTTGTTTACAAACATACACAAATCTAGCGTTTATGAGTGTATTTCCATAAGTAAACCTTATAAATTTGATTACATTTGAAAACAGCCGAAGTAGACAGGGAAGGGGAGAAGCGAAAAATACAAATGTACATTTAACAGCAGGAAGCCAATCTATTTACATATATAAACTTAAACGTATAAAAATACTTAGCTGTAATTGCGATATATTTAATTGATAACCAATATATTGACATTACAATATACAAATATTCGTTCAATCATTATGCATTTTGATGTCACAGATTGGAAATATAATGGGAATTACGTATGTAAATAGCATTAAATATCTTGAATATCAGTAGATAATAAATATATTCCGGAGTGTATATAGAACAATAAAACAAAGGTTTACATCTGTATCATACATTTGTAATTTTATTTGATTACATTGGTAAAACAAAAGATTTCCATTTGGATGTTTGCATTTATAAATTTCATTCATTACTTTTGTAATCGCGATTTAACCAACAACTCCAGATGTAAATGAAGGACAGAATCTATCAAATCATGCAGAAAGAAGGATTGACCAATGCGGATTTTGCAGAAAAGGTTGGAATATCCACTTCTTCGTTGTCACATATTTTTAGCGGACGGAACAATCCCAGCCTGGATGTAGTGATGCGCATCCATAAAGCATATCCGTGCATCAATCTGAACTGGCTCCTTTATGGCGAGGGAGAGATGGAAGAAAACCAGCCGGCCATTTCTGCCGTTTCAGTCGTTGGCCAGAAGAGCGAGAATGCAGAATTTGCGGACAATCGGCCGACCGAATCTGATTTCGGCAGGGAAACAGGCTCAGACAACCATGTGTTTCCGCCAAAATCCACTGAAATAGAACGAATTAAATACATAGAAAAACCACAGCCCAAAATAACCGAAATAAGAATCTTCTTTGACAACGGCACATTTGAAGTATTCAAACCTGAAAAATGACCTAAAGCAACCGGACTGAGTTTTTCCGTAATTGGGGCCAAATGCTTATCTTTGCACAAAGATGAATTGATTTATCTGATTTTTATGAAAAAATACGTATTAGACCTGACAGTTACTGAAAACCTCAGCTTGCATGCCAACTATGTGCTCATCAAGCTGACACAGGCGGAACCTCTGCCTGAAATGCAGCCGGGACAATTTGCAGAAATCCGTATCGACGGTTCCTGCACGACTTTTCTCCGGCGGCCCATTTCCATCAATTTTGTGGATCGTGAGAAAAATGAAGTATGGTTCCTCGTCCAGCTTGTGGGCGACGGCACGCGCAAGCTGGCAACTGTGAAGAAAGGCGACCTTGTAAACGTAATGCTCCCGCTGGGAAACGGATTTACACTTCTTCCCGATTCCGGCAAGAAGGTTCTTCTGGTGGGAGGCGGTGTGGGCACTGCCCCCATGTTGTACTTCGGAAAAGTGCTCGCTGAAAAAGGATTCAAGCCGACGTTCCTGCTGGGCGCACGCTCGAAGAATGACCTGCTCCAATTGGACGGGTTTGCGGCTTACGGGGAGGTGTTCACCACTACGGAAGACGGCAGCGCCGGGGAGAAAGGCTACGTCACGATGCACAGCATACTGAAAGAACGGAAATTCGACATGATATATACTTGCGGTCCCAAACCGATGATGGTGGCGGTGGCCCGGTATGCTAAAGCAAACGGCATAGAATGTGAAGTTTCGCTGGAAAACACCATGGCTTGCGGCGTAGGTGCCTGCCTGTGCTGTGTGGAAAAGACCGACGAAGGTCATGTGTGTGTATGTAAAGAAGGTCCGGTCTTCAATATAAAGAAATTATTATGGCAGATTTAAGAGTAAACATTGGTCAGCTGGAAATGAAGAATCCGGTGATGACCGCTTCGGGAACGTTCGGTTACGGACTGGAATTCCAGGATTTCGTGAACCTGGAAGAAATCGGAGGCATTATTGTAAAAGGAACCACCTTGCTCCCGCGGGAAGGAAACCCCTATCCGCGTATGGCCGAAACGCCCATGGGAATGCTGAATGCGGTGGGACTCCAGAACAAGGGAGTGCATTATTTCGCAGACCATATTTATCCGCTGATAAAGGATATTCAAACCCGGATGATAGTCAACGTGTCGGGCTCACAGGTGGAAGACTATGCCGAGACGGCTTCCATCATCAACGAGCTGGAAAATATCCCGGCCATCGAACTGAATATCTCATGTCCGAATGTCAAACAGGGGGGCATGGCTTTCGGCGTGTCTGCCCATGGAGCAGCCGAAGTGGTGAGTGCCGTACGGAAAGTGTACAAAAAGACGCTGATCGTGAAGCTTTCCCCGAATGTGACAGACATTACAGAAATTGCCCGCGCCGCAGAATCGGCCGGAGCCGACAGTGTGTCTCTCATCAACACCTTGCTGGGCATGGCCATTGACGCGGAAAAGCGCAGGCCGGTGCTGTCTACCGTGACAGGAGGAATGAGCGGAGCGGCCGTAAAGCCGATTGCTCTCCGCATGGTATGGCAAGTGGCCAAGGCGGTCAAGATACCTGTAATCGGATTGGGAGGTATCATGAACTGGAAAGATGCCGTAGAATTCTTGCTGGCCGGAGCTTCTGCCGTCCAAATCGGTACGGCCAACTTCATTGACCCGACCGTCACCGTAAAGGTGGCCAAAGGCATCGGCGACTATCTGGAGCGTCATGGTTACAGTTCTGTAAAAGACATTGTCGGAGCTTTGGAAATATGAGAGCCTGTTTGACTTCAAACAGAGGAAAGGCACGGAGTTGCAGCTGATGTTCTTCAACGGGACTCCGTGCCTTTCTTATATAATTATATATACCGGAAAGCGTCACTTCAACAAGTCGGGACGGAGACGTCTGGTGCGTTCCACCGACTGCTGGAACTCCCATTCACGGATTTTGGCTTCATGTCCCGACAAAAGTATGTCGGGCACTTTCCACCCTTTGTACTCTGCCGGACGGGTATAGACAGGAGGAGCCAGAAGATTGTCCTGGAACGAATCGGACAAAGCCGACTGTTCGTCGGAGATAACCCCCGGAATGATGCGCACCACCGCATCGGCAATGACCGCCGCCGCCAGTTCGCCGCCCGTCAGCACATAGTCGCCGATACTGATTTCCTTCGTGATGAAATGTTCGCGGATACGATAATCAATCCCCTTGAAATGCCCGCAAAGAATAATCAGATTCTGCGTGAGCGAAAGCGTGTTTGCCATCTTCTGGTCGAACTGCTCACCGTCCGGCGAAGTGAAAATCACTTCATCATAATCCCGTTCCGCCTTCAGAGCCGAGATACAGCGGTCTATCGGCTCGATTTTCATTACCATCCCCGCACATCCTCCAAACGGATAATCATCCACTTTCCGGTAGCGGTCGAAAGCATAGTCGCGCAGATTATGTATGTGAAACTCGGCGATTCCTTTCTTCTGGGCACGGCTCATGATGGAGCAGTTGAAGAAGCCCTCAATCATTTCGGGCAATACTGTAATGATATCTATTCTCATGCGTATGGTTTCTAATTTTGCGCAAAAGTACGAATATTTTTGCTACTTTTGCAGAAATCATCATCCTTAAAATGTCATGACAGAAATTGAAAGAATCGACCTGCTGCGCAAAGAGCTTCATGCGCACAATCATAACTATTACATTCTCAACGCACCTACCATCTCCGACCAGGAGTTCGACCGCTTGATGCGCGAACTCCAGGAGCTGGAGGCGAAACATCCGGAACACTACGACGAAAACTCGCCGAGCCAGCGGGTAGGCAGCGACCTCAACAAGGATTTCAGACAGGTGGCACACAAATATCCCATGCTTTCGCTGGGCAACACTTACTCGCAGGCAGAAGTGACCGATTTCTATGAGAGGGTAAGGAAGTCGCTCAATGAAGATTTTGAAATCTGCTGCGAACTGAAATTCGACGGCACATCCATCTCGCTCACTTACGAGAACGGCAAGCTGGTGCAGGCGGTGACCCGCGGCGACGGAGTGCGTGGGGATGACGTGACAGACAACGTGAAGACAATACGCAGCATTCCGCTGGTGCTTCAGGGGGAAGGCTATCCGGAAAGCTTTGAGATACGGGGCGAAATCCTGATGCCCTGGAAAGTGTTTGAAGAACTCAACCGCGAACGGGAACTGCGTGAAGAACCTTTGTTCGCCAACCCGCGAAATGCTGCGTCGGGCACGCTGAAGTCACAGAATTCAGCTGTAGTGGCTTCGCGCAAGCTGGATGCTTATCTGTATTATCTGCTGGGAGAAAACCTGCCCCACGACGGCCATTACGAGAATCTGCAGGAAGCGGCCGGATGGGGGTTCAAGGTTTCCGGCCACATGCGGAAGGTCCGCACGCTGCAGGAAATCTTCGATTTCATCAATTATTGGGACACGGAACGGAAAAATCTGCCGGTAGCCACCGACGGAATCGTATTGAAGGTAAACTCGCAGCGCCAGCAGCGCAACCTGGGCTATACGGCCAAGTCGCCCCGTTGGGCCATTGCCTATAAGTTTCAGGCGGAACGCGCACTGACCCGGCTGGAAAAGGTGACTTATCAGGTCGGACGGACAGGAGCGGTAACGCCGGTGGCCAACCTGACACCGGTACAGCTGTCGGGCACCGTCGTGAAACGGGCCTCGCTCCACAACGCGGACATCATCGCTTCGCTCGATCTTCATATCGGCGATAAGGTATATGTGGAAAAGGGAGGGGAAATCATTCCGAAAATTACAGGAGTGGACCTCGGCTCGCGCCCGGCAGGGAGTGAAAAGGTGACATTCATCACCCACTGTCCCGAATGCGGAAGCCCACTGGTGCGCTATGAGGACGAAGCGGCCCACTACTGCACCAACGAATCGTCGTGTCCGCCGCAAATCAAAGGGCGCATCGAACATTTCATCAGCCGCCGGGCCATGAATATCGAAGGGTTGGGACCGGAAACCGTCGACCAGTTCTATCAGGAAGGTATGATTCACGATGTGGCCGACCTCTACACCTTGCAGGCTGCCGACATCTGCCGTCTGGAACGTATGGGAGAGAAGTCGGCCGAAAACATTATCAGAGGCATCGAAAATTCCAGGCAAGCTCCCTACGAGCGAGTACTCTTTGCGCTCGGCATCCGGTTCGTGGGAGAAACCGTGGCCAAGAAAGTGGCCAAAGCATTCCCGTCGGTCGAACTGCTGGAGGCTGCCACACTCGACGAACTGATCCATGTAGACGAAATCGGCACAAAAATCGCACAAAGCATCCTGCGCTATTTCCACGATGAAAAGAACCTCCTTCTCGTAGACCGGCTGCGCAAGGCGGGCCTGCGGATGGAAGCGGACAAGGAAGATTTGAGCGGACATACGGACAAGCTTCAGGGAAAATCCGTCGTAATCAGCGGAGTGTTTGCCCGGCACTCACGCGACGAATACAAAGCGCTCATCGAGAAACATGGAGGGAAGAATGTGGGAAGCATCTCCAAAAAAACAAGCTTCATCCTGGCCGGAGACAATATGGGACCGAGCAAGCTTGAAAAAGCTGAAAAGCTGGGCATCCCCATCATGAATGAAGATGATTTCCTGGCTCTGACCGAAGAAGAATAAAACCTGCGTCCGGCCCCTTCCCATTCTCCGGTTTCCGATGGGGAGGACCGGACGTGTCCAGACAAAACGGCATCACCCGAAAACCGGACAGGCGGAATCCGCCTCCAGTTCCAGCAACATCTTCTTGGCGGCAAGACCGCCTCCGTATCCCGTCAGCGAACGGTCGCTGCCTATCACCCGGTGGCAGGGAACAAAAATTGAAACCGCATTGGCACCATTGGCGTTGGCCACGGCCCGGACAGCACCGGGAGTTCCCAGCATCCGTGAAAGCTCGGCGTATGAAACCGTTTTCCCATAAGGAATCTCCAGCAACTTGGCCCATACCTTCCTCTGGAAGTCCGTACCGGGCAAAAGCAACGGAACGTCAAACGCCGTCCGCCGCTTCAGGAAGTACTCGTCCAGTTCCTGGCAGGCCTGCCGGAGGACCTCCGACGTACCTTCCTCGTATCCGGCACACAAATATTTCCGCAACCGCTTGTCCACCTTGTCACGGTGCCCTTCAACAATCCAGTCGCACAGACAGAGCCTGCCGTCCAGCGAGCCCAGCATCAAGTCTCCGCACGGCGAATGATAACGCCGGATCCGGACAACCGCATTCCTGACTGTTCGTTCCGTTTCTCTCATCCCATATATCGTTTACACATCGTCTTACAAAAATACATGTATATCGGGAATTTCAAACAAATTCTTGTCATCATATTTTTCCAATAGGTCACCAAATGTAAAAAAACAATTAAAAAAGTAGGCCAAAACGAAAATATTCGTACTTTTGTGCATCTATTAAAGTGTTTAGAACTCATTTATGATACGGAGAAGACTTAAAGGAATGGGAGTGGCGCTGGTCACTCCTTTCAACGATGACGGCAGCGTAGACTATCAGTCGCTGATGCGTCTGGTGGAATATCAGATACAGAACGGAGTGGACTTTCTTTGCGTGTTGGGGACAACCGCCGAAACTCCCACGCTTACAGCCGACGAGAAGAGAAAAATCAAGGAAATGGTAATCGAGCGTGTCAACGGACGTGTGCCGATTCTGCTGGGGGTAGGCAGCAACTGTACGCAAACCGTAATCGACACGCTGGTGAATGAAGACATGACGGGTGTGGATGCCGTGCTGGTGGCCGTACCTTATTATAACAAACCCTCGCAGGAAGGCATCTACCAGCACTATAAAGCCATAGCCAACGCTACGCCGCTTCCGGTCGTATTGTATAATGTGCCGGGGCGCACGGGCGTGAACATGACTGCAGAAACCACCCTGCGTCTGGCCCGCGATTTCGACAACATTGTGGCCATCAAGGAAGCGTCGGGCAATATCACCCAGATGGATGACATCATCAAGAACAAGCCCGAAGACTTCGATGTGATTTCGGGCGACGACGGCATCACTTTCCCGCTGATTACGCTGGGAGCCGTAGGCGTGATTTCCGTAATCGGCAACGCATTTCCGAGAGAGTTCAGCCGCATGACCCGTCTGGCCCTTGCCGGCGACTACCAGAACGCACTGACCATCCACCACAAGTTCACCGAACTGTTCAAGCTGCTGTTTGTCGACGGCAACCCGGCCGGAGTAAAGGCCATGCTGAGCATGATGGGAATGATCAAGAACCGTCTGCGTCTGCCGCTGGTGCCTACGCGCATCACCACCTACGAACAGATGCACCGCATTCTGGACGGACTGAAAATAAAATGCTGAAAAGCCTGTATCCGTCCCATTACGATAAAAACGCTTCGGCGTTTTGGCCGGAACGCTTCGACGTTTCAGTCAAAACGCCGAAGCGTTTTATTTGTTTGTTGGAAAAATTTTTCTTACATTTGCGTCCATAACCATAACAAAGGCATCAATGTTGACCCGAAAAAACATCCACAACTTCACATTCAGACTGCTGTGTGCCATCATGCTGCTGATGGTGCAGACGGATGTATTGGCCAACGATACAAGCCTTTTCCCTTCACACACCACAGAAATCGCACAACCGGAAGCCGAAACCGAAACGGATGACTTTTGCAGAAAGCACACGCGTGACACCTTCTGTCCGGACACGCTGTCCATCCCTGTCTCGTTTCTGTTCGCCGAATTCTACACTTCCGACTTCAAGCCGAAGACGGCATACGGGTCTGTCCGTACTTCCGTCACCAAAGGCCGCAGCATCCATAGGGTATGCTGTGTCTATCTCATTTAGTCGTCATTAATATCGGGCGAGAACTTATCGATTGAATCAAACACTAAAAAAACATTTTTTATCCCATTTAATTTTATGAAAGTAAATGCATTTCAAGCGTTTACAGCCCTTGCCGTATGCATGGGGCTGCTAAACTCGTGTGACGAGAAGAAAGGCTCTTCAGTGTTCCGGACTGCCTCCACACCGATTACCACCCTTCAGCCGACAACCATCGATGTTCCCCAGTCGTATGTGGCCGATGTGCAGGCCATCCAGTTTGTGGAAGTCAAGCCGAAAGTGGAAGGTTTCGTTGAGCAGATATTGGTAGACGAAGGCCAGAAAGTTTCCAAAGGACAGCCGCTGTTCCGCCTGAGCTCGGAAGAATATGCCGAGCAGGTGAAAGAGGCGCAGGCCAATTTCAAGCAGGCGGAAGCAGGTTATCAGATGGCCGAATATGAATCGGAGCGCATCAAGCGGATGGTGGAAAAGAATATCATCGCGAAAATCCGTCTGGACCAGGCTAATACGGAAAAGGAGGTGGCCCGGATGAAAGTGGAGCAAGCTAAAGCCCAGCTGCAGCGGGCGCAGACCAACTATTCCTATACCACCGTGACATCGCCCTTTGAAGGATACGTAGACCGCATCCCCTACAAGGTGGGAAGTCTGGTCACGCCGGCCAGTCTGCTGACTACCGTCAGCGACGTGTCGGAAGTGTTCGCCTACTACCGCGTGAACGAGAGCGAATATCTGAAATATAAACGTGCGCAGATACAGGGCGAGCAACAGCCGGAAATGAACGACATCGAACTGCTCCTGTCCGACGGAAGCGTGTACCGCTACAAAGGAAAGGTGGAGACGGTGGAGGGAGACTTCGAGCGCGGCACAGGCTCCATCGCCTTCCGTGTCCGCTTCCCGAATCCGGAAGGCCTGCTCAAACACGGCGTAACGGGAAAAATCCGTATGCTCACGCGCATGGACAACGTCTATCTGGTGCCGCAGAAGTCTACGTTCGAAATACAGGATTTCACCTACGTATATGTGGTGGACGGAAAAGGCGTGGCCAAGGTGCGCAGTTTCCAGCCGCTGGAACGCTACCACCAGTTCTACGTGACCCAGGATTTCGAGCCGGGCACAACCATCGTCTACGAAGGCATACAGAGCATCAAGGACGGTTCCAGCGTGGAGCCTGACACGGTAGACTTCCGCCAGATTCTGAAGGAAGCCTATTCACAGACAGATACGACTTTAATCAAATAAGCCCTGAAAACTATGTTTGAAACATTTATAAAACGCCCCATCTTATCCTGCGTGATTTCCGTGCTGATTGTCTGCCTGGGCATCATGTCGCTGACAAGTCTGCCCATCACGCAGTTCCCGGACATCGTGCCGCCTTCCGTCACCGTCACTGCCCGCTATACGGGCGCAAGTGCCGATGTCATGTCGAAAACGGTAGCCACTCCTCTGGAGCGGGCCATCAACGGTGTGCCGGGAATGACGTATATGACCACAGTATGTACGAACGACGGCATGTCGCTGACCACTGTCTATTTCAAGGTAGGGACCGACCCCGACGTGGCAGCCGTGAACGTGCAGAACCGCGTGACCACCGTGCTCGACGAGCTTCCGGAAGAAGTGATCCGTGCCGGAGTGGTCACTGAAAAGGAAGTGAACAGTATGCTGATGTATCTGAACATATTCAGCACCGACAGTACGCATACCGAAAAGTTTGTCTATAACTTTGCCGACATCAACATTCTCCGCGAGCTGAAACGCATCGACGGTGTGGGTCTGGTGGAAATCATGGGAAGCCGCGACTATGCGATGCGCGTGTGGCTGAACCCTAACCGACTGGCTGCCTACAACATGTCGCCGCAGGACGTGACCGAAGCCATCCGCAGCCAGAACATCGAGGCGGCTCCGGGAAAGACCGGTATCAGTTCGGACAAGCTTCCGCAGCATCTGCAGTACGTGCTGCAATATACAGGAAAGTTCTCCACCCCCGAAGACTACGGGGAGATTGTGCTGAAGGCCATGTCCGACGGATCTCTGCTCCGGCTGAAAGACGTGGCGGAAATCGAGTTCGACTCGGAAGACTACAACATGATATCCATGACCGACGGCCGTCCGTCGGCCTCCATCATGATCAAGCAGCGTCCGGGTTCGAACGCGCGTGAGGTCATCCAGAACATCAAGGCCAAGATGGAAGAGGTGAAGGAAAGCAGTTTCGTGCCGGGAATGGACTACAACATTTCATACGACGTGTCCCGCTTCCTCGATGCCTCCATCTCCGCCGTATTGCGCACCCTGCTCGAAGCGTTCATCCTGGTGTTCATCGTGGTGTTCATCTTCCTGCAGGATTTCCGTTCCACGCTGATTCCGGCCATCGCCGTGCCGGTCTCTCTCATCGGTACCTTTTTCTTCATGGAAGCGCTGGGATTCTCCATCAACATGCTGACCTTGTTCGCGCTGGTCCTGTCTATCGGTATTGTGGTGGACAATGCCATCGTGGTGGTCGAGGCGGTCCATGTGAAGATACACGAACAGCGGCTCTCGCCCTATGAAGCCTCTGTTGCGGCCATCAAGGAAATCGGCGGGGCCATCATCGCCATCACACTGGTCATGTCGGCCGTATTTCTGCCTGTAGGTTTCATGGAAGGGACGGTCGGCATCTTCTACCGGCAGTTCTCGCTGACGCTGGCGGCGGCCATTGCCATTTCCGGCATCAATGCGCTGACACTCTCGCCGGCCCTCTGTGCGCTGATGCTGAAACCTCCCGGCCAGCTCCATAAGAAGGTAGGACTGCTGGGACGCGGATTCCGGGCGTTCAACAAACGGTATGAAAAGTTTGAATCAGGTTACGGACGCGGACTGAAACGTTTTCTGGGACGCCGTTTCTTTACATACGCCACTCTGATAGTGTTCTTCCTCGCCACATGGGGCATGAGCAGCATTCTGCCCACCGGCTTCATACCCAACGAAGACCAAAGCATGATCTACGTCAATGTCGACACGCCTCCGGGAGCGACCCTCGAACGGAGCGAGGCCGCACTGAGCAGCGTACAGGCCGCACTGCTGCCGTTCGACGAAGTGGAAAGCGTCTCTACACTGGCCGGCTACAGCCTGATGACCGAAACGGAAGGGGCAAGCTTCGGTATGGGTATGATCAACCTGACCCCATGGAGCGAGCGCGACAAGAGTGCCGACGAACTTATGTCAACCTTCGCCGACCGTACATCGCACATCAAGGATGCGCAGATCCAGTTCTTCCTTCCGCCGTCCGTTCCGGGATTCGGCAACGCCAGCGGTTTTGAACTGCGTCTTCAGGACCGTACGGCCGGCTCGTTCCAGGACCTGGCAAGCGTGGCAGACAAACTCGTGGAGCGGCTGAATCAGGATCCCCGCCTCTCGGGCGTCTCGTCCGGATTCAATCCGAACTTCCCGATGTATCTGCTGAAAGTGGACCTGGCGAAAGCGGCCAAACTGGGTGTCAACCTGCAGGAATCGATGGAGACCTTACAGTCATACATCGGCAGCTTCTACTCGTCCAACTTCATCCGCTTCGGCCAGATGTACAAGGTCATGCTCCAGGCATCTCCCGAATACCGCATGGACCCCGACGACATCTTCAGCCTTTTCGCCAAGAATAAGGAAGGAAACATGGTGCCGTATTCCAACTTCATGACCATGGAACGAATCTACGGCCCGAGCCAGATTACACGATACAACATGTTTACTTCCGCGCTGATAACCGGCGACGCGGCAGAAGGCGTCAGTTCAGGCGAAGCGATTGCCGCCGTGGAAGAAATCGCACAAGACATCCTGCCGCGCGGCTACCACATCGAATGGTCGGGCGTGACAAAGGAAGAGAAAGAATCAGGCGGACAGACGCTTGTCACTTTCGCCATCTGTCTGCTGTTCGTCTATCTGTTGCTGGCGGCACAATACGAAAGTCTGCTGCTTCCGTTCCCGGTCATCCTCTCGCTTCCGGCAGGAATGTTCGGGTCCTATTTCTTCCTGCAGCTGGCCGGTCTGGAAAACAACATCTATGCTCAGGTGGCTTTGGTGATGCTGATCGGTCTGCTGGGCAAGAACGCCATTCTGATTATCGAAATGGCCAACCAATACCGGCGCCGTGGAGCGGGCATTCTGGACTCCGCCCTGAAAGGAGCCACCAGCCGTCTGCGCCCCATCCTGATGACATCGTTCGCGTTCATCTGCGGACTGATTCCGCTGGTATTCGCCACAGGAGCCGGCGCGTTGGGCAACCGCTCAATCGGAACAGCGGCCGCCGGCGGTATGCTGGTCGGGACTCTGGTAGGAATCTTCCTGGTTCCGGGACTGTACATGCTGTTTGAGACACTTGAAACAAAAATGAAACGTAAAAAACATAATGATAGCAAGAAAAATGAAACGCAACCTAATCTTGTATAGCCTGTCGGCCCTGACGGGCATCATGCTGTGGAGCTGTAAAGCTCCGCAGCTCGCGGCAGACGAGAAAATAATCCTGCCCGATACTTATGCGGACGGCCATCTTCCTACAGATACCGCCACACTCGCCATGCTCTCATGGGAGAGTTTTTTCCCGGACACGATACTGCAAGGTTATATCCGTGAGGCCTTGAGCAACAACCATTCTTTCCGGCAGACTGTGGAACGCGTGCGCCAAGCACAAAGCCAGATGAAACAGGGGAGGCAGGCCATGTTCCCACAGCTTTCAGCCGGATTGAGCGCAGGCATCCAACGCTTCGGCGAATATACGATGGACGGGGTGGGAAACGCTACCACAAACACTCCCGACCTTGAGGCGGACAAACATATACCGGATCCTTACAAGGACCTGAATCTGGGAATCCTCTTCCAATGGGAAGCGGATATCTGGGGAAAGCTGAACCACAAGAGGCAGGCGGCGGCCGCACGCTGGATGGCTTCAGCCGAAGCGGCGCAATACGCCCGTACGCTGCTCATCGCGGAAGTGGCCTCACAATATTTCGAGCTGATCGGTCTCGACAAGCAACAGGATATCCTGAAAGGGGCCATCGGAAACACGGAAGCCTCATACCGTCTGACCTACGAACTGAAACAAGAAGGTGAAGTGACACAACTTGCCGTAGACCAGTTTCAGTCGCGTCTGCTCAACCTGAAAGGCCTGTTGCTCGAAACGGAACAGCTGACAGAAGAAAAAGAACGCGCCCTCGCCACGCTGATGGGACGTTTGCCGTTTGAAGTGAAACGAATCGGATTTGAAGAGATGCGCAGACTGACATTCCCCGTACAGACCGGAATACCGGCCCAGCTGCTTGCGTACCGTCCCGATATCCGTTCGGCAGAATGGGACCTGCTGGCCGCCAAAGCCGACCTGAAAGCTGCACGCAAGGCTTTCTTTCCTTCTCTGACCATCGGAGCAGAAGGAGGATTCAATGCATTCAACGTCAGCAAATGGTTCACCGCGCCTGCATCGCTGGTCTATAACCTTGCGGCCGGACTGTCCGCGCCTATCTTCAACCGGCACGAGCTGAAACTGCTTTGGAACATGGCAAAGGGTGACCAACGGATTGCACTGTCACGCTATCACGAAACGGCCTTGAAGGCTTATGAAGAAGTGTCCAATCTGGTCACTGCCCACGAAAGGCTCACGCTGAGAAGCGAATTGAAAGAAGAAGAGAGCCAGACACACAACCGTTCCATTGAGAATGCGAAAGAACTTTTCCAGCTTAGTTTCGTAGGTTACCTGGAAGTGCTTTCGGCCGACGAACGCTATCTCGACTGTGAACTGGAACGTATCCGCCTGAACACTTCGAAATGCATCAACCAGGTACATCTGTACCGGGCTTTGGGCGGAGGTATCTACAAAGCTGAAGGAGAAGAAGATGATGACGGTGATGAAGACGAGAAAGGAAAATGAAAAAAGCCTCCGGAAAGGAGGCTTTTTTTGTGACCGCGACAGGATTCAAACCTGTAACCGGCTGATCCGTAGTCAGCTACTCTATTCAGTTGAGCTACGCGGCCAAAACCATGAAATATAAGAATTTGTGACCACGACAGGATTCAAACCTGTAACCGGCTGATCCGTAGTCAGCTACTCTATTCAGTTGAGCTACGTGGCCAATCATTCTTCCAAACCTTCCGAGTGATCGCGACAGGATTCAAACCTGTAACCTTCTGATCCGTAGTCAGATGCTCTATTCAGTTGAGCTACGCGACCGTCTCTTTTTGTTTGACGGGTGCAAAGGTATGCATTCCGTTTTTATTATGCAAATTTTCCGGTAACTTTTTTCATTCTTTTTTAATCCATGAAGCGTCCCCCGAATATCTGCCAGCCCAATGAGATGCCGGCATTCCAGTTGTTATCCGGTGAACTGTAATAATTTACGTATGCGCTGATCGAACCGAAAGGAAGCTTGATCACCAGATCAAGCTCGCTCAAATATTCGAACCTCGTAAACACTTTTCCCAGATAAGCCTTGTGGTTTTCATCCTCAAGAATAGGGAAAATGGGGGCAAAGCCATACACTCCCAGACGGGCATGGAACACATTGTTGAAATGATAGATGGGAACCGCCCCCAGTCCCATGAACTGATTGGCCCGGAAAGCCTCGTTATAGGTTATCTTGCTGTGGGAGGTAGGGGTGAATTCACCCGCCTGCATCATCGTGGCCCGATAGTTATGGCTGAAATTACGCGAGGAATAATAAATGTTCAGATAGGTTCCCAGCGTAAAGTTCTTCTTGAAATTCCAGTATTTCTCCATTTCGTACGACAGCTGGAGCCACGACTGGATATACTTGTAGCTGCCGTTATAGGTGTCTTGCCCCATGCCGGGATAATACCGCTCCGTTCCGGTGTAAATATGTGCGGACAAGCGTTCCATCCGTCCTGACGTGGCAAACTGCTTGCTGTTGAGCGTATTTCCGTCCATGGCTACAGACCCTCCGAAAATCCGGTAATTGCTCCTGTCGCGCTTGGCCGACGTGAAGTCAATGACATTGGTCTGGAAATATTGGTCTTCAAGCCCTGCATAACCGATTCCGAATTCCGCCTTCATGCTGCTCAGAAAAGGGATGGAGACAAAAAGTTTCACGAACGACTCTTTCTGCTTGTTGAAAATCGGCGTATTGCCCCGGCTGAGCAGCTTTTCCTGCTTCAGATAATTAAACATGGACAAAGAGGACACCAGACGGAACGAAGTGGGCAGACGGGTCGGAAGGTCGATGCGGCCCGACAGCTGCAGATTGTTGTATATCTGTCCCAGCTGGCCGTCGATTGACAGCTCTTTCGAGAAGTTGTTCAGATTGTGGTAGGTAGCCCCGACATACACCTGGTTCGCTCCATTGGAACCGACATTCCCGCCCACGCGCAGCGAAAGGTCGTCTTCCATTTTCACCTTGAGGTCAAGCGTATATTCCTTGTCATATATATTATATATGGCATGAGGGATGATTTCAGAAATCATATTGTCCGACATCAGCCGGAAGTACGCACGGCGCAGTTCTTCCAGCGAGAAAGTGCCGTCATCGTCCGTATGGAATTCCCTCCGGATATACCGGCTCTGCTGGTCGGAAACGCCGTGAATCCGGATATTGCGGAAACGGAACTCCGGGAAAGACCTTCTGAACGCGATGCGCCTCCTTTCCAGGCGGCGGTAATCCATGCGGCGCGGAATCCGGTACTTGATGGAGTCCATCAGTCCGATGGCACGTTTATAGCCCGCGTCATGAAGCTCGTCATAGCGGTCGAAATCCATCAGGTTGACATCCTTGTATTTGAACGTCATCAGAATACCCATCGAATCGGGCAGCGTGTAGTCCGTCTTCTGCATGACCATGTTTTCCAATTGGCTCATGATGTCACCCTCTTTCGGTTTCCCGGGATTCGAGCTGACCACACTGCCGATGATGATGTCCGGATGGAAGTCGTTCGTCATCACATTGACCGGGAAATTATTGTAGATGCCACCGTCGTAAGCCAGCACAGAATCAATCTCTATCGGCTTGAACATGGCCGGGAAGCTCATCGAGGCACGCACCGCATCGCCCAGATCACCTTTGCTGAAGATGATGGGACGCTTGTTGTACACATCGGAAGCCACGCACCGGAAAGGCACGAAAAGCCGGTCGAAGTTCCCGTCGCACACGGCCGTCGCCTCACCGAAAAGTTCCAGAAAGGCCAGATTCATCTGCAAAGGGTCGACCACACTTGAGGGCAGAAACTGCGTCTTCACCTTATGGAGCGGGTTGCGCAGCGAAACGCGTATGTTGATGAACTCAGGAGTGGGAGGGTTCTTCTTGAAATAGTAAATATATTTTTCTTCGATTCCTCCCGTATACCACCGCCTGAAGTCATCGGACTTGAGCAGTTTCTCCATGTCGTCGGGCGAGTATCCCATAGCATATAGCGAGCCCACGATGGCTCCCATAGATGTGCCCGCTATATAGTCGATGGGGATGTTGTTTTCCTCCAACGCCCGGATGATGCCTATGTGGGTGATTCCCTTCGCACCTCCGCCGCTGAGCACAAGTCCCACCTTCTGCGCACGGAGCGGAGCAAAAGCCAGCCCCGGAAGCAGCCACATTAAAACTAATAATACTCTTCGCATGCGATTGCTGTTCCTGATTTGAGAATGTATCCAAAGATACACATAAAAACGTAAGCCGTGCATAATCGGTTCATTAATTTTTCCGGAAAGTGAGGCCGGAAAGATGTCCACAACCGATTTTTCGCATAAAATATGCTGAAAAACATAAAAAACGGGGATTTTTTGTACAACTTACCGGAATAAAGCGTATCTTTGCACCAGACTTCCAAGGGAAACAAGACATCCCCTGAGTGATTCTGCGGATGTTTGAGATAATGTTCCGGCCAGGAAGTTGCTGTGAAAGGGCAGTGCCGGATAGTATTAACTAAAATCAAATTACATGGTAAAAAGTGTAAAGTGGTTTTTTGTTGTATTAGTATTTAGTTCCTTGATTTCTCTGTCGTTCGACAGAAGAAAAACTATCACAGACGAATTGTCTCTCGGCATGAAGGCACCGGAGCTAGTTCTCTGTAACGAAACGAAACCGCTCGACCTGCAGACGGGGAAAGGCCGATATACCTTGGTCAGCTTCTGGGCGAGCTATGATGCGGCGTCGCGCGCAAACAACGCAAGTCTGAGCCACACGGCCGGAAATGACGCACGCATAAGGATGGTTTCCATTTCTTTCGACCGCTACGAATCGGTGTACAAAGCTTCGGTCGGGCAAGACAAAGGCAATTCTGCACATTGCTACTGGGAAATGGACGGTGAAAACTCAGAGATTTATAAATCGTATGGCTTGAAGAAAGGATTTACAAATTATCTGCTGGACCATGACGGCGTAATCATCGCCAAAAACGTAACCTCCGATGAGCTTCAGGCTTTCCTGAAATAAGAACCCGTAAGGAGGTTGCTTACTGATGTGAAAAAATTGAATACAACAAAAAGCAAGCGGATGCATTTCTTTGGAAGTGTGTCCGCTTTTTATATCCGGCACACCATGAAAGGTTTTGCCGGATGCCTGGAAACTGTTTTCCGGAAAACGTTTCGGCGCTTCAGCCAAAACGCTTCGGCATTCCAACCGAAACGTCGAAGCGTTTTGGTTTTCCGGGCAAAATAACGGCGGAAAAACGCAAAGGTATATTTTATCCATAATCGGCATTATGTTTAATTGCAACTGTAAAACGGCAGACATCCCCTTGCCTTTCATTGCTCAAGAATCTGAAAAACGGAGGCTGAACCCAAATCTTTCTGAAAATCAAATTTGAGACAGCCTCCAAATCCCCGACAAATAAACGTTTGTTATGAAAAAATCATTTGATGACCAGAATCGGTGTCTGAGTGTGGAAAATCATTCTCCGCGCGATACTCGGATTAAACAGACGCGCAAATACGTTGCGCTTATAGTTGCTGATACACAACACGTCAATTCCATTACTTTTCACATATCCGTCGAGATTGGCCAGAAGATTGTCTTCCGGAATCACGTCATAACCGATCGAGAGCTGCGGATATTGCTTCTTGAAATATTCCTTGATGCCCGCCAGCTTAATCTCATTCCACGTACGTTTCTGCACATCGCTGTTGAGATTCAGAAACGAAATCTCAAAATTATAGTCCTTGAACGTCGTGATAAGCGAATCGAACGCCATCAGGTCGCGCTGGTCGAAATTGGTGATGAACGCCACCTTGCGTATCTCTCTGAAATTTTTCTGCTGCGCCCCCTTGGGAATGGCATAGACAAACGTAGGACTGCGGTCGATGATTTCAGCCGTCACGCTACCGATCAGATCCATTTCTTTCTCACCCTGCCCCCTTGTACCCATGATGATTATCAGCGGCTTTTCGGAACGGGCATACTGTATAATCTCCTCCTCGGGCACCCCTTCCCGCAAGAGGCATGAATATTTCACATCGGGGAACTCCCCTGCCTCAATCTTTTCCTTAATCCTGTCGGTCAGACTGTTCAGCTGGTTATGCACCGTATCCAGCACATGCTTGATGCCCATTTCCGGCTCCACCGGAAGTCCGAAGCCCTCTGTTGCATACTGCAGACTCGGCATATACACCGGACTGAAATACACATGCATCAGCACCACTTCGGCGTGTATCTCCGCAGCGAAGTTGAAGCCGAACTCACAGGCTTTCATGGAATAGTCGGAGAAATCCACGGGAACCAGAATTTTGTTGCTGTAATGCTTCCGTTCCTTTTCGGGACCGACCTCTTCCGACAGCCATGCCGATTCTTCCACTATCTTCAGTGCCCGCGGCAGGTCACTTTCTTTAATCCGGACACGCACACCTGCCGAGATGACGGGCTGGATGAGGTTCACATTGTGGATGTACGATTCAATACCTTCATTCTCAAGCACATTCTTAAGAATCTGAGCCTTCGAATACGTAAGGATAGCTAAAGTGACAAGTTTCTCTTCCATGGCTCACAAATTTAAAGTTAGACAAAAAAATGAAGCTGCAAACCGGGACAGACGATTCCCACTTTGCAGCTTCACACACTCAGGCACTTTGCGCTTCTTTCAGAATAGCGATTGCCTTGTCAAGAACGGTTGTATCATCCAGCAGCACCAATCCCCCGTCGGGTCCCGGCTCAAGATGAATGCCCACACTCTTTCCGTCCTTGAAATTATGCCCGCCGAAAAAGTTGCGCACTGTTTCCACACTCAGATTCAACTCATCAGCGATGCGATGCATGCTTCCGGTGGGTAAAGAGTCTTTAATTTTCCGAAGCTCATTGAATGTTATTGTCCTGTTCATAGTAGTTAGTGTTATGTGTTAGACAAAATCTGTTATTATTCTCGACTTAAAAATAATAAAAGATTATGGAAACGGCAACTTTTATCCACTTTTTTTCTGTTTTTCTTTAAAAAAAGGAGATTCTTGTCACTATCATGCCGGCAACGAGCGCATAAAAATAAGTAAGCAACAGGACAGTAAATAAAAGAGTTACGTCTGTTTTGGCATATCCGGTCACCGTATATTGGGATGACACATATTGCGGACGCATAAAAAACTTTTTCTGGATAAACCGGTAGAGCAGATATACGAGCACACCTGTCAGACATCCTTCCAGCCCTCCGCAAACAATGTCGCCCGGATAGTGTACGCCCAGATAAATCCGCGAAAATGTCGGTATGGCAGCCCACAAGAAAATCATGACTGTAAACGGAAGGCTGCGTATGATAAGCGAGGCCAGCATGGCTACCACAAAAGTATTGGCGGCATGGCTCGACATAAAGCCGTACATGCCTCCCCTATATCCGTTCACCACATGCACCAGATACATGATTTCAGGGTCCTGCGCCGGCCGCGGACGGGCAAAATAAGGTTTGCAGATGCCGGAGGCAATCTGGTCGGCAATCGTGACGGCAAGCGCGAACATGAGGACAATTGTCAGTCCCTGATAGAGTTTGTTGTTCTTGAAGACGACATACAGCAGCGCAATGATGGCCGGAATCCAAGTCTTCGTGTCTGTGACAATCCACATCACCCCGTCCCACAGCAAAGAACTGCTGTCATTCAAGGCCAACAATAACGACTGATCGGTTTCTATGAGTTGCTGTATGTCCATAATCATATAAATATTAAATCACTTCTATCGTTGAGGTTTTCACCCACCCCACATTTCCGTCTTCAAGGCGGATTTCTTTCCATTCCTTCATCGAATTGTCATCGATGAACACTTTGGTCCCTTCATGCAGCACGAACAGGTCGGTTCCACTCTCGTTAGGCGTACTCTTTACAGAGACCGCAGGCTCCATGATAATAGCACCGGTGCGGTTGAGCAGCTCGTCTTTCTGGCTGCTGGCGAATATATTGGCGCACACCGTAACCACAAACAGCACCGCAGCGGCAATGAATCCAACCTTACGCAACCAGAGCTTTTTGCCAAAGATATAAAAAGTAACGGCAAAAAGGCAGAATATAAAAGAAAAAATGCCGATCCAGCTCCAATTCCGCTCACCTGTCATGTTGACCAGGTTCTTATACCACGTGACGATAAACACCTCAGCCGTCGGTGTCACCTGGTCCACAGTCTTGCTGCGGGCCATTTCCAGATTGAACCGGATATCCGCGTCACCGGGCCGCAACAGAAGTGCCCGTTCGTAATTAAGAACAGCCTTGGCTATATTCTTGTTCTTGTAATATGCGTTTCCAAGATTATAATATATGTCAGCCGACTCGCCCTGTGTGGCCAGAATCTCTTCATAGCCCGCGATGGCCGTACTGAAATCATTCTTCTGGTAAGCGTCATCCGCCTCCTGCTTGGTCACGGCGGCTCCTGCAAACTGTACGGCACTTATGAGGAGCAGGAATATGACAGACAGTTTCTTCATCTTTTGGTTCCTCCTTTTCTTTAATGTTTGATGCGGTTTTCCATCTTGCTGATTATCTCTACGGACGCGCTGTACACCTTGTCCATGGCTTCGCTTTCATCGCCAGGAGCGTAACGGGCGAACTCACATTCGTTGAGCACTCCGATAAAGTCCTTGGTCAGTTCGCCAGGGACACCTGCCTTCGACAGTTCTGCCTCGATATTGTCTTTCGAAAGTTGAGAGACCGGAATATTCAGCTTGTCGCTGATATACCCCCACAAAGCCTTCAGCACTTCATCATAGAATTCATTCTTTTTGTTTTCCGACAAAAGCTTTCCAGCCAGTTTCATACGCTTGGCCGCAACTTTGTTGGCCTTCTTGTTCTTCATTTTCGCCACATTCGCATTCTCTTTCGCTTCCTTACGATAAAGGATGAAATGAACGATAAATGAAAGAACCGGGATGATATACCACAACCAATACGAGAGAGTGCCGTAGAAGAATTCCCCCTTCGGCTTCAGAGACGTGCCTCCAAGTTTGATGAAACGGATATCTTTGGCCAGCAGTTTCACGCTTTCCTTGTTGGTGAAGTCTGAGATAACCTGTTCGGCATTCCCTTTTCCTTTTTCTACGTGCAGGGTATATTCCTGAGTCTTCAACGTTTTGTAGCTGTCGGTCTTCAAATCAAAATAAGTAAATTCCACAGCCGGAATCTTGAATTCTCCTGCGTGACGCGGAATAGCCAGATACTCAAAAGTTTTCGTTCCGCTCAGTCCACTGCCGGTCAGTTTGGTGTTGTCTGCCGTTTTCGGGTCATACACTTCAAAATCCTGAGGGAAATCTATCTCCGGGGCACCGATCAGCTTCATGTTTCCCGTACCGGCCAGAGTCAGCTTGACAGTAACCGCATCGTTTGTCTTCACCTCTGTGGCATTGATGGAAGAAGCCAACTTGAACTCACCCACCGCACCGGAGAAGCCGGCCGGTTTTGCCGGAAGCGGAGATACATTAATGACCACTTTAGGAGTGACAATCTTTTTCTTTACCTCCACGTATCCTCCCCCATTGAAGAAAGCATCAAACGGGTCGTCCGAAATCGTCTGCTGAGCCACTACGCCCTCAAAAGTGATGGAAGGAATCTCCAGTTTTCCCGTCTGCTGGGGGAACAGTACATACTGGCTCCACACTGTCGTATTGTAATTACGCCCTTTATAATGCTCCAGCGAGAAAGTTTTTTGCTGGGGAAGCTCCACTTCCTGCGTATGAAAGCCTTTCAAGTCGGGCATCTTTCCCAATAACTGGCGCAGATTGACCAACGTATATACCTTATACGTCAGCAAGATAGCCTCCTGCTCATGCACTTTTGTCTTGCTGGCTGTAGCCGTAATGAACAAATCCTTGTCGGTTATCCGGCTTCCCGCCACCTGACTCCGGGAAGAAGTTTCTCCACCCGCACTTCCAGAACCGCCCGTCTTGTCGGGAGGCAGCACCTTTATCTGGATGGCATTCGAAAAAATCTTTTTGCCGTCCACTTCCACACTGGCAGCCGGAATTGTATATGTACCTTCTTTTCCGGCCATCAGGATGTACGTGAAAGCCGTCGAACTGTTCGACGAACGTTTCCCGTTGATTATCTGGATACTGCTCTGTTGGGAACGGCTCGGCCCCATCAGTACATCGAATCCGGAGATGGAAGGAGCCCTGAAATCCTTTATATCCTGCGAGTTGACGGTAAACACCAGTCTGAACTGATCGCCGCTGACCACTACGTCAGGCGCATCAGCCGTCAGTCTCACCTCATCAGCCGCTCTTACCTGCCACACGGCTATCATCGCCATCAGCAAGAAAAATAACTTTCTCATTATCATTTGCGTTTCATTTATTATTTCCAAAAATCATCACCAGTCTTTTTCCAGCTTCCGTCCGTTTATCTGAAGCTGCTTCTTCACCTTTTCCTGCACATTCTTCTCGTCCTGCATCACCGCATTCAGCAGCTGCTCGGCATTTTCTTTCGAAATCTGGTTCTGTTGTTGCTGCTGTTGTTGCTGGTTGTTCTGCTGGTTCTGTTGCTGCTGGTCCTGCTGGTCTTTATTCTGCTTCTTGTCGTCTTGTTTCTGCTCCTGCTTCTGCTGGTCTTTATTCTGGTTCTGCTGTTGCTGCTGCTGGTCTTTCAGCTGTTTCTGGGCCAGAGCCAGGTTATATCGCGTTTCATTGTCGTGCGGATTATTGCGCAACGCTTCCTTATACGCCTCTATGCATTGCGGAAGTTGCTTCGACGACTGCAGGATAACCCCCATATTATGGAAGATATGAGACAGTTTCGTTTTGTCCGTTTCCAGCTTCGAGGCGGCCATGAATTGCTCCATCGCTTCTTTTGCCTTCTGCTGCATCAGCAACGAATTGCCCAGATTATACATCGCATCGGCCGATTTAGGGTCTTGCTCCATCGCCTTCCGATAATCCACTTCCGACTTCATGAACAAACTGTCATTGTAGAGCTTGTTTCCGCTCCGCATATAGTCGCGGGCGGTTTTCTGCCCGAACGAAGCCACAGTCATGCCAAACAGCAACACCCCTAGGATATATCTTTTCACCATCTTAATCTTGTTTAAAGAGTTTCACATTCTTGAAAAGCGGATTCTTACGGTTCAGGAGCATTGCTTCCGTTGCCAGAAAAATCAGTGCCAACCATGCCAGCACCTGAAACTGCTCGTCAAATTCCGTAAACACCTGTGTTTCCACATCCGCTTTGGCCAACTTGTTTATTTCCGCGTTCAAGGCCCGTTCCGCATTGTTCGTATTGTCCACTCTCACATACATACCGTTCCCTGCGCGGGCAATCTCCCGGCACATATCCTCATTCAGGCGAGTCACAACCACATTGCCGTCCTTGTCGCGCCGGAACTCGTTGCTTCTTTCCACCGGAATCGGAGAACCGTCAGGCGAGCCGACCCCCAGCACAAACACATGTACACCTTTCTTTGCAGCTTCCTGCGCCGCCTCGATTGCACCCCCTTCATGGTTCTCTCCGTCAGTAATCAGCACAATGGCGCGCCCTACCCCTTCATTGGGTGTAAAACTTTTCATTGCCAGATCAATCGCCGCCCGGATATCCGTTCCCTGCGTAGTTATCAGCGAAGGGTTGATAGACTCCAGAAACATTTTGGCCGACACGTAATCACTGGTGATAGGCAATTGGGTA
Organism: uncultured Bacteroides sp.; assembly: GCA_949289295.1. Lineage (GTDB taxonomy): Bacteria > Bacteroidota > Bacteroidia > Bacteroidales > Bacteroidaceae > Phocaeicola. The sequence goes on from CASENM010000041.1 coordinate 140,386, forward strand.
AATGCCTCCCCCGCAAATACAATCATCGCTACCTTGTCGTTATTGAAAGTTTCAATAAGACGGGAAAGCAGTCTCTTCGACTTTTCCAGACGGCTGGGAGTTACGTCTTGGGCAAGCATGGAATTGGAAATGTCCAGCGCGACCACCGTCTCGATTCCCTGCCGCTTCACGGTTTCCATCTTTGAACCGAACTGAGGCTGCGCCAGCATAAAAATCACCATGGCCATGGCCGTAAGCAACAGCCAGAATTTCACGTCGGGACGATATTTTGAGACCTGCGGCATCAGATGCTCCAGCAACTTCACGTCGCCATACCTGCGCAACTTCTTCCGACGCATATAATTGGAATAGAAATAAAATACCGCCAACAACGGCAATGCAATGAGCAAATATAAATAGAGAGGTTCTCCAAATCGAAACATAGCTACTCGTTTTTATGGTATTTTCTTTAATACGGTGTTACGCAACAGAATCTCGCACAAAATGCAAAGGAAAGCAACCAGTGCGAACACATGATATGCCTCTTCACGCTTGCTGAACTCCTTTACGTTCAATTTTGTCTTCTCCAACTTGTCTATTTCCTGATATACTTCCTTCAGCTTGCTGTTGCTTGTAGCACGGAAATAGTTTCCGTTTGTCGTACCGGCAATCTGGGCAAGTACAGTCTCGTCAATCTCTACCGGAATCTGCACATACTGCACTCCCGCATACGTAGGCATCGGATAAGGCGCGGTACCGTTCGTACCCACACCGATAGTATATACACGGATTCCGAATTGCTTGGCTATTTCTGCCGCCATAAGCGGAGAGATGTCCCCACGGTTGTTCACACCGTCAGTAAGCAGAATCACCACCTTCGATTTTGCCTTACTGTCCTTCAGGCGGCTCACGGCATTGGCCAGTCCCATTCCGATAGCCGTCCCGTCTTCTATCATTCCGCGCTGTACCATTTCACAGCTCATGCTCCTGAACAGATTGAGCAGGACTCCATGATCAATGGTCAACGGGCATTGGGTAAACGCCTCGCCCGCAAAGATAGTCAAGCCTATATTGTCATTGGGACGCCCGTTGATAAACTCAGCCGCCACTTCCTTGGCCGCCTCAATACGGTTCGGTTTCAAATCCTCGGCCAACATACTGGTCGACACGTCGACAGCCAACATGATATCAATGCCTTCGATTTCTGTATTCTGCCAGTTGTCCGTCGTTTGCGGACGTGCCAGAACCAGCACAATCATTACAAACGTCACCACACGCAGAATGAAAGGTGCATGCACAAAATATACCTTCCAGCTCCGGGGAGCCTTCAAGTACATCCACGTCGTAGACACCTGCATAGACGGTTCTGCTTTTCTGTGCTGCATCACATACCATACAATATAAGGTATGAGTAACAGAAGCAAAAACAAATATTCAATGTTTGCAAAAATCATAGTTCAAACTTTTAATCAAAAGAAAAGGTCAATTATATGACGGATGGCCAGATAAAGTGCGATTACCGCAGCTGCACTTGTCACACCGATGCTGCACATCAAGGCAATCCGTCCCTGTTTTGAACGTTTTTCCTCTACTTTTATCTCTTTAGGCCCTTCTTTCTTGTCGGGTGCCTCTTCCTGTTTTGTCTGATTGATAAAATCGATGGCGGTGACAAGGTTCATGTCGTTCTCGTTGATCAGCGGAGAGTGTTTGGCGAACTTCACCAAGTCGGCCGTCACGAAAAGCATCTTCAGGTCGCTGATAGAAGCCTTGTCGTCCACTTGTTGCAGACGCTCAATGATTTCAGAAGAGGTCATCTCCATCGCATTGAAGCCGAACCGGTCTTTGATATAGTTACGTATCACATCCGTCAACTCCGTATAATACCGCTTCGGGTCTTCCTTCCGGTAATTTTTGTCAGCCTTGATTGTTTCAATCTTTTTCATAGCCGACAAGTGGGGCGGAAGTTTGGGCTCCACTTTGATAATCCTGATAATCGGCTTGTTGTTACGATAGCGGACTATCAAGAAAGCGGCAACCGTACCCAAAACCAACAGCAACAGGATGGAATAGACCAGCGGTGCCAGATCATCCCATGTAAGAGGCACCTCGTGTATCGTTTTCGGGCCGAAGAACTGGTCCGGATGAAGTGTGTCAACCGGAATCGAATAGACTTTCAACGCCAACGCTTCCGACTTGTACACCTTATCACCCACCAACACCTCAAACGGCGGAAGATAATACAGTGCCGAGTCAAACGAAGTGACGGTATATTCCTGAGAAACGAGCCAACGCTTGTTTTCATTCAGCAACTGCGTGTCCGGTTTTGCCACATCAAGCACTTCCACTCCCCGCACCAACGTATCCCGCACCAACGGGAAACGGAATTTCTGGTCGGCATCCATGCTCACCTGCAACTTTATCTTGGTCTGTTCGCCGATAAGCAACTGCAGCGAGTCGATGGTAGCTTCCACCGTCACCTGCGCATGTGCCGTAGTCACGGCAAGTAGCAGGAAAATGATTCCGCACACTGCCCTCAGCGTTTTCTTACCATAATATAATAATAAGGTATCTTTCATTTTCAGTTCCGTTTTGCAAATAAGTTCATCAGAGCTTTCACATAATCCTGATCGGTACGGACAGAAACAGCGTCCACATTGCTGTGCGTAAACACCTCATTCAATTTTTGCTGGCGCTCCACCCACCAGGCATGATGTGCGTTGCGCAAAGCCTTCGAGGAAGTGTCAATCCACTGTTCATGACCGGTTTCCGCGTCACGCACACGCATCAGCCCCACATCGGGCAATTCTTCCATCCGGCGGTCATACACCTGAATTGCCACCACATCATGCTTGCGGTTGGCAATGGTCAGCGCATTCCTGAAATCGTGGTTGTCTATGAAATCGCTCAGCACGAATGCCGTACAGCGTTTCTTCAACACATTCGTCAGATACTCAATTACACATTGCAGGTCTGTCCTTGTGCTTTCAGGATGAAAATCCAACAATTCACGAATGATGTACAGAATATGTTTACGCCCTTTCTTGGGAGGAATGAACTTCTCGATTCTGTCCGAAAAGAAAATCACCCCGATTTTATCATTGTTCTGAATGGCTGAGAAAGCGATGGTAGCCGCAATCTCCGTCACCATATCTTTCTTCATCTGTACGGCCGTACCGAAATCCAGACTGTTTGACACATCCACCAGCAGCATGACCGTCAGTTCACGTTCTTCTTCGAACACTTTGACGAACGGCCTGTCAAAACGGGCCGTCACGTTCCAATCTATGTCGCGGATGTCATCGCCATACTGATATTCGCGGACTTCCGAAAAGGCCATACCCCTTCCCTTGAAGGCGGAATGATATTGCCCGGCAAAGATATTGCTTGAAAGTCCGCGGGTCTTGATTTCTATCCTCCGGACCCGTTTCAATAGTTCGCTTGTTTCCATTCTTCCGGAATTAATGTGCAGAAGACGTGTCCCTTATCCTCTGCTAGGGCGCGCCTCCCGCAATTCAATAAAAAAGTTACTGTCTCAATGTCTGCCGGCAGAAATAATCAAGGCACTTCCACCTTGTTCAGAATCTTGCTGACAATCTCATCCGAAGTAACATTGGTAGCTTCCGCCTCATACGTCAAGCCGATACGGTGACGGAGCACATCATGGGCCACTGCACGGACATCTTCCGGAATCACATAGCCGCGGCGTTTGATGAACGCATAGCTGCGGGCAGCCAATGCCAGATTGATGGAAGCACGCGGAGAACCTCCGAATCCTATCAGCCCTTTCAAATCCTTCAAGTCATATTTCTCAGGATAACGGGTTGCAAAAACAATATCCGCAATATACTGTTCAATCTTCTCGTCCAGATAAACCATCCGCACAATTTTGCGCGCTTCGATAATATCGTCGGCCTTGATAATCGGACGGATCTCCATCCTTTCTCCCGAAATGTTCTGGCGGATAATCTTCTTTTCTTCTTCCAACTTCGGATAGTCAATAATCACCTTCAGCATGAAACGGTCCACCTGAGCTTCGGGCAACGGATAGGTACCTTCCTGCTCTATCGGGTTCTGCGTGGCCATTACCAGGAACGGCTTCGGGAGGTCGAACGTTTCTTTTCCCAGCGTTACCTGTCGTTCCTGCATCGCTTCGAGCAAAGCACTCTGCACCTTGGCCGGAGCACGGTTGATTTCATCCGCCAACACAAAATTGGCAAAAACAGGTCCTTTGTTTGCCACAAAACGTTCATCCTTCTGACTGTAAATCATCGTACCGATAATATCGGCAGGAAGCAAATCAGGAGTAAACTGTACGCGGCTATATTTTGAATCCACCAACGAAGCCAATGTCTTGATGGCCAATGTCTTTGCCAGTCCAGGCACACCTTCCAGCAAAATATGGCCGTCGGAAAGCAAACCGATCAGCAATGACTCTATCAAATGTTTCTGACCCACAATCACCTGGTCCATTCCGGCCATCAGGTTGGTTACAAACGCACTCTCACGCTCGATGCGTTCGTTCAATTCACGAATGTCAATAGCTCCAGACATAATTCTCTTATTTTATCTCTTTTTTTTCATTAAATATCACACTCAATGACTCCTTTCAATTGAGCACCCAAAATTAAGGCATTCCACTAACAGGAGCAACTAATGTTTATTAAAAAATACAGACAGTTACGGACATTTAAAGCTTATTGAACTAAAGAACTTTAAATTTAGGTGCTGTTTCCGCGCTTTCCGGCATGGCTGGAAAGAAAAACAGGACACATTCTTCAAAGCGGAGGCTATTGTTCGGGAACAAGCTCAGGAATAAGCAGAGTGATACCAGCAGGCACATTATTCGGGTCTGAAATGCGCGTCCGGTTATATTTTGCCAGATAAGGCCACAGTTTTTTATTTCCATAAAACTTCCGGGCGACTCTGGCAAGCGATTCTCCCCGACGCAACACATACGTCGTGCGAGTTCCTGTCATGACATATCTTACCGAATCAGACAATATATTCTTTCTCACGGCAGGAATCGGTTGAATCTGTCCTTCCGGCTTCTTCCGGGTTACACCGGCCGCAGGCAATGCTTGTTTCCGCAAGGTATCTTCTCCGGAACAATATTTCTCCGCAATCATTTTTTTCTGTAGGAAAGTGTCTGCTTTCTCTTGCCCGGCTCCAACCGTCCGCGGAGATTCAACGTGCTCCACAGCCGTTTCCGTAACAACGTTCCGCCTCGACATCAACGCCCAAACAATTGCGCCTCCTGCCAAGACACCGGCCATAAGAACGCCCGCAATCATACACCAGGGCATACGCAATACTGCAACTTTCCTGTCAGACTCCTCCAGGGCAGGCCTGTCTGTTTCCTCGATTCTTTCCGCTTCGGAAGAGGAGGAAGGACGACTCTCTTCCCGGCACTCCTCCACAGTTTCGGACCTCGCCTCCTGTCCGTCCGACTCTACCCGTTCAGGCGCTCCGCCTACTTCGGGCGTGTCTGCAAAATGCACCCCCTCTTTCAACGGCACCGGCTCAAACTGAGAAAAAGGCTTGTTGACCGCCTCCCGCAAAGCCATATCAGGTTCAAAAGAAACGACACTTCCACACGCGTCCGCGCCAATCCGTTTGAACACTCCTAATCCTTTGATTTTTATGTATCTGTCAGTGGAAAGAGCTTCCTCTGCCAACGCAAAGAACACACGTACAAATGCCTCTGCATCCTTCTGCTCCATCTGCCGGCGTTGTGCCAGCAAGTCAGCCAATTGCTGTAGAGTTACCTTTTCATTCATCCGAACGCTTGTTTTTGAATTCTTCATCCAGTCCGGCACCTGGTTCAAACTTCACGACCAATTCAGGAGGAGCCAGAAAACGCTGTCCCGTAAGCGGATTCACAATGATTTTTTCCAGCCGTTTCTCCACTCCCAGCGTCCCGAGACTATCCATGTCTATGGTCAATCCTTCCTGCAGCTCTTCTGCAATGATTTCAGCCAACGCCGACACTTGTCTGGCCGCATTTTCCTTTTCCGCATAGCCTAACCGGCACGACAGTTCTTCCAGAAATTCGTGATGATTCATACGTCATTTCACAATTGTTGCATACAAGTCGAAGTCGTCCGCATCCGTAATTTTCACCTGATGGAACACGCCGGTTCTCAGTCTGCGCCCGTCTTCAACCTTTATCAATACTTCCGGATCCACCTCCGGAGAATCAAACTCCGTCCGGCCGACATAATACTCCCCTTCTTTCCGGTCGACAATCACCTTCAGCACCTTACCTATCTTGGCCATATTCAGTTCGCCGGATATTACTTGCTGAATACCCATCAGTTCATCCAGACGCTGCTGTTTCACTTCCGGAGGAATATCGTCAGCATAATGTTCGGCCGACCATGTACCCTCTTCCTCCGAATAGGCAAAAGCACCCATACGGTCAAAACGGGCCTTGCGTACAAATTCCTTCAGCTCTTCAAAGTCCTGTTCGGTTTCACCGGGATGGCCCACCATCAGTGTAGTACGCAAATGGATGCCCGGCACCTCCTTGCGGAAACGCTCAATCAACGCATAAGTCTCCGCCTTTGTCACATGACGGCGCATCTTCTCCAGCATGTTGTCACTGATATGTTGAAGGGCTATGTCCATATATTTGCACACATTGTCGTTCTCACGCATCACCCGGAACAAATCCTCAGGGAAATGCGCCGGATACGCATAATGCAGACGAATCCACTCCACTCCCGGAATCTTTGCCATGCGGTCTATCAGTTCCGGAAGCATCTGCTTCTTGTAGAGGTCCACTCCATAATAAGTCAGTTCCTGAGCAATTACCTGAAATTCTTTTACGCCCTGCGAAACCAGCAGACGCACCTCATCGAGAATCTCTTCCATCGGACGAGATACATGATGCCCTGTAATGATAGGGATGGCGCAATACGAACACTTGCGGTCACACCCTTCCGAAATTTTCAGGTAGGCATAATGTCCAGGTGTGGTCAGATGCCGTTCGGAGGCACACTCAGGACGGTAAGCCTTTCCCAAATCGGCCAGCAGCTCGTTCCAGTTGAATTTGCCGTAGAACTTGTCCACCTGCGGAATTTCAGTCTGCAAATCTTTCAGATAACGTTCCGAAAGGCATCCCATCACATACAGTTTCTTCAACCGCCCCTCTTCTTTAGCCTGACAGAATTCCAGAATCATATTCACAGACTCCTCTTTCGCATCGCCGATAAATCCGCACGTATTGATAACCGCAATTTCGCCCTGCGGACATTCACTGTCATGAGTCACCTTATATCCGTTTGCCTCAAGTTGTCTCATCAACTTCTCGGAATCCACCAGATTCTTCGAGCAACCCAAGGTAATGACATCTATCGTATTTTTTTTCATCATTTATCAGTTGATGTGCCGAACAACGAATCCACAAACTCTCTCCGGCGGAATATCTGCAAATCTTCAATGCCTTCTCCCAGGCCAATATACTTCACCGGAATCTTGAACTGGTCTGAAATGCCGATAACCACTCCACCCTTGGCTGTTCCGTCGAGCTTGGTAATGGCCATGGCGTTCACTTCTGTAGCCAGCGTAAACTGCTTGGCCTGCTCAAACGCATTTTGTCCGGTAGAGCCGTCAAGCACCAGCAACACCTCGTGCGGAGCGTCTGGCACCACCTTGCGCATCACGTTCTTTATCTTGGTCAGCTCGTTCATCAGTCCGATTTTATTGTGCAGCCGTCCGGCTGTATCAATAATCACCACATCCGCATGGTTGGCCGATGCCGAACTGAGTGTGTCGAAAGCCACTGAAGCCGGGTCTGCGCCCATCTTCTGCTTAACCACAGGCACTCCTACCCGGTCGCCCCAAATCATCAGCTGCTCGACAGCTGCCGCACGGAAAGTGTCGGCCGCACCCAGATAGACCGATTTTCCGGCCTTCTTGAACTGATAAGCCAGTTTGCCGATGGTAGTGGTCTTCCCCACTCCGTTCACGCCTACCACCATAATCACATACGGTTTCCGGTCGGTCGGCACGCTGAAATCATCGGCATCCACCGTATTGTTTTCTGTCAGCAGGGCAGCGATTTCCTCCCGAAGGATATTGTTCAGCTCCTGAGTATTCACATATTTGTCTTTCGCCACCCGGTCTTCAATCCGCTTGATGATTTTCAGAGTCGTTTCTACCCCCACGTCAGAAGTGATAAGCACTTCCTCCAGGTTATCCAGCACCTCATCGTCCACTTTGGACTTTCCGGCTACGGCACGGGCTATTTTTCCGAATACGCTTTCTTTGGTTTTAGACAGTCCTTTGTCTAAGGTCTCCTTCTTTTCTTTAGAGAAAAAACTAAAAAATCCCATACAGAGTTGTTTTAAAATTTAGGATACGGAATGTATCTATCTGCAAAGATACGGCAAAATACAGATACAAAAGAATAAAACGACCAAAAAAACAGAAATGGCCAGTGACAACCTCCCGCTATTTTAGCCCGTACACCTCAATTCTCTATTTCGTCCAGCTCCAGCCAGCGCATACTTTTTTCGTCCAGCTCCTCGTTGAGGAGGGGCAGCCGTTTCGACTTTTCAGTCAGCTCGTCCACTCCCAGACTTCCGCTGCACAATGCCTCCTCCAAAGCCTTTTTCTCGGCTTCCAGGGCAGCGATTTCTTTCTCAAGCTGTTCAAATTCCTTCCTTTCCTTAAAGGTCATACGACGGGTCGTATGGGTACGCGCCCGCTGCGGTTTCTTCTCTTCCTTCAACTTCTTCTCCTGCCGGTCATGATTCTCTTTGGCAATCTTCCAGTCGCGGTAATCGGAATAGTTTCCCGGAAAATCCCGGATGTCACCCTGCCCGTTGAACACCAGCAAATGGTCGACCACCTTGTCCATAAAATACCGGTCGTGGCTTACCACAATCAGGCATCCTTTGAAGTTGCGCAAATATTCTTCGAGCACCTGCAGCGTCACGATGTCCAAATCGTTGGTAGGTTCATCGAGCACCAGGAAATTCGGATTGCGCATCAGCACCGTACACAGATACAAACGCCTCCTCTCACCTCCGCTCAACTTGTAGACATAATTATGTTGGGTAGCAGGCGAGAACAGAAAATGCTGAAGAAACTGCGAAGCGGTAAGTCGTTTTCCGTTGCCCAATTCTACCACCTCAGCAATGTCCGTAATCACGTCAATCACCTTCATCTGCTCGTCAAACTTCAGGCCTTCCTGCGAATAATAGCCGAAACGTACAGTCTCGCCAATCTCCAGCTTGCCGCTGTCCGGCTTTTCCAGTCCCATAAGTATCTTGATGAAAGTCGATTTTCCAGTTCCGTTGTTGCCGATAATGCCCATCTTCTCATACCGGGCAAAGATGTAAGAAAAATCATCCAGAATTTTCAGGTCTCCGAAACGCTTGCAGAGATGTTCTGCCTCAAAGATTTTCGAACCGATATAAGAAGCCTTCACATCGAGTTTCACGTTTGCTTCATGCACCTGCCGCTTGGCCACTTTTTCAAGTTCGTAAAAAGCATCCTCCCGATAACGAGCCTTATGGCCGCGTGCCTGAGGCATCCTGCGCATCCACTCCAACTCCGTACGGTAAAGGTTGTTAGCCCGGGCAATCTCCGCACGCGCCGAATCAATGCGCTCCTGCCTCTTCTCCAGATAATAGCTGTAGTTGCCCCGGTAACTGTATATCTGCCGATCGTCGATTTCCAGAATCTCCGAACATACACGGTCGAGGAAATAACGGTCGTGGGTCACCATCAACAGACTGAGGTTTCCCCTCCCCAGATATTCTTCCAGCCACTCCACCATATCAAGGTCCAGATGGTTGGTCGGTTCATCGAGTATCAGCAAGTCCGGTTCGGTAATCAGCACATTGGCCAATGCCACACGCTTCAACTGTCCGCCGGAAAGGCTTCCGATTTTCTGATCAAAATCACGGATTCTCAGTTGCGACAGAATTTGTTTTGCCTGCCGTTCATAGTCCCAGGCTTTTTCTTGTTCCATCCGTTCAATCAACGCATCCAGTCCCGGAGTGCCCGGTGTCTGCAGACATTCCTCATACTCTTTGATCAGTCTGGTCACCTGATTTCCATGATAGAAGCACGCCTCCATGACGGTTAGTTCTTCCGGATAATGAGGAGTCTGTTCCAGATAGCCTATGTGCAAATCGTTACGGAAAGTGATTTTCCCCTCATCATAGCCCTCCTTGCCCGAAAGTATATTCAATAAAGTCGTTTTACCGGAACCGTTCTGTGCAATCAGTCCTACACACCGGCCTTCCGCCAGACCGAACGAGACATGCTCGAAAAGCACCCGTTCGCCGAACGACTTCGTCAGATTTTCCACTTGAAGATAGGGAGTCATAGTTGTCAATGTTTGGTCAAAAGAAAATTATTCCAGAGTAGCTTCCGCTTCTTTCCGGATGCGGTCATATTCCTTGCTCAGATTACACGGCAGTCCGTTTCTCACCTTATCCCAGATCAGCCGGGTAGGAAAAACCGCCACATCCGTATCGTTGAAGCGCAGGGCCGGATACTCTTTCTGCCCGTCAACGACGGTCACCCAGTTCATTCCGTCCATTTCGTTCACCAGTATCGTGGCAAACGCAATGCCGAAATCCTCCCATACCTGACGCTGTCCGCTGTTGAACTGTCCGCCGTCAATCATCTTTTGGATATTCACCACATCAGCCTTGCCGGAAGTGAAGTCTTTGGCAAGCTGTTTCTTGATAGCCGAAACCGCCCAGTCATATCCTTCGTTTATCCGGCTGATTTCCATCACCCGCACCGGAATCATTACCTTTCCCCAAAGCTTGTCGGCCGTGCCGCGTACCTGAAGCGATGCGACAATCATTTCGGCCGTCTTCGGACTTTCGCCTTCCGGCACCACAAACGAACATTCCACACACACATCGTCTTTTCCAGTCACCCAAATATGCGAAGTGTAGCGTACCCCATTCTCCTGAAAATTCTCGGCAGAATAGGCACACGGCCATTTTCCCACTTTCACCCGGCGTGCTCCCGATGTGTTCTTCAGTTCATATTCCACCGCTTCTTCTGCATATCGGCAGTTCTGTCCCCTATAAGCAGAAATTCTGAAATTTCCGTCCCATTTGTCCGGATTATAAAAAAGGAAGCTGTCTTCCGTATCTTCAAACTCATTCCATTTGTCGGGATATTCAAACGCAAACCACGATCCCGGAGATATGTATTTTTTCATGTCTGTCTGTTTTTGGAAACAAAATTACGCATTTTTTCCGACATTTGCAATCCATGCATTCGGTACACGTCCCGGTATCATGGTTTTACTCGATTCCATCCGCATTCTTGCGGAATGTTTTTCTTTATATTATTCCTCAAGGCCTCACTCCTTCCACGGGTATTCCTCTTGGGCGCGGCTGTCGTAGCTTATGTCATCAGTCCAATAGTCTTTCTCCTCTTCGTCACCGTCCACAAGCCCACGCGCCATTGCACTGCGTTCCACAGCTTCCTTATAAAGCTCCTCATAATCGCGAGTGTAATCGGCGTTTGGCACCACGTTGATATCAAATGTCATCTTGGCCAATCCGTTCGGCTTGATATTGCCATGTACACGAATCACCTGCTTCACATAGCCGATGTTTTTTGCGCTCTCGTACTTGAAGAGCAGCTTTATCTTTTTGCCGGGCAACACCATCCTTGAGTCGAGCTTAGGCACTATGCACCCACACGACGGCTGGATGTCGCGGATGATAAGCGGCTGGTCACCTGTGTTTTCAAGCTCATAAGACAAAGTTACGATCTGGCCGGCAATCACCGGATAATAGTGTCGTACGCTGTCTGCAATAGCCACTGTAGTCAAGTTGACGCGCTTCTTACACGAAGTAGCACAACAGCACACAAGTGCCAGCGACACAAAAATAGGCAACATGTTTCTAATAAATGTCCGCATATACTTTTTAAATTCATTTATTTTTCAGTGACATGCATTTCTTACGCCATTCACGCCACACGATTCCACATTATGTCTCCATCACTAACCGAGGCCAGAACATACGTTTCTGTATCAACAGACTATCTCACCATCACCTCGTCGCATGCTACCGTAGAACGTCCCTCGCCCGACTGGTGGATGCGCAGTTCCAATGGCAATGCACCGTCGACCTGTCCCAATACAAGATTTACCCTGCGCTTGGAGAAAGGAGCAGCCCCGGCGGCATCCACATCAGCACGAGCAACGAGCCTCTCGCCTTGCCACACCTCTACAGCACGTGGCAGACGAATGCGCCAGCGCGGAACGTTGAATAATGACAGCTCGATGACGGCACCTGAAGCAACCTTGCCGGCAGGAATACCGTAAGAAACGGTGCGTGGGGTGGCTATCACCCACCCCGTATGATAGTCAGTAGTGAGAGCGAAACGCCCGTCGGTGAGCACCGAAAGATTTTTGTATGCCTCATCGGGCTTTGATATTGGCGACAGGACCACACCGCTCAACTTGTTGTCTAACGCGGCATTCTCGGCCAACATTGCCTTCCACGCGCCAATAAAATCGTCAATTCTGGCACCGGCTTCGTTATAACATCCCATATCGTCGAAAGCCATATGACCCTTCAGCAACCCTAAATACCTGTTGGACTCGGCTACATCGAGCCTTGCTCCCGGCAACCGCATAAGCTCCAATCGTGTGTATTGCAATGCGGTAAGCAAGCGATTAAGCTTCATTCGCTCTTCCTCACCCGTTTTTTTTGCCACAATGTCGAGGCTGTCGCAAAAAGCGGCAAATTCGTCTGGTACAAGCCAGGCATTGGCAGCATCGCCAATGCCGCCATAGATAACAAGCCTCGATTTGCGCTGTGTTACGGCATCCTCCCACGAACGGTAGGCACGGGCCAACAAGTTACCTGCCACAGGATAATAGCGATGCAGACAACGAGCGGCATAGTCGGCCGCATCGAGTTGCGGATTAACCATCAGAGCGGCAAGCGTTGCCGTCTGCACGTCATCGAACGAGGCATAATGAGGACTGCTACCGTTGAGGAACACGCCCTTTACACCAATCTGCCGGAAATAGCGCAGTCTGTCAGCCATTACGCCAAGGCAGGGGAACGGCGTGAGATAGTCGTCAAAGTTGCGCACATAGTCCCAAACGTAAATACGTTTCGTCATCTTCTGCCAGCCGGCCACGAGTTTGCCGAACTGCTTGCCCTGCGGAGTCTTGGCACATCCGACTTGCATCGGCACACCCATCGCGCTGATAAGTACCCCTACATTGACGGGCAACGCCACCGGCGGCGGAGTCTTTGTTGTCATATAAGAAGAGGTGAAGAACAGATGGTGCGGAAACTCGGAGGCCAGCTTGGCTAGAAGCCGTCCTACGGCAGGAGAGGCCGACTGGGACGTGTTGCCCGCACGACGACACTCTTCGCAGAGACACACCTGGTCATTATCGTTGGGCATAACGGCAAAACGGGCTGTTTTATCTCCTGGCTTGTCGCCCCACGTGCGCACGTAATCCTCCAACGCTTTTAGCAAAGCGGGTGAAGAGAAACAAAACTGTGACCCCACGCGCTTGCCACCGACCACTGCGCGAGCCTCTTCGGGTATCTCACCGCCAAACACCACGCGCAGATTATGACCCCAAAGTGCCCAGTCATAGTCTACATTGTGCGTGGCCGAGATAGGCATAAGCTCCGGGATAGAATTTGACGGGCTGTAGATGCCACGGTACTCGAAAGCGAAATTTCCCGTCTGCCCCTCCATATCGATGACAGGCGGAGCCAGGTCGACTGCCGCCAAACGTGGATCATCATTGGCAGCAGAAGTGATAAACTGGTAAATGAGCCACAGCATAGACTCATCATCGTCAGCTGTCAGTTTGACAGTAGAGCCAGATGTTGACGCGGAATAACGCGTGGAAGCTGCAGAATCGATATGAACTTCAACCTTGATGCAGTTGCCCACAACAGGCTTTTTGACGGAAGCAAGCCCCTGACCACCCGTCCGGCGGTCAAGCTGGCCCGCAAGGTAGGCCGCCCAACGCACATCGGCTTTGGATTTGCCGTCAGCCGGCACCACCATATAGCCGAACAACGCAGCATGTTGCCCTCCCCCGGCACACGAAGCAGACAGGGCTACGGCAAGACAGAGGCTGACTATGGCTGCTATGAGCCTCACCTTAAAAATGGATATAAAGTTGTACGTGCACATTATATAAGTTTCTGTATCTCGTATTTAACCATTCGGTATAGTTGAGCAAGTCACCTCCGCGTTGGTTCACCTGGCTATAGAAGGTCTGCCACGTACCCATCAAGCCGACGGAAATGTGCTTGTTAATCATGTAGATACCGCCAAGACCCACCATTGCGTTCAGTTTGTCGAACGTGCCGGGCATGGCATTGTCTATGAGGTTGGCCTCCGGCGCACTTCCGACACTACCCACCATAGTAATGCTCGTGCGCCCGTCTTCTGAGGGGAAATATTTAAACTGTGCCGTTGCGTTGGCATAGACGTGGTCGGTAAAAAGGAACCCGTCGAGACGACCGTTGAGTATGAGCCTGTCCCACGCCTTCGATACGCCCGTCCCGACAGTAAAGAGGTTATGACCGGACTCTTCCCAGCCGTCGAAAGCCCATTCGCCCTCACCGTCCACATCAGAAACCGCCCACGCGAACCGCTTGCTGTATGTGCTGATGCGACGATAGGCGGCATGCAGGTCGACAGAAATGTCATTGGCGAAGGTATGCAAGAATTTGGCCGAAGTCATGACTTTAGGGAAATAGCGTGTGCCGTAGGCTGCAGCAAATGTGGTCGACCATTTGTCGGAGAAAGCATGTTCCCACTCCGCACCGAGCTGCAGACCAACACCGCCCGCCACCTGGTCTTCAGAATCATCGCCTGCCGCAGAACCGTCACGCCCGGCATAATTTATGCGGGTAGTGAACAAGTCGCGAGCAAAACGGCGCGTATAAGCTGCAGTAGCCACGGCAGTGATTACGTCCTCCTCGCCGTAACGGCCATGAAGATACTCAACGGCAAGCTCATTTTTGAGCGAACGGTTGGCAAGTCCCATCAAGTGACGCTTATGTGACGAGGCCTCGGTCTCGGCCGGTATGTACTTCTTCAAGTAATAATAAGCCGAGTCATAGTCATGGAGAGCCTCGCAGGCTATCCCTTTCACATAGAAGAGAGCCTGGTTGGTATCGTCGAATACAAGGGCGGTGTCCACCACGGCCACAGCTTCGGCAGGCCGATGAGCTTTTACAAACTGGTAGGCTACGGCTTCGCTGCTCTCGGAGAACGCACCGATGATAGACTTGTTGTCTGGATACTCGTCGAGCCACGGACGAAGCATTTCGATGGAACGGCGATGCTCGCCATTACGGTTATAAGCTGCGGCCTGCTTCACCACGAAGTCGGTGCGTTCTGGATAGATGGAGCACGCCTGCGCTACATAGTGGTCATAGGCAGAATAACGTCCAAGCATATCGGCTGTGCCGATAGCGAACTGCAAGCCTTCGGGCGAAGCGGGATTGACTGCGAGCAATGCCACGCTGGCATCGAAGGCACGGTGAGTGGCCCCTTCCTCTATCAATTCCTTGATGTAAGGCACGGCCTTTTCCTCGTAAGCCGAACAGTAGGCCGATTGGTACTCAAAGTGGGCGGTATTCTGTATCGCACTGTCGAGCACGGCCAACGCCTGCGGCACGTCGCCCCTACCACACAGTATATCGGCCTTGCGGATGATATAGGTGGAAGTGTCAGCATTGAGCGCGAAAAGCGAGTCAAGGGTCTGCATGGCCATGCCATACTGCTTGGTTTCATAATAACACGAGTATGTACGCGACAAAGCCGAAGCCCTCAGCTCCGGGTCAGAGCTGTATCGCACCGCCTCCAAGGCGTACGGAAGAGCCTCGGAATAGAAGGCGTTTGAAATCAGGCCGGAAGCCTGCTCCAGCCGCATCGTAGCCATTTCATCACCGAGGTCAGTGTCATCGGGGTGTATGGCAACGAGTTGCGTGAGCAACGACTGTGCTTTCGTAGTGTTGCCCATGCGCTTGTAAATGAGGTATTCCTTATATAACAAAGGAAACTGCACGCCGCGTCTCCGCTTGGCTTCAGCAATATAGTAGAGCGCATCGTAGTAGTAGCCACGGGTTATTGAGATGTTGAGCAGATAATCAAGGGCCTCGTCGCTCTTTACAGTCCCATAAAGCTTACCATAAAGCACGTATGGATCACCCATGTTGGCGGCCTCAGCGGCCTCAGCGAGCAAATCTGTATGGAACTGCCGCAACCTTGCACTGCCGTTAAAACGCATACGCGACGAAACGAAGGCCAGAGCCTCCTGATAGCGGCCTTCCTCTGCAAGGATGCTCGCCCTCTTTATGACGAGGGCTGTACTGCCGGGGATACGCGACGCACCGCGGCTCGACACCGCGAGTGCCTCCTCGGTATTGCCTTGCTGGAGCAGCAAGTTCGTGAGGTCCATATAATAGGTCTCATTGCCCGGCACAGCCTCCACGAGTTCATAAAGCAACTTTATGGCATCGGCAGGTTCGCCCGATTTTTTCTTGCGAAGGTACTGTTCTTCAAGATTGTAAGAGTATTCCCTCTGCAGGACAGTATCGTTAGGATAGATCTGATAGAGCCGCTTGAGCAACCGGTCGGCCTCTACGTTATTGTTCTGCAGGCGATACAGCCCTATTTTCTTGCGCCACAGGCTCTTTTTGTATGGATTGATTTCGAGCAATTCATTGACGTAACAAATGGCCGAAGAATAGTTCTTGGTTTCCTCCTCTACCTTGACAAGCAACTGTTTGGCCGTGACGTTCCTCGGATTGTCGCGAACGACCCTCACAAGATAATAGCGCGAGTTGTCATAGTCCTTCTTATGGTAGTAATATTGGCCGTTAAGTTCGTTAAGCCCGTTGGCATCAGGATAAACCTCCAGCCCCCTGTCGAGCAGTGCCTTGCCTTCATCCCAAGAACCATGCTTGAACATCGCACGCACGTTCATCTCATAATAGTCGGGCGTATGAACGTCTTTCTCTGAACCGAATACGTTAAAAGCACCTGCCTCCGTCACAAAGACAAAGAGAAAAATACAGATTATGAAACATACTTTACTCTTCATACAACTCCCTCCACCCGGACTCCGCCGGCATTTTCGGCAGGAACTTTCTCTACACCGCCATTGTTTATACTGTCGTTTTTCTTGCCCTTTGTACCTCTTCGGCTCATGTCGCCCCAAACGCCCGACTTCCTCGTAAAGTAATTGAAATAGCCCTTGATGGAGAAAAGCGTAATGAACGGGTGATAGAGGAACGGCTCCACCATGGCCGCGCCAAGCACAAGCAGATAGGCCCTGACTTTACGGAACGAGCCTCCGAGGGCGAAATCGTTGAAAAGCACCACCGAGGCCAGAATGAAACAGAAGGTATAGAGGCCGAAGAAAATGACGGTGGCCGAAGCCCAGTTTACTACTCCCGTGAACGCCTGATAGACAAACACCAGGAAACCGACGAACTCGATGATGGGAGCAAGCACCTCGAAAATCAACACGTACGGCAAGGTAATCATACCAAGCTGTTTATATTTATGATTGAACAGGAAGCGGCGGTGACGCACGAAAGTCTGTATCAAACCATAACCCCAACGTACACGCTGGCGATAGAGCACACGGAGGTTCGGCGGCATCTCCGTCCAGCAACTATAGGCCGGTACCTGCACGATTTTATACTTCCGCTTAAAGTCACAGCAATAGCCTACCATGCGGATTATCATGTCCATGTCCTCGGCAAACGAATCGCCGCTGTAGCCGCCCGCTGCCATAACCACCTGTTTGTCAAACAATCCGTAGCCTCCCGACACGTTAGGCATGGCGTTGATGGCCGACCACCCCATCTTACCCACGAGGAACGAGCGCATATATTCCATCGTCTGGAACAACGGGCAAGGCGTATGGGGAGGGCGTAACTTGGTTATCACACCATCTTCCACTTCACAACCGTTTGATGCCGACATGATGCCGCTCACGGCAATTACATCGGGAGACTCAAGCATGGGCTGGATGCAACGCGATATGGCATCTTTGGAAAGAATGCAGTCCACGTCGGTATTGATGAAATAAGGATATGACGAAGCGTTCAGCCCGGCGTTCACGGCATCAGCCTTCGTTCCGCCGTTCTCCTTATCGACCACGATAAGCCGCGAGAACTTCGGATCTACCGACTTGAATAATCTTTTGTATGGTTTGGTGTGTATATACTCGACATAAGCAAACGGAACCTCGACGAGCGCGAAGTTCTCGATGAGCAGTTCGAGGGTCTTGTCTGTGGAACCGTCGTTGACTATAACCACCTCAAATTTCGGATACTCCTGCTTTAGAAGTGAGTTCACATTATCTATTATAGTCTTCTCTTCGTTGTAAGCCGGAGCCACAACCGACACGCCCGGAGTATAGGGGCTGGTGTTTATTATGTTCTTCGTGTACGTGCTTAGCTGGTAGCGCTTGTTGCGCATGATGCCTACCACAGCCAGCCACATAAGGACTATATAAGAAATGATAAGCCCCATGCTATAAAAGAATACGGCATATCCGTAAAAATAAAACAGCATATCTTTCATAAACCGTCGTGATTTATCAGTTCACATTCTACATGCTCGAAGAGAATTTTGTCTTCGGCGTTGGCCTTTTCCATAAGCCTGCGAAAAGCCGCGTGACCCTCAGCTCCCGAAGCCCAAAGGCATCGCAGGGCGGTGCGTCGGGTATAATCGGCAGTGGAACTATTATACGCCTCCACAAAGAACGGCACATTACGCTCCGAACCAGAACTTACGTATACCCATACTGGTAAAGGCCGCCTTGCGCACGGTAAAGTTATCGTCATCAAAATACCCTATCAGGTAACGAACCTCATTGTCGGTACCCCACCAGGCCGTCTCGCGCATCAGAAACGCACAAAAGTCAGGGTTCTTCATCTTCTGGAGTATCGGAACAAAGCGCGGTGTGGGTCTGTTGGCCTTGTTGATGCGGCTGAATATCTCGTGCAACTCCATCTTGTCCCACGTGGTGAAAACCGGCACACGTTCCGTATCCTCCTCGAAATAATCGTAAGGATTCTCCTTGCTGGCCACCATGTAATAAAGGCGAGCAGCCTTGCGCAACGGCAGCGACTTGTCGTTGACAAGCCGTGCCACGATACTGTTGGGTAGTCTCATGTTCGTCAGGCGCACCGTCTGCAACAATCTCACCTTGTCACAGTTCTTACCATAAATGAGCTGACGCTCCACGTAATCGGTAAAACCCACGAGACGCATGGCCCGCTGTATGTTAGTAAGGTTTGGATTCATCGTGTTGGTGAACACACTGACTTCAATAAACACTTGCGACCAGAGTTGCATCTCCCACTTCTTCCATTTGCGCTCCTCATAACCGATACGGCGTTTAATCTCATCCATAGGCAAATTTTCCACCTCAGCGTAACACACATCCTTGAGCGGTTCCAGATATTTTTCGCGAATCCGGTTAAGTCGCTTGTAATTGCGGCGGCGCAGATAAACATTCACACACATCGCCACAAACAGTACCACAAAGGCCAGACAGCAGACGATAATGACCATGTAAGCCACACGCACTACCCACGGATACTCGGCGAAGTGATGGACATAAAAGAAATAATAGTAGCGCAGGATATCCCAGCCCCACAGCTGGTAGGTATCGTGGAGTGGTGAATATTCGGCATGGCCTCCCTCCCCCGATATCAGGTCGGTAACGGGAAAGGTGTCGCGTGCGGCCATAATGGCAAAGCTTGTCACAGCCCACACCAATCCTACAAGGAATAATGCAACACGCTTCATAATTTTTGATTTTAATTTATTCAAACGCCCATAATCTGCCAAACACTTCAGCTAAATCGGACTAAAACTTCTACAACTCTCATAAAATGCAAATTCCAAAAGCACGGCCGGAAAAAGTCGTCTATTTACATTTTTCGGGGTAAAGATACGATTTTTTTGTTTTTGAATAAATATCTTATTGTTATTTTACATCCTTTCGTAATTACATCTTTTTTCCGTAAATCTGTATAATGAATATACCTCCTTGAAATCAAGAGAGTTAGAAGAATTACCTCGTTTTCGGGTAATGAGTTGGCAACCGTCCCAATTGCCGTGGTCTGCATCGCTTTGCTTATTGGAGTAACTCTTACGGATGCAAATGTACAAAAATAAA
>CASENM010000042.1 GCA_949289295.1 uncultured Bacteroides sp.
AGGTAGCAATTCTTTTTCCTAACCCATCAAAAAACGGCTGATGCACTCCAATGATGGACATGGAATACAACCGCACATCACCTTTCATTTCCAACAGCTTGCATTATTCCTCCGAATTTCATCCGTATGTGGGCGAGTTTTCGTATATTTGTCCAGAATCCATAAAAGAACGAACAATGACGGGGAAACTATACTGGCTGTCGGGACTGGCCCTGCCTCTCTGCATGCCACAGATTATACAGGCGCAACAACAGCCCAACATCATCTTCATCATGACCGACCAGCAACGTGCCGATGCGGTAGGATGCAGCGGAAACGGACGCATCATCACGCCAAACATCGACTCGCTGGCCAGTGACGGCTATTATTTCAGCAATGCCTATACGGCAGCTCCCAGCAGCACCCCTGCACGGGCGGGACTGCTCACGGGAATGTCACCCTGGCACCACGGGATACTGGGCTACGGACGTGTGGCGGAACATTACCGGTACGAACTTCCACAGATGCTCCGTGATTGCGGGTATCTCACGCTGGGCGTAGGGAAAATGCACTGGTATCCGCAGAATGTATCCCACGGATTTCATGCCACTTTCGTGGACGAAAGCGGAAGAGTGGAATCACCTTATTTTATGAGTGACTACCGGAAATGGTTTCAGACTGTAGCCCCCGGGAAGAATCCCGACGAGACAGGAATAGGATGGAACGACCACGGAGCGGCCACGTACAAACTGCCGGAAAACCTGCATCCCACCGCATGGACAGGAGATGTGGCCGTAAGCATTATCCGGAACTACGAAGGCGACCGGCCTCTGTTTCTGAAAGTCTCCTTCGCACGGCCCCACAGCCCGTACGACCCTCCCAAACGTGTGCTCGACAAATACAAGGACATCGAGATGGAGGCTCCGGCTTCCGGCGAATGGAGCCGGCATATCGGTGAGAACATCACCGACCCGGACACCGCTCCCGACGCCGCCTTCGCCCAGTTCGGCGACGAATACGCGAAAAACAGCAAGAAGCACTACTATGCTTCCGTCACCTTCATCGACGAGCAGGTGGGGCGTATCATCCAGGCATTGAAAGACAAGGGCATGTACGACAATTCCGTCATCTGCTTCACCTCGGACCACGGCGACATGATGGGCGACCATCACCACTGGCGGAAAACGTACGCTTATGAAGGCTCCGCGGCCATCCCCTATATCATCAAGTTCCCGGAATCCATACAGACCGTCAGACCCGCCGGCTCGGTGATAGAAAATCCTGTAGAACTGAGAGATTTCCTGCCGACATTCGTTGACATGGCGGGAGGAGAGGTTCCGGAAGATATCGACGGGAAGTCACTGGTCGCGCTGGTGAGGGAGGAACATCCGCAATGGCGCAGATGGATTGACATGGAGCATGCCACATGCTACTCCGACCATAACTACTGGTGCGCGCTGACCGACGGAAAAATCAAATACATCTGGTTTGTACATACCGGAGAAGAGCAATTGTTCGACCTGACAGACGACCCGAAAGAAACCAAGGATGTCTCCAAGGACAGAAAGTACAGGAAGCGGCTTGAAGAGCTTCGGACGGCCATGATACAGCACCTGAGCGAGAGAGGCGAGGAATGGGTGAAGGACGGACAGCTGGTGAGACGCGGAAAGACAATGCTGTACAGCCCGGAATACCCGACCGAATGAGAGTATCCTCAATTGACAAGAATCTGACTAAAAAAAAACGATATGAGAAAAGTATTTTTTATCCTGATGACAGGCATCCTGCTGGCCGCTTGCGGCACACCCGCCAAAGTACTGACCAGCGATGAAATCCGAACGATGACCACGCGGATTATCCAGGCCGACTATGACATGACGTTCACTTCCGCCCTTTCACTGCTTCAGTCGGAAGGATTCCTGATCAACAATACCGACAAGGAAACGGGACTGATCAACGCCTCCAAACAAGAGGACGCATCAAACGCTACGCTCAATAAGATTTTATGGGGAAGTGCCACCGAAGCCTATACAACGAAAGCCGTATTCCTCATCATCAAGTTGAACGACCGGCTGACAGAGGTGAAACTCACCATGTATCAAGGAAGCATAAACACATTTATCGATGACAGTTGGTCCGAAAACCAGACCGAAGAAAACAGAATGGTACAGAATGCCGACATCTACCGCCTGTGGCTCAACAATCTGGAGGCGGAAATCGCGAGAAGAGAATCGTTCCAGAAAAATGATTCTGACACCTAGCCAAAAAGGAAGTGGAGAAAAGAAAAATCGAGCCGTAATTAAGCGGCCCGAAACAAACTTGAAATAAACACATTATCCAATCCTCAAAAAAACGCCTTGACGTTTGGATTAAAACGCCCTTACGTTTTAGTTCAAACGTCAAGGCGTTTTTTTCAAGCCCCCGAAACCGACTGACAAACGGGATTCCGCAGTTCTTTCATCCAAAGCGCTATTATTTCCTTCAATATATCCTAACCCTACGGTTTTATGAAAGGACCTTGCACATGGCCGCAAAAAAATCAGATTCCCTTGCATATTATTCCAATATAATCCGTATATTTGCGGCCAACAAAGAATAATTATACAATGAAGAACAAGAACAGCAGACTCGATTCCATCAAGATGATCATCTCCAGCAAGGAGGTAGGCAGCCAGGAAGAGCTTTTGAACGAACTTGCCAAGGAAGGTTTCAAACTTACGCAAGCCACTCTCTCGCGCGACCTGAAACAGCTGAAAGT
Organism: uncultured Bacteroides sp.; assembly: GCA_949289295.1. Classification (GTDB taxonomy): domain Bacteria; phylum Bacteroidota; class Bacteroidia; order Bacteroidales; family Bacteroidaceae; genus Phocaeicola. The sequence goes on from CASENM010000042.1 coordinate 2,738, forward strand.
GGCCAAGGCCGCCAGCATGAACGGGAACTACGTATACGTCCTGCCCAACAACACGATGTACAAACGTATGACCGAGCCTCACAGCGCAAGCGAGATGCTCCGCCACAACGGATTCGTCTCCATCGAGTTCTCGGGTAACATCGCCGTCATCAAGACGCGGCCGGGATATGCCAGCAGCCTTGCCTACGACATTGACATGCGGAGCTTCCATGAGATTATCGGAACCATCGCAGGCGACGATACCATCATGCTGGTAATCAGCGAGAACTCATCAAGGACAGCTGTTCTCCAGGCCTTGTCAAGCCTGATACCGAATATAAACCATAATATATATAAGTAAACGAAGGAAGAATGGAACCTACTAAACAAATTGATGTAATGGTAGCCGACGCCTCACACGAGGTTTACGTTGACACGATTTTGGACACAATCAGAGAAGCAGCCAAGGTACGGGGCACCGGTATCGCGGAACGTACCCACGAATATGTGGCTACCAAGATGAAAGAGGGAAAAGCCATCATCGCCCTGTGCGGAGATGATTTTGCCGGATTCACTTACATCGAATCATGGGGGAACAAACAGTATGTGGCCACCTCGGGACTTATTGTACACCCGAACTACCGGGGACTGGGACTGGCGAAACGCATCAAGCACGCATCGTTCACGCTGGCACGCCTGCGATGGCCGAAGGCGAAAATATTCAGCCTGACCTCGGGGGCGGCCGTCATGAAGATGAATACCGAACTGGGCTATGTGCCGGTGACATTCAACGAACTGACCGACGATGACGCGTTCTGGAAAGGATGCGAGGGATGCATCAACCACGAGATTCTCATGGCCAAGAACCGCAAGTTCTGCATCTGCACGGCCATGCTTTATGACCCGGCCCTGCACACGGACGACAAGATCACCAATTTTTAAGACTAAAACCGAAAAACATATCAATCATGGAAGAGAAGAAAAAAGTGGTCGTCGCTTTCAGCGGCGGACTGGACACATCATTCACCGTGATGTATCTGGCAAAAGAAAAGGGATATGAAGTGTATGCGGCCTGTGCCAACACGGGCGGATTCAGTGCCGAACAGCTGAAAAAGAACGAGGAAAACGCCTACAAGCTGGGAGCGGTGAAATACGTGACACTCGACGTGACTCAGGAATATTATGAGAAGAGTCTGAAATACATGATTTTCGGAAATGTGCTGCGCAACGGCACTTACCCCATTTCTGTCAGCTCGGAACGCATCTTCCAGGCGCTGGCCATCGCGCGCTATGCCAACGAGATCGGCGCACATGCCATCGCACACGGCTCTACCGGCGCGGGCAACGACCAGGTGCGTTTCGACATGACTTTCCTGGTAATGGCTCCGGGCGTGGAAATCATCACGCTGACACGCGACATGGCACTCAGCCGTGACTATGAGATCAACTACCTGAAAGAACATGGATTTGAGGCGGACTTCACCAAACTGAAATATTCATACAACGTAGGAATCTGGGGTACTTCCATCTGCGGAGGAGAGATTCTGGACTCGGCACAAGGGCTGCCGGAAAGCGCCTACCTGAAGCAGGTGACCAAGGAAGGAAGCGAACAGCTGAAGCTGGAGTTCAAGAAAGGCGAGCTTTATGCGGTGAACGGAGAGGTGTTTGACGACAAGATCAAGGCCATCCAGAAAGTGGAGGAAATCGGCGCTCCTTACGGAATCGGACGTGACATGCACGTGGGCGACACCATCATCGGCATCAAGGGCCGTGTGGGTTTCGAGGCCGCCGCTCCGATGCTGATTATCGGCGCACACCGCTTCCTGGAGAAATATACGCTCAGCAAATGGCAGCAGTACTGGAAAGACCAGGTAGCCAACTGGTATGGAATGTTCCTCCACGAAAGCCAGTATCTGGAACCCGTGATGCGCGACATCGAAGCCATGCTGACCGAATCGCAGCGCAACGTGAACGGTACGGCCATTCTGGAACTCCGTCCGTATTGCTTCTCTACCGTAGGTGTGGAATCGAAGGACGATCTGGTGAAGAACAAGTTCGGCGAGTATGGTGAGATGCAGAAAGGATGGACGGCGGAAGACGCGAAGGGATTCATCAAGGTGCTCTCCACTCCGCTCCGTGCCTACTACGCCAACCATAAGGACGAAATGATGTAATCACCCATACACAATCAAATCAGAACACAATGATCAAAGCCGGAATCATAGGAGGTGCGGGATATACGGCAGGCGAACTGATCCGCCTGTTGCTGAACCATCCTGACGTAGAGATAGGATTCATAAACAGCTCCAGCAATGCGGGAAACAAGATTACGGACGTACACGAAGGTCTGTACGGAGAGACAGACCTGGTGTTTACGGACGAACTGCCTCTGGACGAAGTGGATGTGGTGTTCTTTTGCACGGCACATGGCGACACGAAGAAATTCATGGACTGCCACAACCTGCCGGAAGACCTCAGAATCATCGACCTGTCGATGGACTACCGCATTGCGGACGGAAGCCATGACTTCGTGTACGGACTTCCGGAACTGAACCGCCGGGCCATCTGCCACAGCAAGCATGTGGCTAATCCGGGTTGCTTCGCCACCTGTATCCAGTTGGGACTGCTTCCGCTGGCCAAACACCTGCTGCTGAACGATGACATCATGGTGAACGCCATCACAGGAAGCACCGGGGCGGGTGTAAAACCCGGACCGACCAGCCATTTCAGCTGGCGCAACAACAACCTCAGTATCTACAAGCCGTTCGCCCACCAGCACGTGCCTGAAATCAAGCAGTCGCTCAAACAGTTGCAGAACAGCTTCGGTTCGGAAATCGACTTCATCCCCTACCGGGGCGATTTCGCGCGCGGCATCTTCGCCACCCTTGTGGTAAAGACGAAAGTAGAGCTGGAAGAGATTGTCAGAATGTACAAAGAATACTATGCGGAAGACTCTTTCACCCACATCGTGGAAAAGAACATCGACCTGAAACAGGTGGTGAACACCAACAAGTGCCTCATCCATCTGGAAAAGCACGGCGACAAGCTTCTGATCGTGTCCTGCATCGACAATCTGCTGAAAGGAGCCAGCGGCCAGGCCGTCCACAACATGAACCTGATGTTCAATCTGGAAGAGACGACCGGGCTGAAGCTGAAACCGAGCGCTTTTTAAATGAAGAATGAAGAACGAAGAATGAAGAATCTGCACAAACGACATGATTCTCCGCTGCATATCAAAAGCTATGCATTCGCCTTACGTGCCGTACGCATGGCACAATATCTGCACAATGAAAGGCAGGAATATATACTGAGCAAACAAGTTCTTCGTTCGGGAACGGCTATCGGTGCTTTGGTGCGGGAATCTGAATTCGCACAAAGTCCTGCCGACTTCATTAACAAACTAAGCGTCGGGCTCAAAGAGGCAAATGAAACGGACTATTGGCTCAATCTGCTGCATGACAGCAACCAAATTGACGAACAATCGTTCATCAGTATGGAAAAAGACTGTAATGAACTGATAGCCTTGCTCGTTGCATCAATAAAAACAGTAAAAAACAACCAGAAGAAGAATGAAGGTCTTTCGAAATGAAGAAATATTCTTCATTCTTCACTCTTAATTCTTCATTATAAAGATGAAACTTTTCGACGTATATCCTCTATTCGATGTAAACATCGTGAAAGGAAAAGGCTGCCACGTCTGGGATGACAAAGGGCAGGAATATCTGGACCTCTACGGCGGACATGCCGTAATCTCCATCGGACACGCCCATCCTCATTACGTGGAGGCCATCAGCAGACAAGTGGCCACATTGGGATTCTATTCCAACTCGGTAATCAACAAACTCCAGCAGGAAGTGGCCGACCGCATGGGAGCACTCTGCGGATATGACGACTACCAGCTGTTCCTCATCAATTCCGGAGCGGAAGCCAACGAGAACGCGCTGAAACTGGCTTCTTTCCACAACGGACGCACGCGTGTGGTTTCGTTCAGCAAGGCATTCCATGGCCGTACTTCACTGGCGGTGGAAGTGACCGACAACCCCAAAATCATCGCTCCCATCAACGACAACGGGCATGTGGTGTACCTGCCCCTGAACGATATGGAGGCCTTGAAAGCCGAGCTCGCGAAGGGTGACGTGTGTGCGGTGATTATCGAAGGAATCCAGGGAGTGGGAGGCATCCAGTTGCCGACCACCGAATTCATGAAAGCCATCCGCGAGGAATGCGACAAGCATGACACCGTATTCATCGTCGACGAAATCCAGTCGGGCTACGGACGGAGCGGAAAATTCTTCGCCCACCAGCATCACGGTGTACGTCCTGACATGATCACGATGGCAAAAGGTATCGCCAACGGGTTCCCCATGGGCGGTGTACTGATCAGTCCGAAGTTCAAGCCAGTCTACGGACAATTGGGAACGACTTTCGGAGGGAACCATCTGGCCTGTGCCGCCGCAATCGCCGTACTGGACGTGATGAAGGAGGAGAGCCTCATTGACAATGCGGCAAAAGTGGGCGCACACCTGCTGGAAGAGCTGAAGAAATTCAAGGGTATCAAGGAGGTACGCGGTTGCGGCCTGATGATCGGCATGGAGTTTGAGGAACCGGTCAAGGAACTGCGCACAAGACTGCTCTTCGAACAGAAGGTATTCACCGGTGTAAGCGGAACGAATGTCATCCGTCTGCTTCCTCCCCTCTGTCTCAGCATGGAAGAGGCCGATGATTTCCTGAACCGTCTGCACAACGTGTTGAAATAAATCAGCCGCTTCTTCATTGAAGCGAAACACAGCCATACTTTACGTGAGCACCGCTCACCGCAAAGGCCACAGATATGAAAAGGACCTGATATCCGGTATATCTTGTGGCCTTTGTTTCTCTTGCCAGCACCTCCACAGGTTCTCATCCCTTTATAATATCGCGGATATCCTATTCACCTAACAAAAAGACAACCAGCGATATACGGATTCTTCCCATTTATATTTTCATTTTATCCGAAAAAAAGGCCGGAGAAAAGACTCTATATTTGTGAAGAACCCTAAACTTATCAAATATCATGAAACAAACCTTATTGATCATTATGACTTTACTCAGCTTTCTCGGTCTCTGCACCAAAGCCCGTGCCATTACCGTAAACAAGGTCGCACCACAATTCTGGTGGGCCGGCATGAAGAATCCGGAACTCCAGATCATGCTTTACGGCGACCGTATCGCCTCGGCCGATGTGACACTTTCCAGCAAAGACGTGACCGTCAAGGAAATCGTACGTCAGGACAACCCGAACTACCTGCTGCTTTACGTGGACTTGTCGGAAGCGGCTCCCCAACATTTCGACATCATACTGAGACAAGGGAAAAAAACGACCGCCGTCCCTTACGAGCTGAAGACACGCACACGTAAGGGAGAGGACATACAGGGATTCACCTCCAGCGATGTGCTCTATCTGATCATGCCCGACCGATTCGCCAACGGTAATCCGGACAATGACATTGTGGAAGGCATGAAAGAATGCAAAGTGGACCGGAACGACTCGTTCGCACGCCACGGAGGTGACCTGAAAGGGGTGGCCGACCATCTGGACTATATCAACGACTTGGGTGTAACCGCCATCTGGCTCAACCCGATTCAGGAAAACGACATGGAAAACGGTTCTTACCACGGATATGCCATTACCGACTATTACCAGATAGACCGGCGTTTCGGCAGCAACGAAGAGTTCAAGAATCTGGTGGAAAAAGCCCACCAATCAGACCTGAAGGTGGTGATGGACATGATTTTCAACCATTGCGGGAGCGAGAACTATCTGTTTAAAGACAAGCCCTCGAAAGACTGGTTCAATTTCAAGTCGGAATATGTGCAGACCTCTTTCAAGACTGCCAGCGTGATGGACATTCACGCCAGCGATTATGAGCGGAAAATCGCCACCGACGGTTGGTTCACACAAGTCATGCCCGACTTCAACCAGCGCAACCGCCATGTGGCACGCTATCTTATCCAGTCGAGTATCTGGTGGATAGAATATGCCGGCATCAACGGAATCCGTCAGGACACCCATCCATACGCTGACTATGACTTCATGTCAGAATGGTGCAAGGAAGTGCTCGACGAGTATCCGCACTTCAACATTGTGGGAGAGACATGGCTCAACAGCAATGTGCTCGTGTCCTACTGGCAGAAAGACAGCAAACTGGCCGCTCCAAGAAATTCCAACCTTCCTACAGTAATGGACTTTCCGCTGACCGACCTGATGAACAAGGCTTTTGACGAAGAAACCACCGACTGGGCAAACGGTCTTTACCGCCTGTACGACTATCAGACTCAGGACCTGGTCTATGCCAATCCGATGAACCTGCTCGTATTCCTCGACAACCACGACACCTCACGATTCAGCCGTACGGAAGAAATGGCCAAGAACCTGACACGCTACAAACAGGCTCTGACATTCCTGCTCACCACCCGGGGCATTCCACAAATCTATTACGGTACGGAAATCCTGATGGACGGCGACAAGGCCGACGGTGATGGATGCCTGAGAAAAGATTTTCCGGGCGGATGGCTGGGCGACAAGACCGACTGCTTCAAGGCAGATGGACGCAGCCAGCTCCAGAACGAGGCTTATAATTTCACAAGGAAACTGCTGCAATGGAGGAAAAACAACGAAGCTGTCGGGAAAGGAACACTGAAACACTTCTCCATCGCCCACGGCACATACGTCTACGAACGCGCCTACAACGGCATGTCGACAGTGGTCATCATGAACGGAACCGACGAAAAACAGGAACTTGACCTGACTCCTTACAAGGAAATACTCCCTCAGACCAACGCGACAGACTTTTTAAGCGGACGCACCGTCAGCCTGAAAGAAAAGCTGGCACTCGGAAAACGTGAGATACTGATATTCAATTTCTGACAAGAAGGAAAGGGTGCGCCGATAAGTAAAGAATCAACACAAAGGCACACCCTCCCTGTTTTCATCCTTCCACCATCTTCAGCCCGATTACGGAACCGATCAGTGTGGCAATGAAAAACAGACGGGCCAACGACACCGGCTCATGAAAGAACACGATGCCCAGGATTACCGTCCCCACCGCTCCGATTCCCGTCCATACAGGATAAGCCGTCCCGATAGGCAATGTCTGTACGGCCTTGGCAAGCAGAACCATACTGGTCACCAGACAAAACAGGAACCCCGCTCCCCAAAGATAATATGCCAATCCTTCCACGCCTTTCATCTTCCCCAGACAAAACGCGAAACCGGACTCAAACAATCCGGCCACAATCAAAATAACCCAAGCCATATCTATACTCAAACAATGGTTAATGATTAAAAACGCCGCAAACATACATAAAATTTGTCGGTTTTTATGTATGTTTGCATATAGACAACAAAAAAACAGACTATTATGAAAGTAGCGATTATCGGAGCCGGGAACATGGGCGGTGCCATCGCACGCGGACTGGCGAAAGGACATTATATCAAAGCAAACGAAATAACGGTCTCAAACCCCAGTAACGGAAAACTGGAAGCGTTGAAAACCGAGTTTCCGGACATACACACAACCCACAGCAACAAGGAAGCGGCCTCGGATGCCGACATCGTGATCGTGGCGGTGAAACCATGGAAGATGGAGGAAGTGCTAAAACCTCTCCGCCTGCGCCAACCGCAAGTTCTGGTATCCGTGGCAGCCGGACTCACTTTCGAAAACCTGGCTCATTATGTGGACTCCGAAATGACTATTTTCCGTGTCATCCCCAATACAGCCATCTCGATTGGAGCCAGCATGACACTTATAGCTGCCCGTAACGCCTCCGATGAACAAACAAACATGCTGATGAGACTCTTCAACGAAATGGGTATGGCCATGCTGATTGAAGAAAAACAGTTTGCCGCGGCGACTTCACTCACTTCATGCGGCATCGCGTATGTATTGAAATACGTGCAGGCAGCCATGCAAGCCGGAGTAGAAATGGGAATCAAGCCACAAGATGCCATGAAAATGGTGGCACAGACAGTGGAAGGAGCCGCACAGCTTCTCCTGCACAACGAATCCACTCACCCTGCTCTGGAAATCGAAAAAGTGACTACTCCGGGCGGAATCACGATAAAAGGAATCAATGAGCTTGAATACGAAGGATTTACCTCCGCCGTCATCAAAGCCCTGAAAGCAAGTCTGTAAATCGGTCAAAGACCTGTATCATGAAACGCAACATTCTTATCACGATGGGTATCCTGATTCTCATCGGCTTTGCCCTGCAAGGCTTCATCGGCACAATCGGAGGAATCTTTCTCACCACCTTCACCGGCATCATCTACGGGACAGCCAAGAAGGACAAACAACTGGTGAAATGGTCGGCCGCCGCTCTCATGATTACGATCTTCTGTATCATGGTCTGCTACGGCTGGCTGCTGCTTACGGCAGAAAAAGCATAAACCGGAAGGAACCAAAGAAACCGGAGGAGGTTGTCGCTTTGCCCCGTCAAAAGGCAAAGACGGCCACTTCCTCTCACTTTCAATTATCTCACAAACCCTTTCTTCGCCCATTTCAGGCTGTTCCAACGCTTTACAAAAATAAATGCACGGATATTCTCGTCAAGCAGGAAAGCACACCACATGCCAACCAGTCCCCATCCCAGACAGATACCCAGAAAATAACTGAGACCTACAGATACGGTCCATTGCACAATCAATCCCACATAGAAAGGATAGTTCACATCACCCGCCGAACGAAGGGCGTTCGTGGCATAAATATTCACGGCGCGACCGATCTCTACCATCACATCCACCACCAGGATGGTCACCCCCATACGGATAATCTCTTCATTATCTGTAAGCCAGTCGAAGATGGCATGTCCGCAAATGGCCCATAGACATGACAACACCAATGAAACGAGAATAGAAAGCCTCATCACATACTTTCCCAGAAGATAAGCCGCACGAATCTTCTTTTTCCCCACCAGATGGCCGATGCAGATGGCGCCACCCTGCGCCATGGCAATGGCAAACAGATAGACAAACATCGTGGTATTCACGGTATAAGTACGTGTGGCCAACGCCTCATTACCCAATATATTGATGAGATAGGTGATGACCACCTGAGAGAAGCTGTAAGACATGTTCTCGCCCGCCGACGGCAATCCCACCTTCAGCAGGTTCTTCAGCTCCACCCAAGGGAAGGGACTGAAACAAGAGCGTGGGAAACTCGGAATATGCTTGCGGAACAGGATAACGAACAGCACCACCATGCTTACGCCACGCGAGATTGCGGTAGACACGGCCGCACCCTCGGCACCCATCTCCGGCATGCCGAACTTACCGAAAATCAGCATATAGTTGCCGATGATGTTCATCACATTCACCAACACCGTCACCAGCATCGGATAAACAGCCTTGTTCGCACTACGCAAAGACGCGGAAACCGTCAGGGAAATAGCCTGAAAGAAAGCAAACGCACCGACTATTTCCATATATCCTACTCCGTATTCAAGAAGCTCCGGACGCAAGCCCATCCAGCCCAGAAGTGTAGGCGCACCGAAATACAATATCGCACTGACCAGAAGTCCGACCACCAGATTCAATAAAAGCGATACACCGACTACCTGCACCATCTTATCACGCAGTCCGGCACCCAGATATTGAGAACAAAGCACAGAGGTCCCTATATTGATGACCTCGAACACCAGAAAAGCGAACATTACAATCTGATTGACCACGCCTACCGCCGCCACACTCTCGTCCGAATATTGGCTCAGCATGATGGTGTCCATCGCACCAAGCATCATGATCAGCAGTGTCTCTATGAAAATCGGAATGACAAGCTTCCGCAATTCTTTCCGGACCGCCAAAGACTGGCGTTGAATAACCTGTTCCATAATCACCTTGCTTGAACAACAACCTTTCTGTCATGTCTCACATAAACAGACACGCATATCAACCCTACCAACACGACGAACGCACCAGCCAACGCAGGATAGCGATACCCCAAACCCATCTCAATGGGGAGTCCGCCGACATAAGCGCCCAATGCGTTACCCAAATTAAAAGCAATCTGCACGCATGCGGCCCCCATCATCTCGCATCCGCGGGAATTCTGCAGAAGCAACAGCTGCTGGGGAGGAGAAACGGCAAACAAAGCGGAGGTAGCTACGAACATTAAGACTACAGCCAACCAGGGGACACCGGCAAAGAAAAAAGTTCCCACCAAAGCCAATATCATACCAATCTGGGTAAATTGTATTACCGGAGCCAACCCATACAAATCGCCACATTTGCCTCCCACAAGATTTCCAATGGTCATACCCAGACCGGCCAACATCATGATCAATGTCATTTGTGCAGGAATAAACCCGGCCTCATGAATCATTTGCGGGGTTACATAACTGAACCAACAAAACACTCCTCCATTTCCGAACATCGTAGTAAGAATAATCAGCCAAGGTCCAGGGTTCGACAAAAAACGGAACTGGTCTTTCAGGCGTGTATCCGGAAGAGATGGAAGAGAAGGTATCCATTTCCAGATAAGCCCAAACACCCCGACGCCCCATAATGCATTAAAGATAAAAGGGAGACGCCATGATATGGCATTGCTAAGCATTGTCCCGAGCGGAACACCGAAAAGGTTGGCTATCGTCATCCCGGCAATCATAAAGGCCACGGCCTGTGACTCCTTACCTTTGTCGGCCACTTTTTCGGCCACAATGGAAGCCACACCGAAGAACGCTCCATGGGGAAGGCCTGAGACAAAACGCATCAATAGAAGCGTCAGATAACCGCTTGACATGGATGCACATAAGTTTCCAAACAGATAAATGGCTGTCAGTCCCAACAGAATCTGTTTAAGCGGACGCGTACGGGCCACGACAACCATCAACGGAGCTCCTACGCAAACACCTACCGCATACGCAGAAATAAAATGCCCGGCCTGGGGAATACTGATATCCAGATCATGAGCCACATCGGGCAATATCCCCATCATGACAAATTCCGCTATACCCAGCCCCAATGTTCCTGAAGCAAGGGCCAACAAACTTTTCTTCATTGATTATCCTTCTGATTTTTCAGCGTGCAAAATTACATCAAATCCTGCTCCGATGAACTGCATGGATAATTTCTTGACATAAGTCAAAAAGAAGTACGGAAAGAACGGAGCTCCTCACGCAACCGATGGGAGTGACCGCCCGTCATCGAGTCAAGAAGCTCCCAGAATCGGGGACCATGATTCATCTCTCTTGTATGCGCAAGCTCATGAAGAATCACATAATCCATCAGATGCGACGGTACCAGCATGAGATAACAGGAAAGGCTGATGGTACCCGCCGCCGTACAGCTTCCCCATCTGGAACGGGCACCGGTAATCCGGACCTTCCGGTATGACAACCCGTAACGCCCGGCCCACACAGCCACCAAAGGAGGAAGAAACCCGGCCGCCACTTTCCTCATCGCCCTGACAATCGCACCGCGCACAAGTTTCTGTACTTCCTTTGAGGAAAAATCAGTGCCACGCGGACAAAATATCTTCACTTCACCCGACTCCATCTGCCGGACCGTGAAACATTTCAGACAGCCATGCTCCAGAGAAAGCCTGAAGCATTCCGCCGTAATGCGGAAATCAAGATCTATCGGCCTGACAGCCACCTTACGGTAACGCTCCAACAGATCCTCACGATATTGTCCCACTATCTGCAGCGCCTTCTCGGTCTTTGTATACGGAGGTACGGTCACCAGCAAGCCTTCCGGCTTCACCCTCATCGTAATGTTACGCGCTCCCCGACGCGACGACAATGTAATACGACCGAAATCCTTATCCTCTATGTAACGTTTTGCTGACATGACAGATGCAAAATTATAAAAATTCCCCAGTAAGCGGATCACAAGATTCAAAGAAAAGCGGTAAATTTGCGGTGAATTAAAAAGATTCTGTAAAATTATGGAACTACCCAAAGATCCGATGATGCTGTACAGCTTCATCAACATGAAACTGAGAGACTTCTACCCTTCACTGGACGCACTTTGCACAGACTTGAACGTCAACAAGGATGACATCGTGAAAAGTCTGAAAGAAGTGGGATTCGAATACGATGCCAAACAAAACAAGTTCTGGTAACCGGCACTCCCCCACCTCAATACTCCAATGGAACTGACATTAAAAAAGGCTGCCCTTCGGACAGCCTTTCTTGTTTTATCTCATTTGGACGATTTCCGTAATCAGCACTGAGCCAACTTTCCGTCAGATCCCAATACGTTAAGGATTTTGTGCTTGTACATCTTTTCCATTTCGTCACGAGCCGGACCCAGATACTTACGAGGATCGAATTCAGCCGGTTTTTCAGCGAATACACGACGCACAGCGGCAGTCATGGCCAGACGAGAGTCTGAGTCGATGTTGATCTTGCAAACTGCAGACTTGGCAGCCTTACGCAACTCTTCTTCCGGAATACCGATAGCAGCTTCCAGCTTACCGCCATACTGGTTGATCATATCCACATATTCCTGAGGAACTGAAGATGATCCGTGCAACACGATAGGGAATCCCGGCAGTTTCTCCATCACAGCATCCAATACATCGAATGCCAAAGGAGGAGGAACCAGACGGCCAGTAGCCGGGTCTACATGACACTGTTCGGGTTTGAACTTGTAAGCACCGTGAGAAGTACCGATTGAGATAGCCAAAGAATCGCAGCCTGTACGAGTTGCGAAGTCAATCACTTCTTCAGGATTTGTGTAAGTATGATGTTCTGCAGACACTTCATCTTCCACACCGGCCAACACGCCCAATTCACCTTCAACTGTCACGCCGAACTGATGAGCATATTCAACGACTTTCTTAGTCAAAGCCACGTTTTCTTCATAAGGCAGGTGAGAACCGTCAATCATTACAGAAGAGAAACCGAGGTCTACGCAAGATTTGCAGAGTTCGAATGAATCTCCGTGATCAAGGTGAAGAACGATTTCAGGATGTTCGCAGCCCAATTCTTTAGCGTATGCCACAGCACCTTCAGCCATGTAACGGAGCAAAGTCTGGTTTGCATAGTTACGTGCACCTTTGGATACCTGCAGAATCACCGGAGACTTTGTATCAACAGCAGCCTTGATGATAGCCTGCAGCTGTTCCATATTGTTGAAGTTGAAAGCCGGAATAGCATATCCGCCCTTAATGGCTCTAGCAAACATTTCTTTCGTGTTTACCAGACCTAAATCTTTGTAATTAACCATTGCAATGAAATTTATAATTGTTAGTAAATGATTTCCGTATGCAAATGTAACAATAAAAGTGTAACATGCATTATGCTAGAAAAAGAAATTAGAGGAAGCAAGCCCGATTGTTGACATAAATCATGACATTTTTAAAACAAAAAACATAGATGCAAAGTAGATATTGCAATTAATCCGGACAAAATATGGAAAAATATGGTCAGTTTCCGATTCTATCCTCTTTATTTAATAAGGTAAGAGAAAAAACGACTGTCACAAGTTATCCTCTTCATCATAAAATACACAAAAAAAGCACCGCATATTTTTCTAAATCAAAAAGAATCAGTATCTTTGCAACCCGAAAAAGACCATTACACGTTTATTAGTGTTACCACAAGGAATAAATAACAATAAAAAGCATATATAAAATGAAAAAAGGCATTCATCCCGAAAACTACCGTCCGGTAGTATTTAAAGACATGTCAAACGGTGACATGTTCCTGTCTCGTTCAACTTGTGCCACTAAAGACACAATCGAATTTGAAGGCGAAACTTATCCGTTGGTTAAGTTGGAAATATCCAGCTCATCTCATCCGTTCTACACAGGCAAGTCAAAACTGGTTGACACCGCAGGACGTGTAGACAAGTTCATGAGCCGCTACGCCAACCACAAGAAAAAATAATCAAGTTTATACTGCAAAGAGTGGGATTTTCCATAAAACGGAAGATCCCATTTTTTATGCCTACACCCTTCATCAAAGTTCTTCCATCGCCTCCACTGCCTACTTCCAGTTTGTCCTGCCCACAGAATCAGGAACCAGCCTCAACAGCCTGCCCCAACAAAAAACAGGAACAAAAAAATGCCGCTTCCAAACGGAAACGGCATCCCATATCTATATGAGTCAACCTCAAGCTTTTACACGACCCACATAAGAACCGTCACGCGTATCCACTTCCTGACTTTGACAATGCGTCACCCTGCCCGATTTTTATCGTGGTCTAATGCATCCAGTAATGGTTTGATAGCCTCCTGCTGTGGCGTAGTGAATAAAGTTTCAGTATGGACAGATCCGTTTGGTAGCCTTATCCTGAG
>CASENM010000043.1 GCA_949289295.1 uncultured Bacteroides sp.
GAGATAAAGCGTTATTTGAAAGCATGAGAAATATGGCGCTTCCGAACAGTCCGGCATTTTCTTATCCGTTGCCCGTTCTCGTGCGAGTTTCTTATAAAAAGTTGATAGTCAGATAAATTATTCAAGTCTACAACAAATATATAAAATATTTGCTATGAAAGGGGGAATGTGACTCAAAATAGGAATTGACTATTGATACGAAGCCAGGCCTTGAAAGGTGGCGTGTTCAAAAAAGCCCCAAAATAGAATCGTTTTTGTGCTGCCGTCGTTCGCTTTGTCTGTGTGGGCATTGCCTGTTGGCGGCTGGATTCCATTTTGGGGCCTTCTCTCTTGTTTGTGGGTTGCGCGAAGAATATCAGTCTCCGTACATGCGTGCCCGCATTTCCTTGATATGATCGGAAGTGATGTATTCGTCGTATTCCATCATCTTGTCGATGATACCGTTCGGAGTCAGTTCGATGATGCGGTTCGCTACGGTTTCAATGAATTCATGGTCGTGTGAAGCGAAAAGCACATTGCCTTTGTACACTTTCAGATTGTTGTTGAAAGCCTGGATGGATTCCAGATCCAGATGGTTGGTCGGAGTGTCAAGAATCAGGCAGTTGGCGTTGCGGAGCTGCATACGTGCAATCATACAACGCATTTTTTCGCCTCCCGAGAGTACATTGACTTTCTTCAGCACCTCTTCACCGGAAAACAGCATTCGTCCCAGGAAACCTTTCATATATACTTCGTTCCCCTCGCCGTACTGACTCAGCCAGTCTACCAGGTTCAGGTCGCAGTCGAAAAAGCTGGTATTGTCGAGCGGCAGATAGGCGGTAGTGATGGTCACTCCCCAGTTGTAATGTCCGCTCTGTGCCTTGCGGTTGCCGTTGATGATTTCAAACAGAGCCGTCATGGCACGCGGGTCGCGGCTCAGGAACACAATCTTGTCTCCTTTTTCCACGTTGAAGTTTACGTCGTTGAAGAGCACGGTGCCGTCGTCGGCTACCGCACGCAGTCCTGACACCTCCAGAATCTGGTTGCCCGGTTCGCGGTCCATGGTGAAGATAATGCCCGGATATTTGCGTGAGGAAGGTTTGATTTCGTCCACGTTCAGTTTTTCCAGCATTTTCTTGCGGCTGGTGGTCTGTTTCGATTTCGCTACATTGGCCGAGAAGCGGCGGATGAATTCTTCCAGCTCCTTGCGCTTTTCTTCAGCCTTGGCCTTCTGGTTCTGCTGCTGGCGGAGCGCGAGCTGGCTCGATTCGTACCAGAAGCTGTAGTTGCCGGCAAACAGGTTCACTTTGCCGAAGTCAATGTCTACAGTGTGCGTGCATACGGAGTCGAGGAAGTGGCGGTCATGGCTCACTACCAGCACCGTATGCTCAAAATTCGAGAGATATTCTTCCAGCCAGGTCACCGTGTCCATGTCGAGGTCGTTGGTCGGCTCGTCAAGAAGCAGGTTGTCCGGATTGCCGAAAAGAGCTTGTGCCAGCATCACCCGTACCTTTTCCTTACCGCTCAGGTCGCTCATCAGCGAGTAGTGCTTGTCTTCCTTGATGCCCAGTCCGCTTAGCAGGATAGCCGCATCGCTTTCCGCGTTCCAGCCTTCCAGCTCGGCGAATTTTTCTTCCAGTTCGGCGGCCTTGATACCGTCTTCATCGGTAAAGTCTTCTTTGGCATAGAGAGCTTCACGCTGTTTCATGATGTCCCAAAGGACGGTATGTCCCATCAGTACCGTATCGAGTACGGTGAACGAGTCGAACTTGAAGTGGTCTTGGCTCAACACTGAGAGACGTTCTCCCGGTCCCAGGGCGACACTTCCTTTGACCGGTTCCAGTTCTCCCGAAATCACTTTCAGGAAAGTTGATTTTCCGGCTCCGTTTGCTCCGATGACACCATAGATGTTTCCGTTGGTGAACTTCATGTTCACATCTTTGTATAAAACCCTTTTACCAAATTGAACGGCTACGTTTGAAACTGTAATCATTTGTCTTTCTATTGAAATTTATGTGTTTATTATCCTTTACGGGGCGCAAAGATACTGATTTTACTTGACATATCCGGAGTCGGGCATGTTTAAATGTGTTTCCGTATGCCGGTGTCCTGATGCCCCGGTCGGATTCGGCCGGAATCATGTTTGTCGGGATTTCCGGAACCTTTGTAACAGATTTTCAGGCAAAGCTGAGGCTTTTTGTGTGTCAGTGTGGCAGATTTTTACTATTTTTGCCGCACTTATGGTGAAAGTTCTGTTCAGGCATAGAATTTGCTGTGGGGAGGACAAGCAAAAATGAAAATAAAAACTAAAGATATGGATAAGGAAAATCAGAACAAGAACAGCGAAGAGCTGAAAGACAAGAATTGTCAGGCTGACGCTCAGCAGCCTGAAACCGAGAAGGAAGAAAATGTTCAGGCGGAAGAGAACAAGGACGGGAAGGACCTTTCTCCCGAAGAAAAACTGGCCAAGGAGCTGGAGGATGCCCGGAAAACGATTGAGGAGCAGAAAGACAAATATCTGCGCCTGTCGGCAGAGTTTGACAATTTCCGCAAGCGTACGATGAAGGAAAAGGCCGAACTGATCAAAAACGGCGGCGAGAAAGCAATCAATGCCATTCTTCCGGTGCTCGATGATCTGGAACGTGCCTTGCAGAACATGCAGAAGGCGGAAGACGTGAAAGCGATATATGAAGGGGTTGAACTGATTTATCAGAAGTTTCTGAAAAACCTGCATCAGGAAGGGCTTGAGAAAATGGAGCCGGTGGGCGAGAACTTCGATACGGACTATCATGAAGCCATTGCACTGGTGCCCGCACAGAGTGAGGACCAGAAAGGGAAGGTGCTCGATTGCGTACAGACCGGCTATAAGCTAAATGATAAGGTGATTCGTCACGCGAAAGTGGTGGTGGCACAATAAGGACAGTAATTTCTAGATAAGGTATAGTTATGGCGAAGAGAGATTACTACGAAGTGCTGGAGGTGGCGAAGACGGCCACGGCTGATGAGATTAAGAAAGCGTACCGGAAAAAGGCTATCCAATATCATCCGGACCGGAATCCTGGTGACAAGCAGGCCGAAGAAAAATTTAAGGAGGCGGCTGAGGCGTATGAGGTGTTGAGCAATCCTGATAAGCGGGCGCGCTATGACCAGTTCGGATTTGCCGGAGTGGACGGGGCGGCCGGTGGAGGCGGTTTCGGCGGTTTCGGTGGACAGGGCATGTCAATGGATGACATCTTTTCGATGTTCGGCGATATTTTCGGCGGGCGTGGCGGTTTCGGCGGTTTCGGCGGAGGATCGCAACCCCGTCAGCGCAAGTTCCGCGGCTCGGATTTGCGTGTAAAGGTGAAACTGTCGTTGAAAGACATTTCTACGGGGGTAGAGAAGAAGTTCAAACTGAAGAAGTATGTGCAATGTTCGCATTGTCACGGTACGGGTGCCGAAGGCAGCGGAGGGGTTGAAACATGTCCTACCTGTCACGGCACGGGCAGTGTGACCCGAACCCAGCAGAGCATATTCGGCATGATGCAGACTCAGACTGTGTGCCCGCAGTGCGGAGGGGAAGGGAAAATCATCAAAAACAAGTGTAAGGAATGTAACGGCGAAGGAATCGTGTATGGCGAAGAGGTTGTGACGGTGAAAATCCCGGCCGGAGTGGCCGAAGGCATGCAGGTGACCATCAACGGCAAGGGAAATGCAGGCAAGCACAACGGAGTGCCGGGCGATTTGCTGGTATTGGTTGAAGAGGAGAAGCATCCGGAGCTGATACGTGATGAGAGCGACTTGATATACAATCTGTTGCTGAGTGTGCCGACAGCTGCGCTGGGAGGTACGGTAGAGATCCCGACCATCGACGGAAAGGCGAAAATCAAGATTGAACCGGGTACGCAGCCGGGCAAGGTGCTTCGTCTGAGAGGCAAGGGACTGCCGAACATCAACAGCTACGGATACAGCACCGGGACGGGCGACTTGCTGGTGAACGTAAGCGTATATATTCCCGAGACATTGACGAAAGAGGAGCGTCAGGCACTTGAAAAATGGCAGGAAGCCGAAAACTTCAAACCGAACATGACTTTGAAGGAAAAGATATTCAAGAAGTTCAGAAGTCTGTTCGACTGATATCCTTCATGATAAATTATACGGAGAAGGCCGCTCGAAATGTGTGTATACATTTCGAGCGGCTTTTTTGAATTTGGACGGAGAGTAGGTTAAAATTTTTATAGAATGGGCTTCCCCTACTGAATAATATTAAAAAGCCGGGTGGAACGGACAAATTCAGAAGAATATTTCGTTATCTTTGAAAACGGATGAATTAATTGTCTGTATTGACTAATGATGCTTGTCTGCTTATGAAAACATATATATGGATTGCGTTTTTTTCGCTGTTCGTAGGGTATGCGTCGGCACAGGAAAAGGGATTGCCTGTACGGGCCGATTCGCTTTCTGCCGCAGCGCGGGTGGAAAATGATTCGCTGAGTGTACCGCTTGCAGCTCCAGTTCCCGCTTTCGATGTGGCACCGTTCAGCATGTATGGTATGTCGCCGTACGGATACGGATATATGAACTGGGAGCTCCATGAAGGATTTAACGCCTCGATAGGCATGAATGTGACATTCAGTCCGGACAAGTACGCTCCGTCGGGAGTCGGGTTCGGCCAGAATGCTGCTTTTATGTATGCGGTACCGTTGACCGAGCGTTTCAGTGTGGCAGGCGGTATCTATGCCTCCAATTTCAACTGGGGGACTTTCAGCTGCAGAAATGTGGGTTTCGCGGGGGTGGCCGCTTTCAAAGTCAACGACCGCATCAGCGTATATGCTTACGGCAACAAGTCGTTCATGCCCAGGCGTCCGCTCCCGTATTATCCTTTGCCCGCTTTTGCTCCCGACCGTTTGGGAGGCATGGTCAACTTCAAGCTCGGCGAGAGTGCTTCCATCAGTGTGGGAGTGGAAGGCATCAGGCAGTCTGACGTATATTACTGGCGGTAATCAAATATTCAAATCATGAATTATCAGGAAACACTTACATATCTATATGAAAGCGCACCTCTTTTCCAGCAGGTGGGCAAGGAGGCGTATAAAGAAGGATTGGCAAACACTTATGCATTGGATGAACATTTCGGCCATCCTCATACACGGTTCCATACCGTTCATGTGGCCGGAACCAACGGTAAAGGCTCTTGCTCGCACACGATTGCGGCCATCCTTCAGGCATCGGGTTACCGGACGGGGCTGTACACTTCACCCCATCTGGTGGATTTCCGTGAACGGATCCGTGTAGACGGCAAACCGGTGCCGGAAGAGTATGTGGTGGATTTCGTGGAGAAGCACCGTCATTTTTTCGAACCTTTGCACCCTTCCTTCTTTGAACTGACCACTGCCATGGCTTTTGCTTACTTTGCCGAGCAGAAAGTGGATGTGGCCGTTGTGGAAGTCGGTTTGGGAGGACGTCTGGACTGTACGAACATCATCCGGCCGGATCTTTGTGTGATTACGAACATCAGTTTCGACCATGTGCAGTTTTTGGGTGATACATTGGCCAAGATTGCTTCGGAAAAGGCCGGAATCATCAAGACGGGTGTGCCGGTGGTTATCGGGGAAACGACTCCTGAAACCAGGCCGGTTTTTCTCAAGAAGGCGGAAGAAATGGATGCGCCCATTTTCTTTGCTGAAGAGGAAAGGCAACTGCTGGACGCAGGGCATGATACAGACGGTGCTTATCTTTACCAGACAGTCCGTTATAAGAACCTGAGGGGGGAACTTCGCGGATTGTGCCAGGAAAAGAATACCAATACGATCCTTTCCGCCATCCGCCTTCTTGTCAAGTCGGGCTATAGAATCGGTGATGCCGATGTGCGGAAAGGTTTTGCCGGCGTATGCGAACTGACGGGGCTGGCGGGACGTTGGCAGAAATTGCATGACCGTCCTGTTGTGGTCTGCGATACGGGACATAATGTAGGGGGCATCGCCTATATTGTGGAGCAGCTGAAACTTCAGAAGTGTAAGACTCTCCGTATCGTAATGGGCATGGTCAACGACAAGGATGTTTCCGGAGTGTTGTCGATGATGCCTGAAACAGCCCGTTATTATTTCACTCAGGCTAGCGTGAAGCGTGCTCTTCCTGCCGAGAAAGTCAGGGAGCTTGCCGCCGCGTATGGTTTGGAAGGTGAGGCATATCCGTCTGTGGAAGCAGCATATCAGTCGGCTCTGGACCAATCGGAAGCGGATGATTTCATTTTTGTGGGCGGAAGCAGTTTTATCGTGGCCGATTTACTTTCTTTAAACAAATAACTCTTTATCTTTTGGGGGAAATGTTTGGGTTTTTTGAATAAAATCTCTTTATTTGCACTAGAATTTTAATGTGTAAATAAAAAGAGTTTAATATATGAATAACACATTCTACAAAGAAGACAATCTAAGCGGCTTGAAAAGAGCCGATTTTCAGAAATCTGTCGGCGGTAAAGAAACGGATTTATTTATTCTGGCCAACAATGTGGGGGCCGAAGTGGCGGTGACCAATTACGGGGGAGCCATTCTGGCCATCATGGTCCCGGACAAGGACGGGAAGCTGGCCAACGTGATACAGGGCCACGACAGTATAGACCATGTAATCAACAGCCACGAGCCTTTCCTGAGCACATTGATCGGGCGGTATGGAAACCGCATCGCCAAAGGCAGGTTCACACTCGACGGCAAGGAATACCAGCTTGCCATCAACAACGGCCCCAATTCGCTGCACGGAGGTCCTTCCGGTTTCCATAGCCGCGTGTGGGATGCAGAGCAGACGATCCGGCAGAGCATCACTTTCCACTATCTGTCTGCCGACGGGGAAGAAGGATTCCCGGGCAATCTGGATGTGACTGTCACTTATACGTTTACGGACGAAAATGAATTGATTCTTACCTATAGCGCGGTCACAGACAAGAAGACAATCGTCAATCTTACACACCATGCCTTTTTCAATCTGGCCGGACTGGCCAATCCGACCCCTACAGTGGAAAACAATATTCTGACTTTAAACGCTGATTTCTATACACCCATTGATGATGTATCCATCACAACAGGGGAAATTGCGAAGGTGGAAGGCACACCGATGGATTTCCGCACTCCGCATACAGTGGGAAGCCGTATCAACGAACCTTTCCAGCAGCTTGTATATGGAGCTGGATATGATCATTGTTATGTAATCAACAAGGAGGAGGTAGGTACTCTTGCATTTGCCGCCAGATGCGTGGAACCGGTGAGCGGCCGTTCGCTCGAAGTCTATACGACCGAGCCGGGCGTGCAGGTCTATACGGCCAACTGGCACAATGGCTTTGAAGGGTATCATGGCGCCACTTTCCCGGCCAGAAGTGCCATCTGTTTTGAAGCCCAACATTTTCCCGACTCTCCCAATAAAGGACATTTCCCGTCAGTGGTGCTTGACGCGGGCGAGGTGTATCATCAGGTGACCGTCTACAAATTCGGTGTTGAAAAATAACTCGTTAGGATAAAAATAATTTCATTACACTTAAATTCTTTAACAAATCATGAATCAAGAAAAACAAAAAACAAATGTGGTTGCAGTCATTACCATGATTTTCCTCTTCGGAATGATTGCATTCGTTACCAATCTTGCCGCCCCGATGGGTATCGTATTGAAGAATCAGTTCTCTGTATCCAATGCGCTTGGAATGCTTGGTAACTTGGGAAACTTTATTGCGTATGCAGTGATGGGTATTCCCAGCGGTATTTTATTGACTAAAGTAGGTTACAAGAAAACGGCCTTGATTGCGGTTGCCGTAGGTTTCATCGGAGTAGGCATCCAGTATCTTTCCGGACATGCCAGCCCTTCTTCCGCTTTTGCCGTTTATCTGGCAGGTGCGTTTGTGTCGGGTTTCTCCATGTGTTTGCTCAACTCGGTGGTAAATCCGATGCTGAACAAGCTGGGCGGTGAAGGTAATAAAGGTAACCAGCTCATCCAGATCGGTGGTTCGTTCAACTCCATCATGGCTACCATTACCCCGATGTTCGTGGGTATCCTTATTGCTGGTTCGGTAGAAAAGGCTACCATTTCCCAGATTTTCCCGGTGATGTACACGGCTATGGCCATATTTGCTTTTGCGTTTTTCGTTCTTTTGTTTGTAAAGATACCTGAACCGAATACCACCCAGACAGCCGAACCTATCGGAGTCTTGATGAAAGGTGTGCTTCGGTTCCGTCATTTCGTGTTGGGTGCTGTGGCCATCTTCGTGTATGTAGGTATTGAAGTGGGCGTGCCGGGTACGTTGAACCTGTTCCTTAACGACCCGATTGAAAAAGGCGGTGCCGGAATCAGCTCCACTATCGCGGGCTTCGTGGTAGGTACCTATTGGTTGCTGATGCTTGTAGGCCGTCTGATAGGTGCTTCGTTGGGTGCAAAGGTTTCCAGCCGGATGATGATGATCTTTACTTCAGGAATTGGTTTGATTCTGGTGCTGCTTGCCATATTCTCTTCAACCACTTCGCTGGTCAACCTGCCGGTATTGCAGCAGACAGCGACAGGCCAATTGTCGTTCGGGTTGGCTGAGGTGCCGGTCAATGCCATGTATCTGGTGCTCGTAGGTTTGTGTGCTTCCATCATGTGGGGCGGTATCTTCAACCTGGCGGTTGAGGGACTGGGAAAATATCTTGCGGCTGCTTCGGGCGTATTCATGGTGCTGGTATGCGGCGGTGGTATCCTTCCCCTTATTCAGGGCTGGCTGGCTGACGTTGCCGGATTCATGAACAGCTATTGGGTAATTATTTTTGCCTTGGCTTATCTGCTGTTCTACGGCCTGGTAGGTTGCAAGAATGTGAACAAAGATATACCGGTCGATTGACAGACATGAGGATGATGGAGAAGAGGAGAAGAAATCCTGTTCTTCATCGTTCTTGTTATATAACGAATATATTAACCTTTAATTTTTATCATTATGGATATAGAATATGTGAGAAGTCGTTTTATCAAACACTTCGACGGCACAACAGGGTCGGTTTATGCATCTCCGGGACGCATCAATTTGATAGGTGAACATACTGACTACAATGGTGGCTTTGTGTTTCCGGGTGCTGTAGACAAGGGTATGATTGCAGAAATCAAACCTAACGGGACAGATAAAGTACGTGCTTATTCTATCGATTTGAAGGACTATGTAGAGTTCGGCTTGAATGAAGAAGATGCTCCTAAGGCAAGTTGGGCACGTTATATTTTCGGCGTTTGCCGTGAGATGATCAAGCGTGGGGTAGAAGTGAAGGGATTTAATACCGCTTTTGCGGGCGATGTGCCTCTGGGTGCGGGAATGTCTTCATCGGCCGCTTTGGAGTCTACCTATGCGTATGCGTTGAACGACCTGTTCGGAGAAAATAAGATTGACAAGTTTGAACTGGCTAAAGTGGGACAGGCTACCGAGCACAACTATTGTGGCGTGAACTGCGGTATCATGGACCAGTTTGCTTCCGTATTCGGAAAAGAAGGACAGCTGATTCGCCTTGACTGCCGTTCATTGGAATATCAGTATTACCCGTTCAAGCCGGAAGGTTACCGTCTGGTGCTGGTTGATTCGGTAGTGAAGCATGAACTGGCTTCTTCTGCCTATAACAAACGCCGTCAGAGCTGTGAAAATGTGGTTGCAGCCATCCAGAAGATTCATCCGCATGTGGAATATCTGAGAGACTGCAATATGGAAATGCTGGGAGAAGTGAAGTCGCAGGTTTCTGAAGAGGATTATATGCGTGCCGAATATGTCATTGAAGAAATCCAGCGCGTTCTCGACGTTTGCGATGCGTTGGAAAGAAATGATTATGAAACCGTAGGGCAGAAGATGTATGAAACCCACCACGGCATGAGCAAGCTGTATGAAGTGAGCTGTGAAGAACTCGACTTCCTGAATGATGTGGCGTTCGATTGCGGCGTAACCGGCTCGCGTGTGATGGGCGGTGGTTTTGGCGGTTGTACGATCAATCTGGTGAAGAACGAGCTGTATGAAACTTTCATTTCTACGGCCAAGGAAAGATATAAAGAAAAGTTCGGGCGCAGTCCGAAAGTTTATGATGTGGTTATCAGTGACGGCTCGCGTAAGCTCTGCTGATCGTACCATTTCTTGAAGGTAACGGGGGAAGAAGACGTGACAGTCTTCTTCCCTCTTTTTTTGCCTCCGATAAAAATAAACATTTTTGTATCTTTGCAGAAAGAGTGGGTTTATGGAAAACATCATCAGAAAGATAAGAACGTATTATCCGGTTTCGGATGAAGCATTGGAGGCACTGGTGTTTCTTTTCGAGAGATTTGTGTTTCCGGCAAAAACGACCATTATCCACGCCGGAAAGCTGGACAGGAGGGTCTATTTCATCGAAAAAGGCATCACACGCTCTTATGTCTTACATAATGGAAGACAAACAACGACATGGTTCTCTAAGGAAGGGGATGCCGCTTGTGGCTCATGGGACTTATACCGTCGCACGGCTGGCTTTGAGTATGTGGAGACATTGGAAGAAACGGTTGCCTATGCAGTTTCAGTGGAGCAACTGGATGGATTGTACCGGTCTTACATTGACCTTGCCAACTGGATGAGGGTGTTGCAGCAAGAAAACTTCCTCCGTTTGCAGGACATGCATATCCGCCGGTTGAACTGGTCAGCCCAAGAACGCTATGAACATCTGATGAAAGAATGTCCCGAACTTTTCCAAAGGGCAAACTTGGGATACATAGCTTCTTTTCTGGGCATTACGCAACAATCGTTGAGCCGTATAAGGGCCAATGGGCGTTTTTAACATAGGATAAACGGAAAGTCATTTTTTGTTCCTATTTTTGTCTGAATAAAATACTATGCAGGATATGGACAAACAAGAGCAGGAATACCGATGGCTTGGATGGACCAAAGAACTTCAGTTCATTGCGCAAGCGGGACTGACTTATACAAAAGACCCTTTTGACAAGGAGCGGTTTGAACGCGTCCGGGAAATTGCCGCCGAGATAATGAGTTTGCAGGGCAGGCTTCCTCTGGCACAGGTAAAAGATTTGTTTTGCAATGAGACAGGGTTTCAGACACCCAAGCTCGATACCCGCGCGGCTATTTTCAAGGATGATAAGATTTTGTTGGTGGAAGAGAATGACGGAACTTGGTCCCTACCCGGCGGATGGGTGGATGTGATGGAGACCGTCAAGTCGAATACCGTCAAGGAAGTGAAGGAAGAAGCCGGACTTGACGTGGAAGCGGTGCGGGTCATCGCTCTGCACGACCGCAATCTGCACAACCAGCCTCCATACGCTTACAACGTCTGCAAGGTGTTTGTGCTTTGCGAGGTAAAAGGCGGATGTTTCCATCCGAATATCGAAACCGTCGGAAGCGGTTATTTCGGGTTGGACGAACTGCCTCCCTTGTCGGTGGACAAGAACAGTTATCAACAAATAGAAATGTGCTTTGCCGCCCGTTCGGACAAGGACTGGCGGGTGGAGTTCGATTAAAAATGCGGAACTTATGAAAACGGAATACGAGAAATGCCTGGCGGGCGAACCTTTCATTGGAGGAAAAGACCCGAAAATAGTAGAAATGATTTTGCGCACAAGGCGGCTGCTGGCACAGTTCAATGCCACGGATTATGCCGACACGGAGCGCAAGCAGGCCCTGTTGCGCGAGATGTTCGGCAGCATGGGAAAGGGCGTGCATGTGGATATTGATTTCCATTGCGAATACGGGAAACACATTTTTATCGGTGACAAAGTGATAATCAACATGAACTGCACTTTTGTGGACAACAACCGCATTGACATCGGCAGCAATGTGCTGATTGCTTCCAATGTGCAGATATATACCGCCACTCATTCCATCAAAGTAAACGAACGCATGGTGCAGGACTGGTCGGAAGGCGAGGAAATATGCCGCACTTACGCCTTGCCTGTCAAGATAGAGGACGGCGTGTGGATTGGCGGAGGTGCCATCCTGTTGCCCGGAGTGACGATTGGCGAGAACAGCGTCATCGGGGCAGGCAGCGTAGTAACCTGTTCCATTCCCGCCAACTGCGTGGCGGTGGGCAATCCTTGCCGGGTGATAAAGAAAATTGATAACGGAATCTGACAGCTGGCGGCGATGGGAAAGTACAAGCATATCATATTCGATATCGACGGTACGTTGATTGATACGGAAGAGGCCATACTCCAAAGCCTGCAAGATACCGTGCGGGAAATGCTGCATAAGGACATCGGAAGGCATGAACTGAAATTCGCGCTTGGAATACCGGGCAGCGCGGCCTTGCGCAAATTGGGCATAACGGACACGGAACGCGCCAATGACAGGTGGAATGAACATCTGTTGAAATACAAATCCCGCATCCGGCTCTTTGACGGCATCCCGGAGTTGTTGAACAGCCTGAAGATGAATGGTTACAAACTGGGCATAGTCACGTCGAAGACCCGAAACGAATATACGGCTGATTTTGCTGCCCCTTTTGCATTGTCCGGTTATTTTAGCACTGTGATATGCGTGGAAGATGCCCCGCGTCCGAAACCTTTCCCTGAACCTTTGCTGGCATATCTTAACGTATCTGATATAAATGCCGGGGATGCCGTTTATATAGGAGATACCGTTTACGACAGTCAGTGTGCGAAAAATGCCGGGTTGGATTTCGGGCTTGCCGCGTGGGGAAATGCGGCGGCTCAGGGAATACCGGCAGACTACATATTTAAACGCCCCGTGGATGTACTTTCCTATGTAGTCACCCCTTAAAACGAAAAGCCAGCATGTACCGGTTGTATATATCCGGAGAGAATAGATGTAAAAGTCAAATTTTTTGATTAGCTGAATGTTATGTTTGGACAGGATAAAACACCAACATCCTTGTCAGTTAAAGATTCATAAAATAACGTTCGGATATTGTTTTTTTCAATTATCCTATTTTGCTGTTCCAGATAAAGTCCATACATTTACGCTAACAAAATTGTTAGTCTAATTAGTTGAACCAAATAGTTTGCAATATGGATAAAGAACAGGACCACCTGCAGGATACAGAGTCAAGAATCCTTCAAGCAGCCGAGAATGAATTTTTTGAAAAGGGATATGCCGGTGCAAGAACGGCGTCTATTGCCGAAGCGGCCGGTGTGACCCATGCCATGCTTCATTATTATTTCCGCACGAAGGACAAGCTCTTCGAGCGGATAGTGTCAGAGAAGATAAGCATGCTGGCCGATATCCTGCTGAGTGCCATCGGCGATGCCAATTTGCCTCTGGAAGAAAGGATCCGGCAGGGAATCGGACGGCATTTCGACTTCATATCCGCCAACCGGGATTTGCCGAGGTTCATCGTCAATGAAGTGCTCTCCCGTCCGGAACAGATTGACACGATGAAAGGGAACATACAGAATATCGTGAATGAACTTTTGGACAATCTGCAGCAAGAGATTGACGAATATGCCGCCAAAGGGCTTTGCCGTCAGGTCGATGCGAGGATGCTGCTGATAGACATCGTGTCGCTCAATGTATTTCCGTTTATGGCGGCACCGATCGTTTATGGCGCGATAGGGGATTCCTACGGGGACTACGATGAATTCTTGGCTATACGCAAGAAAGAGAATGTGGAGACCATCTTGAACAAACTTAAAATTCAGTGATCATGTGGAAACTGTATTTGCTTTTGGTGTTGTCGCTGTTTGCCGGAATCCGACTTTCCGCTCAAGTGACATTGGAAGAGTGCGTCAAACTTGCACAAGACAACTATCCGCTCATCCGGAAGTATGATTTGCTGAACCAAATGAAAGAAGTGAACCTGTCGGACATCAACAAGAGCTGGTTGCCGCAAATCAAGGTGTACGGACAGGGAACCGTGCAGAATGAGACTCCCTCATTCCCTGAATCGTTGGCCGGGATAATCTTTCAAACAGGCATGTCCATTTCCGGACTGAACGAATGGCAATATAAGGTCGGGGCGGACATCAACCAGAACATTTGGGATGGAGGCGCGTCGAAAACCGGACGGAAGATAGAACGTGCCGAGAGCGCGGAACGGCAGGCTGCTCTGGATGTCCAGCTTTATGCCATCCGCGAAAGGGTGGAAGACTTGTATTTCGGCATCCTGCTCATTGAGGAACAGGCCGGACAGATTCGGAACATGCAAACTTTACTCCAAAGCAACCTTGACAAGCTGCGGACGATGCATGAGAATGGTACCGCCATGCAAAGCGATGTGGATATGGTGGAAGCGCAGTATCTCAGCAATGCCCAGCAGCTCATTCAGGCGGAAAGTACATCGAAAAGTTATCGGAAAGTACTTGAAATATTCACGGGGAGGAGTCTTGTCGGGCAAGAACTGACAAGACCGGATGCATCCATTCCTCAGAGCCTGATGTCCGACCGTCCTGAGTTAAGGCATTTTGAAGCGCAACTGCAGGCGAATGAGGCAAGGAACGCGAGCATCACGGCAAGCACAATGCCTAAAATCGGGCTGTTCGCCCAAGCTTATTACGGTTATCCGGGATTTGACTATTTCGAGAGCATGATGAACCGAAACCTTTCGTTCAACATTCTTGCGGGAGTGAAAGTATCATGGAACATAGGAGCGTTTTACACAAAGAAGAACAACAGGCGGAAACTGCGCCTTTCATCGGACAACATAGCCGTGGAACGGGATGTGTTCCTGTTCAACACGAATATGCAGACTCGGTCGCAGCTTGACCATATCGACGAGCTGAAAGCCGTCATGAAAGAGAATGACCGGATAGTGGAATTGCGTACCAACGTTAGGGAAGCGGCAGAATCCCAACTGGACAACGGAGTCATCGATGCTACTGCCTTGCTGACCAAGCTGACGGATGAGAAACAGGCCCGTCTCACCGCATCCTATCATGAAATACAGCTTCTCCAAAGCATTTACCAACTTAAATACACATTGAACAAATGAAAAAGACAGTATTATTCTCCATATTCGTTTTGGCGTTGGCTTCCTGCCGGAACTCTGAAAAGTATGATGCTACAGGCCTCTTTGAGGCAACTACCGTAACCGTGTCTGCTGAAACCAGTGGAAAACTTGTATCGTTTGCCGTTGACGAGGGAGACAGTCTTGAAATCGGACAACAGGTCGGACTGGTGGACACGACTTTGCTTGTACTGCAACAAAAACAACTGCACAGCCAACAGCTGTCCACCGAGAAGTCATCGCCAGACATTGCGGCACAGGCTGCAGCATTGAGGTCGCAGATTGCCCACCAGCAGAATGAATGCGACCGCATAGCCCGTCTGCTGGCTAACGGAGCGGCCACTCAGAAACAAAGCGATGACGCGAATGCCGGGTTAAGAACCTTGCGGGGCCAATTGGAAGGTCTGCTTTCTACGCTGGACAAGAACCGTAGCTCCATCACGGAAAGCGCTTCCGCCCTGCAATATCAGAAAGAGCAGGTAGAGGAACAGATACGCAAGAGCCGCATCATCGCACCGATAACCGGAACCGTCCTGCAGAAATACGCCGAGCAGGGTGAATATGCCACTCCGGGACGTCCGCTCTTCAAGATGGCAAACCTCAATGACATCTATCTCCGCTGCTATTTCACAGCTTCCCAACTGGCCCACATCCGGATCGGGCAAGAGGTGACCGTCATAGCCGATTTCGGCGGAAACGAACAATATGAATATGCGGGAAAAATCATCTGGATAGCACAGGAAAGCGAGTTCACCCCCAAGTCTATCCAGACGCAAGACTCAAGGTCAAACCTCGTATATGCCGTAAAGGTTGCAGTCAAAAACGATGGCAGGTTGAAACTCGGGCAATATGGAGAGGTACGCTTATGAAAAATGCAATTGACATTCAAGGCCTGACGAAGCGGTACGGAAAACTCGTGGCCCTCGACCATGTGAGCTTCTCCGTTTCCGAAGGCTCCCTGTTCGGCCTTATCGGTCCGGACGGTGCGGGCAAGACCACGCTGTATCAGATACTGACCACTTTGCTCAGCCCCGATGAGGGCTCGGCTACCGTGGTGGGACTGGATGTGGTAAAGGACTACCGGAAACTGCGCACCGAGATAGGCTACATGCCGGAGAAGTTTTCCCTTTATCCCGACCTTACCGTGGATGAGAACCTGCACTTCTTCGCCTCGCTGTTCGGTGTGAAGGTAAAGGACAACTTCGACCTGATAGCCCCGATATTCGACCAGCTGAAAAAGTTCCCTAACCGCAGGGCAGGAGCCTTGTCCGGTGGAATGAAACAGAAACTCGCCCTGAGCTGTGCGCTGATACACCGCCCGAAAATTTTACTTCTGGACGAGCCTACTACCGGAGTGGATGCCGTGTCGAGAAGCGAGTTCTGGGGCATGCTGGCCACGTTGCGAGAAAAGGGCATCACGATTCTTGTCTCCACCTCCTACATGGACGAGGCCGAGCGTTGCGAATGCATCGCCCTGATAAACAAGGGAAGGATTCTGGATGTGAATACACCCGTCAGGCTGATTGAGGGGCTGGACAAGAATCTTTACAACGCATCGTCCAAAGACATGTATCCGCTTTTGGAAACGTTGCGTACTTTGCCGGACGTGAAAGACTGCTACACCTTCGGAGCCACGTTGCATGTCGTGACAGACGACGGCTTCAATCCGGACGATGCCGTCCGCAAGCTTCGGCAGGAAGGTCTGGAAGATGCCCGGATCTGGCCGGCAAAAGGAAATATAGAAGATTTGTTCATTAAATTGGCTAAGGACGATGGATAAGGAAATTGTAATATCAGTGAAAGACCTCACCAAGAGATTCGGGAGTTTCACCGCTGTTGACCATATCACATTGCAAGTACGCCGGGGCGAAATATTCGGATTCTTGGGAGCAAACGGCGCGGGTAAGACCACCGCCATGCGCATGTTGTGTGGGCTCAGCTTTCCGACATCAGGCAGCGGGACTGTAGCCGGGTATGACATTCTCCGTCAGGCGGAGGAAATCAAGCGGCACATCGGCTACATGAGCCAGAAATTCTCCCTCTATGAGAACCTGACGGTGTGGGAGAACCTGAACCTGTTCGCCACCATCTATGGCATGTCGGCAAAGAGCATCCGGGAAAAGACCAATATTGTATTCAAGACATTGGGCATGGAAAACATGCGGAATGTGCTGGTAAAGGAAATTCCTCTCGGATGGAAACAGAAGCTGGCGTTTGCCGCCGCCACCCTGCACTCGCCGGATGTCGTTTTTCTGGACGAACCGACCGGAGGGGTTGACCCTTCCACCCGGCGCAAGTTCTGGGAAATGATTTACCGGGCTTCGTCTGAGGGTATGACGGTCTTTGTGACCACCCACTATCTGGATGAAGCTGAATATTGCCACCGCGTCTCCATCATGGTGGACGGACGTGTCAAGGCATTGGACAGTCCGGAAGGATTGAAACGGCAGTATCATGCCGGAACCATGGACGAGGTATTCCGCATGGTGGCGAAAGACGCGAAAAGAGACTAATTTTAATGAAGAATGAAGAGCGAAGAATGAAGAATTTTCGGATACAACCTGTCATGTATGTCTTCGTTCCCCATTCTTCACCCTTCATTCCTAATTCTTCATTCTTCATTCTTAATTCTTAATTAATAATAATGTCTATATTCCAATCACTCATAAAGAAAGAGGTGCTGCACCTCATGCGCGACTTCCGCACGGTGACGGTGGTGTTGCTCATGCCCGTTGTGCTGCTGTTGCTGTTCGGGTTTGCCATATCCACCGAGGTCAACAATGTACGGGTTGTCGCCGTAGTGGAACAACATACGGATGAGACCAAACAGATTATAGAGCGCTTCCGCAACAATTCCTACTTCACGTTTGAAGGTATAGTTACTCACAATGACGTGGAAAACCTTTTGCGGAAGGGTCGGGCAGATGCTGCTGTCGTGTTCCGCACGGAGGACGGAAAACTGAGGCATCAGATTGTCGTGGACGCTTCCAATACGACTATGGCACAGACTTCTACGGCTTATTTGGAGAATGTCATCAGTTCCGGGGCGGGCATCCCGGTGGTGACCGACACGCTCTACAACCCGCAGCTGAAAAGTGCGTACAACTTTGTTCCGGGCATCATGGGCATGATATTCATTCTTATCTGTGCGATGATGACTTCCGTGTCGATTGTCAGCGAAAAGGAAACGGGAACCATGAACTTGCTGCTGGTGTCGCCGGTACATCCCCGGACAATCATTCTTGGCAAACTGGTGCCCTATTTCCTGCTGTCGTGCATCATCCTCACGCTGGTGCTGGTGCTGGGCTATACCGTGCTGGGTCTTCCTTTTTCCTTCAGTGTCATCAATGTGATATGGGTGACCATTCTGTATGTCATTCTTGCCCTTGCATTGGGACTGCTCATTTCCACCATTGCCTCCACACAGGTATCTGCCTTGCTCGTTTCCGGCGTGATGTTCATGATTCCGGTGGTCTTGCTTTCCGGCATGATTTTCCCGGTAGAGAACATGCCGTTGGTCCTGCAATGGCTTTCGTGCATCATCCCCGCGCGCTGGTATATCTCGGCCATGCGTGTCCTGATGATCCAGCAGCTTCCTGTCGGATATGTGCTGACGGAGGTCCTGGTCTTGTCGGGAATGACATTGGTTGTATTGGCTTTGGCCATCAAGAAGTTTAATACTAAAAAATGAAGGCTGTATGAATGCAAATACATTGAAGATACTGCTCAGGAAAGAAGTGTCGCTGATGAAGCGCAACCCCATTATCCCCCGCCTGATAGTAGCGATGCCCATTCTGGTGATGCTGATAATCCCCCTTGTGGCGACTCTTGACGTGAAGAACGTGGAAGTGGTCGTGGTAGATAATGACCGGACGGAATTGTCGCGGCGGATGGTGGCGGACATGGACGCGTCGGAATACCTGTCCGTGACCGGCTGCTATTTCAGTTACGACGAGGCGTTCCGGCAGGTAGAGAGCGGAAAGGCGGATGCCATTGTCACCATTCCGAAAGATTACCTGAGGGATCTGACAAACGGGAAGAGGCCTGAACTGGATTTGAAGGCGAACGGTGTGAACGCGACAAAAGGGACATTAGGCGCGCAATATGCCACCATGTCCGCGGTCCATACCCTTACCCGTTGGCAGATGGAGCAAGGTATCGCCATGCCGGTGCAGGAGGCCACCGTTGTCAATCTTTATAACCCGACGCTCAATTTCCGGAACTACATGATACCGGCGCTTATGGTGGTGCTGCTCATTATCATTTGCGGCTTCCTTCCGACTCTTAATCTGGTCAGCGAAAAGGAAACCGGAACCATCGAGGCGATGAACGTCACGCCGGTCGGGCGATTGGAGTTTGTCTTGTCGAAACTGATACCCTATTGGATAGTGGGAATACTGGTCGTGACGGTCGGAATGCTTGTCGGCTGGCTGGTCTATGGACTGGTGCCGGAAGGGAATGTCGTGGACATTTATTTTGCGGCCATCCTGTTCAGTCTCGTCATGTCAGGGCTGGGTGTGTTCATAGCGAACAAGTCGGCGACTATTCTGCAAAGCATATTCATGATGTTCGCCTTCATCGTCGTATTCCAGCTGATGGGCGGACTGTTCACTCCCATCGCTTCCATGCCACGGTGGGCGCAGTGTGTCACCTACGCCATCCCGCCGCGCTACTTCATAGAAATCATGCGTTCCGTCTATTTGAAAGGAGCCACTGTGGCAGACCTTTGGGTGCAATATGCGGCGTTGTCCGGCTTTTCCATCCTGTTCTGTCTGGTGGCGGCCATGACATACAGGAAGAGGGTGTGATACTGTCTTGGGTAGAACCAATCAACGGGTTAAACCTTGACAAGCAAATCTGTGCAGAACGGCGCAAACGAAGCGGCGACTGTTAAGTCTGCATTTCTGGCGGGTGACGAACAGGGAACAACTATTTTCTTTCTGAATACAATCCATTGTTTATCGGAATTTTGCGATATGCTGTTTTGAAGATAGGCAATGGATTTGTAACGTGCTGATTTCTGTATTCTTCATTGCGTTGGAAACCTTTCATATCGCCTCCTGTCAATATTCTCCCAATATGACTACAGTGATATATAAGGCTTAAAATTTTTGCTTTAAATGATGTATTCGTAATTTTATTGCACTTCTAACTTGACGGTAGCCCACTTCCTAATTCCCAATTTCTATTGCATTAATCTGCCGAAATTCGACGGTTATTCCATAGATTTTCTTTAACTTTGCGCATCAAATCGTAGACAATATAAAAATTTGGAGATATGAATATTTCTTACAATTGGCTGAAAGAATATGTCAATTTTGATTTGACACCCGAAGAAGTGGCAGCCGCTCTGACCTCGATCGGTCTCGAAACCGGAGGGGTAGAAGAAGTACAATCGATAAAAGGAGGACTGGAAGGGCTGGTTGTCGGCGAAGTGCTGACTTGTATCCCTCATCCCAATTCCGACCACATGCATATTACAACTGTCAATCTCGGACAAGGTGAGCCTGTACAGATTGTTTGTGGAGCGGCCAATGTGGCGGCAGGACAGAAAGTCGTGGTGGCTACCCTCGGAACGAAACTGTATGACGGCGACGAGTGTTTCACCATCAAGAAGTCGAAACTGCGTGGCGTCGAGTCGAATGGAATGATTTGTGCTGAGGACGAAATCGGAATCGGAACGAGCCATGACGGCATCATCGTTCTTCCGGAAGACGTGGTGCCCGGTACGTTGGCTAAGGATTATTATAATATCAAGAGCGACTATGTGCTGGAAGTGGACATTACTCCGAACCGTGCGGACGCCTGCTCGCATTATGGCGTGGCGCGTGACTTGTATGCGTGGCTCGTGCAAAACGGACACCAGGCTGTCTTGAAGCGTCCGTCGGTGGATGGTTTCAAGGTGGACAATCACGGACTGGACATCGCGGTGGAAGTGGAAAACACCGAGGCATGTCCGCGGTATGCCGGAGTGACCGTCAGGAACGTGACCGTAAAGGAAAGCCCTGAATGGCTGCAGAACAAGCTGCGGACCATCGGACTGCGTCCCATCAACAATATCGTAGACATTACCAATTATATCCTTCATGCTTATGGACAGCCGATGCATTGTTTTGACGCGGACAAGATAAAGGGCGGAAAGATTGTGGTGAAGACGGTGGCTGAAGGTACCAAGTTCGTGACACTGGACGAGATGGAACATACATTGTCTGACCGTGACCTGATGATCTGCAATGCGGAGGAACCGATGTGTATCGCCGGTGTGTTCGGCGGACTGGATTCCGGAACGACCGAGCAGACGAAGAACGTTTTCCTGGAAAGTGCCTATTTCCATCCGACATGGGTGCGCAAGACGGCCCGCCGTCAGGGGTTGAGCACTGATTCTTCCTTCCGCTTCGAGCGGGGGATAGACCCTAACGGTGTCATCTATGCGCTGAAGGAGGCGGCCTTGCTGGTGAAGGAGCTGGCGGGTGGAGAGATTGCTTCTGAAATAAAAGACAATTACCCGAACCCGATTGCCGACTTCCCCGTAAAACTGACATACGGTTACGTGAACGGACTGATAGGAAAGGAGATTCCGGAAGAAACCGTCAAGAGCATTGTCCGCAGTCTGGATATGAAGGTTGTGGGCGAAACGGAAAACGGCCTGTCGCTGATGGTGCCTCCTTACCGCGTGGATGTGACCCGTCCGTGTGATGTGGTGGAGGACATTCTCCGCATATACGGTTACAACAATGTGGAAATCCCCACCTGCCTGAAGTCCAGCCTGAATGTCAAAGGCGAATCCGACAAGTCCGCCAAGCTGCAGAACCTGATTTCCGAGCAGCTGGTGGGATGCGGGTTCAACGAGATTCTGAACAATTCGCTTACAGCCTCCGCTTACTACGAGGGTCTGGAAACGTATAGACCGGAGAATCTGGTGCACGTCATGAATCCGTTGAGCAACGACCTGAATGTGCTGAGGGGAACGTTGCTGTTCGGCGGACTGGAGAGCATCTGCCATAACGCGAACCGCAAGAATGCCGACCTGAGATTCTTCGAGTTCGGCAACTGCTATCATTATAGTGCCGGGAAGAGAAATCCTGAAAAGGCACTTGCTCCTTATTCTGAAGAGTTCCATCTGGGCCTGTGGATTACCGGCAAGCGGGTAAGCAATTCGTGGGCGCATCCTGATGAAGATTCGTCGGTATATGAGCTGAAGGCATACGTGCTTAATGTGTTCCGCCGCCTGGGGCTGAATTTCGGCACGGTGGTGTTCGGTAACCTGGCGGACGACCTGTATTCGTCGGCTTTGTCCGTGCATACGCGTGGCGGAAAACTCCTGGCTACGTTAGGTGTGATCCATAAAAAGATTCAGAAGAAATTCGATATCGACCACGAGGTATATTATGCCGACATCAACTGGACCGAACTGATGAAGGCGGTGAAGAATGCGGTGGTGTCGTATAAGGAAATCTCCAAGTTCCCGGCTGTGAAACGCGACCTGGCTTTGCTGATTGACAAGAAGGTCCAGTTTGCCGATATTGAGAAGATTGCATACGAAACCGACAGGAAACTGTTGAAAAGCGTGGAACTCTTCGATGTGTATGAAGGGAAGAACCTGGAAGCCGGGAAGAAGAGCTATGCGGTGAGCTTCATGCTTCAGGACGAGAACGCTACGCTGAACGACAAGCAGATAGACAAGTTCATGCAGAAGCTGGTACAGAACCTTGAAGGCAAGTTGGAAGCGAAGCTGAGATAACCATGGGACAGGAAGAAAGTCCTGCCGGATATGCACCGCCGGAAAAGGAAAACGAATGACAATAGAAATCAATCACATAAAAACAACTAAAACATTACAATCCAATGGGAAGAGCGTTTGAATATAGAAAAGCAACTAAACTGAAAAGATGGGGCCACATGGCCAAGACATTTACACGTCTGGGCAAACAGATTGCCATTGCCGTAAAGGCAGGCGGTCCGGAACCGGAGAACAACCCGACACTGCGTTCGGTAATCGCTACCTGCAAGCGTGAGAACATGCCGAAGGACAACATCGAGCGTGCCATCAAGAATGCGATGGGCAAGGACCAGAGCGAATACAAGGGGATGACTTACGAAGGATACGGTCCTCACGGGGTGGCTGTATTCGTGGATACTTTGACGGATAACACCACCCGTACCGTAGCCGACGTGCGTTCCGTATTCAACAAGTTCGGCGGTAACTTGGGAACCACAGGTTCGCTGGCATTCCTGTTCGACCACAAATGCGTGTTCACATTCAAGAAGAAAGACGGGTTGGATATGGAAGAGCTTATCCTGGATCTGATTGACTATGACGTGGACGACGAATACGATGAGGATCCGGAAGAAGGCACAATCACCATCTATGGCGACCCGAAGAGTTATGCGGCCATCCAGAAGCATCTGGAGGAATGCGGCTTCGAGGATGTCGGCGGTGAGTTCACCTACATTCCGAACGACCTGAAAGACGTGACTCCGGAACAGCGTGAGACTATCAATAAGATGGTGGAACGTCTGGAAGAGTTCGACGACGTGCAAACCGTCTATACCAACATGAAGCCGGAAGAAGAATAAATCCGGTCCGGAACTGCGGGAAAAAATAAAAGCTGCTTCAGACATTGACTGTCCGGGGCAGCTTTCTTATTTTTATTTCGTCTGAAATCTTTCCGGTGAAAAGGGATTGAGAGAAAGACGGCAGACCGGTGAGCCGTCAGCCGATCTTGCTGATTTTCTTCAGCTTCTCTTCGTCGATGATCTTGATTTTCCGCCCGTCGATGGTGATGAGCTTTTCGGCCGCGAAGTTCGACAGCGTACGGATGGCGTTCGAGGTGGTCATGTTGGAGAGATTGGCCAGGTCTTCGCGCGAGAGATAGATGCTGATTGTGCATTGGTCTTCCTCCACCCCGTAGGTGTCTTTCAGAAACAGCAGCGATTCTGCCAGACGTCCCCGTATATGTTTCTGGGTGAGGTTCACCGTACGTTCGTCGGAGATTCCCAGATCTTTCGAGAGCTGTCTGATGAAGAACATGGCCAGTTGCGGGTTTTCCTGTATGAGCTGTACGATTACCGGCATCGGAATCAGGCACATCGTGCAGGGTTCGAAGGCTGCGGCGGCAGTCACGAAGTTCTCTTCTGCAAAATACGCCCGGTAGGCAAAATATTCCTTGTTCTTTATGACGCGGATAATCTGGCTTCTTCCCCCTACGCCGTCCTTATATATCTTTACTTTTCCGTTGAGCAGACACATCAGGTTGGTGGGAGTTTCTCCTTCGCAATAAATCGTTTCGTTCTTTTTGTATTTTTGAATTGTAAAATTTTTTGCGAGGAACTCTTTCTGACTTTGCGTCAACGGCTGCCACAAATCGGGGATACTCTCGGCAATTTCAGCTTCTGTTAATTCCTTTTTCACCATATAATGTTACAAAACCATGTTATTAAGCACAAAGATACTAACAAAATTTGAAATATATCTTTTTTTAAGTCTTAAAAATGTCTTTAAAAAAGGGTTTGTTATATATTTGCCGTCAATTATGCGGCAAAACAAACTAGTTCATATATTGTTTCTGTGGGCAGTGCTGACAGGGTTGCTTTCGGGCGGACCGCTTCGGGGAGAAACTGCCGGAACAGGCGAAAGGCGGATGAGGTCGGTGCCTGACTCTATATTGGACTGTCTTTTTGACGCGGCGCCGGCCCATGCGTTCCGGGTGAAGAGCTACAAGAGCGAACTGTATCTGAAAGGGCATTTCAAGGTGCACAAGCAGAACCGGATTGTGCGCTATCTGCCTTCCATGTTCCGCCTGGAAAAAGGTATCGACGACTATCTGTACGAGTCGGTCAGCGACTTCCACTATACGGCCCCCGAGATTATCGACCGTAAGGTGAGGGCCTTGTCGTCCACTTTCCCCAACGCGAGGAGAGGGGAGATTTTCGATATCATCGACTATATGCGTTTCAACATCTATGCGCCTTCGCTGATGGGCGACCGTCTGGTTTCGCCTTTGAACCGCGAGACGAGAATGCAT
This sequence comes from uncultured Bacteroides sp., assembly GCA_949289295.1. Classification (GTDB taxonomy): domain Bacteria; phylum Bacteroidota; class Bacteroidia; order Bacteroidales; family Bacteroidaceae; genus Phocaeicola. The sequence continues at coordinate 24,902 of CASENM010000043.1, forward strand.
TACCGTTATCTGCTGGAGGATGTGACCTGGTATCTGGGAGGGGCGGTCTATAAAATCCGTATCGAACCGCGCTACAGGAGTACCCAGCTGCTGGAAGGGGCGATATGGGTTTCGTCGGACGACTGGACCATCCGGCATCTCGACCTCTCCGGGCATTACGGTCTGATCGAATTTCATGTGGATATGCAGATGGGGAAAACGGAAGAAACCCGGCTGCTGCCGTCGGTAATCAATCTGGACCTGAATTTCAAGTTCCTGCGCAATCATCTGGAAATGAACTATACGGGCTGGATGAACTATTCGGAGGTGGTTTTCTTCCGGCCGGGCGAGACGGTAGCCCCCCGGAAAGAGAGGAGCGGTTACGACCTGACGGGCTCCTATACGCTGATGTGCGACACCAGCCGCCTGATTTCCGGGCGCGACTCGTTTGCCCGTATCCGTCCCATCCCGCTGACGGAAAGGGAGGATTCGCTGTACCGCATGTTCGACCGCCGCAGGCAGCTCCGTGCGGCCGACACGCTGGAGCTGGAAACCCCGAGGAAGAAGAATCTGGTGTTCTGGGGGCAGATAGGCGACGCGCTCATGAGCAGCTATAATCTCGACCTCTCGAAGGTGGGAAGCGTTTCCTGTTCGCCGCTGATCAATCCTCTGCTGATAAGCTACAGCCACCGCAACGGCATTTCTTACCGGCAGGTGTTCAAGTATAACAAGCTTTTCCATAATTCCCGTCTGCTGCGCATCGCTCCACAGATCGGATACAATTTCACCAAGAAAGAACTTTATGCGAAGGTGGACATGGAATATGTCTATAATCCCAGAAAACACGGGGGGCTCGAGTTGCATGCCGGAAACGGTAACCGCATCTACAGTAGCGTGGTGCTCGACCAGCTGGAGCAGATGCCGGACAGCGCCTTTTCGTTCGACGGGCTTGAACTGGACTATTTCAAGGACATCTATCTGGATGTGTCGCACAATATCGAGATTGTCAACGGGCTGAGGCTGTGGACCGGGTTGTCCATGCATTGGCGGTACACGAAGAGCACGCCCGAAGTGGAGGCCCGCGTGCGTTCGCGCTACAACAGTTTCGCGCCGCGTATCCGTGTGGAGTGGACCCCGGGCATGTATTATTACATGAACGGTCCGCGCAAAATCAATGTCGGGTCGAGATATCCGACCTTCATGGTGGATTATGAGAGGGGAATCCGTCTGCTGAAAAATTCCGGCACGTACGAGCGGATTGAGCTGTCGGTGGAGCAGAAGGTGAAGCTGCGCAATGTCCGTTCGCTTTCCTACCACATCGGAGGGGGGATGTTCACCAACCAGTCGGACATGTATTTCGTGGACTACGCCCACTTCTCGAACCTGAACCTTCCGCAGGGGTGGAACGATGACATCGGCGGGACATTCCAGACGCTCGACGGCCGCTGGTATAATGCGTCCAGCCATTATATCCGGGGGAACATGACTTATGAGGCGCCTTTCCTGATTCTTTATCCCGTGGGCAAGCTGCTTTCCTTCATCCAGAAGGAGCGTATCTATGCCGGTGTCCTGTTTATGCCCCACCTGAATCCTTATGTGGAGTTGGGTTACGGCTTTGCCACCCATATTTTCGACGCGGGCATTTTTGTGGGCAATGAAAAAGGTAAATTCACATCCGTGGGATGCAAATTTACCTTCGAGCTTTTCAATAAATAAGACGGTGCGGTCAGACCAGTTCGTCCGACGTATAGCCTTGAGGCAGCGGGCGGCAGTTGTAGCCTGAGGCCATGATTTCACCGTAGGCACCTGCCGAACGGATGGCAAAAAGGTCGCCTCGGCGGGCCTTGTTCAGGTCGATGGCCTTTCCGAACACGTCCGACGATTCGCAGATCGGCCCCACTACGTCGTATGTTTCTGCAGGTTCTTCCGAAGTGATGTTTTCAATCTTGTGGTACGCCTGGTACAGGGCCGGCCGGACGAGGTCGGTCATGCCCGCGTCGACGATGGCGAACTGCTTGTTGGTGCCCTGTTTCACGTAGATTACCTCTGTGATGAGGCTTCCGCACTGCCCCGTCACCGAGCGTCCCAGTTCAAAATGGAGCGTCTGCTGGGGGCGGAGGCGGAGATGCTTGTGGTAAGTCTCGAAATATTCTCCGAATGCCGGTATCGGCTGCCGGTTGGGGTGCATGTAGTCGATGCCCAGTCCGCCGCCTACGTTGATGTGCTCCACGATGATTTGTCGCGCATAGAGCTTTTCCTGCAGCTCGTTCACCCGGTTGCAGAGGGCGATGAAGTCTCCCATGTCCAGAATCTGCGAGCCGATGTGGAAATGCAGTCCGGCAAATTTGATGTGCTTCATCTCCAGCGCACGGTCGATGACGGCATCCATGTCGCGCATGCTGATGCCGAATTTGTTCTCGGCCAGTCCTGTCGTGATGTTGGCATGAGTGTGTGCGCCTACATCCGGGTTGATGCGGAAAGCCACGCGTGCCATCTTGTTTTTGGCCGCGGCCAGTTCGTTGATCACTTCAAGTTCGGGCACCGATTCCACGTTGAAGCAGAAGATGTCGTAGTCGAGCCCCAGGTTGATTTCCTTGTCGGTCTTTCCGACTCCTGCATATACAATCTTGCTGGCGGGAAATCCGGCCTTGATGGCGGCCTTGATTTCCCCTCCGCTCACGCAGTCGGCTCCCAGGCCGCTTTCGCGGATGATGCTCAGCACCTTGGGGTTCGCGTTCGCCTTGACGGCATAGTGGACGCAATATTTTCCGTATTTGTCCGCTTCCCTGCGGATAGCTTTCAGCGTTTCGCGCAGCACGTTCGTGTCATAATAGTAGAACGGGGTTTCCAGTCCGCGGAATTTGTCTATAGGGAATGTTCCTTTCATACACTTGTTTTTAGGGGTGGATAATCATGATGGGGAGTCATGCAGACGTGCCTCCTGGAAAAAAGCTTCGGCGTTCTGCCTGAAACGCTTCGGCGTTTGGTTCGGAACGCCCCGGCGTTTTTTTCCGGGGCCGTACAAAAATGGCGGACGATGCGGCATTGACACCGTACCATCCGCCCTATCGTCTGTCTGCAGGAAAGTCTCAGTTTATTTGCCGTTGAAGAGCGCGTCGCTCAGCGATTGCAGAGCCCGCTTCTTGTCTGCCTCACGGATGAGGAACGAAATGTTGTAGTTGCTGCCTCCGAATGAAATCATGCGTACCGGAATGTCACGCATCGCATCGAGCGCTTTGGCCTCGAAGCCCACATTTTCCCACTCCAGGTCGCCTACCACGCAGATGATGCACATGTCGTGGTCTACGGTTACCGTGCCGTATTTTTTCAGGTCGTTCACGATTTCGTTCAGATGTTTCGTGTTGTCTATCGACATTGACACGCCCACCTCCGATGTGCAGACCATGTCGATGGATGTCTGGTAGCTTTCGAATATCTCGAATACCTTGCGCAGGAATCCGTGTGCCAGCAGCATGCGGCTCGACTTGATTTTGATGGCCGTGATGTTGTCTTTGGCGGCGACGGCCTTGATTTTTCCTTTTTCCGTGTCGTTTGAAATCAGTGTGCCCGGAGCGGCAGGCTCCATGGTGTTGAGCAGACGCACCGGGATGTTGGCGTATTTGGCGGGTTGCACGCAGGTGGGGTGCAGGATTTTCGCGCCGAAGTAGGCCAGTTCGGCCGCTTCCTCAAAATGAAGCTGGCGCACCGGTGAAGTCTTGTCCACCACACGCGGGTCGTTGTCGTGCATGCCGTCGATGTCTGTCCATATCTGGATTTCCGATGCGTTCACGGCAGCCCCTATCAGCGAAGCGGTGTAGTCGCTTCCCCCGCGCTGCAGGTTGTCGATTTCGCCGTACGCGTTGCGGCAGATGAAGCCCTGGGTGATGTAGATTTCATATCCCGGGTTGGCTTCAAGCTGCGCCTCCAGCTTTTCGCGGATGTAAGTGAGGTCGGGTTCGCTGTTCTTGTCTGTCCTCATGAATTCCAGTGCCGGAATCAGCACGGCCTTCACTCCCTGTTCGAGCAGGTAGTTGGTCACCATGTGGGTGGAGATGATTTCTCCCTGTGCCAGGATGACCTTTTCTTCAAACAGCGTAAATATATCTTTTGTAAAGGAGCGGATGTAGTCGAACACGGACTTCACGAACTCCAGTGTCTTCAGTTTGTATTCTTCCGTAGAATAAAGTTCATCAATGTGCTGCTTGTATTTGGCTTCCAGTCTGTTGATGATTTCGTTCGCTCCTTCCGGATTCTTCTTGTACAGATAATCCGAAATTTCAACCAGCGTGTTGGTTGTTCCCGACATGGCGGAGAGGACTACGATTTTCTGTTCGCCGTCGGTGATTAATTTGGCCACATCTTTCATTCTTTGGGCAGAACCTACCGATGTACCTCCAAACTTTAAAACTTTCATTTTACGTTCCGAATTTTAATTGTTTATGAATCTAATTTGGGGCAAATTTACGAATAAATCGTCGATTGCCTGTGTTTTTGTGGAAAAATAGTGGCGGGCTTTGTCTTTTTTCACGAATTTTCCGGCGGAATCAGGCGGTGTTGTTCGCACCGGTACACTTTTCCGGGATATTCTGTCAGCAAGTTCTGGTTGTGAGTGGTCATGATGATTGCCGACCCCTGTCCGCATATCTCCCTGAGCAGTTCCACGATCCGCCGTCCGGTATCCGCGTCGAGGTTGCCTGTAGGCTCGTCGGCCAGGATGATGTCCGGTCTGTTCAGTATGGCCCTTGCGATGACGATGCGCTGCTGTTCGCCTCCCGAGAGTTCGTTGGGCATCTTGTATCCTTTGTTTTCCATGCCCACCTGGGCCAGCACCTCCTGTATGCGGTTGTCCATGTCGGCCTTGTCCTTCCATCCGGTGGCGCGCATCACGAACCTCAAGTTTTCGCTGACGGTACGGTCGGTCAGCAGCTGGAAGTCCTGGAACACGATTCCCAGCCGTCGGCGCAGGGTAGGGATGTCTTTCTGCCGGATGGTCCTCATGTCATATCCCAGCACCTGTGCGTCTCCGCTCTTGATGTCCACTTCGCCATAGATTGTTTTCAGGAAAGTGGACTTTCCGCTTCCCACTTTCCCGGTCAGATACACAAATTCTCCCGGCATCAGCTCAAACCGGATGCCCGAGAGGATGATTTGTGCCTGAAGGTCGATTTCCACGTCTTTATAGGAAATGATTGCTTGTTCTTCCATAATCCAGCTTCTGCATTAGTGCTTGGTCCAGCTTCCGCTGTGACGCTCTTTCAGCTCGCGCGCCAGGTCTTCGATGCGGTATCCTTTGGAAGTGAGCAGCACGATGAGGTGGTACAGCAGGTCGGCCCCTTCGTAGATAAGCCGTTCGTCGGTGCCGTTGCAGGCCTCGATGATGGTTTCCACGGCTTCCTCGCCCACTTTCTGTGCCATCTTGTTGATGCCCGACTTGAAGAGGCTGGTGGTATAGGACTTTTCGGGCATTTCCTCGTGGCGTTTGTCGATGAAGTCCTGCAGCTCCTTCAGGAACATGATGTCCTGTTCATTCCTTTCCCCCCAGCAAGTGTCCGTACCTTTGTGGCATACCGGTCCGCACGGGTCGGCCATGATGAGCAGCGTGTCGTTGTCGCAGTCCGCCTTGATGGAAACCACATGGAGGAAGTTTCCGCTTTCCTCGCCTTTGGTCCAGAGGCGCTGCTTGGTGCGGCTGTAGAAAGTGACCTTTCCTGTCTCGACTGTCTTCTCGTAGGCTTCCTTGTTCATGAAGCCCAGCATAAGCACTTTCTGTGTGTAGTTATCTTGGATAATGGCCGGAATGAGGCCGTTCATCTTGTCAAAATCTAATTCCATCGTATGTGTAGTTTTAGTGGTTTATAGTCTTACATTGATACCTTCGCGGCAAAGATACGCTTTTAATTCGGGTATCGGAATCTCTCCGAAGTGAAAAACGCTGGCGGCCAGGGCGGCATCGGCTTTTCCCAGGGTGAACGCGTCGCGGAAGTGCTCTTTCTTTCCCGCTCCTCCCGAAGCGATGACCGGCACAGGCAGCCGGGCCGCCAGTTCGGCCAGCGCTTCGTTGGCATATCCGGTCTTGACTCCGTCGTGGTCCATGCTCGTGAAAAGAATCTCGCCGGCCCCCCGGTCGCTCACCTCAGATGCCCATTCAAGCAGATAGCGGTCCGTTTCCACCCGTCCGCCGTTGAGATAGCATTTCCATCCGCCGGGAGTCTGGCGTGCATCGATGGCCACGACGCATACCTGCGAGCCGAAATGCTTGGCGATTTCGTCCACCAGTTGCGGGCGGCGTATGGCAGCCGAATTGACAGACACCTTGTCGGCCCCTGCATGCAGCAGGCGGTCTACATCCTCCAGCTCGTGGATGCCGCCTCCTACGGTGAACGGGATGTCGATTTCGGCGGCTACGCGTTTCACCAGGTCAGTAAAAGTCTTTCTTCCTTCGTGGCTGGCTGTGATGTCCAGATAGACCAGTTCGTCGGCCCCCTGCCGGCTGTATGCCTTTCCCAGTTCCACCGGGTCGCCGGCCTGCCGGAGATTGACGAAGTTGGTGCCTTTCACGGTTTGTCCGTCTTTGATGTCAAGGCAAGGTATGATTCGTTTTGCAAGCATGTTCTGAGCGTGTTAAGAGTTGAATGAAGTGAGTTGGTCGAGGGTGATACGCCCTTCGTAGAGTGCTTTCCCGAATACCACGGCAGGCACTCCGGCTTCGTCCAGGCGGCGGATGTCGTCGATGTGGCTTACCCCTCCGCTGGCAATCAGGCAGAGGTCGGGATACGTCCGGATGATTTCCCGATACAGTTCCGTGGCCGGTCCCTGCAGCATGCCGTCGCGGCTGATGTCGGTGCAGAGCACCTGGGTGACCCCTTTCCGGATGTACCGGTCAAGGAAAGGCATCAGTTCCATGCGGCTGTCTTCTTTCCATCCGTTCACGGCGATATATCCCTCTTTGGCATCTGCCCCCAGAATGATCCGTCCGTTTCCGTGGATACCCAGCCATTTGTCGAACAGCTCCGGCTCTTTCACCGCCACGCTTCCCAGAGTCACCATCTGCGCGCCATGGTCGAACGCGATGCGGAGGTCTTCGTCCGTTTTGATTCCTCCCCCGAAATCGATGGTCAGCGAAGTGTGTCCGGCCAGCAGGTCGAGCGTACGGTAGTTGACCACATGCCTGGAGGCGGCCCCGTCCAGGTCCACCACATGCAGACGTTTCAGTCCATGGGCCTCTATCTCTTTCGCCACTTCGAGCGGGTTTTCATTGTAGACTTTTTTTGATTCATATTCGCCTTGCGACAATCTGACACATTTTCCGTCAATGATGTCGATGGCCGGGATAAGTTCAATCATGGTATTGCAGTTGTTTTAGAGGTTCAAGAAATTTTTCAGGATTCTCATGCCCGTCTCTCCGCTTTTTTCCGGATGGAACTGTGTGGCATAAAAGTTGTCCTTGTGGAGTGCCGCGCTGAACGGTCCGATGTATTCGGTTGTGGCGGCCGTATGCGCGTTGAGCGGCACATAATAGCTGTGGACAAAATAGACAAACTCATCCTTGCCGAATCCGTCGAAGAGCAGGCTGCGCGTGTCGGTGATGGTGTTCCACCCCATGTGAGGCACCTTTTCGTCGTGCCGATGCGGGCGGAAACGTTTTACCTCCGTGTCGAATATGCCCAGGCAGTCCGTATCGCCCTCCTCGGAATGCCGGCACATCAGCTGCATGCCCAGGCAGATGCCCAGCACCGGCTGTTTCAGCTCCTTGATGAGTCGGTCCAGCCCGTTTTCGCGCAGATGTCTCATGGTGGTTTCAGCTTCTCCTACGCCGGGAAATATAATCTTGTCCGCGGCCAGCAGCGTCTCCCTGTCGGCTGTAATCACGGGCTCGATGCCAAGCCGTTTCAGCGCATAATCCACAGAGAACAGATTCCCCGCATTATATTTGATGATGGCTACCTTCATATTGATAAACTTTCGTATTAGTGAATTAGACGTTGCAAAAATAACGAAATATAATTAATCCGCTAATATTTATGACATAAAGTTTGCGTGTTCCCCTTTTGTTATGACAGAACAACGGATGTCGCAGAGGTGTCCGGAATCTTTTCTGAATCTTTTTTGGCAGGAAATTCAAAAAAATATGGGCGGAAGTCTTGCAGGTTCGAAAAATAGTTGTACCTTTGCAACCGCAATCGAGAGAGAAAGCCACGAAACAAATGGTGCGTTAGTTCAGTTGGTTAGAATACATGCCTGTCACGCATGGGGTCACGGGTTCGAGTCCCGTACGCACCGCCAGCTTACAAAGCAAAATTAGGAAAAGCTCTGATTCACAACAGAATCAGGGCTTTTTTCGTTTCC
>CASENM010000044.1 GCA_949289295.1 uncultured Bacteroides sp.
CCGATGACTACAACTTCGCTCAGCATTTCGGAATCTTCCTCCAATGTGATGTTGAACGTACTCTGTCCTTTGACCGGAATAAGCTGAGTAAGGTAACCGATGTAGGAAACACGAATCTTAGAATCGCCGGGAACCGAAAGCTTAAACTTTCCGTCGAAATCGGTAATGACACCATTGTTTGTGCCGTCCTGTACCACACTGGCGCCGATAACAGGCTCGCCCGTTTGGTCTTTCACGATACCTTGCACTGTAACCTGCTGTGCTGAAACACCGAGTGAACACAAGATTCCGACCAACAGTGCGAATAGCCGGAACCGCAATGGCTTCTTGTTGCTTTGCATACCATTAAATTTTAAAATTAAACATCCGGTAGTTATCGCTTCGTTCTTTTTGCGAAGCGTATGGCAAAAGTAGAGCATTGGCAAGAAACCGCTTGGGACGGATAGTGGGAAAGTAGTGCTACTATTTGCAAAACACCCTGATTATCAATGGAAATATGCTTGTTGTGGAAGCGAAAAAAGTAGTGGAAATAAACCAGAAGGATGAGAAAAGAAGGCTCATAAATCCATCTTCCCAATATCGGCCACCCGCTTTTCAAGCTCTTCCCGATTGCCCGCAGCCTTGTTTCTCACACGGGTACGGTAATTATAAATCGTAGTGACCGAATAATGCAGGAAACGGGCAATCTTCACACTGTCCGTTATGCCAAGCCGGATAAGTGCGAAAATGCGCAATTCTGTATTCATCCGTTCACCAGGTTTAGGGACAATGGGTTCTTCAGGCATCAGCAACGCATTGAAATCTTCTACAAACGTAGGGAACAGTTGGAGAAACGTGTCATCGAAGCCGGCATAAAATTCTTTCAATTCCTTTTCTATAAACTTCGTTGACTTAAGTGTCTTGTACAATTCCTGGACGTTGCCTGATGCAGCCAATCTGTTCAACAGATGCCTGTATTCGTCTATCTTCTCGATGTAGACGGAACATTGGTCCATATAGCGGCCAATATAGGCTTCTTTCAAGTAAGAGTTTTCGGCAATGCTCCGGTTCGCCTCTTTCAGCATCGCATTGGAACGATGCAATTCTCCGTTCAATTCTTTCAGGCGATTGTTCGCATATTCCACTTCTCGGCGGGCTTGCTCTATCCGTTTCATTTGTCTGCGTGCGTAGACTACAGCCAATATCAAGAAAAATGAGAGCAAGCTGATGGAAGCTAAAGCCCACCCCATTTGTCGCTGGCGTTTTTGTATCTGCAACTGATACACATCATTTACAATGGGGAATATCTTCAGTATTTCCAAGATGCGCAAGCGGGCATTACAAGCTACGGCATCTTCCATACATAACTTCAAGTAAGTGTAGGCACGCTCGACATCGCCTTCATGGAACAGCCGCACGGCAAGGCGGGGTAACGCGGCATATTCTAAAACCGGGGTTTGCATATCGGCTATGGCGGACATGGCAAGGTATTTTTTCTCTTGCTCCGTATCGCCTTTTAGCTTGTAAGATTCAGAAAGCGTATAAGCGGCAATAGCCTTGTAATGGATGTCGCCGGCTTCCAGATAAGGACCCATCAAACGGATTGCTTCGTCATAACGTCCCGATTGGTTATAGTGCTGGGAACGGTTCATGGCATAAAACAGCGTGTCACGCTCTATGCGCCGATGTTCCAATAACGAGTCGGTATAAATGTCCATGAGTTTGCGGTAGCGTGTTTTTTCTTCGGACAGAATCACATAATCTGCCATCCAACTGTAAAGGATACGCAGGTTGTGGAAATAATAGGTACGCAAGTATCTCGGCAAAGAATCCAGGCTGACTTCACCCATCTGCTCCAACGCTTCCTTGTACATACCCGCGATGCCCATCACTTCAGCCAGGTTCATGCGGGCATTGTCCAAGTACTCATGGTTATCCAATTTTTGTGCCAAACGTAAACGCTCTTGTGTGATGGCGAGCGATGAATCCGCATTGAACAAACGGTATTCTTCCAGCAAATCACCCAAGCGTAAAAAGCGCTCTTCATCTGGCATTCCAGGATAAAGGCGCAAACGTAATTCATGCAGGCGGTTCTCTTTTGCCTTTAGGCAATAGGGACGTTTACTAATGGCTTCGTCCAATTGCTTCAGCAAAGAGTCTGTCTCTGAAATTGCAGCTAAAGATGACACGCAGCAAAACAGTGAACAATACAGGCAAAAGAGAGTCTTCCTCATGACGTATATGGTTATTCAGTGGTCAAAGGTACTATTTTTTGAAGAGCTCTCATAAGGTTGCTCTATAAAAATTAGAGCTTGTTTAAAATTTAAGGTTTGATATTGAAAGAGTGTTTCTTCTTCCCTCGAAAATGATTATTTTAAAGTTACCACACTTGAAATAATTATGCATCCGGCGGATTTAGAAGTCAGGCACGTGGCAGCTCACCGCACCCTACCAGAAGGAAGGCTTTACGCTGACCCACACGCACCTTTGGCAAAGCCGCGACGGGGAGTCCGGGACGGTCATGCACACGGTATGGACGGAACGCGGACGGCCATTCATTCACAGGATATTGGGTAACGGTGCCGGCTAATTGGCTAGTTCCCGGTGAAGAAGGGGGTGTCCGGCATTCTCCTGCAAGGGAGCGTTACTTGCACCTGCTTCTTTCACCGCTTGAAAATGGACATGGCTATTAAGGGGATTGCGCTCAAGATCGGGTGCAATCCCCTCAATTTTTATCCTCCAATAACTCGCCACAGTCGGAAACATTGGCCAGCTTTGTCCTTGAAGAAACCACCAGATGAAAGGGGACAGCCGTAAATCTGGCGGCTGTTTCCCAATGCCAGGTACAAGCCATATGTAAAACGCTTCGGCGTCTTGTATAAAACGACGGGGCATTCTGACTGAAACGCCGAAGCGTTTGGGTTTTGGGGGTGTTTTTGTGTGCCAACATGTCCGGGCGGACACACGGGTCCGCCCCTACGGTTAAAGCCGTGTCATGCGAGCCACTTTCCCGCAGCCTGGCTTTGATATTAAAAGGGAAATGCCTATTTTTGCGAGTGAGACCATAAAAAACACACAGATAATCCAATATTTTGATACAATGGCAACACTCAACGAAATCATTTCCCATTTTCCGGAAGTCAAGAACGTGGCCGAAGTCAAGGCACTCACTTCCGGACTCATCAACAAGACGTATAAAGTGGAGACAGCCGGCACAGATACGTGCGACTATATCCTGCAATGCATCAACCACCAGGTATTCCAGGACGTGGACCTGCTGCAGCACAACATCGAATGCGTGACACGCCACATCCGGGAGAAGCTGGAAGCGGCCCACGAAACGGACATCCGCCGGAAGGTGCTGCGCTTCATCGCCGCCGACAGCGGAAAAACGTATCATTTCGACGGAGAGCACTACTGGAGAATGTGCGAATTTATCCCCGACTCGCAGACGCTCGATGCGGTAACTCCGGAATCATCCTATCTGGTAGGGCTGAAATTCGGCGAATTTGAAGCCATGCTGGCCGACCTGCCGGAAAAGCTGGGCGAAACCATCCCCGATTTCCACAACATGGAATTCCGCATGACGCAGCTCCGTGAAGCTGTCGCCGCAGACAAGGCCGGACGCCTGCAGAAAGTACGGCCGCTCGTGGACGAAATCGAAAAAGACGCGGACGAGATGTGTCAGGCCGAACGCCTCTACCGCGAAGGGAAACTCCCGAAACGGATCTGCCACTGCGACACGAAAGTAAGCAACATGATGTTCGACAAGGACGGGAAAGTGCTCTGTGTCATCGACCTGGACACCACCATGCCCAGCTTCGTGTTTTCCGACTTCGGCGATTTTCTCCGCTCGGCCGCCAACACGTCGCGCGAAGACGAACCGGACCTCAGCAAAGTCAGCTTCAACATGGAAATCTTCAAGGCCTTCGCAAAAGGTTACATCGAATCGGCCCGGAGTTTCCTGACTCCGCTCGAGACCGAGATGCTTCCCTTCGCCGTGAAGCTTTTCCCGTATATGCAGACCGTACGCTTCCTGGCCGACTATATCAACGGCGACACGTACTACCACATCGAGTATCCCGAACACAACTACGTACGCACACTGGCGCAATACAAGCTTTATCAGGAAACGAAAAAAGCGGAACCGGAAATGAAAGCCTACATTGCCGGACTGCTCTGACCTGACATCACAATATGACGAAAGAGGCTGCCACGGACCGGATCTGTCTGTGGCAGCCTCTTTCGTCATATAGCTCCGGACCCATCCGGACCCCGCTTTATTTCAACAGCTCAGCCAGCTTGGCGGCAATGTCCTCGCCGCGCAGGTCACGTGCCACGATGGTTCCGTCCTGCGCAACCAACACCGTAGCCGGAATGGAGCGTACGCCATACAGCTTGGCGGCTTCGCACTGCCATCCCTTCAGGTCTGACATCTGCGGCCAGGTGATTTTCAGGTCAGAGATACCTTTCTTCCAGCTCTCCAGATTGCTGTCGAGCGACACGCCTACCACACCGAAGCCTTTCGCCTTGTATTTCGCATAGGCGGCTACCACATTCGGCATTTCCATACGGCAGGGACCGCACCAGCTTGCCCAGAAATCAACCAGCGTATATTTGTTCTTGCTTATATAGTCGGAAAGCTTCACTTCCTTGCCTTCGGGTGTGTTCAGTGCAAAGTCGATGAATTTCTGCCCTTCAGAAGTCTTGGCCAATGTCTCCACATACCCTTTCAGACGCACGAAGTTCGGCTGGGAAGCCAGCTGGGCGGGCACCTTGGCCAGAAGCGGCTGTACATCGGCCACCTCAAACGACGAGCCGAACATGCACAACAGCTCCACGCCGGCAGCCTTGTCGATATTGTCGGAAATGGTCTGGAGGATATGTGCCGAACCGGCTTCTTCCTTTTCTTCGAGCACCTTCATCAGCGAATCCTTCTGGGCCGCTGTCAATGTAGAGTCAGTGGTGGCCTTTTTATAGATGCCGTCCATCTCTTTCCCGATACGTGAAAATTCGTCCATGAATGTCTGGAGCGCATCGTTGTTGACCGTACCGGAAACACGGTTTTCTTCCGGGTTCAAATACACCGTCACCGTACCCGGCTCCACAAACAGCATGGCAGCCGCACGGTTGTCGCCTTTCATATAAGTGACATACCGTACTGCCGGGATAGAATCGGGGATACCTGTAAATTCAAACTCACCGTTCTTGACCACTGCAGAGTCCAATGCCACGAAACCTCCGTCCGTACGGTTCTGCAGATAAACCATATCACCGTCCGTAGCTCCTTCCGCCGTACCTTTGATGGTATAACCGGCATTCTCCTGACATGCCGCCAGCGACATCATGCCCGCAGCGGCAAACCAAACTAACTTTTTCATGTATTTGTCGTTATATTTTTGAATTACGGCGGCAAAGATAATCGTTTCAACGAAAAAAACCACGGTTACGCGCTTTTCTTTTCTGTCATACGACCCACAATATCAGGCAACACCCCACACAAATCCAGTCCATCACCTCCGGCGGAACTCCCATGTAACCGGCCAGCCCCGTATATTCCAGCGAGGCGAAGAACAGCAGCACGAAAAACAGGGTGACGAAACTTCCTGCCTTGCGGACAATCAGACTGGCCATTCCCGCCACGACATCACGGTCGGTGAGATAGGTGTCGGAAGCAAAACCGTAGACCACCGACGGGAATGCGATGCCGGCCGACACGACACACCAGATGCCGTCTGCCAGCGGAGAACCGCGGAACGTGCCGACCACACTGCTCGACACGTCCCAAGGCCCCCCTATCAGCACCAGGAGCGCGCACAGATAAACGGCCAGAGCCACCACCGCCGAAGTCAAAGCCCTGCGTTCTTTCCGTGAAAGCATCTCCCTCCTGCCGAACCATAGACGACATGCCTTCCCCAATCCGGAGTCCGTCCACAACCCCGCTCCCAGCGACAGAACCAGAATTACCGGAAGCACAGGCGGACGGAAATACACGCGGCCCCACGTGCGCAGCGACCAGCGCAGACCTTCGTCGCCCAGCAGACTGCGCACACCCGGCCACTCGTAGACAGTCCCTACCCACGACACGAATGTCACCAGTCCCGTCAGCAGAAAGAAACAGGTGGCCGGATGGAGAAAACGTTCACTCTTCATCCGGCTCCAGATTGTCTATGTCCAGAATACGGAGCTCGAAAGCGCGGGTCACCAGCCGGCATGCGTTCACTCCTGTCCGTTCGTCGGGTCTGAAAAGCCGGGCCACCAGTTCGTTCTGCCGCTTCTCGACCGACTTCACGCCGAACGGCATCCCTTTCAGGTTTGTAATCATCTCCTTCGTATAGCCCAGTGCCAGATGGCGGAGCAGACGCTCGTCGTATTCGTCGATGTCATAGTCCACAACCGCTTCCTGACGGTGCTGCTCCGCTTCTACCGTCTGCTTGAAACGCTCCACGATCTTTTCGAGAATCGGCTCGTTGAACACCAGCTTCCGGCCGTCCATCACCGCCCTCACGTCGGTGGCAGTCAGCAGCTCGCCCGTCTTCAGGATGATGCCTACCGCCCCGGCGTCGAGCGCATCCACCCAAAGCTTCTCGTTGAGCACCTCACCCGTAAAGATCAGCACCTTCAGTTCCGGACGCTCCCGGTGCAGACGGGCACAGATTTCCACCCCGATGGTTGTCGAGCCGCCCAATCCCAAATCAAGCAGCACCATGTCGGGGGTTTTCGTTTCCAGCAACTTCCAGAACTCCGCCTCGGTCATGGCGGTCCCGATGACCTCAGCGTCGGGTATTTCATGACGGAAGATTTCCTCGGTACCTTTCAGTTCGAGTTTCACATCCTCCACGATAATCACTTTAAATTTCTCCATAAATATTATGTTGTTTGTCATTTCACATCATCCGTCCGGCGGACAGGCACGGTAAACCATACCGTAAACCCTCCCCCCTCTGCCGGACAGGCGTTGATGCGGCATCCTCTCCGCCCGGCAAATTCATCGTGGTCACGGATTATCTGCTTGCAGACCAGATATTCGGTACCGCCCGGCGTCCGGCTGTTCCCGTCGGCACACATCCGCCCCTTGTCCGGATAGAACAGGGCATCCAGCACCTCCTGCGGCAGATTCCGGCGGCAGTCGGTGAAATTCACACGCACAAAATCGCCCTCCCTGAAAACCGCAAGCCGGAGCCGGCCCGGCACCGGAGTCCGCACAGCCTCGTCCGTCAGGTTCTCCAACAAGAAACGCAACAGCACGGCATCTCCCGTGGCCCGGAGCGGTTCGGCCTCCACATCCAGCTCCAGCCCGAAAGGCAGCCTGCGCGTCAGTCTGGCCAGATATTTCGGCATGCCCTCAGCCAGCGCTTTCATGTCCACCTCCGCCCGGCGGAAAGTCACCTCCTCCAATTGCCGCGCCGCACACGAAGTCAGCAGCGAGAAGACATCCCTGTAATACTCCACCAGTTCGGCCATATCGTCAAGAATCACCTTCCGCTCCGCCGGGTCCGCCCTGTTCAGCCGATCCGCCATCTGCCGGATACGGTTCGGGTAATAAATGGTTTCGTGCTTGATGGTCGACAGGCAGTTGTCGAGCACCATGTTCTGCACATGAAGCTGGTTTTCCTCAAAAAGAACCCTCCGTGCCTCATCCTGGGCCAGTTCGATGTCATGGCATTTCCGGTTCACCTGCACAATGGTGTTATACAGGATTACCGCCAGATAATTGCCCACCAGCTCCACCAGCAGCCTGTCTTCCTCGCGCAGATACGGCCGTGCCGGCAGCAGGGCCAACACCCCCACGCAGTGCTTCCCCCCTCCGGCCTCCACCCACAGCGGCAGACAGCTCCAGGCCATCCCTTCCGCCCATTGCAGCCGACCGTTCTCATAACATCTGCGCACACGGCCGGACCATTCCTCCCCGTCCACTTTCCGGTAACAGGCAAGCTTCAGTCCGCGGGTCTCCTCATCGGCCACAGCCAGCGCCAGATTACCGAGCGGGACCAGTTCGTTCATTTCGCGGAACATGGCCTGCACCACCTGCTCCGCCACGTCATGATTTTCTCCTTCCGTACGCAGAGAGGCCGAAAAAATGGTCCGGTTGACCGCAAACACCTGTTCGATATGATACCGGTAGCGCAGACGGCGGCGCAGATAGAGCACATAATAGGCTACCAGACACCCGACTACAATCAGGATGAAAATGGAAAGGGCTATCCGCTTGTTGCCTGCCGACTGACGCATCTGCCGGCAATATTCTTCCAGCGACGAGTCACGGCTCAGACGTTTGTAAAGCGAAGCATAGGCCGCATTATTATACCGGTAACGGCGGAAGTCGTTCAGAGCCAGCGAAGCCACTGCCGCCTCGTTGCGCACATCGAGCAGAATGTAATAGTCGGTGTCGAAATGGCCGGCCAGCCATGCCAGTTCGGCGGCTTCACCGTCACTGTAGAGAGAAAGCAGGGGGGCTTGCCTCCCGGAATATTCCAGATAATGCGCATTCATGTAATGGAGCACGCTGTCGGCCAGCTCGATGGCGGTATGGTAGTCACCGTTCACGTTACAGTCGTACACCCAGTTGGCATAATCATCGGCGATGGCCAGCAGACTGTCATAGGCGCTCACCGCCGGCGAACCGGCAGGATGCGTGCCGGCCGCGTCACCGGAACGGGTGCATCCGGCCAGACCGGAAATCCCGGCCAGCATGACAACCGACAAAACCCGTTTCACACCTTTCGGCAGGCAGAAGCTGAACCGGCTTCCCCGTCCGGGACGGCTTGCAATCTCAAACCGGCATACCTCGAACACCTTGTTGGTCTTCCGGTATTTCTCGATGATGCCTTTGCAGTTCATCAGCCCGAAACCGTGGCCTTTCTGCTTATGGAGCTGTACGGCATCGGCGGCGGTATCCGTCCCGATGAGACTTGAATCATACACCTTTTCCCCGAGAATCCGGCGTATATCCTTTTCTGAAAGTCCCGGACCGTCATCCGTCACCGACACCTCCACACAATCCTCCTTTTCCTCCGCAGCAAGTGAGACATGGCCCCCTTCCTGCGTATATTTCCGGGCATTTTCGGCCAATGTGTTGATCATGAACAGCGTCAGTGCCTTGTCGGCCTTCACGACGGCGGACGTATCCTCCACCGCCAGCTGCTGATGTTTCATTTCAAACGAACGGCGTCCCTTGGCCACCATCGCAAACAACTCCTGCAGGGCGAAATTCTCTATTTTCAGACTCAGCGTACCCTGACGCATCTTGATCCACAAGGCCAATATGTCGTTATACTCGTTGATTTTGTCGGTCAGCTCCCGGATATAGTCCAGTTTGCCTTTCTCCACCTCTTCGTTTCTTCCGGCAGTCCCTTTCCGCAATTTCCTGATTTCGTTCGCCACCCGGTCGATAAACGGAAGGATGCCGGTCACGATGCCCAGACAGGCCTTCTTCACCACGTTCTGGCATTTGTTTTCCGCCAGATGCTGACAATGCACATACTGCTCCTTCTCCAGCCGCTTCCTCGCGTCGTCCAGCGAAACCAGATTCAGACCGTTCTCGACGGTCCAGGCCAGATAAGGAAGCAGCAACCCGACCAGACCCTGCTCTTCCTTGCCCAGAGGCGACGGCAGCAGAAGCCACAAGGTGCCTACCTCCTCATTCTTTCCGGGAGGAACCAGCGGAAAAGACAGGACCGAATCTTTCCCGTCCCAAGGATTCACGCCTTCCCCGTCCTCCTTCAGGACAATCCGCAGATCCTCGGCACGGAACACTTCCTGCAGACCGGCTTTCACGGCCCCGCTCACGGCATGGGCCACATCCTCCTGCGTCGTGGCATCAGGCGGCACCGCCCCTGTGACGTGCTGGCAAAGCAGGAGCACACGCTTAAGCTCAGCCACATACAAGCCGTTTCTCCGTTTCCAGTAGCGGTTGAGCACGACAAACAGGCCTACCAGCACCAGAAATCCGCCTATCACCAGCACCAGTAGCGCGTTGAGTTGCTTCCCTTCGCGCTCCAGGGCCGCAAAACGGCTCTCCAGCTCCTTGTCCTGACGGGTATAGTCGAGAATGTCCAGATAAATGTTGCGGTTATAGTCCGACTCTGCCTTTCTTCCCAATGCCGAATAGCTCCGGCTCAACTGCTCGCGCAGCCGCGCAATCCATTCAGGCACAGTCTTGATGCCCTCATCGTTGATCCATGCCAGTTCGATGGACGAAGTCTGGCCGGGGATGTACGTCCGCAGCCGGTCGGCCGTGTCATTGCAGTGATAATACCGTTCATGATGCAGGTTTACATAGTCAAGCGCGGCTTCCAGATTGGGAAGCGCCTTTTCCGACTGTCCGGAATAGTTGTAATAAGTAGCGATGGTCCGGTAGGTACCCGAAATCTGATACCAGTCGCCGTATTCCTTGAAAAGTTTCAGGGCGTGACGGGCAAATCGCAGCGGCAGACTGTCCACGGGCAGCTCGTCAGGATTCACCATCCTCAGAAGTCCCGGCTTTTCCCGCTGCAGCAGTTCCCGGTTGCTGCGGAAGTTCAGCAATTCGGCCATGGCCTGCAGGGCATTCGCCTCAAAATAAACATAGCCGCCATGCGCACTCGCCTGCAGGCATTCCGTCAGATAAGAGAACTCGCCTGCCACGACCTCTTCGTGTGTGGGAGCCTCATACATCCCCCCCGAGCCGCGCATATACAGATAATAAAGCCATTGCCCTTCATCATCCCGCAAGGTGGCGGGCGGAATGGAATCAATGGCGGCCAGCGACTCACGGTCCTGCTCCAGATAATAGTAATAGATGCCCGACACGATGCCGAACTCCGAAAGCGCGTAGTTCATCCGCCGGAGCAGATGCGCGTCGCTCCGGAAGCCGCTGTCCTCCTGCAGACGGCGGATACGCCTCAAGGCACTGTTCCGGTAGTCATAAAACTCCTTGTTCATGGATGTGCGCTGGCAGATTTTCATCATCCCCACATCGGCAATCAGCCGTTCTATTTCGTTGCCGCCTGTTTCAGAAGCCTGACGGTAGAGTGCGGCGGCCCGTTCAAAGTCCATCTCCATGAACGCGCAGAAAGCGCGGTTGTTCAATGCTTCCGCCTTTCTCGAACCGCTCCCTGCAGCCGCCCTCCAGGCTTCGTCCGCCAGGCGCGACGCCTCCTCCAGGTTCTTGTAACGCATCTCATAAGAAAGGGCATTCAGCGAATCGGCACGGCGGCCGGCCTCCGTCTGGCGGACCGGACGTATGCATGAGCACCCTATCAGTACGCACAGCCACGCCAAAATTACTCCTTTCAATCTGCTGACACTCATTTTTCCGAAAAACATTTCCACAAATGTAGAAAGTTCTGTCCAATCTCATGCGGCCGGCGGATTTAAAAAATGAAAATAACCGTGTCAATCATGAATGGTCCTGGCCTCTTGATTGATTATCGCCACCAGCGCCTGCTTGTTTTTGATATGCCCCACATAGCCCAAGACGTTTGCGGATATTTACAAAAAAAGAGAAAGAGACTGTCCCAAACTGGAAATCTGCCTGCAGTCGTACCATTCCGACGAGTGGAAGGATTCACATATCGTAGACCGGCACGCATAAAATGCGTTTCGCCGGGCGATATTCCACTACGTCCAGAATGGCATTACCTTACTGCCAGTCAGATTTCCAGTTTGAGACAGCCTCTTCCTTATATAAGTTCTTGAAGTCCGCTTCAATTTGCCGGTAGGATTCTGAAATTGCCTCCGGTAAAAGGAACCGGGAACAAGCTCAAAAGATGCCTTCTAAAGTTAATTGATTGGACAATCCGAACAGGCTCTTATTTTTTAGACTCTTCCAAAGACACTTTTCTGAATTCCTTCAGCAACTTTTCCAGTTCCAAAGAAGCTTTGCGGGCACGTGTTCCGGCTGCCTTGTTACCTTTTTCAGCCTGCAGTTCCGCATCGGTCAGCAGAGAAGCGGCCATTTCTTTGATTTTTACAATCAACTCGTTCATAGTCTTAACCGTTTTTTAAATTAAACATGTTCAAAGGTAAACACATTTTCCTCACTACAATTCATTCGGACCCTATTTTTTACATCTTTTAATAATAAACCGGTTCATTCATGTCATTTACCCCCCTTTCACCCATATTTTCATCACTCTCCGGGTCTCTGGAGTGACCCTGAAACGGTTGTCCGTACGTTCTCCCACCAGCCACACGATGTCACCGCCGCAGCTCACCACCCATTGGCGTTCTTTCACGAAGAGGGAAAGCTTGCGGTCGCGCAGATAGTTTCTGACTGACTTGAAGCCCTTCATCCCGAACGGCACGAAACGGTCGCCCGGCTTCCACTTGCGCAGCACGGGAGGACCCTTCAGCTTGTCCGCGTCGAGGCAGGCCATGCCGGGGTCTTTCGGCACTTCAAACGGCCGATCGGTTTCCGTCACTTCCACGCCCAGCGCCGGAAGCGGTTCCTCCTCCTCTTCTTTCCGTTTCCAGCGGAGCTTCCCGTGGTCGGTCAGCAGTGTATGGGTAGGGGTCAGAAACACGCGGCCCGACACGCCCTCTTCCAGACAGCGGAACAGATCGTCCTGCTGAGAGGCGTTCATCCCCAGCGGACGGGTCACCTCGTGAAGCACCGACCGCGGAGCCGTCTCACGGAGCAGGGCCGCCCCGTCCAGTGCGCCGGCATCGTCTGTCACCCGTTTCACGGCCTCTTCCATCGCCCGGCGATAGACATCGGCCACTTCAGCCAGCCGGGCTGCCGTGCGGTCGATGCTCTCCACAACCGACGGATTGATGGTTTCCAGCATCGGAATCACCTGCAGACGGAGCTTGTTGCGTGTAAATTCATCCTGCAGGTTCGTGCTGTCGGTCACGTAATCCTGCCCCAGCCGCTCCAGATAGGCCAGAATTTCCTGCCGGTCCACGCAGAGCAGCGGGCGTACCACCCGTCCGTTCACCGCCCGGATGCCCTGCAGTCCGCCGATACCCGTACCTCTCACCAGATTCAGGAGAAAAGTTTCCACACTGTCGTTGCGGTGATGCGCCACCGCCACCACCCCCGCTCCGGTCTCGTCAAGCAGCCGGTGGAACCACTCGTAGCGCAGCTCCCTTGCCGCCATTTCTATGGAGATGCCATGCCCGGCCGCATATCCTTCCGTGTCAAAACCGGTCTTGTGCAGCCTCACGCCCAGTCTCTCCGCCAGCCGGGTCACAAACACCTCGTCGCGCACCGACTCCTCCCCCCGCAGATGGAAATTGCAGTGCGCCGCCTCACAGCGGTAGCCCAGACGGAGCAGCACACGCAGCAAGGCCACCGAATCGGCCCCTCCGCTCAGCGCCACCAGCACCCTGTCCTCCGTCCCGAACAGATGTTTTTCCCTTATGAATTCACTGACTTTCCGTTCCATCATAACCCACACTTCACTTTCCTATTTAAAAACAATCTAAATAATTTGCATGAACCGATTCTATCGGCTAAATTTGCGGCAAACTTACAAAAATACAACGAACTTAAAAAATAAAACATGAGACTCTCTGAATTGGAAACCGGCCAGAAAGGGGTGATCGTCAAAGTTGTCGGTCACGGAGGATTCCGCCGGCGGATCATCGAAATGGGGTTCATCAAAGGAAAGACAGTGGAGGTTGTGCTCAACGCGCCGCTGAAGGACCCCGTAAAATATAAAGTGATGGGCTACGAAGTGTCGCTCCGGCGTCAGGAAGCGGCCATGATTGAGATAATGAGCGAGGAAGAGGCGCGCAGGCAAAGCGAAGACAGCACGTTCCTGAAGCCGATTACGCAGAACACGCCCGTGCCGGAAGAGACCATGAAACGCCTCGCGCTGGGCAAGCGGCGCACCATCAACGTGGCACTGGTGGGCAACCCGAACTGCGGAAAGACCTCGCTCTTCAATGTCGCCTCCGGCGGACATGAGCACGTGGGCAACTACAGTGGGGTCACCGTCGACGCCAAAGAGGGCCTGTTTGAGTTCCAGGGCTACCATTTCCGCCTGGTCGACCTGCCGGGCACTTATTCGCTCTCTGCCTACAGTCCCGAGGAGCTTTATGTGAGGAAACACATCATCGAGGAGACACCCGACGTGATCATCAACGTGGTGGACGCGGGCAACCTGGAACGCAACCTCTACCTCACCACACAGCTCATCGACATGAACGTGCGCATGGTCATCGCCCTCAACATGTTCGACGCGCTGGAGCACAGCGGAAACAAACTCGACATCCACGGGCTGAGCGAACTGCTGGGCGTGCCTATCGTGCCTACTGTCAGCCGGACGGGAAGAGGCGTCGACAACCTGTTCCACGTCATCATCGGCCTGTATGAGGGGGCCGACTTCATGCAGCAGAAGGGTGCAATCAAGAACGAGGTGCTGCGCGAGTTCCGCGAATGGCACGACCAGTGTGTCACCGGCCACAAGTACGAGGGACCGAAAGAGGAGGACCCCTTCGCCCACCAGAGCTTCATCCGCCACATCCATATCAACCACGGGGCGGAGATCGAGGCGAGCATCGAGGCGGTGAAGAAGGAAATCTGCAAGAACACGGACATCCGCCACGAATATTCCACCCGCTTCCTGTCCATCAAGCTGCTCGAGAACGACAAGGATCTGGAAACGCGGGTCATCGCGCCCCTGCCTAACGGGAAAGAGATTCTCGCCGTGCGCGACAGGGAATCGGAACGCCTGAAGCAAGTGACCGGGGAGGACAGCGAACAGGCTGTCACCGACGCCAAATACGCCTTCATCGCCGGCGCGCTGAAGGAGACCTACACCGAAACCAACACCGACACCGAGGCTTTCACGCGGGCGGTCGACAGCATCGTCACCCACCGTTTCTGGGGCTTCCCCATCTTCTTCATCTTCCTTTATATTATGTTCGAGGCGACTTTCATCCTGGGGGCCTATCCGCAGGAATGGATCGAATGGCTGGTGGAACTGCTCGGCACGGGGGTCGACAAGCTCATGGCGCCCGGTCCGCTGAAAGACCTGATCATCGACGGAATCATCGGCGGCGTGGGAGGAGTCATCGTGTTCCTGCCCAACATCCTGCTGCTCTACCTTTTCATCTCGTTCATGGAAGATTCCGGCTACATGGCCCGCGCGGCCTTCATCATGGACAAGATCATGCACAAGATGGGGCTCCACGGCAAGTCGTTCATCCCCCTCATCATGGGATTCGGATGCAACGTGCCCGCCATCATGGCCTCACGCATCATCGAGAGCCGCAAGGCGCGTCTGGTCACCATGCTCATCAATCCGCTGATGTCGTGCAGCGCGCGCCTGCCCATCTATCTGGTGCTCATCGGGGCGTTCTTCCCCTCCAGGGCCAGTCTGGTGCTGCTGTCCATCTATGCCATCGGCATCCTGCTGGCCGTGCTCATGGCCCGCGTGTTCACCAGATTCATCGTGAAGGGCGACGACAGTCCCTTCGTGATGGAGCTTCCCCCCTACCGCATGCCGACGGCCAAGGTCGTGGCGCGCCACACGTGGGAGAAAGGAAAACAGTATCTCAAGAAGATGGGAGGCATCATCATGATCGCGTCCATCATCATCTGGTTCCTGGGCTACTACCCGAATCATGAGAACTACGCCACCACCGCCGAACAGCAGGAGAATTCCTACATCGGCCGTCTGGGCAAGACCATCGAACCGGCCATCGAGCCGCTGGGCTTCGACTGGAAGATGGGCATCGGCATCCTCTCGGGCGTAGGCGCGAAAGAGCTGGTGGTCAGCACCCTGAGCGTGCTCTACACCAACGAGGACGACGTGGAGAACGTCAACCTGTCGGAACGCATCCCCATCACGCCCCTCGTGGCCTACTGCTACATGCTCTTCGTGCTGATCTACTTCCCGTGCATCGCCACGCTGGCGGCCATCAGGCAGGAGTCGGGAAGCTGGAAATGGGCCGTATTCGCCGCGGTCTACACCACGGCCCTGGCATGGCTGGTGTCGTTCGCGGTCTACCAGGTCGGACGGCTGATCTGATTTCTCCAACTCCTTAAATTTCTGAAAGATGCAAGACCTCATCGTTTACATCATCGTGGCCGGATGCGTGGTTTTCATGTTCCGCCACTATCTGAAAATCCTCTTCCGCAAGAAAGGCAAATCGCCCGGATGCGGAGGAGGATGCGACAGCTGTCCCTATTCAAGGAAGAAAGACTGCGGTGAAGGCAGGAAGTTGTATCAGAATGAGAAATGATTCGGAACACAGAGATACGGAGACACGGAGCATTTATTTCATTGATTTATAAACATGCTCTCTCCGTGCCTTTGTGTCTCCGTGTTTTATTTCCTGGTTATGAAAGACTCAGCTCCGGCTCACCTTCAGCCCTTCTCCCGAAAGATTCATCTCCACGAAACGGGCACAGCTGTTGGGCGGAGTTTCCGTGAGACAGGTCCGGATACGGGCGGCCGCCTCCGGATCCTTCGCCACCATGTAAAGGAATCCGCCGCCACCGGCTCCCGGCAGCTTGTATCCCCAGCAATAGTCATGCACCCGGCGGATAATCTCTTCCACGGCCGGAGGATTCGTGCCGCTGTCCAGACGCTTGTTCTGCACCCACGACTTGCCGACCAGACGGCCCATCTCCTCGAAACGGCCGCACTGGATGGCCTCGAACACATCGAGGGCATGAGCCTTCATCTCGTGGAGCAGCTCCAGATGTTCCGTGGAGTTAAGGAACATGCCGCGTACGATTTCCGCCAGAATGCCTTTGGCCGTACGGGTCATTCCGGTATAATACAGCAGGTGGCATTTCTGATATTCCGGACTCGTGAACAGGAAGTCGGGCAGCCAGCGTACCACCGGCCGCTGCTCGAACCCGCTGCTCGTCTGGAGCAGCTTGACTCCCTGCAACACGCCGCCATACTGGTCCTGCCAGCCGCCTCCGGTGGTCAGCAGCTGTTCCAGCACGAGCGTACGGCGCCCTATCTCGTTCTTGTCCCAGGGCAGACCGCAGAAATCGGCCACCGCCCCGAGCACGGTAGATGCCAGAATGGAGCTGGTGCCCAGTCCGGAACCTGCCGGAACGGCTGAAAGCAAGGTCACCTCGATGCCGCACCCGAAGTCGCGGAGCTGTGCCTCGAGCGACGGATATTCCAGCCGCGAGAACCCCGGCTGGAAACCGGCCAGCACCAGAGCCGCCTTCGGGATGGAGAAGGGGGAGCCCACCTTGGCAAAGTCCCTGAGCTCTTCATACGTGGTCACTTCTTCCATTGCGCCCAGATCAATCGAGCGAAGCACAATCTTATAGTCCTTACACGGCTTCACATACGTCTGCAGAGGAGGCTGCCCGTTCAGCTCGATGGCCATGTTCACCACGTTGCCGCCGTCGTTCAGGCAATAGGGAGGCGTGTCGGTCCATCCTCCGGCCAGGTCGATGCGCACCGGACTGCGTGCCCACACAATCTGGTCGGCATAGACATCCAGATGCGGTTCCTGCTTGTCCGCCAACACGGTGGAAGTCAGTCCTTCGCGAAGCAGACGGAATGCTTCCGCCTCGTCCGCGCTGCCGTCCTCCCCTTTCAGGCGATGGTATTGCGAACGGAACATGCGGTCGTGGATGCACGTCATCAGTGAAGGCTTCCCGTGCAGCGGAGCCGGCAACGGCAGTCCCCCGGCCACGAATTCCCCGGCGGCATCCTTCAGGTTCAGCTGGTAGAACACGCTCTTCTCGTAGTTCTCCGCCAGCTTCGGCCAGTTTTCCGCCCGGAACGCCCTCCGCTGGGCCACCAGCCGCCGCAGGTTGGCATAGGCGGAAATCTCGTCGGCCGACACGCGGCGTTTCCGGGTCCAGATTTCCTTCCCCTCCTCAAACGACGGGTCGGCAATCATCCAGCGGAACACCTTGCCCAGCTCTTCCACGGTGTCGCACACCGGGAACAGGCGTGCCGACTGCAGGTCGCTGCCGCCTTCCACCGCCCCGGCATCCAGTCCGCGCGCCTCCAGCCATCCCTTCACGGATGTTCCCATCAGCAAGGTAGCGTCCGAGTCGAGCGGCCCCCGGAAAGCGTCGTTGAACCCGTAGCAGCGGGCCACATACTGGGTTTCCCCCATCGGCACCACATCCACGCACACGCCGGCCGGAAGCTCCAGCTCCCAGTCGTTCTGCGGCACACCCGTAATGATATGCTGGTGCGCAAGAGTCCATTTCGCCCCCACGCAGCTGTTTTCTATCCACAAATCCGAATTTCCAGCATGCAGCGTGACGTACACCGACGCATTCTGCACGAACATCGCGGGATGCGGCTTGACGCGCAGATGCTTGATTTCACGCTGGTCGTTCACCAGATTCTGCACGGCCACCGTCGACGAGAGCAGTTCCCGGCTCGTGCCGTAATGATAGAACTCGCCGCCGGGCAGGGGCAGTATCGCCACGCTCAGTCCGCGGAGCTCCTCGTCCGCAAGCGTCGGATGCTCGCCCAGCGCACAGCCGAAGTCGGAATAAAGGTCGTAATATTTCAGTTTCCCGTTCTCTTCCGAACGTTTCCGCAGCAACTCCACCGCCCGGTCGCTCAACAGCCAGATGCCGATGTCCATCAGGAACAGATGCGTCTGCATCAGCCGTCCCAGCTCTTCCACCGAAGGCTTCTGGAGCATGAAGTCGAGCCGGTCGGGCATCTCGCGCGAGGAGACGAACACGCCGTGGTTCTTGGCCAGACTGGGGTCGACCCACAATCCGTAGCACACCACATCGGCCTCAGGGATTTCCTGCAGAGGCTGTTCGCTGCGTATATATACGTCTCCGCTGGCAATCAAGGTATGCAGCGAATCGGGCGCCTTTTCCATAATCCGGCGGTAAAGCGGCAGCTGCAGCGAAAGCAGGTTCTGCTTCAGGCGCTGTCCCTTCGACCAGCGGAACACGGGGATGGGGGTCAGCACCTTGCCGGAAGGGGCATAGCCGGGCAGACGGCGGCTCTGGCCTCCGGCATGGAGCAGGATGCGCTTGTCCTCGGCCAGCCACTGTGCGAATGTTTTTCCGGGCGCCCACTCACGCCGGCAAGCTTCCAGCAGCCAGGAGGTACCTCCTCCCGAGCCCAATTTTTCTCCGATAGGATCGGAAGTGCAGAACCATTCGTCGCGGCTCACTCCCTCCAGTTCATGAAAACATTCCACCAGATTAGGCGGCAATGAAAGTAGTTTCTTCATACATTTCTATAGTTTATGTAATGCGATATGTCAACGGATTGCCGAACGCGGAGGCGCGGGGATAAAAGGGCTCCGTGTCTCTGCGCTCAGGAAACCTGCCACGAAAATACGAAAAAGGAATGAATTAGACGGGACGAGAATCCCAAAAAGTGCGTGCAAGGGCCTGTAATCATTAAATAACGTTAAAACAAAATGTTTTTCCAGCCAAATATTATGTTGCACAACATAAAACCTCTATATTTGCATCGTGTTTTTCATGGTATTAGATTTAAGGTTAATGAAGATTGGGAATCTGGGAAGATTCCCTTTTTTTATGCCCGCACTTCAAACCCCGCCTCCGGTTATACACAAGAGGCATTCTTCTTCTTCGCGATGACCCAGTCGAACCACAGATGGAGCGCCGTCCATACCAGCACGTCAATCACGAACACCAGCGTGTTGTCCATATACTGGATGGCCACCATGGTGAAGGCGCAGAAACAGGCCGACATCACCTGGATGATTACCAGCGCACCCCGGGGGGAGAATCCCATCGACAGGAACTTATGATGGATATGCGACTTGTCGGGCAGGAACAGCGGCTTGCGGTTGCGGGCACGGCGCATCACCACACGCACCACGTCCAGACACGGCACCATCAGCACGCTGAACGACACCAGCACCGGACTGCTCACCGGCACGACCCGCAGCGACGGGTCGTACATGCTGTATTTGATGACAAAGAAGCTCAGGATAAAGCCCAGCGTCAGACTGCCCGTGTCGCCCATGAATATCTTCCTGCCCCGGTCGGCGCTCCCGAACACATTATAGGAGAAGAACGGGATGATCACTCCCACCGCCGCAAAGGCCAGCAGGGCATGGAGCCAATACTGGTAATGGATGAAAAGCACGCCGAACACCACCAGCGCCACCATGCTCAGACCCGACGCCAGTCCGTCGATGCCGTCAATCAGATTGATGGCGTTCGTAATGAACACCACCAGCAGGATGGTCAGCGGAATGCCTATCACCGGACTGATCTGGAAGATGCCGAAGAGGCCGTAGAAGTTGTTCACATACAGCCCGGACACGGGAAACATCACCGCCGCCAGTATCTGTACCAGAAATTTCTTGCGGTAGCGCACGCCCACCAGGTCGTCGGCAATGCCCACGATGTAGAGCAGCGTCATCCCTCCCATCAGGAAAAGCAGCTCGCAGGCCACATCGTGCATCTTGTTTCCGTCGGGCCCGTAGCCTCCCACCAGACGGACCGCCGTAAACACGCACACGCAGAACAGGATGACGGGGAAAAAGGTCACGCCTCCCAGACGGGGGACCGGACGCCTGTGTACTTTCCGCTCGCTCGGCTCGTCAAACAGACGCTTCCGCAAAGAAATGATCAATATGTTAGGGATGATGATTCGTCCCAAAAGCACGGCACAAACGAATGCCGCAATGATAATGTACAGATTCTCCATATAGCTTTTACATGGCCTGTCCGTCAGAAACAGGGCAGACAGCCGATTCCATTTTACATTAAAGTGGCAAAAATAGCCATATTTTCTTTAAAATCAAAAAAGGCCCGATGAAATTTGCAGTGCAGAGTGGCAGAGTCAACCAGCAAGTGCAATATTTCTAAAAATATTTTATAGTGCTTATAGTAGGAATACAAAAATTCTTAATATCAACTCCACTAAGCGAATAATATCCCGTTGAATATGGTTTTGCGTTCTTAACAAGATAACTCCAAAAGATATCACTATCAAGAATGCCCTTCAGAACTTGCAGTTTTTCAAGGTCATCACTAACAAATGCAACGCCATTGTATAGCATCAGGTCTGCATCGTCTCTTAAAACACAATGAATAGGTTTGTTTGCAAATTTCGGAAAGAATAATTTATATCTTGGCATTATGAGTGACTGAGTTCTGCCGTATGCATACCATGTGGGATACTTATCTGTCTTGCCTTTGTCACGCTTGGCGAGTTGCTTGCGTTGAGAAGAAAGGTAAGCATAAGTATAAGGGAAAGTAGTCTTCATGACTGACTCCTCAATAATTATGGCTCGCCCTTCATTAATGTAGTACGGAAAAATCAATTTTTCGATAATACTTTCAAAAGAAACCTCCGAATTGAGTTTGTTGGAATTGACGACATTTCTGCATATTGCTTTTTCTATAGGAAAGCGCCTATCTTTAGATTCTAAATAGTAATAGTTATCGTCCTCCGCAATAGGATTGAATATGTAAATCTTGTTACTGAGTGTTGCTATACCGTGGCGAGACTGACAATATTTGCCAATAGGAATTCCTATAGACTCCATTTGGCGTACTGCATCAAAATCATTGAGACTCCATCCTTTTTTGTTATCAAGTTGAGTATATAAGATATTAGTAAATTCTGGTGTTACGCTTAAATCTCCACTCACATTAACGGCATAGTGTAGTGTATCTGATACTTGATTCTTTGTGAGGATGAAAAGACATGTATATGTACTTTTCTTTTGAAAAACCTGATAGCCACGAAAATCCAATATTGAAATATCATGAGTTCCACGAGAAAAATAATTCCGCACAGCTCTACCATTGACTGAACGAATAAAACTATTCATTGTGATGAATCCCAACCTTCCACCGTCATTAAGCATTTCTGTTGCAATTTGGAAAAAAGCAATATACAAATCGGGATGTCCCGACAGACAAACCTCATATCGCAACATCTTTTCCTTTATGGCAGCATCTACATTGCGCGAACAAACGTATGGCGGATTGCCGACAATAACATCAAAATGCGTGTAAGTCCGATTCCATTCCGCAGTGTTAAAATCCAGTGTATCTGCTTGAAGAACATTGAAATCAAAGTCCAGATCCTCTTCATGAAGCAAAGCCAAAAGTGAAAGTAATATTTTTGTTCTTTCCACAGAATACTCTTGGACATCAATTCCATATATTGATCTTTGATAGATATCATAAAATGTCCTCCCTGTTTTATTGTGTAGAAACAACGCAACATCCACCAAGAAGCCACCACAACCACAAGCAATGTCTGCCACACGAACATGTTGCATCTGTTCATTTGATATTGTCTTTAAGCAAGTCTCAATGATGTTCTCCCTTACATACCT
Source organism: uncultured Bacteroides sp. (assembly GCA_949289295.1). Lineage (GTDB taxonomy): Bacteria > Bacteroidota > Bacteroidia > Bacteroidales > Bacteroidaceae > Phocaeicola. The sequence continues at coordinate 22,207 of CASENM010000044.1, forward strand.
AGGTGTATAAACGGCTCCGGTTACAATACGGTCGGCTGGCGAAACGACAAATTCAAAAAGACCAATCATGTCTTCTATTGTCATCGGTGTAGGATGAAGATGGCGAATCTTTGATACAAATTCCTGCAACAAGTCAAAATCCTCGTCCTCTTTGTCTATGAGCAATCCCTTTATAATATGATTATTCTCAATTTTCAGATCACTAAGCAACACAAAAGAAGACACGAACAGGCGATTTACTGTCCGTGTATCTGTAAGTTGTTTTCGTTTGAGATATGCGAAAATTTGAGAATTCATTGATTAGGCAAAGTTTGGTTTTCCTCTTAACTGTTCCTCTAAGTTGTGGTATAGTCTATTCAGTTCTTCTTTTTTGATTCTCAGTTCCTCTAATGAATCAATGTTCACTTCATCCAGTTCTTTGAGCAGAATTTTAATTTCTTCCAGCTTCCATCTCACACGATGGGCAGGATTTCCGAAGTTAAGTGCAGACCACATCCAATCACCAAGATCAGTCGTTGAGTGAATAGAGCCATCTGCCAGTCTCTCAAATTGCTTTGCATAAGCAGCATCACAAGGATCTATGAAACCTTGTTTCCCATCATTATGGACATTTTCGTCCTTCGTCGGCCACTTTGCGCGTTTAGAATTATTACAAGAACGGCATGAATAAACCAAATTGGAATACTCTGTAGGAGATATTTTTACAAGGTACTTTTGGGGGACAAAGTGATCAACTTCGTAATAAGTGTCTCTAAAGAATTCATGATCTCCACAGTAACCGCAACGTTGATGAAAATCTTCGCACAGTAATGACCTGTATTCGTTATGAGTTTTATATACCGGTACTGATACCCGACGAACTGGAGTTGTTTTTCTGAAGTCTGTCATGGTTCACTTCTTATGTAAATTAACAATGCTTTGGGCGACCTTCAGCAATTCCTCTAATGTATCATTTGATTTGCTTGTAATCAAATCAAGACGAACGCTATTGTCCAAATCCAACTCAGACAAGTAAAGTTCAGCCTCAAATTTGGCTGCCGACTCTTCACTTGTCAAGCTTTCTCCATTGGAAACTTTATCTTGAAGCTTTTTGATTACATTTTCAGCCGATTCTTTACGGCTATTATAATTATTTACATTTGCCGTAATGATGCTCTTCAGCTTCTCGTATTGATTTGCATCGGTAAATAATTCTTTGCCACGGATAATTTGGGCTTCCTTACACTCTTTTAGTGCATTGTCCTCATACGATGTTATAATGAACATGGGTAGATGTTTGTTGTGACGATGAAGTACACGTATAACGTCATCGCCTGTATACGATACTTTACCGGTATTATTCAAACGATAATCTATCAATACAGCTTGAGCATCAAATTCACATATATCCTGCCAAATGTCTTCTATATCATGAGGCATATATTGTGGAATACAAAGTTGAAAGTCGTTCTTCAGTACAGAATGAGCTTGTGATTGCCAACTTTCTTCTTCATCCAAATAGACTAATCTGATTTTATCGTTCATAATTATTTGATTTTAAATATTGTTCTTATCCCAAACCCTGTCTCAACAGGCAGCAATGCAATCATAGCATCCGGATATTTGCTGATAATACCTTTCGCGATAAACAATCCCATGCCAGTACCAATCTTATTGTTCTGACTATCCACTGCAGATGTCTCAAAAGCATTAAAAATAACATCCGGGTTATTTCTATATTCTTGAGAAAGCCCAATACCATTGTCAACAAAATCTATTACAGCATATCCATGATCATTGCTTACACTTACTGAAATCGTTTTATTCTCTTCATTTGAAGTGAGGAATGCAGATATGGAATTTGTTACAAAATTGTTGAATATACTATCCAAATCCATTTCGAATCCTTTGAGTAATGCGCCATTCATTTTTGTTAATTGAAGGTCTATATGTATCAATTTTCTTAATAAAATAGGCCTCCAGGATTCGATAAATAAAGTAAAATAGTTCGACAAGTCAATGTCTACCCAATCCCTTTTGCTTCGGCGTATTGAATTTAAAGAATAAAGAAGCCAATTATAAAGTCTCTCGTCTTCTTCTTTCATGTTTCTTAACTCCTGATAAGGATTGTCGAAGCGCATCCCTTCAAACTGTTTTTCTGGTAGATATTGCAAAAGAATATTCTTAAGCAATTCGTTTCTCGGCAAAAGACGAATCATCACGCTTCGGAGCTCATGAGTAAATGTTGCGGAAGATATTCCCATACTTGCCAGTCCGCGAAGCATAGAGAGCTCTGCCTCCTTATCACTAAGTTCTATTTCCAAAGATTTATAGTCCGCTGCAAGAATCTTTAAATCTTCTGCTTCTTTAGACGGATTTTCAACCTTAGAGTCAAGAGCCTTATCTGCAATTTCCTTTGCTCGTGTTGCCTGCGGGTGTTCTCCTTTGTACAGTTCCGACAGATTGTACATGACGGTATTACGATCAAACTCAAAAGCCGAAATTATCTGCAACAACAGATTTTTAAACAAAGCGAAAGCCTCGTTTTCCTGAATACCTTCCCGACTTGACTTATCCTCGAAAGCCGCATTTGTCAATCTCGAAATCTTGACGACGCCAGCAATCTGATTTGGACGGATTCTATATCCGCCCATCTTCTGACCGGCACCTCCAGGACTCTTCGCCTGCCTGCGACCTAAACCTAACCAATCATCCCCGTTCTCTCCGTACGGACGGACACGAAACTCATCGCGATAGATACGCACGCCACCAAACCTGTCAAGCCAATGAGTGCGAGCTGATTCGTCAAATAAATTGTATGGATATTTTTGGTTCCCATCCTTGTCCCGATCATCCTTCAATGTATTTTTTAGGAAAAAGAACGTAAATCCAAATTTTCCAACCTGTTCCAGCAAATTGGAATCAACCTTTTTGTTTATTTGAATAGTTTGAGAAACTTCCCTTTTCCGGAAATCCTCCAAACGAAACGGTGCCACTTTCATCGCATCTCGCAGGAATACTTTGCTGTAAAGCGTTTCAAGTTTAGACAAATTCAATTCATTCCTCTCAATCTTTATCTGTATTTCACGTCCTCCTTCATACTGAGCAGAAATTTTATAGTCATAATCCTCATAATCCATCGGATTGACCTTTCCACTCCACTGCAAGTCATGCATCTTGTACAGATACAACCCAAAAGATGTCTGCAACTCAGCAGGGATGAGCATCTCAAGATTCTTTAACAGTCCATTCAGCGCATCGTCATTCCAATCGTCATTCAGATGGGATATACAAAGAATTGTTCCGTGAAAATTTTCAGAGACCAACTTGTCATATACTGGCAGTTTGTCAATGCCATATTCATTAAGTCTACCTACCAGATAGTCAGCAGTAATTTCTTCTAAATTTGCCTCTACATCCGAAAGCACACGTGCTTGGTCAAACTTTTTCCAATCAACGTTCCACACATAACCTTTGCCAGACTCGCCACCAACAAAAGACAACATCTCTGCTGAAGTCCCTAATCTGTTCAAAGCAAATCGTCCGATACCTTTTGCACCACTTTTAACACGCTTTTTATTTGAAGAACGAGTATTGAGAAGCTTATCATCCGTACCAATCGTCATCCAATTCTTGATGATGATTTCATCAGTCATTCCTGAACCATTATCAATTACGAACAGCTTGGATTTTGCCTTGTCTTCTCGGACATCTGCCACTACCACGCAAGTATCCGCGTCCGCATCATAAGCATTCTTCACCAATTCTACAATAGCCCCTTCTGCATTGGCAAAGTTCTCCATGCCAATAAGATGCGCTGTTCTTGCCGATATTGCAAATGGAATTTTCATTGTCGTGCGTTATAATCCTACCAGGTCTTTATTCAAGCTGTAAATCTAATAAATTAAACCATCATGCAAAGATAAAAAATTATTTCCGTTTCCCAAAGCATTGCTCTATTTTAACTCCATTTATTAGCTGAATGGAAAACCTTTTTCATCCCCAAGCGCAAAAAGGCTGCCCCGACCAGGAGCCTGTTCCAGTTCCGCCCGAGCCTGTTCCGGAAACATGGCTTCATCGGAAAATCCGGACAGAATCCTGATTCGGGACAGCCCCTGCCGCATCATGCTAGCGCATCTTCCCGATCCACTCCTGAAGGCAGTCGCCCACCTCGAAGCAAGGGCAGAGCTTGGTCCATTCGTCGGGCTCCACCGCACCGCTGCCGTCCAGGTCGGGACTCAGGTCCCTGTGCCCCACGATGCTCCGTACAGGGAAATCCCTCACCAGCACCTTCACCAACACCTTCATCGAGTGCTTCTGTGCCTCGGTGCGCGTGTCGGCGGGCCTTCCGTGCCCGTCAAGCCCCCCTTCGTAGGCGATGCCGATGCTCGTGGCGTTATGCCCCTTCGCATGTGCCCCCGCCCTCTCCACCGGCCGCATCGTGCAGATGGTGCCGTCCGTGCGGATATAATAGTGGTAGCCGCAACATCTGAACCCTCTCTTCCTGTGCATCCTCGTCAGTTCGGCCGGCGAGAGCGGTTCGTCCGCTCTCGTAGCCGTACAGTGGATGACGATGGTGTCAACCTTTCTCATTCGTTATCCTTTCTTTTCCTTCCGGTCAGGATACAGATGAGACATCTCAATATCCTGAGCACAATCCATTTTACCTTCATACCTGTTTCTCACTTAAAAAAAACCCGGCAGCCAGTCTCCCGTCAGGCACCTGCCGCATCTTCCCCTTCTTCTTCCTCCGACGCTTTCTTGGCATACTTCACGGGCACCTGCTCGTAGGCCAGGTTGGTGATGGCCTCATGCAGGGTCTGTCCCGGACGGAACAGCACGCGCGCTCTCTCGATGAGCGAATCGTCATAAAGGTCGGCCGCCTCCGAGCCTGAGCCGCTCAAGCTCACCTGCAGCGAGCCCAGTTCGCCCAGACGCACGATTTCGCCGCCCTTCAGCCCGTCGGCCACCACGTCTTCCAGCGCCACCAGCACGCCCATCACGTCGGCCCGCGTCACGGTACACATCTGCTGGATGCGCTCCGCGATTTCACGGATTCCCATCTCTCCGCGGGCCTGTGCCTGCGCATAGAAACGTATTTCACCCGATCCCGTTGCCGACGGATTCTTTCTTCCCACTACCGAATAAGTCACTGCCTTTCTCATACTCTTTTACCTTTCTTTTTTTAATTAAACCTGTCATACCTGAATCTGTAATTTGTCCGCCGGGCCCTTGGCTTCCCGATTACACGACAAAGATACGGCACGCCCCACCCCTCAATGCTGCCAGATGTTGCCGTCTGTCGGAAAAAGTCCGGAAAAAAGATAAATGCCGACAATCAAGGACGGTATTGGCAGGCTCCCCGAACGCAGAGAATCCGCACGAAACAAATGCAATATTCCAAAACGACAGCACTAGAACGGGACACACAAATTACGGATGCTCAAACCGTTTTTACGGAAACATGCAACCATAAAAGCCAGCTTCAGCCAAAAAAGGTTATCTTTGCAATCATGAACTTTGAAGCATCCGTTTATGAACAAATCCGTCAGCATATTAGATAAAGATTATAAAGAATGGGTGAAAGACCTCGCCCTACGGTATAGGAACAGCCAAATAAAGGCTGCGGTGAAGGTGAACACTGAGCTATTAAGATACAACTGGCTACTCGGTCGGGATATTGTTGAAATGAATGTAGAACAGCGTTGGGGCGAAAGCGTCATCACACAGTTAAGCAAAGATTTACGCCATGCGCTACCCGGCGTGCAGGGATTATCCAAAAGCAATATCTACTATTGCAAGAAGTTCTATCTGCTTTACAACAAGGAAGAACAACTTTTCCAACAATCTGTTGGAAATATCAGAAGCGAACCATTTTTCCAACAACTTGCTGGAATTTTTAAAATTCCATGGGGGCATCATTGCGTAATAATGGATAAAGCGAAAGGCAATATTGACAAAGCCTTGTTCTATGTCCGCCAGACCATAGAAAACGGTTGGAGCCGGGCCATGCTGCTTAACTTCATCGGCACGGATATGTACGAGCGGCAAGGAAAGGCTTTGACCAACTTCAAGCACACGTTGCCCGATGCCAACAGCGAGTTGGCTCAAGAAATGACGAAAGACCCTTATAACTTTGCATTTACAGGCATCACCAAGCCTTATAATGAGCGTATTCTCAAAGATGCGCTGCTCCACAACATCACCCGGTTTCTGACCGAATTGGGCACAGGTTTCGCATACGTTGGCAAGGAATACCGCTTGCAGGTGGGTGAAACGGAAAACTTCATCGACCTACTTTTCTACAACCTCAACCTGTCATGCTATGTCGTGATAGAGGTAAAGATAGGGAAATTCACCTTCAACGATGTAGGGCAGTTAGGTGGCTATGTCGTGGCTTGCAACCATATCTTGCGCAAGGAAGGAAGGGATAATCCTACCATCGGGCTGCTTATCTGCAAGGAAAAAGACCGCATACAGGCGCAGTATGCTTTGGAATCGAGCAGCCAGCCTATCGGAATTTCAGAATACGACCTTGAACGATTCTATCCTGAGAAGATAGAGGGCACGATGCCGACCATCGAAGAATTGGAATCATCTTTAAACGATGAATGACGTTGAAGATACCATGCCAATATATCCGGGCGGACACACGGGTCCGCCCCTACAGGGTAACATTCTTCCGGCACCCGGTTTACTCAGGACAGCCTCCCGGCGGATGTCTCACGGAATCACCGTCTCCCCATGCCGGTTCTTCGCCACCATCAGCCGGCACGGCCCGTTCGGATCCGCGTCCGGCCGGTAGAGCATCACCACGATGTCCGCATCCTGCTCGATGGCCCCGCTCTCCCTCAGATGGTTCAGCCCCGGACGGTGGCCGTAGGTGTTGTCCGCCTGACGGTTGAGCTGGCTCGACACGATGACCGGACATTCCAATGACCGGGCCAACGCCTTCAGCTTCCTGGTACACTCCGCCACCTCCTGCTCGCGTGTCCGCCCCGCCCGTCCCGTCGGGTTCAGCAGCTGCAGATAGTCCACCACCACCAGGTCGACACCCCGCTTCGCCTTCTGGCAGCGGGCGATTCCGCACAGCTGGTCGATGCTGATATACGGCGTGTCGTCCACATACAGCGCAAGCGGCTTCATCCTCTCGGCACACCCCTTCAGCTTCTCCAGCCCGTCGGCCGACACCAGCCCCTTCTTCACCTGGCGGAAATCCATGTCCGAATCCATGAGCAGCAGCCGCTCGCCCACCTCCTCGTCCATCATCTCCAGCGTGAAGAAGAGCACCCTGTAGCCCGCCTTCGCCGCCGTAAGGGCCATATGCAGGTCGAGCTGTGTTTTCCCCACCCCGGGACGGGCTGCCGTGAGAATCAGGTTCCCCGGCTGCCATCCGCCCGTCACCCGGTCGAGCAGCTCCACGCCCGTAGGAATGCCGGTCATGCCGTCCCTTCCTCCGGCCGTGCGCTGCCCGATACGCTCCATGGTGAGGTCCATCACCTCCTCCATCGGTTTCAGGTGCGACTTCAGCGGAGAGCTGTCGAGCAGCTGCCCCAGTGTCTCCTGCACCTCCGTCGCCACCTCAAACACGTCGAACGTCATGTCGCCGCACCGGGCCAGCCCCTGCGACATGAGCCTGGCCAGCTCCCTCCTCACCTGATACTCATGGAGAATCAGGCAATGCTCCTGGAAGTGGGCCGACGAGCTGATGCCGCCCAGCAGCTTCGCCACGGCAAAAGGTCCGCCCGCCTCCTCCAGCGTGCCCAGCTCCTTCAGCTCCTCGGTCACCACCAGGATGTCCACCGGACGGTTCTTCCGGTAGGCCGACACGATGGCCTGAAACACCAGCCGGTTCCGCTCCTGATAGAACATCCCTTCCCTCACCATCGGAAGCAGACGGGAGGTCATGCCCGATTCCAGCAGAAGCGCGCCGATCACCGCGTCCTCAATCTCTTCCACGCTGCAGCACATGGCCGCCATATTCTCCGCCACAGAATTGTCTGTCGTCTTTCTCATGCCGCACCCCCTTTCATCCGAAATAACTCTTACACTTCAGATAATTCAGTCCCGAGCGCACGAAACCCATGTCGGGAAGCGACATGAAATACCACTCCATCCGGTCGAGGGCCATCTGCCTCTCCTCCTCCGGAATCCTGTACCAGAGCTGGCGCGCCAGGAACATGTCGCGCGGAACCAACCCCGAACGCTGATGATAGAGCTTCCAGAACTCGCTGAACGCAGCCTCCACTTTCTCGTCCGCCTCCGACTGCCACATCCTGATTGTCTTGACGCTTACATACCCCAAGGTGCATGCCTGGTCGTAGTGCAGATAGCGCAACACCGTCCCCGCTTTCTCCTTCGCCTCAAGCGTAAACAGGCCGTTGTCCTTCAGCACCTGGAGAAACCGCCGCAGGCGCGACTGGCTCCAGTTGAAGCGGTCTGCCAGACACCGCTGGGTGACGCACATCTCTCCCCGGCGGAGCTTCGTGCCGCCCTGCCCGGCAGAGAAGGCACAGTTTGCCAGGATATACACACAAGCTTCCGCCTCGGTGAACACGTTCGTGTCGCGGAACATTTTTTCAAGCAACCGGCGCGGAACCACAATCTGTCCTCCCCTGCGGGGCGCGCCCAGAATTTCTACAATTTTCTTCATAAATGATTTAATTTTAATAATTTCGCTCCCGGCGCGACTTCCGTGCCGGAGCCTTCCCGACTGCCGGAAAAGCGGCGCAAATATCTGCATACGCCCCGACATGATGTTGCCAGATGTTGCCAGATTGGAGAGGAAGACTGAATTTTTTTAAAATAAATTTTTAAAACACTTGCACAGTTGACTGAATGTTAGTATCTTTATCCTGTAAAAATAAAAATATTAATAATGTTTAAAAACTTGTTGTAACACATGGACAAAGTCAAGAACTCCCCCGCATGCGACGAAGCGGAAGAACAGAAATTCGTCATCAGGGTTTATTCAAAAAGCGAACTGGCACAGATGTATTTCCCGGACGCCAAGCCCAAATCGGCGCTGGTAAGCCTGTGGAGATGGATCCGACGATGCAGCGAGCTCGATCAGGCCATCGTGACAGGCCACGCCTACAGCAAGTACCGGAACAATTTCCTCAGCTATGAGGTGGAGCTGATCGTACGCTTCCTGGGCGAACCCTGAAAAAAAATGGGGAAAGGGGTCTTTGCTTTATTTATATATTAAAAAGGTGGGCTGATTCATTTTTGCGCCACTTTTGACTGCAAGCCGCTGGAAGACAACGGACTGACTGATTCGATTAACGTTCATTAGCATTCCGGGCCGTCTTACTCCCCCCAAGACGCTTCGGCGTTCGGGACAAAACGCTTCGACGTTTTGCCTGAAACGCCGAAGCGTCTTTTTTTTGTTTCCGGCACGATTTCGGCGCATTTTACCAAAAAATCCACATTCAGCTTTGCCATATCTACAAAAAAACATACCTTTGCCGAAACAAGCAAATATACCGAACTGTTCCTGAAAAAGGAACCAAACAGACTCACAAAATGAAAATTGTAAGATTACTCAGCATCCTGACCCTCGCGGCACTGATGGGAGGATGCACATCGTACAAAAAAGTGCCCTACCTGCAGAACTCGGACATCATCGACGAGATCGACTACCCGAAATCGCTCTATGACGCCGTCATCATGCCGAAAGACCTGCTGACCATCACGGTGAGCACGACCGACCCGGAAGCGGCCGCGCCGTTCAACCTGACCGTACAGACCCCTTACAGCGTGGCGCAGGGACGCTCCACCATCACGCAGCAGCCCTCCCTCCAGCAGTATCTGGTGGACAACCAGGGAGACATCGACTTCCCGGTGCTCGGCACGCTCCACATCGGCGGGATGACCAAGAGCAGCGTGGAGTCGCTGATTCAGGAAAGACTGCAGCCCTATCTGAAAGAAACCCCTATCGTAACGGTCCGCATGTCCAACTACAAGATTTCCGTACTGGGAGAAGTGGCCCGGCCCGGAACGTTCACCGTATCCAACGAGAAGGTGAACCTGCTGGAAGCGCTGGCCATGGCGGGCGACATGACCGTCTACGGACGGCGTGACAACGTGAAGCTGATCCGCGAGGACGGACAGGGAGAACGCCACATCACGGAGCTTGACCTGAACGATGCCGAAATCATCCACTCGCCCTATTTCTACCTCCAGCAGAACGACGTCATCTACGTCACCCCGAACAAGGCCAAGGCCAAAGGTTCGCGCATCGGCTCCGAAACCAGCCTCTGGTTCTCCGGTACGTCTATCCTGGTGTCGATAGCCTCACTGATTGCGACAATCGTGTTACTGTAACCCATTCATAACAAAGCGAATCAAGTCATGAAAGAAGAACTTTATACCGACAACTTCGAGAACAGCGAAAAGCCGGTGGACTACAAGGCCATCCTGCTGGACTACCTCATGTATTGGCCGTGGATCGTAGGATGCGCCGTCGTGGCACTGGCCGCGTGCTTCGTCTATCTCCGCTTCAAGGCGCCCACCTACAACGTGAATGCCACCGTGCTCATCAAGGAAGGCGACCAGAACCGCCGCGGACTCTTCGGCGGCAGCAGCATGCTCGACGACATGCAGTCGCTCGGCATGATGTCGATGGCCAGCAACTTCGACAACGAGGTGGAGATTCTCCATTCGCGCAACCTGGTGCTCAAAGTGGTGGAACGGCTGAACCTCTACATCCGCTACAGCCAGCCGCAGACTTTCAGCTATGCGCTCGAACCGTACAAGAATTCGCCCGTCACCGTGTGGATGACCCCGCAGGAGGCACAGAACCTCTATGCGCCGGTGAAACTGGACATCACCCGCAAGCTTGACGGCTCCGCCGACGTGGAAGCGGAATACGTAGCCGTGAGAGAAGGCGACGAGATAAAGACAACCCATCATTTCGACCAGCTTCCCGCCGTGCTGAACCTCCCGATCGGCGTCATCACGCTGAAGGACAATATGGCTCCGGCCGACACGACCCAAACCGCAGCCGCTGCGGAGACGGAGGAGGAAAAGCCGGAAGATCTCCGCGTAGAGGCACTCATCCTGCCCCCCACCGCCGTGGCGGCCGGCTATGCGGCAAGTCTGAGCGCGGAAGCGACCAGCAAGTTCACGAGCATCGTCGCGCTCAACCTGGGCGAAACCAACCCGGCCCGCGGCGCGGACTTCATCAACACGCTGGTGGCCCTCTACAACAGTGACACGAACGACGACAAGAACGAAGTGGCCAGCAAGACCGCCCAGTTCATCGACGAGCGTATCCAGATCATCAACGAAGAGCTGGGAACCACCGAAGCCGAGCTGGCCACCTACAAGCAGCAGGCCGGACTGACCAACCTGCGCAGCGACGCCGAACTGGCCCTGCGCGAGAACTCGGAATACAACCAGCGCCGCGCCGAAAACTCCACACAGCTCCGCCTGGTGGAATTCCTGCAGGACTACATCAACGACCCGGCCAACGCCTGGGAGGTGATTCCCGCCAACGTGGGACTGACCGACAAGACCCTGACCACGGCCATCGACAACTATAACCAGCTGCTCGTGGAGCGCAAGCGCCTGCTCCGCACCTCATCGGAAAGCAACCCGGCCGTGGTTACGCTCGACACCAGCATACGCGCCACCCGCGCCAACGTACAGACCACTGTAGAGAGCGTGGAGAAGGGACTGCTCATCACGAAGGCCGACCTCGACCGCCAGGCATGGCGCTCACAGGCGCGCATCAGCAACGCCCCGCAGCAGGAACGCCAGCTGGTAAGCATCTCGCGCCAGCAGGAAATCAAGGCCAACCTCTACCTGATGCTGCTGCAGAAGCGTGAGGAGAACGCCATCACGCTGGCCGCCACCGCCAACAACGGACGCATGATCAATCCGCCGATGGCGAACGTGACCGGACCGAACAAGAAGATGTATATGCTCATCGCCCTCATCCTGGGCCTGGGTATCCCCGTAGGCTTCATCTACGTGCGCAACCTGCTCCGCTTCAAGATCGAGACGCGCACCGACATCGAGAAGATCACGAGCCTTCCGGTCATCGGCGACGTGCCCAACAGTCCGCAGGCCAAGGACAACCCGATTGTGGTCCGCGAGAACAAGAACAACATCATGGAAGAGATATACCGCTCCGTGCGTACGAACGTGCAGTTCATGCTGCAGCAGGGCCAGAAGGTGGTGCTCTTCACCTCCACCTCTCCGGGCGAAGGCAAGAGCTTCAACGCCGCCAACCTGGCCACGAGTATGGCCTACATGGGCAAGAAGGTGATCATCGTCGGTCTGGACATCCGCAAGCCGGGACTGAACAAGATATTCAAGCTCTCGCACAAGGAACGCGGCATCACGCAGTTCCTGTCCGACCCTAGCCTCAAGCTGGAAAGCCTCTGGCAGCAGTCGGAAGTGAGTCCGAACCTCTACATCCTTCCGGGCGGCACCGTGCCCCCGAACCCCACCGAGCTGGTATCGCGCGAAAGCCTGAAGACAGCCATCGACATCCTGCGCGCCAACTTCGACTACGTGATTCTCGACACCGCCCCCGTAGGTATGGTGACCGACACGCAGATCATCGCCCGCCAGGCCGACATGAGCGTCTACGTGTGCCGCGCAGACTACACGCTGAAGTCGGACTTCGAGATTGTCAACTCGCTGAACGCCGAGAAGAAGCTGCCCAACATGTGCATCCTGCTGAACGACCTCAACATGGACAAGCGCAAGAACGGCTACTACTACGGCTACGGCAAGTACGGCAAATACGGCAAGTACGGCTACGGCAAGAAATACGGATACGGTTACGGATACGGTTACGGCAAAGACAAAAAGAACAACTGACAACTGACAGCCGGCCGCATCAGGCAACGCAGTGGAGGGCTCCGCACATTCCGCGGAACGCTCCGCTGCGTTTTTTTTGTCTCCGCAGGGCGGAGTGCCGCCCACAGCCGTCAATTTTCAATCACCGGCTCTTGATTATTGATTATTTAATCCTATCTTTGTAGAATCAAAAAGCTGACAATTCGCATGAAACAATTCACCATAAAGAATTTCGGACCGATTGACCACGTTTCAGTCGACTTCGCCGACCTTACCCTGCTGGTCGGTCCGCAGGCATCAGGAAAAAGCCTGTTCCTCCAGCTGCTGAAGCTGATTATCGACAAGGAACATATCGTCTACACCCTCGACAAATACAGCTATATCCTCGACAAGAACCCCAGGCGCGTACTCGATGCCTACTTTGGAGAAGGTACGGCAAGCATCTGGAAAAAAGAGACATCCGCCGAACTGGACGGAACCCGATACACCGCCAGCCACCTCCTGGGACCGCTGAACGAAAACGCTGTGGAAAAGCTCTTCTACATCCCGGCGCAACGGATTCTCAGCATGAACGACGGACGGCTGAAAAATTTCATGGAATTTGAGCCCACCACCCCCTATGTGCTGCGCTACTTCAGCGAGCTCCTCCGCCTCTACATGCAAAGAGGTCTGGGAGCGAAAGAAACGATATTCCCCATCCAGACCCGGCTGAAGGCCTCACTCAAGAAAGCGTTCAAGGAGAACGTGTTCCACGAAGGCACCATCGTAATGGACGACCATAACGGACAGAAGCAGATGCGCATGCACATAGAAGGCATGAGCCTGCCGTTCATGACATGGAGCGCGGGCCAGAAAGAGTTCATGCCCCTGCTTCTCAGCTTCTACAGCCTGCTCGGGCCTGAATCGAAAATCGTGAAGAAATCCCAATACAAATACGTGGTGATTGAGGAGCCGGAAATGGGGCTTCACCCCCAGGCCATCCTCTCCGTACTCCTGCAGGTCATCGAGCTCATGCAGGAAGGATTCCAGGTCATCGTGTCCACCCATTCCACCCAGCCGCTGGAGTTCGCATGGGCATTCAACCTGCTGAAAGAGCATTCGGAACAATATGGCTTCAAGCCCCTTATGGAGCTGTTCAACCTGGACGACACCCCCCAAAACAGGAAGCTGCTCGACGGTATCTGGAAGAAACGGATAAACACCTACTACTTCACCCAGAAAGGCAACAAGGTACAATCGACAGACATCTCCACCTTGGATGCCGGCAGCGAAAACCCGGCAATATGCGAATGGGGCGGTCTGTCGCAGTTCGCAGGAAGAACCTCAGGGATTCTGAAATTGCAATAAGCCGCCGTACCTTGACTTTGCGTGGCATTGCCGTCGGGTTACAAATCCGACAGGACGGGCAATTAAAACAATCCGTGTAATCTGTGGTGAAAAAAAGAATCCGCGTTTCATACGCCAAGAATCAAACAAGAATAATCCGTGTAATCTGTGGTGAAAAAAAGAATCCGCGGAAATCCGCGTGAATCTGCGGTTCAAGACACTCCCATAAAATCATGAAAGAGCCGCTGCCCACGGCTCTTTCATTTAAGCTTAGATAAAGGCACATAATCCCCCCACCCACTTCTTATTGGAAGCAGGAATTTTGTTGTAATTGATACCCAATATGTTACGAATCCCCTAAAATTACAAATTATCTCATTTTTGAGCCAGCATATGCATCATTACGGTAAAGTCCAAGGAAAGTTCTCTGATAAGCTCGGCCGTTCCCTTAGCCTTGTCGGAGAGCTTTTTCCTTTTGCCTTTCCATATCGAAAGTATTGCCAATACCATCCTCTGTATCGTGTCAAGGTTTCTGGCAGACCTTGCACTTTTCCGCCTGATGAAGTCCTGCCTCAGGTTGCGGTCAAGGTCCCAGTGCATGCTTTCTGTTGCCCAATGCATTCTGGCTATTGTGCCCAGCCGCCG
>CASENM010000045.1 GCA_949289295.1 uncultured Bacteroides sp.
AAAAGCAACAAACTTATATCTTGACTCCGGGACTGTCGCCGTCCAGGAATCTCCCATTATGCACCATAGAGACCCCTGCAGGTGTGTGGAGGCGGTTTCATGCCACACAATTGAAGATTTGCAGCTATTACGTTTTAGAGAGAAGATAACGGTTTCTTTGCCATACGCTGGTAAATCAACCAGAATGGTGGGGAAGATAAATTCTATATGAACTATGGTAAACTTTTCACTTGAAGGTAAGGTAGCTCTTGTAACAGGTGCTTCTTACGGAATCGGCTTTGCAATCGCAACTGCTTTTGCTCAGGCAGGAGCCACGATTGTGTTTAATGACATCAAGCAGGAGCTGGTGGACAAAGGCTTGGCGGCTTATCAGGAAAAAGGCATCTCCGCACACGGATATGTATGCGATGTAACGGATGAAACTGCTGTCAACGCATTCATCGCTCAGGTTGAAAAAGAGGTGGGTGTGATTGATATTCTGGTCAACAATGCAGGCATCATCAAACGTATCCCGATGTGTGACATGACGGCGGAACAGTTCCGTCAGGTAATTGATGTGGATTTGAACGCTCCGTTCATCGTTTCAAAGGCGGTTATTCCGGGCATGATCAAGAAAGGCCACGGAAAGATTATCAATATATGCTCAATGATGAGCGAATTGGGGCGTGAGACGGTTTCTGCATACGCGGCAGCTAAAGGTGGTCTGAAGATGCTGACCCGTAACATCGCTTCCGAGTATGGCGAATATAATATCCAGTGCAACGGTATCGGCCCGGGTTATATCGCTACCCCGCAGACAGCCCCGTTGCGTGAGCGTCAGCCGGACGGTTCCCGTCATCCGTTTGATGCATTCATTGTGGCCAAGACACCGGCCGCGCGTTGGGGAACTCCGGAAGATTTGATGGGACCTGCCGTGTTCCTGGCTTCTGAGGCATCTGATTTTGTGAACGGTCATGTATTGTATGTGGACGGCGGCATTCTGGCATATATCGGAAAACAGCCGAAATAATTTGGTTACATAATCTTTATCATTCTGTAAGGTGGTGGATGCGCTGTAGCTGTCATTCATCACCTTTCTATCTTTTTTGAATTGTATGAAAAAGTTTTTATTGATGGCTGTCGTATGTGCGCCGGCTGTTTTTGGAGGATGCGGACATCCTCAGTCTGTAACGGTGACTGTAGCAAACCCTATCGAGTCGGACCGTGACAAAGAGATGGTCGAGGTGTCTTTGTCACAGATTTGTCAGCAGCTGGACCTTGCCGATACGGCCCAGCTGGTCGTTTATGACGGGAAAGGGCAGGAAGTACCTTATCAGATGACTTATGACGGGATGCTGATATTTCCGGTGTCGGTTCCTGCCGGTGCTGAAGCTGACTATACTGTGAGGCAGGGAAATCCGTCGGTCGTAGATATACAGGTGTACGGACGCCAGTACCCTGAACGCTTGGATGACATTGCCTGGGAGAACGACCGTGCCGCCTACCGTGCGTATGGGCCGGCCCTGCAGAAAACGGGTGAGAAAGCATACGGATACGACGTGTTTACGAAAAGTGTGGAAGGGTTGGTGGTGGAGGACCGTTACGCGATGGAGCTTGATTCAGCCTCATGGGCACAGATTCGTGCATTGAGGAAGGCTGGCAAGAAAGACGAGGCCAACCGGTTGTGGCGTAGCATTTCCTACCATGTGGACCATGGAAACGGGATGGACTGCTATGCTGTAGGACCTACGCTGGGAGGGGGAACGGCAGCCCTGATGTCGGACTCCATCATCGTATATCCTTATTGTTACAGGGATTATGAAATATTGGATAACGGGCCGCTGCGCTTTACAATGAAACTTTCGTTCCATCCGCTGGTGGTCAAGGGGGATTCGAACATAGTGGAGACACGTATCATTCAGTTGGACAAGGGTTCGCAGCTGAACAAAACGACTGTGGTGTATGAAAATCTGAGCCAGCCGGCTCCGGTAGCCGGGGGATTGGTGATTCATGCGGCTAATCCGGAAGGATACTCTTTCGATGCCGGGAAAGGATACATCGCCTATGCTGACCCGACAACAGATGCGGGGGCGGGCAATGGCATTGTGTATGTAGGTGCTGTATTCCCCGCTCCGCTTGCGGAAGCGAAAGTGCAGTTGTTTGATGAGGCGGCGGGCGATGCGCTCGGACACGTACTCGGCATCAGCAATTACGAGCCGGACAGCGAGTTTGTATATTATTGGGGGTCGGGATGGAACAAATACGGCTTCCCGGAAATGGAAGACTGGACAGATTATCTGGAGTCGTATGCAGAAAAGGTGCGGAACCCTTTGGTTGTGACTGTCCGCCCCTAAGATTTGAAACACGGAGGCACGGAGATACAGAGTCTTTTATTTCATTGATTTACAATCATGTTTTCTCTGTATCTTTGCGCCTCCGTGTTTTATTTTTCAATTATGACACACTTTCGTTTCTTGCTTACCGGTTCGGAGCAGTTCATTCCACCCATGCGAAGTCGAGCTGTTTCTTCACCAGATTGGCTTTTGCTACTTTGATTCGGATAGGGTCTCCCAGATTGAATTTCCGGTGACGGCGTCTGCCGATCAGACAATAGTTCTTTTCGTCAAATTCATAATAGTCATTGTCCAGATCACGTATCGGAATCATGCCTTCACATTTGTTCTCGTTGATTTCCACATAAAGCCCCCATTCGGTTATTCCGGAGATGACTCCGTCGTACACGTTCCCGATACGTTCGCTCATGAATTCAACCTGTTTGTATTTGATGGAAGCACGTTCGGCACTGGCGGCAGTTTGTTCCATGTCGGAACTGTGTTCACACAAGGTTTCATATTTGTCAGCCTGTACACTTCTTCCTCCCGCCATATATCGGGTCAGCAGACGGTGTACCATCAAGTCCGGATAGCGGCGGATCGGTGAGGTGAAGTGTGTGTAGAAATCGAATCCCAATCCATAGTGTCCGATGTTGTAGATGGAATAACGTGCTTTCTGCATGGTACGTATGGATACCGTTTCAATCAGATTCTCCTCTTTTTTGCCTTTCACCTCGCTCAGCAGATAGTTGAGTGATTTTGACACTTCTGTCTTGTTGCCTGTTGTGCGAATCTTATATCCGAACTTGGCGATAAACTGGTTCAGATTGTCCAGTTTTTCTGGGTCCGGAAGGTCGTGGATACGGTAAGGGAACACTTTCGGCTTCCGGTTCTTGGGGACTTTTCCGATGTGTTCGGCCACTGTCCGGTTAGCCAGCAGCATGAACTCTTCAATCAGCTTGTTCGCCTCTTTTGATTCCTTGAAATAAACGCTGACAGGTTTTCCTTTTTCGTCAATCTCGAATTTCACTTCTGTCCGGTCAAAGTCGATGGAGCCTGCCGCCATACGTTTTTCGCGCAGCTGTTGGGCCAAGCGGTTCAGTTCCAGAATCTCGTATTTATAGTCTCCCTCTCCTGTCTCTATGATTTGTTGGGCTTCTTCATAGGCGAATCGGCGGTTCGACTTGATGACCGTATGCCGGATGCGGTAGTTCTTGACCACTGCGTGGTCATCCATTTCAAAAATGACCGAAAAGGCCAGCTTCTCTTCATCCGGCCGGAGCGAACAGATGAAATTGCACAGGCGTTCCGGAAGCATCGGTACGGTGCGGTCTACCAGATATACGGATGTTCCGCGTTTCACAGCCTCTTTATCGATAATGCCTCCTTCCTTCACATAGTGTGACACATCGGCAATGTGTACACCAACCTCCCACAGTCCGGGTTTCAGCGGTCGGATAGACAGCGCATCGTCAAAATCTTTGGCATCTTTCGGGTCGATGGTGAATGTGACCACATCACGGAAGTCTTCCCGTTCCGCATAATCTTCGGGAGTGATGTCGGCCGGAATCTTATCGGCCGCCGCCTCTACCGATGCGGGATATATGTAAGGCAGACCATATTCGGCCAGGATGGCATGCATTTCAGTCGTGTTGTCGCCCGCTTTTCCCAGGATGTCAATCACCTGTCCGAAAGGATTTTTCGATTCATCCGGCCATTCGGTGATTTTCACCACGGCCTTGTCTCCGTCTTTTCCTCCTTTCAGTTTTTCTTTCGGAATGAAAATATCGTTGGCCAGCGTGCTCGATTCCGTGAGGAGGAACGCATAGTTTTTGCTTACTTTCAGAGTGCCGACAAAAGTTTCGTTGGCCCGTTCCAGTATTTCTATGACTTCCCCTTCCGGCGTACGTTTCTTGCGCCGCGCACTCAGGGCCACTTTCACTTTGTCATTGTTCATTGCGTGGGCAGAATTGCGTTCGGCGATAAAAATCGGTTCACCTCCGTCATCGGGAATGAACGAATTTTTTCCGTTGCTTTTGCGTTGGAATGTACCGGTCAGTATCTGGCCTTTGTCGTTGAGCCGGAACCGTCCTCTTTCCGGTTCAGTGAGGAAATTGTCCTCCAACATTTCCTTTATGATGTCGGAACACAGCATTTTCAGCGGATGAGTGGTGAGTTTCAGCGCCTGATGCAGCTGTTTGGCACTGACAGTCGTTTCCGGTTTGTTGCGGAAGTAGCCGATTATCAGTTCGACCAGTTCTCTTTTCTTCATGCGTTTTCCGCCTTTCTTCTCTTTTTTCTTTTTAGCCATGTCGCGTGAAATTTTAGTGATAATACAAAGTAAGCAAATTAAATGGAATTAATGGTCGATTCATGTTATATTTTCTGTTAAGATGCTGAAAAACCATTATCTTTGCCGGACGTTTTTTAGCGAAACAGGTATGGAAGGAATTAAAACGTCCGTTCGTGAACGGGAAATCTACAAAGTCACACTGGCAGGCAGTCTGGTCAACGTCATCCTGGTTGCGTTCAAGTTTGCTGCCGGCATTCTCGGCCGGAGTGCAGCAATGATAGCCGATGCGGTCCATTCTTTGTCGGATTTGGTTACGGATGTCATTGTGATTGTGTTTGTCCGTATCTCAAGCAGGCCGGAAGACAAAGACCATGATTACGGTCACGGAAAATACGAGACTTTGGCCACATTTCTGATTGGCGTCGCTCTGCTGATAGTGGGCATCGGCATTTGTTGGAGCGGTGTGGAAAAGATTATCCGTTTCTTTCATGGCGACAGTCTGGATTCTCCGGGATGGATTGCGTTTGTGGCGGCATTGGTGTCTGTCGTGTCAAAAGAACTGCTGTTCCATTACACCCGGGTTATAGGAAAGCGTTATGACAGTCCGGCGGTAGTAGCCAACGCCTGGCATCATCGGAGCGATGCGTTTTCTTCCATCGGAACGGCGGCAGGTATCGGAGGGGCTATCCTGCTGGGCGAAAGCTGGAGGGTGCTCGACCCGTTGGCGGCGGTGATTGTCAGTGTCTTTATTATTCAGGTGGCCGTGAAGCAGCTGAAAACTTGTATCGACGAGTTGCTGGAGCATTCGTTGCCAGATGATATCGAACAGGACATTACCCGGATTGTATTGTCGTTCGACGGCGTTTCGCAGCCGCATCACCTGCGGACCCGGCGGATAGGAAATCATTATGCCATTGACATTCATGTGCGGATGGACGGAAGTATGCCGCTGTATGCGGCGCATGAAAAAGCGACAGCGATAGAGAACAAACTGAAGGAGGCCTATGGAAAGGGAACATATATCAGCATTCATGTAGAACCTAAGAAATGAGGGTATGGGAAAAAAAATATTGGTGACAGGTGCCAGCGGGTTCATCGGAAGTTTTCTGGTGGAGGGCGCGCTGGAGCGTAGCATGCAGGTGTGGGCGGGAGTCCGGAAAACCAGCAGCAGGAAATATTTGCAGGACAGCCGTATCCGGTTTGCGGAACTGGACTTTACGGATTCTGACAGACTGGCCGGACAGTTGTCCGCCCACAAGAAGGAGCATGGAGGATGGGACTACATCATCCATTGTGCCGGAGTGACAAAATGCCTGGACAAGCGTGATTTCGAGATCGGCAACTATTGGGCTACCCGTCATTTCATCGAGACTTTACAGCGGTTGGACATGGTTCCTGAACGTTTCATATTTATCAGTTCGTTGAGTGTGTTCGGACCTGTCAGGGAGCGAGATTATACAGAAATACGTGAGGATGACAAGCCCTGCCCCGATACAGCCTATGGAATCAGCAAACTGCATACAGAGGAGTTCCTGCGTTCACTCCCGGATTTTCCTTATGTGATTTTCCGTCCGACAGGAGTGTATGGACCGCGTGAGACAGACTATTATCTGATGGCGGAATCCATCAAGCGCCACCTGGACTTTGCGGCGGGTTTCCGCAGGCAGGACATTACGTTCGTGTATGTGAAAGATTTGGTCAGTGTCATCTATTCGGCACTCGAGAAACGGGTGGTTCGCCGTGCCTATTTTGTGAGCGATGGGGCAGTGTACAGCAGCCGCACTTTTTCTGATTTGGTCTGGAAAGAATTGGGCAAACCCTGGATGCTCCGGTTTATATGCCCGCTTTTCCTGTTGAGACTTATATCTTTCATATCGGAAAATGTGGGCCGGCTCATGCACAGACCGACTACGTTGAACGGTGACAAGTATAAGATCATGAAGCAGCGAAACTGGCGATGCGACATCGCTCCTTTGAAGAAAGAACTGGGATATTGTCCGGAATATCCCTTGGAGAGAGGTGTAAAAGAAACAATAGCATGGTATAAGAAAGAAGAATGGCTTTAGAGATAAGATTGTTTGAGCGGATAGAAAGCGGCAAATCGTTGTTTGCTGTAGAAAGTATCAGTCTGATATATAATGCATTGACTACGATTCTGATATTTTTGTTGTATTCCAGGATGGACCATCCCGGAATGATGTTGTTGGAAAGGGCCGGAATTGTGGCGCTGACCTTTGTGCTGATATACTTGTATCAGATTTTCCCCTGCCGGCTTACGGCGTTCGTGCGTATGGTGGTCCAGATGTCCCTTCTGGCCTATTGGTATCCTGATACATACGAGTTTAACCGCCTGTTTCCGAACCTCGACCATCTTTTCGCCAGGGCCGAGCAGGTCATATTCCATTGCCAGCCATCAGTGGAGTTCAGCCGGCTTTGCCCTTCGGAATGGTTCAGTGAGCCGTTCAACATGGGCTATTTCTTCTATTATCCCATGATGCTGATTGTGACGGTGTTTTATTTCCTTTATCATTTCCGTTGGTTCGAGAAGATCTGTTTCGTGCTCGTGACTTCTTTTTTCGTATATTACCTGTTTTATATTCTGGTGCCGGTGGCGGGTCCGCAGTTTTATTTTCCGGCCATCGGTGAGGCGAATGTGAGTGCCAGCATCTTTCCTCCTGTAGGCGACTATTTCAACTATCATACATTTCTGCTCCCGGGCCCAGACAGCGTGCACGGCTTTTTCTATCATCTGGTTGAGGCTTCCCAGGAGGTCGGGGAGCGTCCCACGGCCGCTTTTCCCAGCTCGCACGTGGCCATTTCCACCATTGTGATGATCATGGCGTGGCGTGTCAGCCGGAAGCTGGCATACGTGCTCCTGCCTTTTTACGTGTTGTTGTGTTGTGCCACCGTGTACATACAGGCGCACTATCTGATTGACTCCATCGTGGGCTTCTTCACGGCGTTTCTTGTGTATGTGCTTGCTTCGAGGATGTATAACCGCTGGTTTGCTTCAAGGGTGTTCAGAGTGGGGTGATATGTGTCGTATCGGGCGGGGTCCGGGGATTTTTTTCGTGTGTTTTGTGTCACCGTATCCGATTATCATTTATTTTTGTACATATAGATTTAACACATAGCTTTATGAAAAAACTGGTATTTTGTATTTTTGCTTTTCTTCTGAGCCTGTCCGTCCAGGCAGGAGAGAGATTCACTGTCCTGCAGTGGAACATCTGGCAGGAAGGTACGGTGGTGCCCGGAGGGTACGAGGCCATAGTGAATGAGATTGTGCGCCTGAAGCCGGATTTCGTGACTTTCAGCGAAGTCAGAAACTATCACAACACCCGGTTCTGTGACCGGATTGTGGCGTCGCTCAAGAAGAAGGGCGAAACCTATTATTCTTTCTATTCCGACGATACGGGTCTGCTCAGCCGGAATCCCATCTCGGATTCCACGGTGGTTTATCCCCTGAATGACGACCACGGAACCGTCCACCGGATGCTGACGGACATTCACGGGCATAAGATTGCGGTTTATACGGCGCATCTGGATTATCTGAGCGACGCTTATTATAATGTAAGGGGCTATGATGGCTCCACGTGGGAAGAGATTCCGAAACCGGAAAGTGTGGCCGAGGTGCTGGCGGTGAACGACGCTTCGTTCCGTGACGACGCGATAAAACGCTTCATCGAGGCGGCGCGGAAGGATGTGGAGGACGGAGTGCTGGTTGTGTTGGGAGGCGATTTCAACGAGCCGTCGCACCTTGACTGGATCAGGGAAACGAAAGATCTGTATGACCACAACGGGATGATCATTCCCTGGACGGTCCCTCTCTTGCTCGACAACGCGGGATTTGTGGATGCTTACCGCACGAAATATCCGGATGTACTCGACTATCCCGGTTTCACTTTTCCGGCCGACAATCCGCTGATAGAAGTAAACCGCCTTACATGGGCTCCCAAGTCGGACGAACGCGACCGGATAGATTATGTGTTCTATTATCCCGACCGCAGGCTGAAGCTGAAAGACGCGGTGATTTTCGGCCCGAAAGGGAGCATCGTGAAGTCTGAAAGAATCGTGGAGACATCCAAGGACCGCTTCATCGAGCCTCTGGGCGTATGGCCCACCGACCACAAGGGTGTGCTGGTGACGTTTGAGCTGACGGAATGAAAAAGTGTGTCATAATCAGGAGATAAAACACGGAGACACAAAGGCACGGAGAGAACATATTTATAAATCAATGAAATAAAGGCTCTGTGTCTCCGTGTCTCTGCGTTCCGAATCATTTATATCCCGTTGTATCGGGGCATTCCTTTCCGTAAGTCTCCTCAATGTGGTCGAGGATGCGGTTCAACTCTTCCAGTGTTTCGGCGCGGAGCATGGCGATGCGTGTCTCGCGGAAATGGGAGATTCCCTTGAAGAGCGGTGACGCGGCGAGATGGCGGCGCACATGAAGAATGCCCCGGCGTTCGTCGAGCAGTTTCACGCTGTCCCGTACCTCGCGGCGCAGCACGTCCATCCTCCATTTGAAGGAGAGGGGAGGAAGTTCCTCGCCCGTTTCCAGATAGTGCTTCACTTCCTTGAATATCCATGGACGTCCGAAACAGGCGCGGCCTATCATGATGGCGTCCACTCCGTAGAGGTCGAAACATTCCTTGGCACGCTGGGGGGTGGTGATGTCGCCGTTTCCGATGACGGGTATGCGCATCCGGGGATTTTTCTTCACTTCACCGATCAGTGTCCAGTCGGCCTCGCCCGTGTACATTTGTGCCCGTGTCCGTCCATGGATGGTGAGGGCCTCGATGCCGCAGTCCTGCAGCTGTTCGGCCAGATCGACAATGATGCGGTGTTCGGCATCCCATCCCAGGCGTGTCTTTACGGTGACCGGAATTTTCACCGTATCCACCACCGCACGGGTGATTTCCAGCATCTTCGGCACGTTCTGAAGCATTCCGGCTCCGGCACCTTTTCCCGCCACGCGTTTCACGGGGCATCCGAAGTTCAGGTCAAGAATGTCCGGCCGCGCCTCTTCGACGATACGTGCGGCCTCTACCATCGTGTCCGTGTCTTTCCCGTAAATCTGGATGGCCACAGGACGTTCCCGGTCGCTGATGTTCAGTTTCACCAAGGTCTTGTCCACCGAGCGGATCAGCGCGTCGCTCGAAACGAACTCCGTATACACCATGTCGGCGCCGAACTCCTTGCAGAGCAGGCGGAAAGCCGGGTCTGTCACGTCTTCCATCGGGGCAAGTACCACGGGCTTGTCTCCCAAGTCTATGTCTCTTATTCTCATTCCGTTGATATTGAGCTGCAAAGGTAGTGAAATTTTATTATATCCCGAAAAATAGCTACCTTTGCACTCCAATCAATTGAAAAAAACATGAATCATTCTATCAAGGATTTTGAGATAATGGCTCCGGTAGGCTCGCGCGAGTCGTTGGCTGCCGCCCTTCATGCGGGAGCCGACTCCATCTATTTCGGCATTGAAAGCCTGAACATGCGTGCGCGTTCAGCCAGCACGTTCACCATAGATGACTTGCGTGAAATCGCGAAGGTGTGCGACGAGCACGGGGTGAAGAGTTACCTGACCATCAACACCATCATTTATGACGAGGACCTTGAGCTGATGCGCAGGATTGTGGACGCGGCCAAGGAAGCCGGTATCAGTGCCGTAATTGCGGCCGATGTGGCGGTGATGGACTACTGCAACCAGGTGGGGCAGGAGGTGCATCTTTCCACTCAGTTGAACATCAGCAATGTGGAGGCTCTGAAGTTTTATTCACGTTTTGCCGATGTGGTGGTGTTGGCGCGCGAACTGAACCTGAAGCAGGTACGCAAGATATATGATGCCATTCAGGAGCGGCAGATCAAAGGACCGATGGGCGGACTGGTGCGCATCGAGATGTTCTGTCATGGAGCCTTGTGCATGGCAGTGTCCGGCAAATGCTATCTGAGTCTGAACGAGTTGAACGCTTCGGCCAACCGGGGTGCCTGTATGCAGGTGTGCCGCCGTTCGTATATCGTAAAGGACAAGGAGAGCGACATCGAGCTGGAGGTGGACAACAAATACATCATGTCGCCCAAAGACTTGAAGACCATTCATTTCATGGACGAGATGATTGAGGCCGGAGTACGCGTGTTCAAGATTGAAGGCCGTGCCCGCGGACCGGAGTATGTGAAGACAGTGGTGGAATGTTACAAGGAAGCCATCCAATCGTATATTGACGGCACTTTCACAGAAGAGAAGGTGAAGGATTGGGATGAGCGGCTCAAGACCGTATTCAACCGTGGTTTCTGGAACGGATACTATCTGGGCCAGCGTCTGGGCGAATGGAGCAGGAACTACGGTTCGGAAGCCACCGAAAAGAAGGTATATGCGGGAAAGGGCATCAAGTATTTCTCCAATATCGGTGTGGCGGAGTTTTTGATTGAGGCCGCTGAGATAAAGGTGGGCGATAAGCTGCTGATTACAGGCCCCACTACAGGAGCGATGTACGTGACGCTTGAAGAGGCCCGTGTTGATCTGAAGCCGGTGGACGTGGTGGAAAAAGGAGTTCATGTCTCTTTCAAGGTCCCCGGCCGGATCCGTCCCAGCGACAAGCTTTACCGGATGGTGCCTTCCGAAGAGTTGAAAAAGAAGTGATATCATGGAAATGACGGGAATATGTCATGACTGAAAGGTCCGGACACCAAGACACGGAGTCACAGAGTTTCTTGTTTTGCAAGATTCTTCTCTGTGGCTCCGTGTCTTGGTGTGTCGGTTGTATAGGAATGTTTCCGCAGTCTCTTATTTCAGCTTTTTGGTAAATACATTCAGTGTCACATATTCAGAAGGGATCAGTCTGGACGCATCGTCCGCAAAGTCCTCGCATGCGTTCTTGACGGTTTCCATATCCTCGTATTCCCTTGTCTTTACATACGCGAAAAACAGATTCGCTTCTTTCTCTTTCAGGTCTGTGAAGACGATGTTCCTGTACCTTTCATTGTACATCTGTACCAGTGCGTCCAGTCTTGCCCAGAATTGGATGATGTAGGCATCCTGTACGCTTGCCGTTAAAAACAATGTTTTTTCCATGATAAGAAATCCTTTTTCTCAAAAGTAAACATAAAAAAGGAATCCACCTTCGTTTTTTAATGATTTGTAATGCTTTTTGTATTGTTTAGGCTTTGGCGTAAGAAGACAGTCCTGGAAATGGTGGTAGGATATGGGTTAAAAGCGGGTGGAATATTTTGCCGGTTGTCCATAAATGTTTTTCTTTGCGCCTGTATTTATCAACTCAATTTTTTATAAATGAAAAAAGAAAACATTCAGAGACGCAGCCGTGCCGTGCGCTTCAAACGCTTCACGCGCCGCTCGTATGCTGTTTTCCAAAGCCTGAAACTGGAGGTGAACATCGGTGTGCTGGCCATTCCGATGCTGACTTTCGCCAATATGGATTCGGTTTCCGCGCAAACGGAAAATCATGCTCAGGAGCAGGTGTATGAGCTAGATGAGGTGGAGGTAACCGGCACGCGTGTTCCGATGACCGTCAGTCAGGCGGCGCGGATGGTGACTGTGCTCGATCGTGACGACATTGTGGCGGTCCCTGCACAAAGTGTGAACGACTTGTTGAAGTATGCCGTCGGTGTGGATGTCCGCCAACGGGGTGACATGGGAGTACAGACAGACATCAGTATCCGAGGGGGGACGTTCGACCAGATAGCCATCCTTTTGAACGGCATCAATATCTGTGACCCCCAGACAGGCCACAATTCGGCCGATTTTCCTGTTGACATCAGTGAAATTGAGCGCATAGAGGTGCTCGAAGGTCCTGCCGGACGTACGTACGGTACATCCTCGTTGGTAGGGGCCGTCAATATCGTGACCCGTACCGGTGTCCGGAACGGCATGGAGATCCATGCGGAAGGAGGTTCCTACGGTTTCTTCGACGGAGGAGGCCATGTGAGCTTCAGGAACGGAGCGTTCAGCAACCAGGTGTCGGGCAGCTTCAGCCGTAGCGACGGTTTCAGCAGAAACAAGATGGGAAGCCTGAACAGTGATTTCAGGCAAGCCAAAGCCTTTTATCAAGGAAGATACGGTCATCAGACGGTGGATGTGAGGTGGCATGCCGGTTTCTCACAAAAGGATTACGGGGCCAACACGTTTTACAGCGCGAAATACGATGACCAGTTCGAGCATACCCGGAAATTCTTTACGGCCGTGCAGGCGGAGACGAAAGGGGAGTTTTATCGTTTCAGGCCTTCGGTTTATTGGAACCGTTCGGAGGACCGGTTTGAACTGATACGGAATCATCCGGAATCCATACCTTTCAATTATCACCGCACGGATGTATATGGCCTGAACCTGAACAATATGTTGGAAACTTTTCTCGGAAAGACGGCTTTCGGTGCGGAGTTCCGCAACGAAGGGGTGGTGAGCACAACTCTTGGCGAGCCGTTACGTTTCCCTAAGCCCGCACCCGGAGGAGGGGAATACACGGTAGGTTTGAACCGCACCAATCTGAGTTTCCATCTGGAACACAATATCTTGTTGCGCAGCTTTACGCTTTCGGCATGGGTGATTGCGGTGAAGAACACCGGAAACGAGATGAGTTTCCGTTTTTATCCCGGTGTGGATGCCAGCTGGCAGTTTGCCCGTGATTGGAAATTGTATGCCTCGTTCAATACGTCTCTGCGCATGCCTACCTTTACCGAACTTTATTATTCGGTGGAAGGATATAAGGCCGACAAATATCTGAAGCCGGAAGAGATGAAAGCTTGTGAGGTGGGAGTGAAATACCTCACTCCGGCCATTCGTGCTGTCGTCAGCGTGTATCATTACCGGGGTACGGATCTGATTGACTGGATAAAGGATTTGTCGGCAGGAGAAGACGCGTCGTGGCAGTCGGTCAATCACGCCCGGGTAAACACGACCGGAGCGGAAGCGTCGTTCAATCTGGATTTTGACGAGTTGCTTCATCACCGTTCATGGATACGCGATCTGAATCTGGCTTACGGATATATCACTCAAGACAAAAAGACAGAATCTGACGTGCAGTCAAGATATGCGTTGGAGTATCTCCGGCATAAGCTGGTGGCGCAGGCCGGTCTGCGTTTGTGGCATTGCCTGAACCTGCATCTGTCGTACCGTTGGCAGGACCGTGCGGGCAATTATGAACGGAACGGTCGGATGACGGCTTATCAGCCTTATTCATTGCTGGACGCACGACTGTCATGGGATGCTCCGCAATACCGGTTGTATGCGGAGGCCAACAACCTGCTTGACAAGACCTTTTATGATTACGGCAACATTCCGCAACCCGGCGTTTGGGTGCGTGTGGGAGCCGTATGGAGGATGAACTGGTAGACGGTTTGGAAGCAACATGAGGCACAGGGCTTTTTATGTTTGAATCTCAAGCTGTTCGCTCTGTGCCTTCATCCTGATGGATTCAGACACTTGTGATGATGCCTCCCCCCAATACCAGTTCTCCACGGTAAAAAGCGGCGGCCTGCCCGATGGCAATGGATGCCAAGGGTTCATGAAGTTCCACGTGTAACAATCCTTTTTCTGTTAACCGTACAGTACACCGGTTTTCCTGTTTCCTGTAACGTATTCTGACTTTGATGTCATCTTGGCCCAATAAGGTGTCCGGATTGCTTGTCTGCCAGTCTTTTAAGAACATCTCATGCTTTTCAAGCGTTTCCAGCCGGTCGCTGAGGATGATGCGGTTTTCCGCCGGACAGATTTCTTTCACGAATACGGCTTTGTTCAGGTTGATGCCGAGTCCCCTTCGTTGTCCGATGGTATAGAAAGGGTATCCTTCGTGTTTCCCTATCATCAGGCCGTTTTCGTCATAAAACCATCCCGGCCTGATGCTCCCGTCCGGGACATGCCGTTTGAGGAAGCTCCGGTAGTCCATCGGACAGAAGCATACTCCCAGACTGTCCCGTTTGTGGGCCGCTTTCAGGAATCCCCGTCGGGCCGCGATCTCGCGTACCTGAGTTTTGGTAAGTCCGCCCATAGGGAGCAGCATCCGTTCCAGAATATCTTGTGGAAGTCCCCAGAGGAAGAACGACTGGTCTTTGTCAGCGTCTGTTCCGCAGGCGATATGCCAATGACCGTCCACGAATTTCTTTCTCACATAATGTCCGGTAGAGAGATGGTAGATCCCCAATTCATCGGCAGTCTGTTTCAGAAGCGGCCATTTCAGGAAATTGTTGCAGAGCGTGCAAGGGACGGGAGTATGTCCTGCCATATATTCGTCAATAAAATAGCGGACAATCTTTTCGTTGAAAATCTGTCTGGCATCATGGATGATGTGCCGGATGTTCAGCTTTCTGCACAATTCCTGTGCGTCGTCCAGATATTCCGTATCATCGTCTTTCTCATAGAAGCGGAAAGTGATGCCGGTCACCTCATATCCGGCATCCTGCAACAGCAAGGCGGCTACAGAACTGTCTGTACCGCCGCTCATTCCGAGCAATACTTTATTGTCTGTTCTCATATCATGGTTCTCGTACGGGCATAAAAAAAGGAGTACCGCTGTACTCCAACCTTTGTTAACCTTAAAATCTAATACTATGAAAAACACAGTGCAAAGGTACGTATATTTTTGGAACTGGCAAATGGAATGGGATTATAATTGTGTTATATAACATATATTAAGAGGTATGGACTGTGCATTAAACTCTTTTTAGGAAGAGGATATAATGAAGTAACTTATTCTTCATCATTTTGTCATATCAAATGCCGAATTTTGAAACAAACCAAAAGGAAAGTTGTATGAATTTAAATGTAAAAGACAAATATCGGGCCGTAATGGTAACGGTGGCCATGCTTTTGTTGTCATGTGGATATTTGTTGTTCTTAGGTTATCGCCTTTGTTTGTATGGGAACTGGTAATGAGTTGGATGTAAAAACAGGGGTTGTTTTAAAATAGAGTCCTGCTGTCAAAGAGCAGTGTCATCTAAGGGAGCGGAGTGAAGAATCTCGTGCATCAAGTTTGTGATTTCGAGCTTCTTCACTCCGTTTTTTAGGTAAACCGGTGGATGCGGATGTCATCGGATATTTGTGAACTTACTTATCGGATAAATATTTTCTGCATGGTGAGTGATGTCAGAAATGTTCCGTATCAGTTCAGGCTTTTCTCCGTTGCAGTCATAAATCAGTATATTCGATTCAGGAACAACACCCTCCCATCTTTCTTTGGACGTAGCCGCATAGATATATCCGGTGTTAGGGTCTGCCACAAGTCCGCAGTCCAACAGATTGGCATCAGGTTCATCGGCTTTGATATTGATGATGTCCTTTTCCGTTCTTCCCGTGTCAAGCGAGTAGCGGCTGACAGTCGTGTTCAAGACCGAAGTGAATTCCGTTTCTTCTGCTCCCGTGAAATAGATATAGCCGTCCAGACAAGTGATGCCGGAAGTGTCGCCAGACCCTGCCGAGATATTGGCCGGAATGGTTTTCTGTTCTTTGATTGTCCAGCTTTTCAAGTCAATGAAATATAAATATCCTGTATTTTTTCCTCGCGTATATGTCCCTACCGCCAGTGTTTCGTTGTCCGTAAGGCATATACCGCTTATCTGGTCTCCCTTTCCCAGTTCGAGCCGGCGGTTCACTTCGTTTTTTCCTTTTGCAAATTCCAGAAGTGCAGTTGTAGACCAAAAGCCTCCGGCCGCGGCATACAGGCAATCGCCTACAGCAAGTATGCCTCTCGGAGAAACAATCGACTCTACCGTGTTGGCCGACCCTTTATTGCCTATCTCGTAGGCCCCTTCTATGAGAGTCAGCTCTCCGGTGGTACTGTCAAAGCGGAGCACGCCCTGTGCTATGATGAATATGTTTTGTTCATCCAGTACGGCGATACCTTTCATATTTTCGTCCACCTCTTCCGGCTCGTCGTTGACGGGATGGGCGAACTTCATTTCCTCCCTTCTGAAAGATTTTTCCTTTTGCAATGTTTCTGCATCGGCTATGGTCAGAAGGCCGTCGTTGTTTTCTTTGCCTTCCACGCTCCGCCAGTCGTTGCATAAGATAAATAGTTTCCCGTTACACATATACAGTCCTGCGCCATCGTTGCCAAGTTCCGTTCCGTTTACGCTGCTGTAGGTATCCGCTTCTATCGTCCCGTCTGGAGCGATATAGGAGAGGAATGCATTTTCAACCGTATAGGTGCCTCTGCTGAGTATCAGTACGCCGTTTGGTTCGGCATACCCTCCGAGGGGTCCATTATCTTCCGGACCGGGGTTTTCAATGATTTCGCCGTTGGGAGTTTCAGGTTTTTCTTCGGGGTTTTCCATTTTTTCACCGTTGCAGGCAATGAGGAATGTACAAGCCAGAAATAAAGAGCATAATTTTTTCATGGGTAAATGTAGTTGTTTGGATTGAACGGACTCGGATTGATTTTCTGTTCTTCCGTGTTCTCCGTGTTTCAGCATTCAATTATTATTTTTGTTGAAAAACATTCCGGCCGGGAAATGCGTATAATTGTCAAATCTATGTATCGGAGTGTCCAGACTCGCATCAAAGTCAAATTCCCAGATGGAGTTGGTTGTGAAGAAATTTCCCACTCCCTTTATGGTGTTGACATATACATGACCTGTTGCCGGATGAACGCTCAGTCCATTGTAGAGTTCCCTTGCATTGTCATCCAGGCTGGAAAGGTCGACAAGCATTTCGTCTTGTGGATCTTTACTCATGTTCTCCGGATTGAAGCTTGCACGATAGATGGAAGTGCCGCTGGCATAATAAATGGTATTTCCGTGGGCGGCGAATGTGCAGTTATAGGTTTCGTTGGGTTGCACGCTAAGCGCATTTTGTTTCAGTGAAGAGTCGTTCAGATTGAGCTTGCTTAGTGTAATCTGTCCTTCTTTATTGGCGTTGGAGGCTGAGCTGCCCATTATCCATAAGTTTCCGTCGTCTGTGGCGGCTACTCCTAAAAAGCGGTTGATCATTGTAGGAGCCATCCAGAAGGTTAGCTTCGCTACTTCTGTCACCTTGTCGGTGGCAGAGGTTATCTTGTATAATCCTGCGAGTTCTTTGTTTAGGGGGAAATAGACCTCTCCGTTCGTCACTGCGAACTGGGATTTGGGGGCACCGTCTGACCCTTCCACAAAGGTCAGCGAGACATCGTCCATGTTCAGCCGCCACACCCCCTTGTTGTCGCGGATATACACATGTTGTTCGTCGATTACGGCAATGTGGGTGGGCCAGTCCAGTCCGGTAAGTTCTTCATTTGTAAAGTTCCTTACTTTTTTCAATGTAGCAGCGTCGGCCACTACCAGCATTCCGTCATTTTCAAACGATTCACCTGTTGCATTCATGCCTCCGTTTTGGGAGATGATGTAGATTTTCCCGTCATAGAAATACATATCCTGTGTCACATTGCCCAGTTCCGTCCCGTTTACTCGTTTGTATGCGTTGTCTACCACATATCCCTGAGGGGTGATATAGATGAGCGAACCGTTTTCGGTAGTCATGTTTCCTTCGTTCAGCAAAAATGCCCCTTCCGGATTGTCAAAAGATGCCACATAATGGAAGTCCACATTTTCTGTGGCAGTCTGTTCTCCAGTTCCTGTTGCGGTTATCTGGAGGGTGGCATCACTTTCTCCGCTCCCTTCTGACGGTGTTGTGATGTACATGCAGCCTTTTTCCTCATCCACTGTTACTGTCCAGTCTTCCGGTAAGCCGCTTGTGGTGATGTTTTCCATGTTTTCCGCCTGAAAGGTCAATGTATATTGTTCATCGGATACCAATATGTGGGGGGAAGTTCCGTCTGTTTCTCCGGTCAGCTTGAATACCAGTTCATCTGGGGTTTCATTTCCGTTCCCGTCACTGTCACCCTCCGGTTCCGGGATGTTATCTTTGCTGCAACTTATCAGACTACAGGTCGCCCAAAGAGCCATTACGTTAAATAGATTTTTCATTCTTCTTTGATTTTTAGATAGTTATATTAATAAAACAGTATTTTCCTGTATTTACGGACGGATATGAATTCCCCTTGCAGACTTTTCCTTTTTTCAAGCCTGCATAGAAAGAATCATAAAGTTTCACCGACTTTATTGTCTTGTGGTTATTTCTTCTCCCAACAGATGCAGGTCTTCTACTCCGGCAATTTCAGTGGAGCATTCACCTATCCATCCGTTTTGCTGATGCACTCCGGTATAGATTCGGATAAGGTCGACACCCGGAAGCGACACTCTGTTGCCGTCTGCATCCACGGCCCAGTCGATATCGATGGCCGACTCGTCACTGATGTTCGTGGCATTGTCGGCGTAGCCGAAAGCGAACGGATAGAGTACATAATAGGTGCCTTGTCCGCTTTCGTCGATACTGTTTTGGGGAAGACGGCTTCCCTTGAACTTCAGCGTGCGTTCCGTTATCCATTGCGGATAATAGGTTTGCGGATGATATATGTTCTTGGCCACATATCCTTGATTGCCCTTGTTGTTTTCCCAGTGGATATAAGTTTCATGATTGCCCGCAGGTTCTGTTTCCGGTGCATGGTAGATGACTTCATAATCCGTGTAGAAGTTCATGTCGTTTCCGGCGCTTTGAGCCGTTTCGTACCATGATTCCTGCGTAGCGTCACGATGCGCACTTCCGGCTATCTCATACCAGATTCCGCCGTCGGCGTTCCCGTCCTGGTCTTCGTCCAGTGCCACCTGAATGATTCCGGGCTCATAGCCGCCTCCGCCCATGGCGGTAGCCGCACCCTCAAAAGCGTTTCCCAGCACGCGGAAGTCTCTCAGTCCGGGCCTGTTCTCAATCCGGTGGTCGAAGCCTACGATAATGTATCCTCCGTAACCTCCCAGCGACACCATGCCCCTCTTGTTGTTTCCGATGGCTTCGAGCGCTTTCCGGTTCATGTCGTCCGGCGTGTCGCCTTCCTCATATTTGGGCATCACGTTGACAAACTGGCCCGGAGCCGGCATATATTCTATCACTTTCGTGATATATGCCGAGGAGGTGGTCTCTTGTGGGGTGTTGTTGTAGTAGAACTCTTCGGTGGTGAAGGCGAAGTGTGCCGGAATGTCACCCGTGCGCACGCTCCATTGCTTTTTCCCGTCGGGTGTGAAGCAATGAAGATATCCGGGGGTGACATAATCGGTGGCGTCGCTCACATAAATCTCTTTGGTTTCCGGGTTGACGGCAATGCCGTAGGGGAGTTGTATTTCCTGGTCTGTGCCGTCGGTAATGAAATTCTCGGACACAAGCCTTTTTTGCGCGGTGTCATAGATGAAGTAGCCGGTCTCATTATTTTCTCCTTCATGGTTCCAGGAGGAGGAAAGGATGTAAAGGGAGTCTCCGTCCAGGCACATCTCGTTGGCGGGGATTCCCAGATTTCCGGTTACTGTTCCGGTGGCTGTGTCGATGACGTAAATGTCTGAGCCGTTTCCGTAATAGTCTCCCCGTGAGGTGACGTAGATGTTCCCTTCCGTGTCTTTTTCCATCCGGTGCAGGTTAATGGCCACGTCAATCGTATTCACCACCTGGAAAGTTTCAAGGTCTATTACAGACACGGTGCGGTCATAATCCGGATAGCGGTAGCCTCCTGAGTTGGCCACATACAGCCGTCCGCCGGTGATAACCATTTCTTCCGGCTGATAGCCTACCACTACCTCGCGGGTAATCTGGAGCGTGTTCGTGTCGATTTCCACAATCTTTCCCGGGCGTGCTTCCGGGTCTGTCTGTACCGGGCCTGCATACGAGCTGACGTATGCCTTGTCGCCATTGAAAGTGATGTACCGGCAGTTGGTGATATTCACGCTTCCGATGTGTTTGGCTGTTTTTACGTCCATCACTTCCACGAAGTGCGAACAGTTGACCACCACATACAGTTTTCCGTCGTGTATTTGTATGTCATTGCCCACATCGCCCAGTTCTTTTACAATACTCGGGTTACTCTCCGGATAGATGTTGCGCAGGTAATACCCTCCCCGTGTGCTGAAAAAGTCAATCGTACATTTGTTGCTTCCCATATTGCCTTCGTTCAGCAGAAAGAATCCTTCAATGCGTTGAGGGTCGGTAGGATAGGTCACAAACTCTTTTTCGGAGTCGAGTACGGGCAGTTCCTTCCGACATCCGGTAGTCAGAACCAGCAACAGAAGGACGGGGATAAACAGGGTATCATAATATTTCTTGTTTTTCATTCTTTCATTCTTCATTTTAGAACATATATTGTATAATTAGCTTGAAGTTGATGCCCGGCATGGGATAGCAGGAAACGACCTCATATTGCTGGTTCAGCAGATTGTTGGCTTCCAGTGTGAGCTTCAGCTCGTGCTTGTTGATACGTTGGCTTTTCGATATGGAACAGTCGCTGGTGTACCATGAAGGCTGGTAATTGACCGGCAGATTGGCTTGCGAGGAATATCGTTCTCCCGTATAGATGAAACTGTAGCTTGCTTCCCATGAATGCCATGCAAGATTGAAGGCTGCCGAACCGCTATGCCAGGGGATATAGGGTATCTGTCCTCCATAAAACTCGTCGGTAGGATCGGTAAAGTCCTGCGCTTTCTGGTATGTGTAGTTCAGGCGTCCGCTGAGATACGTTTCATGTCCCAGTATCCAGTCGGTTTGGAGGGCCACGTCGACACCTCTGATTTCCACCTCTCCCAGATTGACCATCGTCCAGCGGAAAAAATTGGAGGTGGGGGTGGCTACAATCTTGTTCTCCACTTCGTTATAGTAGATGTCGGCCTGTATTTCGAGACGTTTCAGCCATAAGTTCCGGAATGCCTTTTCATAGGTCACTCCTATATTATATTGGTCGGTGTATTCCGGTTCGAGATAAGCGTTTCCCACAAAGGTGTAATACAAATCGTTGAGTGTAGGCATGCGGAAAATCCGTTTGTAGAACGCGCGGAAATTCAAATCGGTTGTCCGGAACGGGCGGTAACTCATTGCCACGGCCGGAGTCCATTCCATTTTGTCGGATGCGGCATCACCTTTTTCGCGCAGACGGTCGGACACGAATGTACCCAGCAGGCTTGCCTGCAATTTGAATCGTTCGAAACTGATTGCGGTGGCGGCGGCGAGAAGTCCGGTGTGACGGCGTGGATAGACGAAATCCTTCAGGTTTGCATTGAGCAGGTTGAATTGCCAGTCGGCCGACAGGTTGAGGCTCCAGAATGAGGTAAGGTCCAGGCAGTTGGCGGCAGATACATACATTTCCTGCTGGCGGTAGATGTTGTTGATATACATCAGCGATTCGTCCCGGTTGGGATCGGCCAGGTAATGCAGATAGTTGTACGAGTATTTCGCGCTTGCCATAAAGTGGTACCGTTCCGAAAAGTCTTTCCGGAACATTCCCTGTGCGAAGAAGTCGGCGTCCTTCTGGCGGTCCTCATGTGTGAACTTGTTGCGTACAATTGCTCCGGGATAGCCTCTGTCGGAGAAATAGGCGTAGAGTTTGGTGCGCCAGTATCCGTTTTTCACGTTGCCGTAGAGGCCGTGTTCGATGCGTAGCGCATTCACGTCTCCGTTCTGGCGTACTGCGGTAGTGTCGTATCCGCCTTCTGTGGCATAGCGGAACTTGTATTTTCCGGTGGTGTACATATATTCCGTACTGAGCGAACTGCTCAGTTTGTCGTTCAGCTTTTGTTCCCAGAGTATTGCCGGATTGACCACTCCGAATGAACCGGTCTTGAAAGTGGCTTTGATATGGTAGTCTTTTTCTCCGGAAAATTTCGGTGTCCGTGTCTGGAGATAGACTGTTCCTGCCGAGCCGAAATCCTTGGCCGACTGAAATATGGCGCTCTTTTGTCCGTTGTAGAGCGTGACGCTCTCCATATTGTCCAATGAGAAACGTCCCAGGTCGACAGTTCCGTTCTGTGCGTTTCCCAGTTCGATGCCGTCGTAGAACACTCCCACGTGGTTGGTGCCCATACTTCGGATATTGATGGTTTTCAGTCCTCCGATACCTCCGTAATCTTTCAGTTGTACTCCGGAGAAATAGCGCAGCGCATCGGCTACGTTGTGCGAGCCGAGTCGCCGGAGCTGTTCACCCGAGAGCTTTTGCACCGGAATGATTTCTTTCTGCAGGGCACGGGCGGTCACAAGCACTTCATCCAGATGCTGGAGGCTGTCTGTCGAGTGTTGTGCATGGAGCATGGATAGACTGCTCCCTGTCAAAAAGAACAACAATAGCCGGACCATCCGACTTTTCTGTCCAATCATACTATAATATATAAGGTATAAAAAACAATTAGCCGCATTGTCCTCGCATGCGGATAACATGTAATGTCGGCAGGTCTTCTGACTGACTTCTCTTCCGGAACCTTCCCGATACAGTTTCAGTATCAGTGGTAATGGCCTTTCCGGAAGATTATTGAAGCTTCACAGCAGCGGGACTGTCCGGGATTTTCACCCGATTCCCTTTTAATCCGCCTGGCTGAACAGACAGGCGAAACCGATTCAGATGCAAATGTATGGTTTTTGAGTGGGATATGCAAGAGAAATATGTGTTTGATTGAATGGGCGGAGTCAAGTGCAGTCAAGGCGGAGTCAATCGGCGGTGTGTATTTCAGTCAATGTTTGCGATTTTTGGGAGAGTGCTTGTTTTCTCGAGAGAGCTGTATGAACAGCATAAAGAAGATGTGTCAGAGAATAATCTGAAACACGGAGGCACAGAGACACAGAGTTTTTCATTTTATGATTCACAAGCATGTTCTCTCCGTGTCCTTTGTGCCCCCGTGTCTTATTTTTCAATTATGACACACTTTTATGGGATTGGATTTTTATTTTTGAGACTTTTTGATTTCGCACGATACTTTATCCGGATTTTCTTCCAGTCGCTGAATTTCTGCTTTTGCAGTTTCTGCGTTTAATTTGGTATGGAACTGATGGGTTGCGTTGCCTTCTTCTGTTACTGTCGCTTTGGTATCTACACGAATGGAATAGGAGCGTAGCAGTTCGTATGATGTTTGGTCAAATTGTATTCCCTCCTTCATCTTATAATATATGGTCATACTTGGATTGAATGGGACTTCCACAGTTGGCAGTTCTTTTTTCCACGGAAGCGAAGTTACGGCTTCTGTTTGAATGTCACCATTTTCATCTGTGTAATCTACGGTAATGTCCACCAGCGAAAACAGGTCTTTCATGTCATCAATGTAATAGCGTACTTCCGCTGTCAGATTTTCTTCCTGTGGAGGCGTTTGGGGGTCATCGTCGTCACTGCAACTGATAAACTGAAAGCTAATGATAGCAGTCAATAGCACAAACATGGATCGCATTAAATTCTTTTTCATCTTTGTATAGTTTTAAATGTGAATAAAAGTGTATTTGAAAAATCTGTTCATTCAAGTTTAATGTAGGTCCGATACACCTTTCAAACATTTCTCTGAGTAACAGGAATATAAGTAATAAAATATAAATTTACAATGTCAATACAGCATTTAACGGTTGTCTTTGTGTTTCCAAAGGCTGAATTTACGAAATTTTATTGTCTGTCGTATAGTTTTCATAAAAAATTTGTGTTAAATAAATGTAATTCCGGTTTCCTTATTCATTTATCCTATAATATGTGCGCACAATTCCTCTGTCCTGCACATTTCCGTTCTCTATTATTTTAACCGAGAACTCTGTTTCAGATTGTGATATGATTTCGCCTGATGAAATGGTCATCACATCTTGATTTAATTCCTCCCAGTACAAATGGCCGTCAAGTTTTGAGAATCGGCAGTTCGTAAGTGTACGATAAATTTCATTATCACCGCCGGGACTGGAAAAAAGTCTATATTGACATACTGGCACTTTGGGGTGGATACTGATGACAATGGAAGAATCCGCCAAAGCCCATGTGCCTGCAAGCTGCTGATGAACAAAAGCGGCAGTCATAGAATCCGTTACGCTTGTATAAAAATTTCTCATGCCAATTCCCAACTTTTGTGCGGCTTCGTCAATGAAAGCTGGACTGCCGATTTCCAGCCATTTAAATGTAGAGAGGTCATTTGCAACATTTTGCCTGATTATATTTCTGATTTCAGTTTCTTTCATTTGCGGATTTAGACTGGTTTCCGTCAATTCCGCTTTTTCATAATAATGAATCGCATCTGATATATTTCCTTTCATCAAAAGAATATGGCCATAATTGATAATGTCTGCTGTGTTTCTGCCCCACTCAATGGCTTGTTCTTCCATTGTGCTGTATAGACTGTCGGCCAAATCAAATCTGCCTAATTTTTCAGCTGTCCAGATTAGTTGCGTAGGTGTGATCCAACTCAAATCATTAAGTCGTTTCCCCTTGACATACATTTCCAAGGCAGCATTGGCTTTGCCAAATAATCCCGCCTTCATACTTGCCAATATATACAAGCAATGGTCATCCCAATAGCTGTCCGGGTATAAATAGGTTAAAGCCTCATAAGGCTCATGTAGATTATACAGACATGTAGCATACTGTTCTCCCCTTTTGTCGGGTATGGTATCATGCAATTCCTCAGAGAAATATTCTTCCAGATAATTCTTTCGTTTTTCATTGATATATAACTTGTCAGACCATGAAAGTTGATTGCTTATATTGTTGAGGCCATTGAATAACTCATCTGCAATCTTCAAGGTCTTTTCATTTCGTGTGTTTTTCTCATAGATTACAACGGTATAAAGAGCAAGCGAGAATATGCCGCATAATCCGATGAAACTCCAGAGAACAATGTTTTTTGTGGTTTCGAAATGATCTGCAATCAAATAGGGTTTATATATATTCTTTTTCCAGAGCTTGCGCCGATGATATTCAAAGAAGACAGATATTCCACCCAACAAGAAGGGGGTAATCCATAATAATCCGTACTGCCAGTCCTCCTTGTCGGAGGAATAGTCATAAAGGGAAGAAAGCATCACTCCTGTCACTACAATAAGCCAGAGCACTGTGGATGAAAGGATTGTTTTGTATTTGTAGCGTCCGTTGATCCGCAAGAAAAGGGAATGTGCGGACACTAACAGGACGGGAACCGAGATAGAAAGAATATCATACCATGAATATGAGTCATATTCAATAAATTCTTTGAAGTCGGCATCGATATTTTCTTTATTGAGTATGATAAAAATGAGGCCTGATGATAAAAGAAGTGCGCTTACGAAATAGAAAATATGCTTCGCAAGCCCTTTGCGCCGTTGTCTGACGAGAGACTTGTCGATAAATTCAAATGTGACAGGTTGCAGATCGTTTTCATGGTGAAACATAAAATATTCCGCTTCAAGCAAAGCCGACCGTTCCTGAATCAAATCTTTTTGGGGACATCCGTTTGATTTCCAGTAACGGGCTAATTTCTCATAGTGGTTGTTTTTCTGCAAGAAGTCTTGATGTTGTTGGCACCATTCTTTTACTATATCCCATGAACTTAGAAGTATTTCATGGACGAAAGATACGGTTGAATCTCCATTGGCATCTTTTCCGGCGACGAACAGATGTGAATCTATCAATTTCTGGATAACAGTCTTATGGACAGGACTCTTTTCTAGGCTTTTCCTGACAGACGTTTTGCGGACAAATAAGGTTTCATTGTCGTTGGACGTTGTTATTACGGCAGGCAACAACCCCCTGAAAACATCTTGTTCTTTTGAGGACAATGATGAAAAGAACTTATTTGCATATTGTATCACAGCCCCTTTCAAATATCCGATGCGCTTGTATGCTTCAAATGTCATTTCTTCAGTATCTGCACATGCTTGATACAACTCGGAAAGAGCGAACTCAATGAGAGGAAGATTCTGAAGTCTTGTCGCATCCTCAATAATCTTCCTGCTCAAACTTATACCTATTTCATTCCGTTCCCAGCGGAGGTTTGCCTTGCGTGCCGGTTCTTCCACAATTTCTGCGATGTCAGACACGGAAACGTTGGGAATGTCGATGACAATTGAAAGATTTTTTATCAGCCCTAAATCAGGATAAGACGTGAAACGGCTATAGAAGTCATTCCGCATGGAAAATATCATGAATATTTGTTGGGTTTCACACAACCCCCGGAGCAACAGCAGGCAACGTTTCCTTTCATCTTCGGTAATCATATTGTCAGAGAACATCTCCTCAAACTGATCAATGAATATCAATGGTATTTGTGAAGAGTCGTTTTTTGACAAGGCATGTTGCAGGTATTTAAAATCATAATCGTCGGGAATGCCTTTTTGCAAATCCGAAGCGACGGGGTTACCTTTCAGTGATGGATAAAGATGCAGAATCAGACTGACAAGTCCATCATAAATGTGACCCCTGAAAGATGAAGGTGTCAGCACCTCAGTGATGAAGGATGTCTTTTCAGTCGCTTCACTCATGAGTTGGGGTAAAACACCGGCTTTAATCAACGATGACTTTCCGGACCCGCTTTCTCCCAGGACAAACAACGTCGGCTTCTTTTCCCTTTCATTCTCAGAAAGGAGTTGTTCTACAATGTCATACACCAGACTCTTCCGGCCGCAGAAAATGGGACTTTCGCTCATTTCGTAAGATTTCAACCCTACGTACGGATTTCCGTCCCATTCGCGGACATGAATGTCACTGCCTATCTGGTCGCGGATAAGGCGGGTCAGATGGGTACGCAGTCGTTCTTCGAAATTATGCTGCTTGTCAAACTGCCAGTAAGCATAATTTGTCCCGGTTTCTCTGTCCTGGAATTTTTCCTCAATGAACCGGCTCAATTTGTCTTTCTGGTCAAGCAGTTCTCTAAGATCGGAAGAGGTCAGACCTTTCCCATATTGGGGCTCCGTTTTCTTTACATATACCATAATCCGGGGACATCGTGTCTTTTCCCACAACGTGTACATCATGTCGAATTCATATTCTGTCCCGGAAGCGTAAATGGTACCGTCCGGTTTACGGAATGAACTCCCAAGTGTACTTCCCAAGCGCGACCATAATATAAATACGGCAATGTCTATTGGAGCCTGGTTCAGAAAATAATCGATTCAGGCCTGAAAGGAACCCGTTGCTTCCAACGGAAGGTCTTCCCATAAAATGGCTTCCAGTCGGACGTAGTCCTGATAAACTCTGTCCAGATCAGAGATTACTTTTTTGGCTATCATGC
The DNA here is from genome assembly GCA_949289295.1 of uncultured Bacteroides sp. GTDB lineage: Bacteria > Bacteroidota > Bacteroidia > Bacteroidales > Bacteroidaceae > Phocaeicola. The sequence continues at coordinate 27,607 of CASENM010000045.1, forward strand.
GTTCTTGTCTCACATCACCAGGTGAGGATATAAATATTCTTAACTTCTTCATTATGTATAAAATTAATTGATGTTCCGGTCGGGTGCATTTGTCAAAGAGAATTTGCGTTCTCTTGAAGTTACAGATTATTTTCCTTTCTGGCAGTACGGGAACGATGTCTGTTCCGAACAATCCTACTCTCTGGTTTGCCTTGTTCAGGCGGAGTGTCTTATTATACTTTCGGGTATAAATATAGTAAATAATATGAATTTTATACCTTTTCAGATTTAAATTTATGTGGCGGATGTGTGTTTGTGCCGAATGGGTATAGACTGCAATGACAGGCTGCTTGATGTCCGGATTTTCGCGGTTCCGGACCTGAAAAAATGTCAGTGGACACAATTTGTTTGTTTTCAGCATGTTGCACTGAAGATATGGGGGCTTGTGGTATAAGGGAAGGCATATGCCGGAAAAACGCCTGGGCGTTTCAGGTAAAACGCTTCGGCGTTTCAAGTAAAATATCTTGACGTTTTTTTCCCGGACAATTTGTCAGTATGCGGTTCTTGGGCCTTGGAATACCTGATATTCCTTTTGCTGGATATGGCAGTCGGTGCTTAATCCATGGATTCATCCGGCAAAAAAGGTTCGCAAATCGGTTTTTTCTGCTGTGTCCTGTCAAAATGAAACTGGTTATTGTGAATGTGTTTTCATATTGTTGCTGGAGTGTTTGAAATGTATAAAGGGGATTTGCTTATAAATTGCGCTTTTTTATGCACTCTGGCATGTCATAATACTGTATATTGCCGGTATAGATTGACGAATTATCATGAATTTTTCGGAAAAATAATATTTTTACATTGAAAAATTTGTATTGTATTTACAAATATTTATATCTTTGCCCAACTATTAAGAAACAAGGGCTTGTGGAACAGTCTTGTGAAAAGTTTGTTTAATTAATTCGAATAGATTTTATGAAGAGAAGAATTTTTGTGATGCTTTCCATCCTATTTATAGGAATAGGAATGGCATGGTCTCAGGTGAGATCAGTGAAGGGAGTCGTCACCTCCTCGGAGGACGGACTGCCTGTAGTTGGGGCGTCTGTTCTGGTGAGCGGTACCACAATGGGTTCGATTACCGATGTCGACGGTAAATTCTCCATTTCCAAGGTGCCTTCACATGCTGAAACGTTGACCATCTCATACGTCGGTATGAGAACAAAAGTGGTGGCGATTACTTCTGAAGTGCTGCAGATCATATTGGATTCCGATTCCAAGGTATTGGATGAGGTGGTGGTGACCGCACAGGGACTTACCCGTCAGGAGAAATCGTTGGGATACTCCATCCAGAAGGTGGATGCGGAAGACTTGACCATTGCCCGTCAGACTGACCTGAACAACGCGCTGGCCGGTAAGGTTTCCGGTGTGCGCTTTCTGGGATCGTCCGGCGCGACATTCGACGGTGGACGTATCGTGCTCCGCGGTACTTCTTCATTGACTGAAGCCGGCGGTGTGGAACCGATTTATGTGATAGACGGTATCATGTCGGAAGACGCCAATTCCGTGAATATGGACGATGTGGAGTCCATCAACGTCCTGAAAGGTCCTGCCGCAACCGCACTTTACGGTTCGCGAGGCGGTAACGGAGCGGTGATCATCACCACCAAAGGCGGTTCGGCTTCCAATACGCCGCACACGGAAATCAACGTGAGCCACACATTCTCTTGGGAGAAGATGTATGACCACTATGAGATGCAGAACCAGTACGGTGGTGGTTACTTGGGCGCGGATGCCGAACTTCCGGTGTTCCACTATGACGCGAACAAGCATCCTTCATACCTGCAGGCATTGGACGGAAAGGCTTACTATGACTATAACAACGATGCGAGCTGGGGTCCGGCCTTCAACAACCAGCAGTATCTGCCGGCATACGCATGGGATCCGGATGACCCGCGCTTCGGCCAGACTACTTCATGGAGTCCGCAGATGAAGCTGAGCGACCTGTTCGAGACAGGTTTCACCAACACCACCAATGTGGCTTTCTCCCGTTCCGGAAGAAACTTCTCCACACGTGTGTCATTCTCCAATGTGTCACGTCAGGGTATTACTCCGAACAGTGATGCGGCACGCCGTTATCTGTCGGCCAAAGTGCAGTTCAAGCCCATCGAACGGTTGAAGATTACGGTTGACTACAAGTATACTTACCGTAAGAACCACAACGCGGCGGTCGAAGGTTATCAGGAGCTGGGTAACGCCCTCTACTCTTACCAGCAGTGGGGACATACCAACGTGAACCTGAAAGACTATAAGAACTATATGCGTGCGGACGGCAGCCATATCTACTGGAACCTCACCAGCCGTGACTCCGACCCGACCAGTCTGGGTGCCGCATTCCACGATAACCCGTACGCGATCTTCAATGAGATCAATACAACGGACACTTACCAGTGGAGCCTGTTCAGCGGTGATGCGGAACTGACCATCTGGAAGAACCTGAAGGCCGGTATCCGTGTGAACGGAAATATCCGCAGCGAGAAGATGGAACAGGTAGTGCCCAACGGTATGTTCGGACAGACTTCACTTTATCAGCAGGACCAGAACTCGTTCTCTGACATCCAGACTCAGGGACGTATTACATGGGACGACCGCTTCGTGAACGACAGGCTGAGCGTGAACGCGGCCCTTTTCTTCGAGGACCGTCAGACCAATCTTGACGAGCTGTCGGGATTCACACGCAACGGACTGATTATGAACGGATTTGAAAGCCTTGGCGGCTCCATGGGTGATGCCGGAGGCAGCAATAACAAGGAAAAGATTCACGAACAGAGTATTTATGGAACTGCGTCTGCAGGATGGGACGACACTTATTATATAGACCTTTCTCTGCGTAACGACTGGAGCTCCACGCTTCATCCGGACAACAACAGCTACCTATACGGTGGTCTGTCGGTGGCAGCCATTGCCAGCAACTGGTTCAAGAACGCCGACTGGCTGGATTTCTGGAAGCTGAGAGCGTCTGTGGCACAGGTCGGTTCAACAATGAGCCCGTATAACGTGTACAACATCTATTCTATCCGTAACAGCGATGACGAAGTGGTGAAATACAATGGATTGTCCACCATGTGGACTAACCCGAACCTGCGCGATCCGTATATCAAGCCGACTATTTCGACCGCATACGAGATCGGTACTGAGTTCCGGATGTTCAACAACCGCTTCTGGGGTGACATCAACTTCTACAACCGTGACTCCAAGAACCAAATTGTCAACATGAACACCACTCCTGCCAGCGGTTATACCACCCGCAAGATGAATGCCGGTCTGATCCGTAACCGCGGTATCGAGGTTTCTTTGGGAGGTGAGATTATCCGTACGAAGAACTGGTCATGGGAAGTGAACGCCAATGTCTCTCACAATAATAACACGTTGGAAGAACTGGTGGACGATCAGGCATCCTACCAGCTTTACTGGATGTCGTGGAGCACACGCGTGTATTCGTATGCCGAAGTGGGCAAGCCTATCGGTGTGATCCGCGGTTCGGTATGGAAGAGAAATCCGGAAGGCCAGCTGATGTTCGGCCAGACTTCAAGCGGCACGTATGTTCCTTTGTATGAAAGCTCGGCACAGGAGGAACTGGGCAACATCCAGCCAGACCTGACAGGAGGTTTCTCTACCACCTTGCGTTATAAAGGCTTTAGCTTCGGCGCTTCGCTCGACTTCCAGGTAGGCGGTGTCATGGCTTCCGCAACCAACATGTTCGGTGAGGCTTCCGGTCTGCTGGCTTCCACTACCGGACTGAACGACAAGGGCAATCCTATCCGTAACAGTGTGGAAAACGGTGGCGGTGTCCGTCTGGATGGTGTGGTGGAGAATGCCGACGGCAGCTACACTCCGGTCACTACCTATATGGACGCACAGACTTACTACCAGAGCTACAAGTCGCTGTTGTGGGAAGACTACGTGTATGACGCAAGCTACGTGAAACTCCGTGAGCTGAGCATTGGCTATACTGTTCCCCAATCGTTCCTGAAACGTCTCAACTGGGGCGTGAAGCAGGCAAGCATCTCGTTTGTGGCACAGAACCCGTGGCTGATCTACTCGGCTGTTCCGAATGTAGACCCGTCTGAAATGGGTGCCGCTACCGAAGGCTATATTGAAGGCGGTCAGGCGGCTTCCGTACGTTCTTATGGTTTTACTGTAAATCTTACATTCTAAATTAAAAAAGATTTGTTGATTATGAAAAAGATAAAATTATTGGCCCTGGCTTTTGCCGGACTGGCAGGTTTGAGCAGTTGCGGTGATTTCGATGATCTGACCATCGACCCGAACAACCCGTCCTCGCCTGAGACCCGCTTCCTTTTCACGCGTGCCTGCATGGATACGTACATATTCGCTTACAATGCCAACTATAACCCCTGGACACAGCTGTTCCCTCAATATCTGTCGGAACGCCAGAACATCCAGTATTCCAGCTATGCGCAGCAGGACTTCGATACGCGGGCTTATTATTACAGGGATATCCAGAATCTGGAGGAGATCATCTCGCTGAACACCGATGAGGCCACCCAGAACGAGAGCTATGTGATGTCGCTCGGAAGTGCCGAGAACCAGATTGCCGTGGCGCGTACCCTGCGTGCGTACTACTACATGCATATTACCGACATCGTGGGAATGATTCCTTATTCGGAGGCACTGAAAGGTGATGAGGGGAACTTTACTCCTAAGTACGACACGCAAGAGGAAATCTATGCGGACCTTGACAAGGAACTGACCGAGGCTTACGCGCAGTTTGACGAAAGCGGCGAGTTTGACGAGGACTACGACATCCTTTACAACGGCGACATCGCCAACTGGAAGAAGCTGAACGCCTCGCTCCGCATGATGATGGCCATCAAGCTGACAGATGTGGACCCGGCCACAGGAAAGGAACGCTTTGCCCGTGCGTATGCCGACGGGGGAATGACCGACAATTCGGAAGCTCTGGTTTATAACTTCGTGAACGAGACGATGAACCAGAACCCTCTGTATGACAACATCATAGTGGGTGCTCGTAATGACTTCGCCCCGTCGAAGACCATCCTCGACCAGCTGCTTGCCTACAACGACCCCCGTATAGAGGCGTATGCCGAACCGAACAGTGACGGCGAGTATGCGGGTGTGCCGTTCGGCATCAATCAGGCGGACATTGCCAACTATACCAATACAGCCACGTTCGACCCACGTTATTACGACGCGCAGAACACGCCGATCACCATCATATCTCCGTCGCACATCCTGCTTATCCAGGCAGAAGCGGCCGTACGCGGATGGATTGACCAGAGCCAGGCCGAGAATTTCTACAAGCAGGGCATCCAGGCCTCTTTCGACCAGTACAGTGACGTGACTGACGGCAAGTTCGATGCCTATTACGCCCAGCCGGAAATCGCTCTTACGGGTACTGACCAAGAGAAGATCGAGAAAATCGGCATGCAGCGCTGGCTGGCCAACTTCATGCAGGACGGTGTGGAGGCATGGTCCGACTGGCGTCGTCTGAACGTCCCGAAAATCTATCCGGGACCGTCGGCAAGCATCTCGCATATTCCGTACCGCCGTATCTACTATCCGGACGATTATAGCACGAACATGAGCAACTATAATGCCGCCATCCAAGCACAGGGCGAGGACAGCTTCGAGACCCGCGTATGGTGGGATGTGGCAGACAACAACTGATTCTCTCTAAAGTTTAAAAATAGACCCATAGAGGACGACATCCTGTGAAGGATGCCTCTTGATTCTTCAGGCAAGAAGCGAATGTGGCTTGCGGAAAGCCGCTTTGCTTCTTGCTTTTTTTGCCGGTGTCCTGTGTCTGTGGCTAAAAAAACGTGTCCGCGTTTTTTTTCTGTGCTGAAATTTATAACTTTGCATATCTAATCATTACAATTATGGAGACAGACAGACTGATTATCTACAATACTTTGACCCGCAGGAAGGAGCCTTTCGTTCCCTTGCATGCCCCTCATGTGGGGATGTATGTGTGCGGTCCGACCGTATACGGTGACGCGCATCTGGGTCATGCGCGTCCGGCCATCACTTTCGACATCCTTTTCCGTTATCTGAAGCATCTGGGCTATAAGGTGCGCTATGTGCGCAACATTACCGATGTAGGACATCTGGAGCATGATGCCGATGACGGGGAAGACAAGATCGCGAAAAAAGCCCGTCTGGAACAACTGGAGCCGATGGAAGTGGTGCAATATTACCTGCTCCGTTACCATAAGGCGATGGAGGCGTTGAACGTGCTTCCGCCGAGCATCGAGCCGCACGCTTCGGGACATATCATCGAGCAGATCCGGCTGGTGGAGGAGATTCTGAAGAACGGATATGCGTATGTGAGTCAGGGGTCGGTGTATTTTGATGTGGCGAAATACAACAAGGACCATCATTACGGGATACTCTCCGGACGCAATCTGGATGATGTGCTGAACACCACCCGTGAGCTGGACGGACAGGAGGAAAAGCATAATCCGGCCGACTTCGCGCTGTGGAAGTGCGCCCAGCCCGAGCATATCATGCGCTGGCCTTCTCCGTGGAGCGACGGTTTCCCCGGTTGGCATTGCGAGTGTACGGCCATGGGACGGAAATATCTGGGCGAGACATTCGACATCCATGGCGGAGGAATGGACCTGGTTTTCCCGCATCATGAATGTGAGATTGCCCAGGCCGTGGCTTCGGAAGGACATCAGATGGTGCGCTACTGGATGCACAACAACATGATTACCATCAACGGACAGAAGATGGGCAAGTCGTTGGGCAACTTCATCACGCTGGATGAGTTCTTTACCGGTTCCAACAAGCTGCTGGCCCAGGCCTATTCGCCGATGACCATCCGTTTCTTCATCCTTCAGGCCCATTACCGCAGTACGGTCGATTTCAGCAACGAGGCTTTGCAGGCCGCTGAAAAGGGGCTGGAGCGTCTGATGGAAGGCATCAGGAATCTGGACCGCATCGTTCCGGCGCAGACGACTTCGGGAATCGAGCCGGCCGGTCTGCGTGAGAAATGCTACGAGGCGATGAACGACGACCTGAACACGCCGATCGTGATCTCCCACTTGTTCGATGCGACACGTATGATTAATACGCTGGTCGACAAGAAGGCGACCATCAGTGCGGAAGATCTTGAGGAGCTGAAAAGTGTATTCCATTTGTTCGCCTTTGACATTCTCGGGCTGAAATCAGATGCCGAGAATAATGAAGCGCGTGAGGAAGCTTTCAGCAAGGTAGTGGATATGTTGCTCGAACAACGTATGCAGGCTAAGGCCAATAAGGATTGGGCAACCAGCGACAAAATCCGTGACAATCTGGCGGCATTGGGCTTTGAAGTCAAAGATACAAAAGACGGCTTCACCTGGAGATTGAACAAATAGGTGAATGTGTTTCGTCATTCCTGGAATTCTGACAGGGAGGCACAGGGATACAAAGGTTACATGTGAAAATCGAATGTAATGCTTTGTGTCTTTGTGCCTTTCCATTTAAAAATCTGGCAGCCGGTGAACTTTTTTTCTGTATTCTTGTTTATTTAAGTGAACTTCGGGAACAGATGCATCGAGAGGTTTGAGAACTTTTTGTCGGACTCCCTGAACGAACGGATGTCTGGCACTGAATTTGAAGAGAGAACTTAACAAGAACTTAACTAAATAGAAAAAGGTAAAAATGAAAAAGAAGTTTTTAGTGGCGGCAGCCTTATGTGCCGCTTTATCTGTGAACGCACAGAAAGCTTATGAAGGCACGGCCTTCCTGGATAACTGGTATATCGGTCTGAATGGCGGTGGAATCACACCTTTGTCGCATTCTGCATTCTGGAAGAACATGCGCGGAACTGTAGGTGTAGAATTTGGAAAACAAGTAACCCCGGTGTTGGGCATTTCTTTCCAGGGATTGACAGCGGTGAATACTTCGTACAGCCGTACTGCATTTGACGCTTTGAGTCTGACAGCAAACGGCAAAATTAATCTGAACAATCTGTTTGGCGGTTATTTGGGCAACCCCCGTCTGTTTGAGGTGGAAGCTGTGGCCGGTATTGGTTGGGGGCATGACTTCATGAACTCCGGTTACGGGTATGACCACAGTTATGTGACAAGCCGTTTCGGTGCCAGTCTGAACTTCAATGTGGGTGCAGAGAAGGCATGGGCCATCAATATCAAGCCTGCGGTAGTTTACCGTATGGACGGGAACAAGTCCCAGATGCTGAATGTCAACAAATCCGCTCTGGAGCTTCTGGCAGGAGTGACTTATCACTTTGCCTGCAGCAACGGAAAGCATTATATGACTATCCAGCGCCCGTATGATGCGGCTGCGATGGAAGCCTTGAACGACAGGGTTAACGAATTGCGTGGTGAAGTGGAGGCGCAGCAGTCGGCATTGGATGACAGCGAAGCAAGAGTGAACGAATTGCAGAATGCCTTGAACGACTGTCAGGATGCATTGACCGAGTGCAAAAATACGCCGGTTGAAACAGTAGTGAAAAACAGCCATACAATGTCGCTTGAATCCGTAGTTACATTCCGCCAAGGACGTACGACGATTGCTTCCGACCAGATTCCGAATGTAGAACGCATTGCCACTTACATGAAGAATCATCCGAAAAGTACAGTGTCAATCAGAGGGTTTGCTTCTCCTGAAGGAAGTGTGGAAGTGAATGAACGCATTGCGAAACAGCGTGCAGATGCGGTGAAGAATATGCTGGTAAGTAAATATAAGATTAGTGCAGACCGTATTGTTGCCGAGGGTCAGGGTGTCGGGAACATGTTCTCGGAACCAGACTGGAACCGTGTAAGTATCGCCACATTGAGTGAGGAAGACGCTCAGTAAGATATGATATGAATTAAAGAAGGGCTGTCCCAAATTGAAATTCAACTTTCATTTTGAGACAGCCCTTTCTCCTTTAAACTGACAAGCAAGAATTTATTTTTTCTTTTCTTCCACCACGGAAGTGAGCGGATGACGGTTTCCTTTGATATCGGTAAGAAATGCCTTGGCCGAACCGAAGTTCAGATACATGTCCAGACGGACCGGAAGATGGTTACGGTCGTCGGTTACGAAGAAAGTGATGACTTCTTTTTCTTTTCCTTCAGCCGTATATTCAACCAAAGAAAAGACAAGACAACGGTAAGTGACACCGTTCTCCGATTTGAAGTTCTCTTTTCCCCGATAGATGAGTGTCTGTTTTTCGACAGCTCTCCCTGTAGCCATGGAGAATAGTATTTTTTGTCCGGGTTGATAATCGGTAGGGTCGTATGACCGTGCCTGCAGCAAGATGCTCAACATGTCGTATACGCAGACCGGCATTTCGTCATGACGTTTCTGGGTATTCCCTCTGAGCGTCCGTTGCTGGTCGACGATACACAGTCCGTTCTTGTAGCTGAAGTTTACTTCATCTACAGTATATCGTTTTCCTTCTTCTGCACCTTTCCGGAAATAGACAGGCACCAAGTCTTTGGTTGTGATACAGGTCAGTGTGTCACGCATCTTGAAAAAGAAGTCTATTCTTTTGTTCGTATATGATTCCAAATCTGTTCTAAGACAAGGAACTCCTTTGTGGATTGCTTCGTTTACAGTCATTTTCGCCCATCCGGCATTGATCCAGATGAACTTCCAGTTGAACTTCAGTTCGTAGGAGAGTGTTTCTCCCGGTTCGATTGCATCGTTTACAGCACCACATTGGGCCTTTGCTGCCATGCTTCCAGCCAGGAGGCAAAAGCAGAGAATCAGTTTTTTTATCATGTCCTTCCTAGTTTACGTGCCCGCTCTTTGTTGCGGTCTTTTATTTTTTTAGCTTCGTCTGGTTTCTGTTTCTTTATTTCGTCCAGTTTCTGCTTGTCAAGAGGAGTGGCCTGCAGGTCCCATGTTTCTTCAAACTCAAAGTTCGCTTTCATTTCCCAAACTTTGGGGAAGTAGAATACTTCCTCGGGCTGTTGTTTGTTCTCATAACTTCCTGTGTCCCATACCCCGTTATTGTTGTCATCGTTGAACAGTCGTATATAATATTTGGTGTTGGGTTGCAAGAAGTAAAAATCACAAGTGTTTTTTTCGCTTACCGCTTGTTGGCGGATGACACCGTCGTTGCTGTTCAATAATTGTACGATGGCATGGGGACCTGCCCCAACGATGTTCAGATAAAGGGTACCATATTCTTCGAGTGTCTTGACTTTCAGATTGTTTTCCACCTTATCGGAATAAAGCCCATAAATGCCTTTTATGCCTAAGGAATCGATTGTCAACTGATATTCCATGCCAGGCTTCCAGTCTGCCAATATCTGATATTGCCGTGGGGTCACCGTATCTGCCGTCAGGATAAAGGGGGTGTTTTGCCAGACAGAATCGACCATGACAGTCAAATGTATGGCAGATGTATCGATATGTTCTACCGGTTCCTCAAATTTGAGAGAAATGTTCTTGTTGATGTCAAGACTGGCAGGTGCATCGACAGTCATGGCCAGAAACTTAGGCTTTGCTTGGACCGTATCGCCCCGTTTTTCTCTTTTTTTGCGCTCTTTCTCTTCTTTTTTCCTCTCTTCCTCCGCCAAAGCCTTGCGGCGTTCTTTACTGATTTTATTGGTCATTCTCAGCGTGTCGGTGGTGAGGATAAGTTGTCCGAGTGTGTCGGTAGTGAAATAATTCATCTGCAGGGTCAGCGTGTCACGTTCGCAAAGTACCGTGTCTTTTATCCAATAGCGGATTGTGTCATGGCGGACATTGCTTTCAATGACAAATGCATCTCTTTCATCAAAATCAAGTCCTTTGATAGTAGGAAGGGTATCCGCTTTTGCGCTGAAGTAGAGAGAGAAGCGGTTCAGCTGCTCCCGTTCGCTTTTTACCAGATATTGCATAGGATTCTCTTCTTTGAAAGCACGCAGGATTATATCATCGGGCATAAACCGTGTATAATGTACTTCGTAGATGGTATCGTATGCCAGTGTGTCAAGTTCGTTCCATACCGTATCCTGGCGTATGGCAGGAGTCATGCTCGGGATGACCAGTGAATCTTGCCAGGCAATAGCTTCTGTTTTCGAGTCGAACAAATAGTTCTGATTACCATCCATGAGGGCATAGATACGATATTTTCCGGGTGCCACTCCGCGTATAGTGAAATGTCCCCTGCTGTCGGTACGGGAAATACGGACAAAAGGGAGTTTTGTGAATGCAGTGTCGTTCAGGTCTTTATGAAGTCCAACCTGAATCCCCTTGATGGGTTCCAGATCTTGTGCATTCAATACGGTTCCGGATACTTCCATCGTATCGATATGGTCGCCGGTAGAAAAGGCGTATGCGAAGTTCCCCAGCGGGTTGTCCTCATTGTTGTCAAGAATGGCATCGCCGAAATCAACGGTATAGGTAGTGTTTTCCCGTAAGGTGTCGAAAAATTCCACCAACACTTTGCGTCCGCTTACTTTTACTTCGGGAGCTTCTTTCTGTGGGGGCGAGATAATTACTTTTTCCGAAGGCTTGTCGAGTTTGATGAATTCATCAAACTCGATGGAAATCTTTTTGCGTTTGTTGTTGGTCGCATTCGGCTCAGGGGTAGCGCGTACGAATTTGGGAGGAGTTTCGTCATATGGTCCTCCATCAGGTGTCCCGGTACTTGCACATGCATAAAAGCCGATAATAGTCAGCAGTATGGCGATGTATTTAGGAATCGGTCTCATTCAGAGCGGGAAAAGTTAATGGTTTAGTTTCAAAATCTCGTCAATATATTCACGGTTGTTGCTGAGACGAGGCACCTTGTGCTGTCCTCCCAGTTTTCCCTTTTGTCTCAGCCAATCGTGAAACAGATTGGGGCGTGCCACAATCACCTCCAATTTTTGAAGGGTAATATCTTTGTGGCGTTTGGCTTCATAATCTGAATTGATTTCTTGAAGCGAGCGGTCGAGGATGTCGCTGAATTTTTCCAGTGAGTCCGGCATGACACTGAATTCAATCAGCCATTGGTGCCGGCATTTGGCATTGGCATCCATGAAAACGGGGGCGGCTGTGTATTCCAGTACTTGTGCACCGGTTTCGGCGCATGCTTTGGCCAGTCCTTTTTCTGCATTGTCCACCATCAGTTCTTCGCCGAATGCGTTGATGAAATGCTTGGTGCGGCCCGATATGATAAACTTATACGGATTCTTTTGGGTGAACTTCACTGTATCTCCCAGGATATATCGCCATAACCCACATGATGTACTGATGACGATGGCATAATTCCGTTCCACCTCTATTCCTGTCAGAGGCACAATATTGGGATTAGGATTATCTATTTCTTCCAGTGGGATAAATTCGTAGAACACGTCATAGTCAATCATCAGCAGCATGGCCGGGTCGCTCAAATCATTTTGCAGTCCGAAAAAACCTTCACTCGCATTGTATGTTTCCATATAATGCATCTTGTCGGTCGGGATGAGTTGTTTGTATTGTTCCCGGTATGGGGTAAAGCATACACCCCCGTGGAAAAAAACCTCCAGGTTGGGCCATACCTCATTCAGATGTTTCGCTCCGGTTTTTTCCAGAATGCGTTTGATGACTGCCAACATCCATGACGGTACGCCTGAAAGATTAGTCACATTTTCGTGGATGGTTGTTTCGGCAATACGCTCTACTTTTTCTTCAAATTCACTGAGGAGGGCGATATCTTTGCTTGGTACCCGTATGAAGTTGACTAATGGATTGATGTTCTGAATCAGGATAGCCGACAAATCACCTACCAGACTGTCTTTTATATTGTAGTTCGGATTATGGCTTCCGCCCAGAATCAGTCCTTTTCCGGAGAAAAAACGGCTTTTGGGGTTTTCTTGCAGGTAAAGAGCCACCGCATCAGTTCCTCCCTGGTAATGGATGGCATGAAGCCCGTCCTGGCTGACGGGAATGAATTTGCTTTTGTCGTTAGTCGTTCCCGAAGATTTTGCGTACCAGATTGTTTTTCCCGGCCAGAGTACATTCTCTTCGCCGTGGCGCATGCGGTCTACATATCCTTTTATCTCTTCGTAAGTCTGGATGGGGACACGCTGGAAATCTTGATAGTTTCTGATGTGATGGTAGTCATATTTTGTGCCCCATTCGGTAGAGGCCGCTGCATGTATCAGTTTCTGGAATATACGGTTCTGGATTTCTTCTGCTCCTGAGCCATATTTTCCGATGGCTTTTTGTCGGGAACCGAATATTTTACTTATCCACTTTGTAGTGTTCATTTGTCGTTAAATTTCAAAACCTTAGTTGCAAAGGTAGATTTTTTCTTTCTAATTTCCCGTATCGCAAGTATTATTTTTCCTTCCGTGACAATTTTTGACTACTTTTTCTTACCTTTACGTCACGAAAAATAAATGCGGTAGACTATGAAAGTAGGAATCTTGACTTCGGGTGGTGACTGTCCGGGCATAAACGCTACAATCCGTGGCGTTTGCAAGGCTGCTATCAATCATTATGGTATGGAGGTGTATGGTATCCGCAACGGTTTCAGGGGTTTGCTGGATGATGACATTATCCGGCTGGAAAACAGTTCGCTTACTGGATTGCTGAACATGGGCGGAACCATTCTGGGTACTTCCCGGGTAAAACCATTCAAGCGGAGGGGAGGCAGTGCTTTTTCCGAGGACAAGCCGGCCATTCTGCTTCAGACTATCCGCAATCATCAGTTGGACTGCATTGTGTGTATCGGAGGAAACGGTACACAGAAAACGGCGGCACGGCTTGCGGAAATGGGGGTAAATGTAGTTGGTATTCCGAAGACAATAGACAATGATGTCTGGGGTACGGATATGTCGTTCGGGTTTGATTCTGCAGTGTCCATAGCCACGGATGCGATAGACCGTCTGCATTCTACCGCCAGTTCCCATCAGCGGGTGATGGTGATTGAGGTGATGGGACATAAGGCCGGATGGATTGCGCTTTACTCGGGCATGGCGGGGGGAGGAGATATAATTCTTATCCCTGAGATTGCCTACGACATCCATCGTATCGGTGATGCAATCATTGACCGGTTGAAGCGTGGAAAACCTTATTCCATTGTAGTGGTGGCGGAGGGTATACAGACTTTAGGGGGTAAAAAAGCCGCGCAATATATTGCTGAGGAAATAGAGTATGAAACGGGATTTGAAACCCGTGAGACGGTATTGGGGTATATTCAGCGTGGGGGAACTCCTACAGCTTACGACCGTAATCTGGCTACTCGTATGGGGGGGCATGCCGTAGATTTGATTGCACAGAACAGCTTCGGGCGTATGGTGGCTTTATGTGGCGACAATATCGATTCGACACCGTTAAGTGAGGTGGCCGGGAAATTGAAGCTGGTGACCGAAGACCATGACCTGGTAGTGCAGGGGCGTCACATGGGCATTTGTTTCGGATAGAAAGCGCAGAACCAAGGTAGAGTAGGAGATTGCGACATTCTAGTCTTATCACTGCGAAAGGCATTCATATCCTTGAGTGATAAGAATGAATGTCTGTCAGGCTTCTTTTACTTGTTTTTCAGACTCCTCGGATTCTGGCAAAGATTCGTTAAGAAAGACGGTGTTTTCCGTTTCTGCGATGAGATGTACTTGACTGGTGTCTTTCTCCGTACTGATTTCTGTGAAAGAAGTGTCGGAGTCTTCTGTTGCAGGCATATTTGTCACCCCATTTTCTTCTGGGTGATGGTCTTCCTCCTCATTTTCATTTTGTTCACGAACTTGTTTAGCTACGAAGATAGCGTCGATGAACTGTGGGTCATTCTTTATCCGTCCAAGTGTCTTGCGGGCAGCTTCCTGCTGGGATTCTTTTTTTGAGTATCCTTTCCCTTCTTCTCCTGTAATGCCTTCTACGATTATTCGGGTGGTAAAGAAGGGGTTCTGTTCGTCGTCAAGCGATTGCTCGAGGAGTTCGAACTCAATGACAAACTTATGTTTTTGGCTCCATTCTATCAATTTAGACTTGAAGTTCACTTCTTTCCGTGAAATTTTGTCTATGTCTATATAGTTGGCCATAATCTGTTCTTCCATGAATTTCATGCAAGCTTCGTATCCACGGTCCAGATAGATGGCACCGACAAGTGCCTCAAAAGCATTCCCACACATGTAACTGTTGTGCGATGATTGTCGCATGGTGTATTTTATCAGCTTGTCCAGTCCTATCTGCACGGCTACATGGTTCAGAGTTTCACGCTGGACGATTTTCGAGCGTGTGTTGGTCAGGAAACCTTCTCGTTTTCCTGGATAACGTTTATATACAATATCAGCTACTATCGCATCAAGAATTGCATCGCCCAGAAATTCCAGCCGTTCGTTGTTGAGCAACCTTCCTTGTGACTTGATTGACGACGATTTGTGCAGTAAAGCTTGCTGGTAAATGCTGATATTTTTAGGATAGAACCCTAATATCCTGTAAAAACAAAGATAAGACTCCCTGTCCTTGCGGAAAAGAAGCCTTATCTTATCTGTTATATTGTCAAACACAGTTTATTCAGTGTATTTTTTAACAATTATACATGCATTGTGCCCACCGAAGCCGAACGTATTGCTCAATGCAGCACGTACGGTACGTTCCTGAGCCTTGTTGAATGTAAAGTTCAGGTTGTAGTCGATGTTTTCGTCATTGTCACCTTCTTCGTGGTTGATGGTCGGAGGAATGATATCATTCTTCACCGCCAATACGCTGGCGATAGCCTCTACGCCTCCGGCAGCACCCAACATGTGTCCTGTCATCGATTTGGTAGAGCTGATGTTCAGCTTGTAGGCATAGTCTCCGAACAGTGCCTGGATGGCTTTCACTTCCGAGATGTCTCCTACCGGAGTAGAAGTGCCGTGGACATTGATATAGTCAATGTCTTCCGGATTCATGCCGGCATCCTCCAGTGCATTCGCCATTACCAGTCTTGCACCCAGTCCTTCCGGATGGGAAGCCGTGAGGTGATGTGCGTCAGCTGATGCGCCTGTTCCCGCCACTTCGGCATATATTTTGGCACCGCGTGCTTTTGCGTGCTCCAGTTCTTCGAGGATCAGACATCCTGCACCTTCTCCCATTACGAAGCCGTCGCGGCTTGCACTGAACGGACGTGAGGCATGCATCGCATCATCGTTACGGGTTGACAAGGCGTGCATGGCATTGAAACCTCCCACACCGGCCGGGAAAATGGCCGCTTCTGCACCGCCGGTCACGATGATGTTCGCCTTGCCCAGACGGATATAGTTGAACGCATCGGCAATGGCGTTGGATGAAGAAGCGCAAGCGGAAGTGGTGGTAAAGTTGGGGCCATGGAAGCCGTACATGATGGAAATCTGTCCGGCAGCAATATCGGCAATCATCTTCGGAATGAAGAACGGATTGAATTTCGGACCGATAGTGTCCTTCGTCTTTTCGTATCCTCCCACTTCCTCTTCGAATGTGTGGATACCGCCGATACCTACTCCTAGGATGACACCGATGCGGTTCAAATCTTCTTTTTCTATGTCAATACCTGAATCAGTCACAGCCTCCTTGGCTGCCACTACAGCATATTGTGTATAGAGATCCATCTTGCGTGCTTCCTTGCGGTCGATGAAATCGGTCGCATTAAAGTTCTTCACTTCACACGCAAACTGGGTCTTGAATTTTGACGCGTCAAAATGAGTAATAGGTCCTGCTCCGCTGACACCATTTATAAGGTTGTTCCAGAAGTCAGAAACGTTGTTCCCTACCGGGGTCAGTGCACCAAGACCTGTTACTACTACTCGTTTTAATTCCATGTAGAATTATTTATTTTGCGTTAGCCTCGATGTAAGAGATAGCGTCACCTACAGTCTGGATTTTTTCTGCCTGATCATCCGGAATAGAGATACCGAATTCTTTTTCGAATTCCATGATCAATTCTACAGTATCCAAAGAGTCTGCACCCAGGTCGTTAGTGAAGCTAGCTGTCGCAACAACTTCTGATTCTTCTACGCCCAACTTATCGACGATAATCTTCTGTACTTTTGATGCAATTTCAGACATAATTCTAATTTTTAAAGTTTATAAATAAGATAATTTATTGATTTTTCGGTGCAAAGGAATAAATATTTCTTGTCTTAAACAAATATTCTCGCAAATAAATGTTGTTTCTTTGCACAATTTTATATATGTTGTGCATGAAAAGGAGGCAATTATGAGAAAAATAGCGATTCTGGCGTCGGGTGAGGGCACGAACGCCGAGCGGATTATCCGTTATTTCAGGGAGAGGCGGACAGCTGAAGTGGTGATGGTCATCGCTTCGAGGAGTATGGCTGGAGTGGTGAAGCGAGCAGAGGGCCTGCATGTGGTGTGCGAGGTGGTTCCTCCGGCGGATTTTGCATCGGGCGAGGCGTTGCGTCTGCTTTGTGCGAATGGGGTGGATTTCATCGTGTTGGCCGGTTTCCTTTCGCGTGTGCCCGATGATATCCTGCACGCTTATCCGGGACGTATTGTCAACATACACCCTTCATTGCTGCCCAAGTTCGGCGGAAAAGGGATGTACGGGATGCATGTGCACCGGGCCGTACTTGATGCGGGAGAGGCAGAAAGCGGCATTACTATCCAGTATGTCAATGAGAAATACGACGAAGGGGACTACATCTTCCAGGCGAAGTGTCCGGTGCTTCCTGACGATACACCTGAAACGTTGGCTGCACGTGTTCACCAGCTGGAGTACCGGCACTATCCGGAAGTGATAGAAAGGCTTGTGGGGCTCTTATCCGAGTGACTGCATGTCGTGAAGGCGTTTGTAGTAGCCTTGCTTCCGGAGCAGTTCGTCATGGGTACCCCGTTCCACGATTTTCCCGTCGTGCAGCACACAGATTTCGTCCGCGTTCCTGATGGTCGAGAGGCGGTGGGCGATGGCGATGGTGGTGCGTGTCTTCATCAGCCGCTCCAATGCTTCCTGCACGAGCCGTTCCGATTCCGTGTCGAGTGCTGAGGTCGCTTCATCCAGAATCAGGATGGGCGGATTCTTGAGGATGGCGCGCGCGATGCTGATGCGCTGGCGTTGTCCGCCGGACAGCTTGCTTCCCCGGTCGCCGATGTTCGTGTCATACCCCTCGGGCTTCTCCATGATGAAATCGTGCGCGTTGGCTATTTTGGCCGCGGCCACCACTTGTTCCATCGTGGCGTTCTCCACTCCGAAGGCGATGTTGTTGAAGAAAGTGTCGTTGAAGAGGATGGCCTCCTGGTTGACGTTTCCTATCAGACTCCGTAAATCATGGATTTTTACATCCTTGATGTTGGTGCCGTCGATGGTGATTTCACCCTCCTGTACATCGTGGTAGCGTGGCAGCAGGTCGACTAATGTGGATTTCCCGGAGCCGGACTGACCCACCAGCGCGATGGTCTTTCCCTTCGGGATGGTCAGGTTGATGTCTTTCAACACTTTCTTCTTGCCGTCGTAGCTGAAGGAGATGTGCCTGAACTCTATCCGCTCTTTCAGGTCGTCCAGCGGTTTCGGGTGGGCGCATTCCCTGATGGGGTTTTCCGCTTTCAGTATTTTGTCGATACGTTCCATTGAGGCAAGTCCGCGTGGGATGTTGTAGCTGGCTTTCGAGAATTCTTTCAGCGGATTGATGATGCTGTAGAGTATCACCATATAGAAGATGAAAGTGGACGCGTCGATGGGGGCATGGTCAGACAGAATCAGCGAGCCTCCGAACCACAATACCGCCACGATGAGCAGGGTACCCAGAAACTCACTCATCGGGTGAGCCGATGACTGGCGGATAGCTACTTTATTGACTGCGTCACGGTAGCCGTTGCAGCATTTCTCGAAACGGTCGGTCATCTTCTTCTCGGCGATGAATGCCTTGATGATGCGCAGTCCTCCCAATGTCTCTTCCAGTTGCGACATGGTGTCGCTCCAGCGGTTCTGTGCATCGAGCGACTGGCGTTTCAGGGCACGTCCCACCTTGCCCATCAGCCATCCCATGGAGGGAAGTACAAGGATGGTGAACAGCGTCAGCTGCCAGCTGGTCACAATCAGGGTGGCAAAATAAGAGATGATGAGAATCGGATTCTTGAGCAGCATGTCCAGTGAACTGGTCACAGAGGTCTCCACTTCGTTCACGTCACCGCTCATGCGGGCGATGATGTCTCCTTTCCGTTCTTCCGAGAAGAATCCGAGCGGAAGTTCCACCACCTTTTTATATACCAGCAGGCGGATGTCTCTGACCACTCCCGTGCGGAGCGGAATCATGATGGCCGACGAGCCGAAGTAGCAGGCTGTTTTCAGCAGCGTCATGAAACCGAGGAACAGTCCCAGAAAAAGCAGGGTGGTGGCCGGGCCGAACGAATCAATCAGTTGGGTGGTATAATAATAAAAATTGTTCATCACTACGTCTTTCATGTCGGCGCTTCCCCATTCCATGAACTCGTAGACCTTTTCATTGTTTCCCGTTTTGAACAGGATGTTCAGGATAGGGATGAGGAGCGAGAACGAAAAGATGTTGAACACGGCCGACAATACGTTCAGCAATATTGACCAGCCCAGATATTTCTTGTAGGGCGACACGAATCGCCGCATCAGTTGATAGAATTCTTTCATGTCGGTTGCACGGAATGTTTAATAAGTTGCAAAGGTAATGGATTTTTTTGTAGTTTTGCCGTTCAACAGGAAATTAAGCGTTCGCTATGAAGTTATTGTATTGTTTTGTGTTTTGCGGGTGGTATCTTTTGTCACTGCTTCCTTTACGGGTGCTCTATCTGGTGTCCGACCTGCTGTATTTTCCTCTTTACTATCTCGTGTGCTATCGCCGGGAGATTGTGCGCGGAAATCTCACAGGGTCTTTCCCGGAGAAGAGTCCGGAGGAGATTGTCCGTATCGAAAAGAAGTTCTACCGTTTTTTCTGCGATTGTGTAGTGGAAAACATCAAGCTCTTTTCCATGCCGAAAAAGCAGGTGATGCGGCGCATGACATTTTCCGGTGCGGAAGATATGGCCGCCGATTTGAAGGAGACCGGCAAGAATTTCGGATTCATCTATTTAGGGCATTATTGTAATTGGGAGTGGATAGCCTCATTGGCCTATTGGTATCCCGAAGGTATTCATAGCAGCCAGATTTATCATCCTCTGTACAACAAGGCGTTCGACAAACTTTTCCTGCGGATGAGAAACCGCTTCGGCGGTGAATGCATACCGATGAAAGAGACTCTCCGCCGCATTGTCACCCTGAAGCGTCAGAAGCAGCCCACGATGGTCGGATTCATTGCCGACCAGGCTCCGAAATGGAACAGCATGCACCATTGGACCACGTTCCTGCACCGTGACACTTCTTTTTTTATCGGGACGGAGCAGATAGCCAAGCAGGTAGGTGCCGTTGTCTATTTTGCCGATGTAAGACGGGTAAAGAGAGGATATTATCATTGTGACCTGAAGCGGATTACCGTTTCGCCCGAGGACTGTCCGGATTATGATCTTACTGACCGCTATTCTTCTTTGCTGGAGGAAATGATTCGTCGCGAACCGGCCTACTGGCTTTGGAGCCATAACCGCTGGAAACGGACCAAAGAAGAATGGGAGCGGAGAAAGTAACGCCGAAACGTTTCAGGTCAAACGCTTCGGCGTTTTGGACAAAACGTTTCGGCGTTTCCCGGATAGAGGTGGAAAGCCGTTTTGTCTCCTGTTTTTTGTCCGGTGCTTCTTTTGTGTAATTTTTCCATTTTTCTTACATTTGTATGCAGGTCGTTTGTACTTGTCATTTATTGAAATCATCGGGAAACCATGGGAAAGAAATATGATTATCTGATTGTGGGGTCCGGCCTGTTCGGTGCGGTGTTCGCCCACGAGGCAAGACGGGCGGGAAAAACCTGTCTGGTGGTGGACAAGCGGAACCACCGCGGCGGCAACATCTATTGTGAGGATGTGGAAGGCATCCATGTGCACAAATATGGGGCGCACATCTTCCATACGGACAATAAGGAAGTGTGGAATTACGTGAATTCGTTTGTGGAATTCAACCGCTACACCAACTCCCCCGTGGCCCGTTATCAGGACAAACTGTATAACCTGCCATTCAACATGAACACGTTCTATCAGTTGTGGGGTGTGACCACTCCGGCTGAGGCACAGGCCAGGATTGAGGAGCAGCGTGCGGAATACGCACACATCACCGAACCTGCCAATCTGGAGGAACAGGCACTGACGCTTTGTGGAAAAGACATCTATGAGAAGCTGATAAAGGGATATACCGAGAAACAATGGGGACGTGCGGCCACGGAGCTTCCGGCGTTCATTATCCGTCGCCTGCCTTTCCGGTTCACGTTCGACAACAATTATTTCAACGACGCTTATCAGGGCATTCCCGTCGGAGGATATAACGTGTTGATTGACGCGCTGCTCGAAGGCGTGGAAGTGCGCCTGGGCACGGACTATTTCGCTCATAAGGCCGAACTGGACATGCTTGCCGGAAAGGTTCTGTTCACGGGCTGCATCGACGAGTTTTTCGATTACCGTTGCGGACATCTGGAATACCGCAGCCTCCGCTTCGAGGAAAGGCGTCTGAAAGTGGAGAACTTCCAGGGTAATGCCGTAGTGAACTACACCGAGCGTGCGGTTCCCTACACCCGTGTCATCGAGCACAAGCATTTCGAGTACGGTAGGCAGCCCCATACCGTTGTCACGTATGAATACCCTGACAGTTTCGCTCCGGGAAAAGAGCCTTATTATCCGGTGAACGACGAGAAGAACGGCAGGATTTATGAGGATTACCGTCAGCTTGCCCTGAATACTCCCGGCGTACTGTTCGGCGGGCGTCTGGGCAGATATACATACGCGGACATGGATGATACGGTAGCGGCGGCATTGAAGCTTGCGCGCGAGATATTCTGACGGTAATTTGTTCATTAGGCAGAAAAAGGATATTTTTGCGGCATCAACTTGTAAAGCAATAGTTATGGAATGTCTGCATATTCTGACTCCTGTGAAAGATTCGATAGACCTTACGCTGGAGACAATCCGTGCAATCATGGATTCGGAAATTTCCGTACCTTACAGGTATACGGTGTACAATGACTTCAGTACGGACGAGAACACCAGACGGCTGGAGGAAGCTTCCCGGAAATACGGTTTCCGGCTGGTGAACCTTTCCGACCTGACCGACCATCCGTCGCCCAATTACCTGCTGGTGCTGCAGACGGCCCGGCGGGAGGCTCTCGAGGCAAACGCAGGTCTGCTGATTGTGGAGTCTGATGTGGTGGTAAAGAAAGACACCTTGCAAGGCCTTTATGAGGGAGCGGAAGAAAGGAAGAACTGTGCGATTGCCGCTGCCGTGACGGTAGACGAGGCGGGGGCTGTCAATTATCCTTACCTGCATGTGAAAGGAAAAGAAGGGACGGTATATGCGGAGAAGAAGCATTGCAGTTTCTGCTGTTCGTTGCTGACACCCGAATTCATGAAGGCATTCGATTTCGGGCAACTGGACCCGGACAAGAACTGGTATGACGTGACCATTTCCCACAAGGCCATAGAATGCGGATTCCAGAACTATGTGTTCGCTAACCTTCCCGTATGGCACCGTCCTCACGGAAGTCGTCCCTGGAAACAGCTGAAATACAAGAATCCCTTGAAATATTACTGGCTGAAATATACAAAAGGACTGGATAAAATCTGATTTGCGGGTGTTATGGGATTGTTCAATCATTGTACATTGGTATTGCATCCGGACTTTCGCAATCTGGAGTCTTTCATGAGGAGCATACCCGGGCGTTTCTCGCGGAATGAGGGAACGCTCATCCACGACGGGCGGAACCAGTTGAGGCGGATCACGTACCAAGGAACGGATTATGTGATAAAGTCCTTCCGGAGTCCCAATATCATAAACCGTTTTGTATATGGGGTATTCCGTCCTTCAAAAGCAAAACGTTCGTTCGAACACGCGGAAATGTTTCTGAAAATCGGAGTAGGGACTCCCCAGCCGGTAGGTTATATGAATATCCGGAAAGGACTGCTTTTTGACCAGAGTTATTATGTAACACTGGCATCATCCTGTCCCTATCGCTATGAGGACCTGTTCCATAGGAAATTCGATTACGAAAACGAAGTTCTGCGGGCTGTAGGTCATGTGACGGCCATATTGCACGAGCATGGATATGCCCACAAGGATTACGGACGGGCCAATATCTTGTTTGAGAAGACACCGAAGGGAATCAGACTGGACATTGTAGACTTGAACCGGCTGGATGTCGGTCCGTTGGATATGCGTGCGGGATGCAAGAACCTGGAGCGGCTGCCCGCCACCCCTGCCATGCATCGGATCATCGCGGAAGAATACGCGAAAGTGCGTGGCTTCGATCCGGAAGAATGCTGGCGGCTCATGGTTGCGTTCCGGAGCACCCAGCCCGGAAAGGAAGAAAAGGAGATTGAAGCATGGAGGAACATTGGAAAGAAAATATGAGAGTCATTGCCGTTGTCGTCACTTATAACCGGCTGGAACTGTTGAAGCGCAATATAAGTTGCCTTCGGAAAAACGAGCCGCTTTCCGGAATCGTGGTGGTGAATAACGGAAGTACGGACGGTACGGCCGAATGGTTGGCTGGTGAACCGTCCTTGCATGTAATCAGCCAGGAAAATGTAGGAGGATCGGGAGGCTTCCATACGGGAATCGCGGAGGCTTATAAGCTTGGGGCAGACTGGATATGGTGTATGGACGATGATGTCTTTCCCCGTCCGGACTGCCTGAAAAGCCTGTTACGGCATAGCGGCCGGAAAGATGTCGGCATTCTGGCACCCCGGCGTCTGATGGAAGGGAAGATTTATACAAATGACTTTCAAGGACTGGATCTGACCCGTCCTTTTGCTTCTTTATATAAAGGCAGACTGGCGAAAATGAACGTGACCGGTCCCACGGAGATTTGCGGCACCGCATTCGAAGGTCCTTTTATCCGTCGGGAAGTGGTGGACAAGATAGGTCTGCCCACTAAGGAACTGTTCATTTTCTGCGACGACACCGACTATTGCATCCGCACGGTGCAGGCAGGATATAAGATAATGTATATTCCTGAAGCGTTGATGGATAAGGAGAAATTCTTTTCCGGCGACAGTTGGAAAGAGCGCAGCAAGAAAAAAAAGTGGAAGCGTTTTTATCAAGTTCGTAATTCCACCTATCTGAATCATCATTATGGCAAGAATTGGGGAGTGAGGTATTTGCGCGGCTTCAATGGTGTGATAGGGTATATCTTGATAGCATTTCTGGCCTGTCTGTTCAGTGACGCTTATCAATGGAGCGATATTGCCAGATTCTGGAGGGCTTATCGTGACGGACTTGCGGAGCGTTTAGGAAAGTATCAATGAAAAAGCAAATAGCTGTATGAATGTCATATATTAAAATATTGTTCGGATTTCTTTATCTTTTGTCTTAGCTTCCGTTAAGGCTGCTTTAACCCAAATCGCGTCATTAGAGAAGATATTTCTAATGACGCGATTTGGGTTAAACAGATTCTAACTGAAATATTGTTTTCATGTAGCCTTAGGAAGATAATTTTCCATAATGTGCCCATAGAAGGTCTTTTTTCCTTCGGGCGTAGCCTCTTGTAAAGGGATTTTATAAGTCAGTTTATGAAAATCAAAGTCCGAACAGAATTTTTCCCATTGCTCATGATTGTATTCATCATTCAGACATTTCCCTAAAGGTCCCATGGTTGTAATGGGCACATCCTCAATCATTTGACGGACTGATGATATATATTTTCGGGCAATAGCGAAAGTGTAATCCAACAATAGGTAATTGATCAGTCTGTTACATCGTGTCCAATAATTTATATGAAAGTCAGCCATGAAAGATGCCAATAAATTTTCTTTGCCACAAGCCCAAAAGAAACTGGTCCATCCTCCACGTGAAATATTATGGTAGATAGGAACATGATGACAACTCCAGAATTTCTTAGTGGAGTGAATGAACGAGTCTATATTTTTTGAAGGAAGCAATACGGTGCAGTCCATCCAGATTCCTCCGTAACGGGCTAAAAGCATTGTGCGGAGTATATCTGAAAAATGAGTCAGGTCAATGATTCCTGATTGTTGTTTTTTGATGATTTCTGAAGGAAACTTGACATATCTTTGATAGTTTTGATAAGTGATCAATATGACAGGATGTTTGCCCGCATGAATTCTTATCGAATAAAGACATGCCTTAGCTATAGGTGGCATTGCTTCCTCTCCTTGCCACCAGCATATCCAGATAGGGGAACTCTCATTTATTTCTCCACAATTATCATTGGTACGGTTCTTATATTTTGCTACAAGCTGTTTTCCTCCTGCTTTATTCATCAGGAAGTGGACTACATACCGTTGCTTGAGTGAAGAAAAGAATTTTTCTATCCGTTTGAAGAATCTTTTTATAGAAGAGTCTTTCTTTATCATAAATATTACAAACTTTCTAATTTAACATATTTTGCTTTTCTTAAATGCACATAAAATGGCAGCAGTCGGAAAAAACGTTTGATGCGATAAAGTGGATTATGCAAGATACGTTTCCCTTTCCAAGGTGTAAGGTCAAGATACTTGAAATATTCTTTCCGCAAAGGGTGTTGGCTGTCATACTCCCAAGGTTTTCGGTTTGTAAAGTGGAGAATAACCGGATGAAGAAGTGTTGGTGTGAATTTTTCTCGCCATATTTCATTCATTTGACGCGGAGTGCGGTAAAAAGCATCTTGCACATTCCATTTCAAATCAACCAGTTTCTTGTTTGCATGTAACACACAATTCAACAAGTCCTGGTCGTTGAAAAGGATTCGTTCCGGATATTGGTGAAAGTAATCGATACATGCTTGCGCAATGTCGTGTTTCCGCCAATAATCCAGATTGATAAGCAATACTCCCGCATTGAAATAGGAATCTTCCATTGGATATTGCAATATTTCGTAACGTCGGGCCTCTCCACATCCCATATCCTCGACAGCTGCTACACCTATTCCATCTAATGGCGTGTTCCAAAAAGGACGGATTTCCCCTAATACCACTATGTCACAATCCAGATAAAGCAAACGGTCAATATCAGGAGGAAGCAGTCTCGATAAAATGCAACGGTAATATGTGGCCATTGAAATACGTTTGCTGAATTTTCGGATGGTGAATCCTTCCAGAAGTTCGGTTTCAGGTTCGTAGAAGAAGATTTGGTTATGATACTGTTCTGTGAGCTCTGTAAGCACTTTCTGTTCATTATCTGATAATTTCCGTGCAATGATATGTATTGAGAATTTTTCGTTTCGGTTATTCTCAAATAAGGAAACAAGCGTTACGGCACAATGGCAAACATAATTGCTGTCTATATTACAAGCGACATGTATCATGTGGTGGTCAATTCAGTTTAATTCATTCGATACAAATATAAGACTTTAAAATAAAAAATCACCTTTGTGTGGAATATTTTCTTTATTATCAGAATGAAAGACAATACAATGACGAAGTTGCACTTCTAACTTGACGGTAGCCACGGAAAAAAAGAAACACTCTTTCAATATCTTTAAAATTTAAACACTTATATTGTCAGTTCAAAAACTTTCGCTATTTTCGCTGAACAAAAATGCGTATATACGCAATAATATTCAGTGGAATTATGGAAATAAAGCGCGATTTATACCTAACCAAACTCATAAGAAGCATGCACAACGGAATGATAAAGGTTGTAACCGGAATCCGCCGCTGTGGAAAGTCGTATTTGCTTTTCAACCTGTTTAATGATTATCTAAAAACTCAGGGGGTAGATGACGAGCACATAATCAAAGTTGATTTGGAAGACCGTCGCAACAAAAAGTTGCGAAACCCTGACGCTTTACTCGAATACATTGATGCCCGCATAGCAAAAGAGGGTATGCATTATGTGATGCTCGATGAGGTGCAATGGGTAGATGAGTTTGAAGATGTATTGAACAGCTATCTAAAGATTCCCAATGTCGATGTATATGTGACAGGTAGCAACTCCAAGTTCTTGTCGAGTGATGTCATTACCGAGTTTCGAGGTCGTGGCGATGAAATAAAAGTTGCGCCCCTATCTTTTAGCGAATACTTCTCTGTATTCAATGGCTCTCGCGAGGAGGCTATGGAAGAGTATATGACCTTTGGAGGACTTCCGAAGATAGCAACTATGCAAACCAATGAAGAGAAAATGAAATATCTTCAGACGCTCTTTAAGAAAACATATATTACCGATATATTGGAGAGGTATAAAATCAAAAACGAAGAAGAGTTGGAGGAACTTATCAACATTTTAGCTTCTTCAATCGGAGGACTTATCAATCCAAACAAGCTGGTAAACACCTTCAAATCGGTAAAGAATGTTTCCATCTCTCCCAATACAGTGAGTTTCTATCTTGAAATACTGCAAGAGGTATTTATGGTAGAAAAGTCCATACGCTACGATATTAAAGGAAAGAAATACATCGACACTCCTGCCAAATATTACTTTGCCGATTTAGGCTTGCGTAATGCCCGTATCAATTTCCGCCAACACGAAGTTACTCACCTAATGGAGAATCTTATTTATAATGAGCTTCGTATTCGTGAATTATTGGTTGATGTGGGTGTCGTAGTGGTAAATACCAAAAATGAAGAGGGCAAGAGCCAACGCAAACAGTTAGAGGTCGATTTTGTATGTAACGAAGGCAGTAAGCGTTGCTATATACAATCAGCTTTACGATTACCAAACGAAGAGAAACGGGAACAGGAATTACGTTCGTTAATGAATATATCGGATAATTTCCAGAAGTTTGTAATCACCGAAGACCCGATAAAACGCTACCAAGACGAAAACGGAATAGTATTTATGAACATTTATGAGTTCCTGCTCGATAAAGAAAGTTTAAAAATTTAAGCCAATGATAAGAAACAATGGTATAAATAGCCCATTCAAAAAATTTATTACACTCTTGTACTACAAGAGTTGTTTAAGAGTATTTTTAATTGTAGCCGGCAATGCCACGTCTGGTTCCTATCCAGTTATCAGATACCTCCATCACTGTAGATTGGGGATACTGTTGTGTTATCGGATTGATATTCAGTCCTTCCGGCTTCAGGAAAACGATGGGATGTGTAGCTAACTGGCGCATGTTGTTGGCCAATGCGGCATTTTCCCACTGGTTCAATGTCGTTTTGTAGATGGGTATGATGACTTTAACTGTGGTTCTCATACTTTTTCTTGCTTTTTGTTGCGGGCAATTCATTTCTGCAAAAAAAGAAGTTTGTTGGAATAAAAGCGTTATTTTTGTACAGAAAATATAATAACTCTTTTTTCAAGATGGCTGACAGTTTTTTTTATCGGATTCGTAGTGGAAAGCCTATTAAATTTCTTAATTTCCTTGAGAAGTTCTTAGGTTTGGCTATTCCAGACATATATTATCGTTCTCGTCGGGAAAAGAAACTGACGGAAGCACGTCTCCGTCCGGATTATGATTATATGTTACAGCGTGTGAATTATTATATCCGTATCCGTAACTCCTGGAAAATTTCTGGGCGAGATAATCTGACACGTAGCAGAAGCTGGATTCATTATACGGGTGCTGTCGGGAATTACCGGAGGAAGATGTTCCACACGGCTTATTATTTCGACCAGCATGACGTGACACGCTGGTTCCCTCCGCACTTGCGCTGGAATTTCTGTCCGGGTGATGTCTATTTCACTCCCGAAGTGCCTGCTGTAGTGAAAAGCCGTCTGCTGGCAGCTGACAATCAGAACTCCGTGGTGTTGAAGTTGGACAAGTTGCGTCATTTCATGTATGTGCATGATACTAAACCTTTCCGTGAAAAAAAAGATTGTGCTATTTTCCGTGGAAAAATCCGTCAGAGCCGTTTACGGACTTTATTTCTGCAGAAATTTTTCGGGCATCCGATGTGCGATTGCGGAGTGGTCGGAAGGAACGAGGGATGCCCTGACGAATGGATGACGGAGAAAAAGACAATCCGCGAGCATTTGGACTATAAGTTTATTATTGCGTTGGAAGGGAATGATGTGGCCTCCAATTTGAAATGGGTTATGTCGTCCAATTCGTTGGCGGTCATGACGCGTCCTACATGTGAAACATGGTTCATGGAAGGTACACTGATACCGGATTATCATTATGTGGAAGTGAAAGAAGATTTCTCGGATTTTGAGGAGAAACTCCGTTATTATATCAATCATCCGGAGAAGGCAGAAGAGATAATTCGTCATGCCCATGAATATGTAGACCAGTTCCGTAACGATGAACGTGAAGAATTGTTGCAACTGATGGTGATGGAGCGTTATTTTGAACTGAGCGGACAACTTTAATTACAGCAATGAAAATGTACAGGCAGGATAAGTATGTATGGATTTTGACAGCGGTATGTATCGTGTCGCTGTTCCTTTTTCTGGGAGAAGCCCTGTTCAATACACGGGGCGAGCCGCGTGAGGCAGTTGTGGCCCTTTCGATGCTGGAGAAAGGCAATTGGATTCTTCCCGTCAACAATGGAGTAGACATGGCCTATAAGCCGCCTTTGTTTCACTGGTGTATCGCCCTGGCCTCCGCGGTGGTCGGACAAGTCACGGAGTATACCTCACGTATGCCGTCGGCTCTTGCCTTGGCGGTCATGGTATTGGCAGGCTATGCGTTCTATGCCAAGCGGCGTGGACGCGAGGTGGCTTTTGTCATGGCGTTGCTTACGCTGACTAATTTTGAGGTACATCGTGCCGGAACCAACTGCCGGGTGGACATGCTTTTGTCCGCATTGATGGTGCTGGCTCTCTACCAGCTTTACCGTTGGGGAGAGAAACGTATGCAAGGCGTGCCTTGGACCGGGATTCTCTGTCTGAGCGGTGCTTTTCTTACGAAAGGTCCGGTGGGTATGGTGTTGCCTTGCCTGGTGGTGGCCGTATTCCTGTGGATACGCGGTGTCGGTTTCTGGAAGATTTTTGTCCGCTTCCTGGGAGTGGCACTGGCCTCGTGCGTGCTTCCGTTTGTCTGGTATGTGGCGGCATGGCGTCAGGGAGGCGACGAATTCCTTCAACTGGTGTTGGAAGAGAACGTGTTGCGTTTTCTCGGCAAGATGAGCTATGAATCGCATGAAAATCCGGCGTGGTACAATGTGATGACTGTCGTGGCAGGATATGTGCCGTACACCTTGCTGGCGCTGATTTCCCTGTTTTGCTTGAAATATAAGAAAATACGGACGAATCCAAGCCAATGGTGGCCGCGTTTCCGCGACTATATCCGGGGGATGGATGATGCGCGCCTGTTTTCCTTGCTCAGCATCGCGGTTATTTTTGTGTTTTATTGCATACCGAAGAGCAAGCGCAGTGTGTATCTGCTGCCCATTTATCCGTTTATCGCTTATTTTCTGGCGGAATATATCCTTTATCTGATACGTGTCCGTCCGGTTGCGGTCAAGATATTTGCCGGCGTAATGGCGACCTTGTCCATGCTGTTGTTGGTCGTGTTCGTGGCTCTCCGTCTTGGAGTAGTGCCCGAAACGATATTCTCGGGCCGGCACGCGGCGGAGAACATCGCTTTCATGCGTGCGCTCGAGACCGTGCCGCTTGATGTGACCTCTACCTTGGTTGTCGGCCTGATGGTGCTTGTGTCGGTGGCATGTTTCTCCATGCTCAGGCGGACGGACTTCAGGCAAGGACATTATATGGCGGTTGCCGTCGTCTTTACAGTGTTCCTGTCGCTCGACGGTTTGTTCACTCCCACGGTACTCAATGTAAAGTCCGACAAGCCGGTGGCCGACCGCATTGCGGAGATTGTTCCTCAAGGGCAGATTTATTCATATCACGTAAATGAGGTAAAAGGCAACCCGATGCGGAAATTCACCGTCAATTTCTATTTGGGAGACCGTATAGTGCCGTTTGATGTCTACATGCCGACGGACGGATACCTGGTGGCCAATCCTGAGGAGGTGGAGGCATTTGTGAAGGAAAATACAGACTATCAGCTGAATGAGGTGTTCGACAGCGGTCACCGCAGTTGTGATGACCGGAAAGTCCTCCATCTGTATCAGTTCAGAAAGGCAGAGTGATGGAACGCAAACGATTGTATGGCGAGATTCTCCGTTTCGGCATTGTCGGCATATCGGCTACGGCGTTGCATTACGGAATCTATTTTTTGTTGCAACGCCTCATCAATGTGAATGTGGCATACACGATAGGGTATGTATTGTCTTTTATCGCCAACTTTTATGCCACTTCCTATTTCACTTTCGGCACTTCCCCTTCATGGAAGAAGCTGTTCGGAATGGGAGCGGCGCATGGAGTGAACTATCTGCTCCATATCGTGCTGCTGAACCTGTTCTTGTGGCTGGGCGTGCCGAAGGTGTGGGCGCCGTTTCCGGTGTTTTCCATCGCCATTCCCGTGAATTTCCTGCTTGTACGCTTTGTGTTCAAGCATAAAAATATGTGATGTTATGAAACTGATGATTGTGGTACCCTGTTATAACGAGGAAGCGGTGTTGCCTGAGACGACCTCGCAACTGATTCATGTGGTTGGGGCGTTGAAAGAGAAAGGCAGCATTGACGAAGGGGATATTCTGTATGTGGATGATGGGAGCAAAGACCGTACCTGGGAGTTGATTGAATCGCTCTCCAGACAGAATGCACATGTGACAGGAATAAAACTGGCGCATAATGTGGGTCACCAGCAGGCCCTCTGGGCCGGTCTGGAATGGGCCTCCGCCCATGCTGATGTGGCTATTTCCATTGACGCAGACCTGCAGGACGATGTGGAAGCCATCTATCCGATGGTGGACTATTTCAATAAAGGCATCGATGTGGTGTATGGCGTGCGTAAGGAGCGGACGACCGACACGTTTTTCAAGAAGAACACAGCCCTGGCTTTCTATCGCCTGATGCGTGGGTTAGGGGGTGACATCGTATACAATCACGCCGATTTCCGCCTGATGAGTCGCCGTGCGTTGCAGGCGTTGGTTTCTTTCCCCGAGCGTAACCTGTTTCTGAGGGGGATGGTATCATCGTTGGGATTTCCTTCGGCGATGGTCTATTATGACCGGAAAGAACGGTTTGCAGGTGAATCGAAATATCCTTTCAGCAAGATGCTCAGTTTTGCGATGGACGGAATCACTTCGTTTTCGGTGCGTCCGTTGCGCTATATCGCCTATCTGGGCATGTTGTTTATGCTGATTGCCGTGCTGGCCATTATCTATGGCATCTGTTCGTATGTCGACGGACAGGCGTTGCCGGGATGGACTTCCCTTATCGTTTCCGTGTGGTTTATCGGAGGGGCCATTTTGTTGGCTTGCGGAATCATCGGAGAATATGTCGGCAAGATTTATAAGGAGGTGAAACGCCGTCCGCGTTATTTTGTGGAAAAGAGTGTGAATCTGGAAGAATAAATCACATATTAAACAGCTGTTAAAAACAATGGAGGCTGTCTCAAAATACAAATCAGCTTTCATTTTGTCATCCTGAACGCAGTGAAGGATGACATTGCTTTTTGATAATTGATTCTTATTGAGACAGCCTCAAATGCTTGCGGCTGCTTTGCGGAGCTTTAGTTCTTGTTGGCGCGCTTGCGTTCAGTCTCGTCAAGGATGACCTTGCGCATGCGCATGCTCTTCGGAGTCACTTCCACGTATTCATCTTCCTTGATATATTCCAGTGCCTCCTCCAACGAGAAGATGACCGGCGGAATGATACGCGCCTTCTCATCCGATCCGGAAGCACGCATGTTAGTCAGTTTCTTCGACTTGGTCACATTGATTACCAGGTCGTTCTCGTGTACATGCTCGCCTACCACCTGTCCGGCATATACTTCTTCCTGCGGGTAGATAAAGAAGCGTCCGCGGTCCTGAAGCTTGTCGATGGCGTATGCGAAGGCTGTTCCGCTTTCCATGGCAATCATGGAGCCGTTGGTGCGGCGTGGGATGTCACCCTTATAAGGCTGGTATTCCTTGAAGCGGTGAGCCATGATGGCTTCTCCCTGAGAAGCGGTCAACACGTTGGTACGCAGACCGATGATGCCTCGTGAAGGGATATTGAATTCGATGTTCACACGGTCGCCCTGGGTTTCCATTGATACCATTTCTCCCTTGCGGCGCGTTACCATATCAATCATTTTGCTGGCAAACTCTTCGGGCACGCTGATGGTCAGCTCTTCGATCGGCTCACATTTTTGTCCGTCGATTTCCTTGAAGATAACCTGCGGCTGGCCTACCTGAAGCTCATAGCCTTCGCGGCGCATGGTCTCGATCAGTACGGACAGGTGAAGCACACCGCGTCCGGAAACAATCCATTTTCCGTCCTCGTTCTCTGTCTTGCGCACGCGCAGGGCCAGATTCTTGTCGAGTTCCTTCATCAGACGGTCGTGTATGTGGCGTGAGGTGACATATTTGCCTTCCTTGCCGAAGAACGGAGAGTCGTTGATGGTGAACAGCATGCTCATGGTCGGTTCGTCGATGGCGATTGGCGGCAGCGGTTCCGGATTCTCGAAGTCGCAGATCGTGTCGCCGATTTCGAATCCTTCGATACCGATTACGGCACAGATGTCGCCGGACGATACGGATTCCACTTTCTTGCGTCCCAGTCCTTCAAACGTATGCACTTCCTTGATTTTCGACTTGAGCATGCGCCCGTCACGCTTGGCCAGCGTGATGTTCATGCCTTCACTGATGGTTCCGCGGTGTACACGTCCCACGGCGATACGTCCCGTATAAGAAGAGTAGTCGAGTGAGGTGATGAGCATCTGTGGGGTTCCTTCCAGCTGTTGCGGAGCCGGGATGTATTTCACGATGGCATCGAGCAACGGTGTGATGGTGCCTGTAGGGGTTTTCCAGTCCTCACCCATCCAGTTGTTTTTGGCCGAGCCATAGATTACGGGGAAGTCAAGCTGGTCTTCCGTGGCGTTGAGACTGAACATCAGGTCGAACACCATTTCATACACTTCTTCCGGACGGCAGTTGGGCTTGTCCACCTTGTTGACCACCACAATCGGTTTCAATCCGATCTGCAGGGCTTTCTGGAGCACGAAACGTGTCTGGGGCATCGGACCCTCGAAGGCATCCACCAGCAGGATACATCCGTCGGCCATGTTCAGCACGCGTTCCACCTCTCCGCCGAAGTCGGCATGTCCCGGAGTATCGATGATGTTGATTTTCGTACCTTTGTAGTTGATTGAAACGTTTTTCGAGAGGATGGTGATACCTCTTTCACGTTCCAGGTCGTTGTTATCCAAAACCAGTTCACCGTTGGTCTGGTCATTGCGGAACAGGTGTCCCGCGAGCATCATTTTATCCACCAGCGTTGTCTTGCCATGGTCAACGTGGGCGATGATGGCAATGTTTCTAATGTCTTGCATACTATACCTATTATTTGCGTGCAAAGTTACTACTTTTTTCGGAAAAACACATTGTTGTTTAAAAGATTATCCTTACCTTTGCAACCGCAAATCGAATTTATAAATAATTTAAAGTCAAAACTATGTATTTAGACGCAGCAAAAAAACAAGAAATCTTTGAAAAGTACGGAAAGTCTAACACTGATACTGGCTCGGCTGAAGCGCAGATAGCATTGTTTTCATACCGTATTTCTCACTTGACGGAGCACCTCAAACTCCACAAAAAAGATTATACGACTGCAAGATCTTTGACTAAGCTGGTAGGTAAGCGCCGTGCGCTTCTCGACTACCTGAAGGACCGCGATATCGAAAGATACCGTGCCATCGTAAAAGCGCTTGGTCTGCGTAAGTAATTTGTTGCTTACTGCACACGGAACAGAGCCGGGCCGTCTTCCTTGCAACAAGGAAAGGCGGCCCGGCTTTTATTGGATTTACTTCTATTTGGAAAGAAACGGACAATTGTCCGGTCAGAAGAACACGGACTTTCAGTATGTCACTGATTACAGGTTGGGAAGGCATTTTTTTGTTATGGTTAATCTTTATCCGGACAAGAAACACTATACAGACAACTCCTGCCGGTCGCTCCCGTTGTCCATGTATGCCGTATATTTTTCAAGAAGTAGCTCCGAGGGGAATCGAACCCCTATCTAAAGTTTAGGAAACTCTTGTTCTATCCGTTGAACTACAGAGCCTTTTTGCAAAGGTACATCTTTTTGCCGACATACACCTAATTTTTAGGCAAAAAAACTTACCATGCGTCAATCTGTCATTTATTCATGAAAATATCTTGCTTTTTATTTTGTTTTCTACCGAAACTTCGCCAATTTTGTAGCCGCTTGATAGTGCAAACTTTAAAAACGAAATATATTATGGCAGAAGAAAATGTAATTAAAGAGCTGGATGATGTGGTTGTCCGCTTTTCGGGTGACTCCGGCGACGGCATGCAGCTGGCCGGAAACATGTTCTCGAATATTTCGGCCACCGAGGGGAATGACATCAGTACGTTTCCGGATTATCCGGCTGACATACGTGCCCCGCAAGGGTCACTGACCGGAGTGTCCGGATTCCAGGTGCATGTCGGTTCGGGCAAAGTGTACACGCCCGGTGACAAGTGTGATGTGCTGGTGGCCATGAATCCCGCCGCGCTGAAGACACAATACAAGTTCTGCAAGCCGCAGGCGGTGATTATCATCGACTCGGACTCGTTCACGAAGAAAGACCTGGAGAAGGCGAAGTTCCAGCTGGAGAACCCGTTCTCGGAACTGGGCATCAAGAACGAGGTGGTGGAGGCGGCCATCACTACCATGTGCAAGGAAAGCCTGAAAGACAGCGGACTCGACAACAAGTCCATCCTGCGCACAAAAAACATGTTCGCATTGGGACTGGTGTGCTGGCTGTTCCATCGTGACATTGAAGTGGGCGCGAAACTTCTGCGCGAGAAGTTCGCCAAAAAACCCGCCATCGCCGAAGCGAACGTGAAAGTGCTTTTCGACGGCTACAATTTTGGAGCGAACACCCACGCTTCTGTTTCCATGAGCTACAAGGTGCCCAGCAAGGAACAGAAACGTCCGGGACGCTATATGGATATCAACGGCAACAAGGCTACGGCCTATGGTCTGATGGCTGCGGCCGAGAAAGCCGGACTGCAGCTTTATCTGGGCTCTTATCCCATCACTCCGGCCACGGACATCCTGCATGAGCTGGCCAAACATAAATCATTGGGAGTTAAGACCGTACAGTGTGAGGACGAGATTGCAGGGTGCGCATCGGCGGTAGGTGCCTCGTTTGCGGGCGCATTGGCCGTGACCACCACTTCCGGTCCGGGCATCTGCCTGAAGAGCGAGGCCATGAACCTGGCGGTCATCACAGAACTTCCGCTGGTAATCGTGGATGTGCAGCGCGGAGGACCGTCTACCGGACTTCCGACCAAATCAGAACAGACCGACCTGCTTCAGGTGTTGTACGGACGCAACGGAGAAAGTCCGATGCCGGTCATTGCCGCTTCTTCACCGACCGACTGTTTCGACGCGGCTTTCACGGCCTGCAAGATCGCGCTGGAACACATGACTCCGGTGGTGCTTCTCACCGACGCATATATCGCCAATGGTTCTGCCGCATGGCGTCTGCCAGACATGAACGAATATCCTGCCATCAATCCGCCGTATGTCACTCCGGACATGGCCGGCAAGTGGACACCGTTCATGCGTAATCCCGAAACCGGAGTCCGCTATTGGGCGAAGCCCGGTCAGGAAGGCTTCATGCACCGTATCGGAGGACTGGAGAAGAGCAGTGAGACGGGTGCCATCTCCACCGACCCGGAGAACCATCACCTGATGACCCGGTTGCGTGCTGAGAAAGTGGCCGGAATTGCCGATTCCATTCCGCCGCTTGAGGTGGAAGGTGAGCCGGACGCCGATCTGCTGATTGTCGGATTCGGAGGCACTTACGGCCACTTGCATTCGGCCATGGACACGCTGAACAAGCAGGGAAAGAAAACCGCGCTGGCTCATTTCCGTTTCATCAATCCGTTGCCGAAGAATACGGCAGAGGTGTTGCGCCGCTACAAGAACATTGTGGTGGCCGAGCAGAACATGGGACAACTTGCCGGTTATCTGAGAATGAAGGTGGAAGGCATCCATCTGCATCAGTTCAACCAGGTGAAAGGACAGCCGTTCGTCGTGCAGGAACTGGTAGACGCTTTTTCCAAACTGTTTTAAATGAAGGAGGAGAATATCATGAACGAAACGAAATATACAGCAGCAGACTATAAATTCGGACAACCCCGCTGGTGTCCGGGATGTGGAGACCATGCCTTCCTGAACTCTTTCCATAAGGCATTGGCCGAAATCGGAGTTCCGCCTCATGAAATAGCGGTGATTTCCGGTATCGGCTGCTCTTCACGCCTACCTTATTATATGAACACGTATGGCATGCACACCATCCACGGACGTGCGGCCGCCATTTCTACAGGTGCGAAAGTCGCCAATCCGAATCTGACCATCTGGCAGATTTCGGGCGACGGCGACGGACTGGCCATCGGCGGCAACCATTTCATCCACGCCATCCGCCGTAATGTGGACATCAACATCGTATTGCTCAACAACCGCATCTACGGCCTGACCAAAGGGCAGTATTCCCCCACTTCGGCACGTGGGTTTGTCAGCAAGTCATCACCTTACGGTACGGTAGAAGACCCGTTCCGTCCGGCCGAGCTTTGTTTCGGTGCACGCGGACGTTTCTTTGCCCGTTGTGCGGCGGTCGACGGAGGCCCTTCGGTGGAAGTGCTGAAGGTTGCAGCCAAGCATAAAGGTACTTCGGTGGTGGAAGTGCTTCAGAACTGCGTCATCTTCAACGATGGTACGCACAATGCAGTGGCCAAGAAGGAGGACCGTGAGCGGAATGCCATTTATCTGGAACACGGCAAGCCGATGCTGTTCGGCCCGAACAAGGAGTACGGACTGGCTCAGGAAGGTTTCGGACTGAAGGTCGTGAAGCTGGGCGAGAACGGAGTGACCGAAAAAGACATTCTGGTGCATGACGCACATTGTGAGGACCATACGCTCCAACTGAAACTGGCGCTGATGGAAGGTCCGGATTTCCCGATAGCTCTCGGTGTGATCCGCGATGTGGAGGCTCCCACTTATGATGAGGCGGTAGAGGCCCAGATAGAAGAGATCTCCGCGAAGAAGAACTATCATACCTTCGAGGAA
Organism: uncultured Bacteroides sp.; assembly: GCA_949289295.1. Taxonomy (GTDB): domain Bacteria; phylum Bacteroidota; class Bacteroidia; order Bacteroidales; family Bacteroidaceae; genus Phocaeicola. The sequence goes on from CASENM010000045.1 coordinate 65,549, forward strand.
CTGCTCGACACGAACGACACCTGGGAAGTGAAATAGAAAAGAATCTTGATTGGAAAAAGATGGCCACAGAAGTGCAGTTGGAATTCCATGTACTTCTGTGGCCTCTTTATGTGACAAAAGGATTTGCGTGTCTTGTCTTAATGCTTATTCTTCATATACGATGTAAGCGGAAACCAGCCAATGATTCATTTCATCACCTACTGCAGGCTGTGCTTTTGGAATGTCTACCTTGAAAGTATGCGTGCCGGCTGTCAAAGTACCCAGTTCAGCTGTTTCAGGCACTACATCACTTCCTGGACACCAGTTGGAGCGTGAAAGGTCAGATGAAGCCAGCGGTTCCTCTACCATTTTCTCCGCATAGCCGTTGTCGCTGATGTATGCGGCCAGACGTTTGATGAGCCATACACCGGTAGCCGGATTGAACCGACGGAATGAAGCACAGTCATTTCTCCATGGAATGAAGTCGAGTACAGCCTCTCCGTCTACAGAAACAATATTCTGCTTTTCTACAAACTCATCGCCTCCGCTATGTCCGCCGTGTCCGGTTACGATGTACTTCAGTTCTGCGTTGTGAGCTTCCTGTGGAAGGTCGAAATTGATTTCTACAGCTTTGCGCGCAAAAATGTCCGGATAAGACTGACCGATATAATAGACTGTGTTTATCAGCGGTATGACATGGCGTTTGGGCATTACGTCGTTGGCCAGTTTGCTTTCATCGATGTCCAGATCTACACTGATTCGGTAGCCGGTCTCATTCCATGTGTCGATGAATACCCCTACGTATGCTTCGCCCTCAAGCAACGGATAGAGCTGAGTGATGTCTTGTTCCCATTTTACTGATTTTTCCCATTCCGGGATGTATACAGGAAGGCGTTTTCCTGTCAATTTGTCTTCCGGCTGACTGTAATAACCCACTCCGAACGGGGTCATGAAGCGCATCAGCTCTACTGTGGGCAGATAATTTTCTCCAGGAACGATACCAATCATCTTTTCCAGTTTCGTGCTGTCTACGGCCGGGAATTGTTTTTCGCCTTTAGCAATGTTCAGCAGATTGATGGCCGATTCCTTCGGAAGGACGAAAAGTGAGCCGGACTTGTCCCAGCGGTCTCCGTTGGAAGCCAGTTCCACACGTACTTTCATCGAGATATTCCGCTGGTAATCAGGCAAAGTAATTTTTTTCAGGATGATGCGTCCGTTTACCAGGCGGATAATGCTGTCCGCATTTGCTTCGTTGTAGTTCCCCAATGAATCCGGATGAAAGCAGACTACTTCGTCATCAAACACTTTCAGGTCGGTGTCGCCCATCGCAGGATATTCCTTGGGCCCACATGCTGCCAGTCCGATAAGGGAAAGGCATGCCAAACTTTTAGTTAAAACGTTTTTAAACATACGATAAAATTTTATAGGTAAAAAGTTATTCTTTTTCTCCGTAACACAAATCTCCGGCGTCCCCCAGTCCCGGCACGATATATGAATGCGGGTTCAGTTCTGGATCGATGGTGCCGCACCATATATGCGTCTTGTCTTGTGGAAACACTTTCTGTATATGTTCGATAGCCTGTTGGCTGGCTATTACCGATGCGATATGGATGCAGGCCGGTTTTCCTTTGGTTCGCAGCGCTTCGTAGGCATACTCCATTGAAGCTCCTGTAGCCAGCATGGTGTCAGTAAGAATCAGTGTTTTTCCCGTCAGTCGGGGAGAGGCAATATATTCGATGTGGATATCAAAGTGTTCTTCGTCTGTATATTTCCGATAGGCGGAGACGAAGGCATTCTGTGCATGGTCGAAATAGTTGAGGAATCCTTGGTGGAAAGGGATTCCTGCGCGGAGGATTGTCGCAATTACGGGTTGTTCGGACGGCACATTTTCTACAGCGGTCGACAAAGGTGTTTTTACGGCCAACGGACCATAGGCAAGCTCCTTGCTGATTTCGTAAGCCATGATTTCTCCGATACGTTCGATGTTTCTGCGGAAACGTAGGCTGTCGGTCTGGATGTGTATGTCGCGAAGTTCTGAAAGGAACTGGTTCAGAATAGAGTTACGTGTATTGAATCTGGTTATTTCCATAAATGTTTCAGCTTCTATATTGTCGGTATATGTGGGTCTATTCAGTTGCAAAGAAACGAAATAAAATTGATTTGCTAACTGGATTTGTCAAATTTGTTACACAAGTATAAAACTTTAGTTCATTACGGATTTTTTTCAGTAATAAGTTCTTTGAATACAAAAATAACTGCTACTTTTGTATCGCCAAAGAGAAGAAAGGTGTTCTTGAACATCTTTTTAAGACAGGGAAAACAAAGACTGAAAAACAAATATTTGATATAATAACCAATTAATCAAAAGAACAATGGCAAATTTAGATTTAAGCAAGTACGGTATTACCGACGTGAAGGAAATTCTTCACAATCCGTCTTATGAAGTATTGTTCGCTGAAGAGACTAAAGAAAGTCTTGAAGGCTATGAAAAAGGTCAGGAAACTGAACTGGGCGCTGTGAACGTAATGACCGGTATCTATACAGGTCGTTCACCTAAAGACAAATTCTTTGTATACAATGAAGCTAGCAAGGACACTGTATGGTGGACTTCTGACGAATATAAGAACGACAACAAACCTTGCTCGGAAGAAGCTTGGGCTGACTTGAAGGCAAAAGCTGTGAAGCAGCTGAGCGGCAAGCGTCTGTTCGTGATGGATACTTTCTGCGGTGCTAACCCTGCTACCCGTCTGAAAGTTCGTTTCATCATGGAAGTGGCTTGGCAGGCACACTTCGTGAAGAACATGTTCATCCGTCCGACAGAAGAAGAACTGGCTAACTACGGTGAACCTGACTTCGTATCATTCAACGCTGCCAAGGCTAAGGTTGACAACTACAAGGAACTGGGTCTGAACTCTGAGACAGCTACTGTATTCAACCTGAAAACCAACGAACAGGTTATCCTGAACACTTGGTACGGCGGTGAAATGAAGAAGGGTATCTTCTCTATCATGAACTACCTGAATCCGTTGCGTGGCATCGCTTCTATGCACTGCTCTGCAAACACTAACATGGAAGGTACTGACACTGCTATCTTCTTCGGTCTGTCAGGTACAGGTAAGACCACTCTGTCAACTGACCCGAAACGTCTGTTGATCGGTGATGATGAACACGGATGGGATGACGAAGGTGTATTCAACTACGAAGGTGGTTGCTACGCTAAGGTTATCAACCTGGACAAGGAATCAGAACCGGATATCTACAACGCCATCAAGCGTGACGCTTTGCTGGAAAACGTAACAGTTGACGCAAACGGTAAGATTGACTTCGCTGACAAGAGCGTAACAGAGAACACTCGTGTTTCTTATCCTATCTACCACATCAACAACATCGTGAAGCCGGTATCTAAAGGTCCTCACGCTCATCAGGTAATCTTCCTGTCTGCTGATGCATTTGGTGTATTGCCTCCTGTATCTATTCTGGATGCAGAACAGGCTAAGTATTACTTCCTGTCTGGATTTACCGCTAAGTTGGCCGGTACAGAACGTGGTATCACTGAACCGACTCCGACATTCTCAGCTTGCTTCGGTGCTGCATTCTTGAGCTTGCATCCGACTAAATATGCTGAAGAGCTGGTTAAGAAGATGGAAAAGGTTGGTGCGAAGGCTTACTTGGTTAACACAGGTTGGAACGGTACTGGCAAGCGTATCTCTATCCGTGATACTCGTGGTATCATCGATGCTATCCTTGACGGTTCTATCGACAAGGCTCCGACCAAGACTATTCCGTTCTTCAACTTCGTGGTTCCGACTGAATTGCCGGGTGTTGATCCGAAGATTCTTGATCCTCGTGACACTTACGACTGCGCTTGCAAGTGGGAAGAAAAAGCAAAAGACCTGGCTTCTCGTTTCATCAAGAACTTCGCTAAGTTCGAAGGCAACGAAGCAGGTAAGGCTTTGGTTGCTGCTGGTCCGAAATTGTAATTATCAGTTTCTATCAGATAAGTGTGGGCGGCCCTCTTTTAAGGAGGGCCGCTTTTTTATTATATGCACAGGTAATCAAAATCTGTATGTCAAAAATTGAGGAATTCGGGAAACTTGTTTATTTTTGTGGAAATCAATAAAGAATACAGCTTATGAAAACATGGAAATCGGTGGTGATGGCCACCTTGCTCTTCCCTTTGATGGCATGTGGAGGCGGAAATACGCAGTCTCAGACTGCAAGTGAGACTCCGCAGGACAGTGAGACAAATCAAGTTATTGAAACGATTATGACGCGTCGCAGTATCCGCCAGTATAAACCGCAGGCGGTGAACCGTGATACAATGCAGATCATTCTGGATTGCGGCATCAATGCACCGAACGGACAGAACAAGCAGTCGTGGGCCATCCGTGTAGTGGATAATCCGGAGTATATCAACGGAATAACAGAAGTTTACAAGAAAAAGTATCCGAAAATGGCGGCTGACCCTGATTTCAAGAACATGTTCCGTAACGCGCCTACTGTCGTATTCATTGCAAACGACAAGTCGTATGACATGTCACCGATAGATTGTGGCCTGTTGGGTGAGAACATGGTGCTTTCCGCCTGGTCGATGGGAATCGGTTCATGCTGTTTGGGCTCTCCCATCCGTTTCATGCAGACAGAACCGGAAGCTGCAGAGTACTTGAAGCGTCTGGATATTCCTGAAGGTTATGAACTGTTGTATTGTATAGCTTTCGGTTATCCTGACGAAGCTCCTGCGGCCAAGCCTCGTGATGCTGCAAAAATCAAATTTGTCGATTAAAGATTAAAGAAAGGAAAAGTTATAACCGGTGGTCGGGTAAAAAATCAGCTTTCATTTTATCGTCTTGTAGTGAATGATGATAAAATGAAAGCTGATATGTGTGATTGGCCTTTTCAAACCTTGTTTTTCTGTATATTCGGTGACTTCCTTTCAGGTTACTTGCTCAGTTCTCGCGAGCGCTCGCCTAAATATCCGCCGTGATGGCGTTTGCTGTATTCTTCGATAGTAAAGCCTGTGCGACGCATGGTTTCAACTACCAGAATGTCGCCGATGACGGTCATTACTGTGGTTGATGTAGTGGGAGTCATGCCCAACAGGCATACTTCATCCGGATGTCCTGTTGCCAGGCAGATGTCGGCTGCATGAGCCAGTGGGCTGTCAGGATTTCCGGTAATGACGATTTTCTTCAGTGTCGGGTCGAGTTTGTCGGCCAAGTCTGTCAGTTCAACAATTTCCCGCGTCTTCCCGGAATTGGAAATCAGCAGCATCAGGTCGTTCTTCTGCAATATACCCAAGTCGCCGTGTTGCGCTTCGCTCGGGTGCAGGAATACAGAAGGGATTCCGGTAGAACAGAAAGTGGTGGCGATATTCATGGCAATCTGGCCGGCCTTTCCCATGCCGCTGGTTACCAGTTTTCCTCCCTTTTGATGTACCTGTTCCACTATCAATGCCACAGCCTTGTCATAATTGTCGGTGACAGGAATATTCAGCACTGCCTGCGCTTCTTGTTGCAGCAGGTCTTTGATTGTCGGTATAATCATATTTCTGATGTTTTGGTTCCTTTATTTTTCAAGCATTCCGGTCAGTTCATCCAGCGTATTTGCCACTCGGATATAGTTCCTAACAGGACGGTGGGCGAAACAAGTTTCTTCCAGTCTGTCAAAGAATTGGAGCATATCGTTCCAGAAGCCTTCTATGTTATAGAGAATCACTTGTTTGTTGTGATAGCCGATTGAGGCAGAGGCTGCCACATGAAATATCTCATCGAGCGTTCCGATACCTCCCGGAAGAGCAACTGCCACATCCGCTTCCTGAATCATCAGGTCTTTGCGGTCGCTCAGATTTACGGCATGAAATTCCACATCAAGCAAGTCGCTTACTTTTCCTGCCTCTTCCAGCTTGGTAGGAATCACTCCCATTAACATGGCTCCATGGGCTTTGGCGGTTCGGGCCGTGGCATCCATCAGCCCGGAATCGGATCCGCCGTAAATCAGCCATTTGTGATGTTCTCCCAACCATACTCCCAATTCTTTGGCTTTTTCCATATAGACAGGAGCTATGTAGTCGGAAGCGGAACAGAATATAGCAATTTTGTTCATATTGTTGACGATTAATTTGTTGGCTGGCTGACAAGGCTTGATGTGTCTGAATCCGTCTGTCTGATATTCTGTCAACTCGCCAATCTACGTATAACATTCATTATTTCTGCAAATATCTGTATTTTTTGAGGAAAGACAATGACTATTGTTGTAATTTTGCCTCGTGAAACAGATAATAAAGTGAAAACGATGTCTTATTCTACTTTTACTTTTCCTTGTGGATTGCGTCTTATCCATGCGTCCAGCCCTACTGATGTGGCTTATTGCGGGTATGCTGTCGATGCCGGTACGCGCGATGAGCTTCCTGGCGAGCAGGGAATGGCTCATTTTGTGGAGCATCTTATATTCAAGGGGACAAGAAAGCGCCATGCCTGGCACATCCTTAACCGGATGGAGAATGTGGGAGGCGATTTGAATGCATATACCAATAAGGAAGAGACGGTTATCTACAGTTCGTTTCTGAAGGAAGACTTCGCCCGGGCTGCCGATTTGTTGACAGATATCGTTTTCAACAGTATTTTTCCTCCGCACGAAATCGAAAAGGAGGTGGAGGTGATAATTGATGAGATTCAAAGTTATGAAGACAGTCCTTCTGAGCTGATTTTCGATGATTTTGAGGAATTGCTTTTCCCGGACCATCCGTTGGGGCGTAACATTTTGGGAAATCCCGGTTTGCTGCGCGGATTTACGAGCGAGGACGCATTGCGTTTTGTCCGCCGTCATTATCGTCCGGAGCGGATGGTGTTTTTTGTGCTCGGGCAAATTCCATTTGAAAGGGTAGTGCGTACGATGGAGAAGATACTTGCCCGTACGGATATACCCACTCCTGATACGGAGTCTTATACCCGTACGCATCCGCTTCCGTATGTACCGGTGAAGCGTGTGGCAGACAAGGATACTCATCAGTCGCATGTCATGATCGGGGGGCGTGGCTATGATGCGTTTGATGAACGGCGTACCGGACTTTATTTGTTGAATAATATTCTGGGAGGTCCTGGCATGAACAGCCGTCTGAACGTGGCACTCCGTGAACGCCGTGGGTTAGTTTATAATGTAGAGTCGAATCTTACATCATATACGGATACGGGTGTGTTTTGTATTTATTTCGGTTGTGACCGTGAAGATGAAGAACAATGTATCCGTCTGGTACATGCTGAACTGCAGAAAATGTACGAACACCCGTTGACTCCTACCCAACTGGCGGCGGCCAAGAAACAGATTATCGGTCAGATAGGGGTGGCGGGCGACAATTTTGAGAATAATGCGCTTGATATGGGTAAGTGTTTTCTTCATTATGGCGGCTATAATGAAAAGGAAGAAGTAGCCAGACGGATTGGGGCGTTGACTCCGGAATATCTTCGGGACATAGCAGCCGAAATGTTTGCGGACAGCTATTTGTCAACATTGATTTACCGGTAGGCGTGCTCTGAAAAAATAGTCCGGATAATCGCTTTTTTCGACCGCTTAGTCCGTGATATTATCCATTTAGACATTTATCTTACATTCTGTTTTTTCTGGAACTTCCTAAAGTTTGTATTTTAGTACAAATGTCTAAGAATGTAAAGGTATGATTTTGAATGCATCGACAAATAGAAAGATTGAAGGTAAACTGGCTGAATGGAAGAAACACAAACATTTTTTGTATCAGAGATTGACTATTATGGACGTGAGTTATGAATTGGGAATCAACCGGACGTACATTTCCAATTTTATCAACAAACATTACGGAATGAATTTTAACGCATGGGTCAATTATCTTCGTCTGGAGGAGGCAAAGAATCGGATGAAATCTATGTCCAGCCGGAATTTGTCGGAAATAGCCGTGCAGGTGGGATTCACTGATTTGGCGCATTTCAGCAAGCTTTTCAAGAGGCAGGAGGGTGTTTCTCCGTCTGTATGGAGAAGGGAAAAAGTGGAAAGCGGTCTTTAACTTCTATACTCATTCTGGCTGTGTGGCGGCAGTCGGTTTTTCGGTGGTCTTTTCGTACGGCGGTCCCACCAGAATTTTTCAGTAATAAGTCTGCCGTTGTCAGCTTTTTGCATTAACTTTGTAGCCGGAAATTCCAAGAAAACAATTCGACGCATGAAGATAGAAGACAAACTGACTGAATCCGTCCTGAAGGGCGTGAATGAACTGTATGGCGTGGAAGTGCCCGCCAGAATGGTACAACTCCAGAAAACAAAGAAAGAGTTTGAAGGCCATCTTACATTGGTGGTGTTCCCGTTTTTGAAGGCTTCAAAGAAAAGGCCGGAACAGACTGCACAGGAGATAGGTGACTACCTGAAACAGCATGAGCCTGCCGTCGCTTCATTTAATGTAATCAAAGGCTTTCTGAATCTGACCATTGCTTCGTCTGTATGGATAGAAATGTTGAACCGCATTGATGCCGATTCTCAATGGGGAATTGTGAAAGCGGACGAAAATGCGCCGCTGGTGATGATTGAATATTCGTCGCCCAACACCAACAAGCCTCTTCACTTGGGGCACATGCGCAATAATCTGCTGGGCAACGCCCTGGCAAACGTGATGGCTGCCAACGGAAATAAAGTGGTGAAGACTAACATTGTGAACGACCGCGGAATCCATATCTGCAAGTCCATGCTGGCATGGAAGAAATATGGCAATGGAGAAACTCCTGAATCGTCCGGCAAGAAAGGCGACCATCTGATAGGCGATTATTATGTAGCATTTGACAAGCACTATAAAGCGGAATTGAAAGAGCTTGAAGGCCGTTATATGGCAGAAGGAATGAGTGAGGAACAGGCCAAGGCCAAAGCTGAAGAAGAATCGCAGTTGATGAAAGAGGCTCGGGAAATGCTCCGCAAATGGGAAGCCAATGACCCTGAAGTGCGCGCCCTTTGGCAGATGATGAACAATTGGGTATATGCCGGATTCGACGAGACCTATAAGATGATGGGGGTAAGTTTCGACAAGATATATTATGAATCGCAAACTTATCTGGAGGGAAAGAAGAAGGTGCTTGAAGGACTTGAAAAAGGGCTTTTCTACCGTAAAGAAGACGGCTCCGTATGGGCTGACCTTACTTCTGAAGGCCTCGACCAGAAACTTCTGCTCCGTAGTGACGGAACCTCGGTGTACATGACTCAGGATATCGGAACCGCCAAAATGCGTTTTGAGGACTATCCCATCGACAAGATGATTTATGTGGTGGGAAATGAGCAGAATTATCATTTCCAGGTACTTTCTATCCTGCTTGACAAACTGGGATTCAAGTGGGGAAAAGATTTGATACATTTCTCCTATGGCATGGTAGAACTGCCTGAAGGCAAGATGAAGAGTCGGGAGGGTACAGTGGTCGATGCGGATGACTTGATGGAAACTATGATTGAAACTGCCCGTGAAACCAGTGCCGAACTGGGGAAATTGGACGGGCTGAGCAAAGAAGAAGCGGAAGATGTGGCACGTATTGTGGGATTGGGCGCATTGAAATATTTTATTTTGAAGGTAGATGCCCGTAAGAATATGACCTTTAACCCGAAAGAGTCTATCGACTTTAACGGGAATACGGGACCGTTCATCCAATATACATACGCACGTATCCGTTCTATTCTCCGTAAGGCGGCTGAGGCTGACGTGGAATTGCCTGATATGCTTTCTGCCAATGTGGAACTGAACACGAAAGAAGAAGAGCTTATTCAGCGTTTGTCTGATTTTCACGCTGTTGTGAGACAGGCCGGTACAGACTATAACCCGTCGATTTTGGCTAACTATGCATATGAACTTGTAAAAGAATATAATCAGTTCTATCATGATTTCAGCATTTTGCGTGAAGAAGATGAGGCACGTAAGATTTTCCGTCTCGTGTTGAGCAAGAATGTAGGAAAAGTGGTGAAACTGGCTATGGGACTGTTGGGTATAGAAGTGCCTGAACGTATGTGATCATGGCAAAGGCTAGATTTTATACCGTCTGGAAAGGCGTCTGCCCGGGGGTGTATACCTCCTGGCAGGAATGCCGGCAGCAGACGAAAGGATTCAAGGGGGCGATATACAAGTCGTTCAATACCCGGGAAGAAGCGGAGAAGGCACTTTCTGAATCTGCATGGAAATATCTGGCCGCCGGAAAAGGAAAGGATGATGAAGGTAAACTTCCCGATGATTTCGACAGGAACTGTCTGGCTGTAGATGCTGCCTGCAGCGGCAATCCGGGACCGATGGAATATCGGGGAGTATATCTGGCTACAGGTCAGGAAATTTTTCATTATGGTCCGGTGTACGGGACCAATAATATCGGTGAGTTTCTGGCTATTGTGCACGGGCTGGCTTTGCTGAAGCAGAAAAATCTGCGGATGACCGTTTATTCGGACAGTCGCAACGCACTCAGTTGGGTGAAACAGAAAAAATGTAAAACCAAGCTGGAGTGTACTCCCCGGACGGAACCGTTGTTCCAGCTTATTGCCCGTGCGGAAAAATGGTTGCGGGAAAATACATACGATGAGATACCGTTGCGGAAGTGGGAGACTGACCTTTGGGGAGAAGTTCCTGCAGATTTCGGAAGAAAAAAATAATAATGTTGTACGCAGAGATATTTTCGGTATATTGTCATCCTGGATATGGGTGAAGGATGGGGCCGGTAGCTTTGTGTTCAATAAAAAGACAGGTCGATTATGAAAAAGAGATTCCTATATTTATGTGCTTTCTTCTTGACGGCACTTCTGCTGTTTGTATTCCAGAAGCCGTGGTTCATGCTGTATAATGGAAGCATAGGAAGAGGAGTAGATGCTGCGGATTACTTCCGTGTGATGTGGCATGGGGCCAGCCTCGATGCAGCAGTGGCCGGTTATCTGACAGTCGTGCCTTGGCTCGCCGTATTGGTAAGCGTATGGTTCAGGAAATTTCCTTTACGTAAGATTCTTGTAGGTTATTATGCGGCAATCGCATTGCTCGTTTCCCTGATTTTTATGGGAGACCTGTCGCTTTATCCTTTCTGGAACTTCAAACTCGATGCGTCGGTGTTCTTTTATCTTGAATCACCTAAGAATGCTATGGCCAGTGTATCGGTCTGGTTTGTGGTGTGGAGAGTCGTTCTTATACTTTTGCTTTCTGTGGTAGGGACAGTTATCCTTTATCTGATTACTCCTCGTTGTCTGCCAGCTGTAAAGAAGAAAATATTAGGGAATGTAGGACTGGTGCTGATGGGAGGAGCCATCTTTATCGTTATCCGCGGAGGAGTGACTGAGTCCACTTCCAATATCGGTCAAGCTTATTTTTGTAACGATGAGTTTCTGAATCATTCTGCTGTGAATCCTGCTTTCAGTCTGTTGGCTTCTGTGAGCAAGACGAAGGATTATGCCGAAGAATTTGATTATTTCAATCAGGCAGACTGCGATTCGTTGTTCAACGGACTTTATCCGTCAGGCGGAAAAAATGTAGTGGAGTTGCTGGATACTTGCCGGCCCAATGTATTGATTGTATTGATGGAAGGATTCGGCGCTTCGATGGTCGAGTCGCTCGGGGGCGTGAAAGGAGCCAGTCCGAATATTGACCGCCTCTCGAAAGAAGGAATCTGGTTTACACGTTGTTATGCTAACAGCTTCCGGACTGACCGGGGGACGGTTTGTGCGCTTAGCGGTTATCAGAGTTTCCCTGATTTGTCTGTGATGAAGATACCGGCCAAAAGCCGTACATTGCCTTCGATTGCCGGAAAACTGCGTGCCGAAGGATATCATACTGATTTCCTGTATGGCGGCGACATCAATTTCACCAATATGAAGAGTTATCTGTTGGGAAGCGGTTATGAGCATTTGGTGGCAGATGTGGATTTCCCTGTCAGCCAGCGGCAGAATGCGTGGGGGGTGAATGATGACGTGACTTTCGATTATTTGTTTGGGCAGTTGACTATGCGGAAAGACTCCCCGTGGTTCACTACGTTCTTGACATTGAGCAGTCATGAACCGTTTGAGGTACCGTTCCATCGTCTGGATGAATCCCGGCCTAATGCTTTTGCCTTTACAGATGATTGTCTGGGACGTTTTGTCGACCGTATCCGTCAGACTCCGGTGTGGGAGAATTTGCTGATTGTCTGTTTGCCTGACCATGGCTTCTATTATCCGGAAGAAGGTCATCCGCAAGATGAACGTGTGCATCATATTCCGATGCTTTGGATAGGCGGCGCTGTCAAACGGCCGGTGGTAGTTGATAAAATCATGAACCAGTCTGATTTGGCGGCCACTTTATTGGCACAGCTGGGGATTTCTCATGACGAATTTAATTTTAGCCGTAATGTGTTGGGAGAGGAATATACATATCCTTTCGCTTATTGGACTTTTGGCGGGGGAATGGCTTTTGCTGACAGTACTGGAGTGACGCTTTTGGATGTGAATGCGGACCGTGTGATAATGGAACATCCTGCATCCGATCCGAACCGTATACTTCGTGGCAAGGCGATTCTGCAAAGGTCGTATGATGATTTGGGAGCGAGATGAGTCTGGTGTTTTTAATCTGTTGAGCGATGAATATGATTTTATTTTTAGGTTTCGGAATGACTGAACTGTTGCTTATTCTGTTGGTAGTCCTGCTTCTGTTCGGAGGCAGGAAAATTCCTGAACTGATGCGGAGTCTGGGAAAAGGAGTCAAAAGTTTCAGGGATGAGGCGAAAGGCGGCACGGATGAGGACAACGATAACCGGAAAGACAGGGAGTAACCGCTATGTCAGAGCAAACAGTAATGACTTTCTGGGATCATCTGGAGGCACTCCGGTGGATGATTCTCCGCTGTCTGATAGCGTTGGGTATCTTTCTGGTGGCCGGATTTGTCTTTATACCCTATTTGTTCAGTCATGTCGTGATGGCTCCTTGCCAGGACGATTTCTTTCTGTATCAGTTTATTTCTGAATTTTCTTCTCATACTTCAATTGTTCCGGAGTTTCTGAACAGGCCGTTTCATGTGGATATCATCAACATCAAGCTGTCCTCGCAACTCTTTATGCACGTCACATTGTCTTTTTGGCTGGCTTTCCTATGTACATTTCCTTATCTGGTGTTTGAGGTATGGAGATTTGTCTGCCCTGCGCTTTACGCAGATGAAAAACGTGGCGTGCGCCTGGCTTTTCTGTTCGGTACTGTCATGTTCTTCCTCGGTTGTGTGGTAGGATATTCTGTGGTATTCCCTATGACGCTCCGTTTCCTTTACACGTATCAGTTGAGTCCTGATATTTCCAACCAGCTGACCTTGGATTCGTACATGAGTAATTTTCTGATGCTGGTGTTTATGATGGGGATTATGTTTGAATTGCCGCTAGTGTCGGCACTGTTGTCGCGGTTGGGTATCCTTTACCGTTCGTTTTTCTCAAAATACCGTCGTCATGCCATTGTGGTTCTGATGACTGTTTCTGCCATCATTACTCCCTCAACTGATCCGTTTACATTGATGGTTGTGTTCATTCCCGTTTATATTCTTTGGGAGCTGAGTGCACTGCTGGTGCGGAAGCGGGAGAATGTGGTGGAGGAACCGGTTTGACGGGCTTATCCTAATATTACATTCCGTACGTAGACTTCTGTATCGTGGAGAAAGACCGATGCAGACTCACGGAACTTTTCAACGGATTCAGTGGTCAGAAACTCGCAATGGCCGTTGCGTGAGCAGCGGGCGTTCATGTCTGAATGCCGTTGCAGATAGTCTTTCAGGCTTTCTGCAACGAGTTCTCCCTGTGCGATGAGCTGGATATGGGGTGGGGTGAACTGACGTATTTTATGCTGTAGCAACGGATAGTGGGTGCATCCCAGGATAATCGTGTCGATTTCCGGATCTTTTTGCAGCAGTTCGTGAACGTATTTTCTGACAAAATAGTCCGCTCCTTCCGAATCGTATTCATTGTTCTCCACCAGCGGAACCCATAGCGGACAGGCAACTCCTGTCACTTGTATGTCAGGACAGATTTTTCTTATTTCCAGCGGATAGGATTGTGACCGTACGGTTCCGGCTGTGGCCAGCAAGCCTACATGCCGTGTGTGAGTGATGTTTCCTATGCGTTCCACTGTAGGGCGGATTACTCCCAATACTCTTCTTGTCGGATCCAGGTAGGGGAGGTCATATTGCTGGATGCTGCGCAATGCCTTTGCAGAGGCTGTATTGCAAGCCAGGATGACCAGCGGACAACCGAATTCGAACAGCTTCTTCACGGCCTCTAAGGTAAATTCATACACGATTTCAAACGAACGTGTCCCGTATGGAGTACGTGCATTGTCGCCTAGATACAGATAGTCGTATTGGGGCAGGAGTTTGCGGAATTTTTCCAGAATGGTCAGGCCGCCGTATCCGGAGTCGAACACTCCGATTGGTCCTGGGGTATATGGAAAAGAATACATGAAACGATTTCGGATGATAGATAGGGATTGTAAAAAAACAATGTCATTCCGGTTGTTTTGTCTGTCTCGCCGGAATGACATTGGAATATCTTTGTAAAATCGGAATAAGTTTCCGGAGTTTAATTGGCCGGGGCCGGAGCCGTTCCTTGTGCAGCCGGAGCATATGGAGCTGCTGTCAGGCTGATGCCCAGTTTGGTCTTGATGTCATTGGTCACATCCTTTGATTCCGCTTCATTGATGTAGGGGATGTCTGTGCGGTTCAGGTCGAATACGAATGTATAGCCACCTGCCTTGCCGACTTCTTTCACCGTATCTTCCAGTTTCTTGTAGATGGGCTCCATCATCTCTGTATATGACTGCTGCAGCTGCTGTTGTGCATCCTGTTGGAATTGCAGACCTTTTTCATTCAATTCCTGAAGCTCTTTCTGGCGGCGTTCCAGAATATTCTGCGGAAGGTTCTTCTGTTCCTGCTGGAATTCGGCGAACTTCTTGTTGAATTCATCAGAAGTACGTTTGATTTCGTCTTCATACGTTTTCTGCATGGCCTGGATGTCGGTCTGTGCCTTTGCATATTCAGGCATCACCAGAATGATGTCCATTGACCGGAAGTGCGCGAATTTCTGCGCGAATACACTCATCGGGGCGACGAGCAAAAGTAAAAAAGCAATTTTCTTCAACATAATCTTAGTTTCTGTTTTATTATTGATTAGATACTTGTTTTGTCACGGCTGCAAATTTATGAAATTAATTTGAATATCCTAGTCTGGCCAGCACTTCATTGCTGATGTCGATGCGCGGAGAGGCGAAAATCATGTTCTGTGAGGAAGCCCGGTCGAACACCACATCGTATCCTTGTTCGGTGGCAATGGCTTTGATGGCGTTGTAGATGTTGTCTTGCAGCGGTCCCAGCAGTTCCTGCTGTTTTTTCACCATTTTTCCTTGTGGTCCGAAATATTGCTGTCGGAGTTCGGCCGCTTCTTTTTCTTTAGCCAGTACCGCTTCTTCCTTGGCAGTCCGTTGGGCGGTCGTCAGCTTGTCTGCAGTCCGCTGGTATTCTTCATAAAGCTGTTTTGCTTCGTCGGCTTTCGCGTCAATCAGGCTCTGCCATTCTTCAGACAGCGTTTCCATCTGCTGGTTGGCCTGCTTGAATGCGGGAATCTGCCGGGAGATGAATTCCATATCCACCAGTGCGAACTTCTGTGCCGTGGCCGTTGCCATGCAGGTTATCACCAGCAGGGCAGAAAGGATGAACTTTTTCATACGCATATCATCTTTTTGTTTTTAGAATTCTTGTCCGATGATGAAGTGGAACTGACTTCCGCTCTGGTCCATCGAACCGTTGATTTTGTCGAAACCGTATGCCCAGTCGATACCCATCATACCAATCATCGGAAGGAAGATGCGGACACCTACACCGGCCGAACGTTTCAGTTCGAAAGGATTGAAATCCGTTACGCTGTTCCATGCGTTTCCGGCTTCAATGAATCCCAGCGCATAGATGCTGGTGGAGTTTTCCAGCATCAGCGGGTAGCGCAGCTCGGCGCCCAGTCGGACATACGCGTAACCTTCGCTTCCGTACGGAGTGAGTGCACCGTTTTCGTAACCTCTCAGTGCGATGGTCTCTGAGGCATAGTTGTAGCTGTAGCCTGTCATACCGTCACCTCCCATATAGAAAGTTTCGAACGGAGAGCGTTTGTATTTGTTGTAATGCCCCAGCAGACCGAATTCTGTACGGGTCATGATTACCGGACATTTCTGGATATCCATAAGTGCCGTATAGGTTTTGGCTTTGAATTTCCATTTGTGGTATTCAATCCATTTGAACATGTTGGCTGCCTCATCGTAATTGTCTCTTCCATAGGTGGAGTAGTCCTTCTTGCTGAAGAGGGAGTAAGGCGGAGTAATCTGCAGTGAAGCGGAGAACTCGGAACCGCGGCGCGGGAAAATCGGGTTATCCGTAGAGTTGCGGGCCAATGTCAGGTTCAGGCTCAGGTTGTTACAGTTGCCGGTATTCAGCAGACTTCCGTTGTTGAGGCGGATGTACAGGTAGCTCCAGTCTTTCAGGATGAAGCGTTGGTATGACAGTTCTGCCGACAGGGTGAAGTAGTCGTCCGGCCAGCGCAGACGTTTTCCCCATCCTACCGATACACCGAACATCTTGATGGAGCTGTCGGGGTCATAATAAGATTCGTAGTTGTCATAATAATAGTTATATTGTCCCATCATGCTGCCCCACAGGTTATACATGCTGTTCATGTAGGCTGAATTGTAATATTGGTCGCTCACGTCGGTCTGTACGGAATAGAAGGCCGATACGGAGAATGAATTCGGGCGTTTTCCTCCGAACCATGGGTCGAAGAACGACACACTGTATGACTGGTAGTAGCGTCCGTTGGTCTGGCCGCTGATGGTGAGTGTCTGTCCGTCACCTTGCGGAAGGATACCGCGGAAGTTGTCGTTCTTGCGGAACAGGTTGGCGAACGAGAAGTTGGTGAACTTCAGGCTCAGCTTTCCGATGACACCTGTCTGTCCCCATCCGGCAGAAAACTCTACCTGGTCATTGGCCTTCGATTCCAGGCCCCAGTTGATGTCCACCGTTCCGTCCTGCACGTTCGGCTGCACGTCCGGCTGGATATTTTCAGGGTTGAAGTGTCCCATCTGCGCGATTTCGCGGTATGAACGTTCCAAGGCTTCCTTGCTGAACAGGTCACCCGGACGCGTACGGAGCTCGCGTCGTACGATGTTCTCGTACAGGCGGTCGTTGCCGTTGATGCGTACGTGGCTGATTGTAGCCTGCGGTCCTTCGGTGATACGCATTTCAAGGTCGATGGAGTCACCGTCGATGTTCACTTCCACCGGGTCGAGGCGGTAGAACACGTATCCCCGGTTGTAGTAATTGTTTCCGATGGCATCTTCATCGTTGGTGATACGGTCGTTCAGCAGTTTCTGGTTGTACACGTCGCCGTGTTTCATGCGGAGCTGTTCGCTCAGCATGTCCGACGGGTAGACCGTATTTCCCACCCACGTGATGTTGCGGAGGTAATATTTCTGGCCTTCATATACTTTCATGTAGATGTTTACCGTCTTTTCGTCGTATTGCGACACGCTGTCTATTTCAATCTGTGCGTCACGGTAGCCCAGTTCATTATATTTGTCGATGATTTTCTGCTTGTCTTCCTCATAGAGGTTTTCGATGAATTTTTTCGGACGGAACAGGTTGAGCAGCTTGCCCTTCTCGTTTGTCTTCTTCATGGTGCGTTTCAGTTTCTTGTCCGACAACACCATATTTCCGTCAATCGTAATCTTGTGTACCTTGATTTTCGCCTTCTTGTCGATGTCCACGTCTACATAAACCTGTTCATCATTTTCAGGGTCTTCCCGTTCGAGGATGTTGACCTCTGCATTCTTGAATCCCTTTTCGTCGAAGTGCTTTTTGATGAGGATTTTTGCGCGGTCTATCAGGTTCGGCGTAATCTGAGTGCCTTTTGCCATACCCAGTTTGGCCATCAGGTCTTCCCGTTCGCTCTTTTTCACTCCGGTGATGACGATGTCGGTGATACGCGGACGCTGGCGGAGTTCGATGGACAGCCAGATTTTGTTGTCTTCAATCCGGTCGGCCAGAATCTTCACGTCCGAAAACAGTCCGTGCCTCCAGTATCTTTTTACGGCCGAAGTGATGTCATCACCCGGCACTGTGATGGTTTGTCCGACGGCAAGTCCGGAGATGCCTATCAGCACATAGTCTTCATAGTTCTTGACTCCGCTCACCTTGATGTCGGCTATTTCATATTGCTTGGGAGTTCCGTTATAAAGGATGACCGGTTTTTGTCCGACCTCCGTAGAATCATTTTCTTGAGCAAACCCCTTGGCTGCGAATGAGGAGATGCAAGTGTAAATCAATAGGATGAATAAAAAACGGTTTCGCATTTTTCTGTTCAAATTTGTTCGCTGGTTTTGCCGAATCGGCGTTCTCTTTTCTGGTAGTCACAAATGGCTTTCCACAGTTCCTCCTCGTTGAAGTCAGGCCAGAACGTGTCACAAAAATAAAGTTCTGAGTAGGCGCATTGCCAGAGCAGGTAGTTGCTCAGCCTGACTTCTCCTCCTGTCCGTATCAGCAGGTCGGGGTCGGGCATATAGCTGGTGCTCAGATGGGCGTCGATTGTTTTGTCGGTAATGTCTTCCGGTTTCAGTTTCCCCTCGCTCACTTCACGTGCAATCTGTCTGGCCGCTTCGGTAATCTCCCACTTGGAGGAATAGCTCAGGGCCAGCGTGAGACACATGCCGGTGTTTTTTCCCGTACGTTGTATGCATTGTTCCAGTCTGCGGCGCACTTGTTCCGGAAGTTTTTCCATTTCGCCGATAACCCGGAAGCTGACATTGTTTTTCATGAAAGTTTCCTCTTCGATGGAGTCCATGAGCAGACTCATCAGGGCGGCTATCTCGTCTGTGGGCCGGTTCCAGTTCTCGGTGGAGAATGTGTATAGGGTCAGGAACTTCACTCCCAGTCTGGCCGCTTCTTCAGTGATGACGTGTACCGTTTCTGCCCCGGCCTGATGTCCGAATGTCCGCGCGTGTCCGCGTGCCTTCGCCCAGCGTCCGTTGCCGTCCATGATGATGGCGATGTGTGCCGGGATACGGTTTTTGTCCATTAGCTCTTTATATTGCATACATTCTGATTTTTTCGGTTGATATTCAGGTTACCATTTGGGATCGAATCCCAGACGGTTGATCCGGCCGCGGCTGATGTGTCCGTTTTCCCACACTATCCAGATGAAGTTGCCCCTTGAATATTCGGTCTGTGGGCTTGTCGTGCCCGAGCAGGTGCCTTCGCCTGTGGTATAGAAGGCGGCAAAAGATTCGGGGAAATAGAGACATTCTGTGGCCGGGCTCCATTCCACTCCGTAGTTGGAAGAAGTGTAGAATGTCTCGAACGCTTTTTCCGGGCCTGTTTCGCCGTCTGTACAGGGTCCTCCGAACGCCAGCATCCGGTCATCGTAGTATATCATCGTGAAGTTGTCCATATTGGGCACGGCCTGGTCCTGCATTATTTTCACCCAGCCCTTGTCGTTCGACATACGTTGGTAGATGGTGGCGGATTCTCCTGTAAGACTGTGGCAGGCCACTGTGGTACGGGTGATGTTCCCGTTATATGAAAGGGCTTCCGTGTGCGCGGACAGGCGTTCCTTGCCGGTGGCCAGTGCTGTCATTTGTTCTTCGTCGTCGGTCCAGATGCCGTCTGCGGAGAGGCGTCCCGTTTTCCCGTCTTTCACGGCGTAAAGCGTCTGCAGTTCATGGTCGGCTGCGATGAGGCGGTCGAACGGGCCTGTCACTCCTTCTTCCGGAGCGATGGCCTGGGTGGCCGGGTCGAGTGCATACATCTCTCCCGTATTGCTCAGGAAACAAATCCGGCCGTTCCATGCAATGGCTGAATAGGGGGCGATTTGTGCCGGAACAGGAATCGTTGTCCATGTGGAAGGGGTGTCGCCGGCGATGTCGGTGTATTGTATGGCTGAAGAGCCGTTCTGTTCGCCGAACACGTACAGTTTCCCGTCCGCGTAGACGGTGGTCTGTCGGGTGAGTTTGATGTTCCCTTCAAACGAAAGTTGTTCGTAACTGGTCCACGAGATGGTGTCGGGTTCCTGTTGGTGTACGTTCAGTTTCACCAGGTAGGGTCTGCCCGCCGAGCCGCTGATAGTATAGACTCTGAATTGTACGGGTTCGGTGAAGTCGATGGAGTCGGTCGAATTGTAGACCGTGTCGTTCTGTGAGCCGTTTGGCCGGTAAGCCAGGACGCTCATGCCCATGTCGTCATAGCTGATGCTCGTCACTACCTTGTCTATATGTGTGCCCACCGGAAAAGAGTCCCGGTTCTCAATCGTTCGGTTCATCTGGTCGATGGTGAACGGGTAGTTTGCGCAGCTGATGGTGTCTACGTATGCGCTGTCGTTTCCGTCACTGTCTTTCCCTGTCCGGTCGATGTGGAGCGTACCCACCGAAAAGGCGGTGATGCTGCTTCTCGAAACGTAAGTCACTTGTTCCACGTCGTTGTTCAGACACGAAGTCATGAGAGAGGTTACGGCTGTCAGTGCCGCCACAAATAGCAAGAGTCTTATTTTCATTTGCAAATGAGTTCTTTAGTTTCAGGTTGCAAAAGTAGAAAGTTTTTCTTCGAATCACTCTTTTTGTGGCAAGTTTTATATAAAATTATAATTGAATATCCGCGATGCTTCGGGATTCCTGCTATAAGTAGTCATCTTAAAATAAGACTGGAGTATGGATAAATCGAATAAATTGGATGCCAGAATGATTGAAGACATTCTTGTGCGCATGGAACGTATGGAGAAAAAGCTGGACTGTCTTTTGGCAAGGATGGAAGGGGTGGAGGTTCCGGAAGAAACTTCTGCGGAGCCGGTTTCCGGCGGTTTTTCCCATAAGGAGTCGATGTTCCGTTTCATCCGGGCGGCAGCTGCCCGGATGAAACGTCTGGGAAAGGAGCGGACCGGCGAGACGTATCTGGCTGCATTACGGAGTTTCAGCCGTTTCCGCAACGGCAAGGATGTGCCG
This sequence comes from uncultured Bacteroides sp., assembly GCA_949289295.1. GTDB lineage: Bacteria > Bacteroidota > Bacteroidia > Bacteroidales > Bacteroidaceae > Phocaeicola. Next base: position 86,519 of record CASENM010000045.1, read on the forward strand.
ATAGGTGGAATCGATTCGGACATGATACGGCGGTATGAGGTGTATCTTGCCGGCCGGGGGGTCTGCAAGAATACTATTTCGTTCTACATGCGTATTCTTCGTGCGGTCTACAACCGTGCGGTCGAGGACGGGTTGGCTGAGCAGCGTTTTCCGTTCAGGCATGTGTACACGAGTGTGGACAAGACGGTCAAGCGGGCGATTCCGTTGGAAGGAATCCGGCGGATTAAGGAGCTGGACTTCCGTTCTCGTCCTGCATTGGCTTGGGCGAGGGACATGTTTTTGTTCAGTTTCTATACCCGCGGCATGTCATTCGTCGATATGGCCTATCTGCGGAAGGGAAATCTGGACGGCGGTCTGTTGTCGTACACCCGGAGGAAAACGGGCCAGCGGCTGACAATCAAGTGGGAAAAGTGCATGCAGGATATCGTGGACCGGTATGCGTGCGTGAACTCTGTCTATTTGCTCCCTATTCTTGTAGGGCCGGAAGGGAGCGAGCGGCGTCAGTATCAGAATGCGCTTCATCTGGTGAACCGGCGGCTGAAGACGGTTTCAAGGCTGGCCGGTTTGGGGATGTGTCTTTCCATGTATGTGGCGCGCCATTCGTGGGCCAGCATCGCAAGGTATAAGAATGTGCCGCTGTCGATCATCAGTGAAGGGATGGGGCATGATTCGGAGGCGACGACCCAGATTTATCTTATGTCGCTCGACAATTCATTGATTGACAGGGCGAACCGGATTATATTGAATGACTTGGACCATTAGGAATGCCTGGTTGTGCCGGGTGGGTTCCGGAAAAGGTTTGCCTAAACAACTTTCGTCTGGGAATTATTTGATTGCTTAATAATTTTAAACGGATTTTATTTTTTTAATGCTTTTGCTGTATATTAAATAAGTTTTTATACCTTTGGAGCCGAATTTATTTCATTATAGAGAGTTGCGCCGTCTCGACAGGGGAAAGCGTTTCAAATGTGCAGGAAGACAGGCGGCCCGAAAAGTAAAAACATTTAAAGAACTAATATCATTACGTAAAAATGAAGGTAAAACTTAATTTGCTTTGCGGTACGTTTCTGCTGGCGGCAGGGACGTACCTTTCAGGGTGTACGGACAAGGGAACCACTCCCGGAGTGCCCCAGGTATCAAAAGGAGAGCCCATCCAGTTCAGTGTGGGGGCTGTGGCCGATGCGCAGTCGCGTACGGTGTATGTCGATGACTATCAGCTGGAATGGAACATAGGGGACAAAATCAAGATTTGGTGCAACGAACCTTCTCCGAAATCGGTCGACTATGTGGTCGTGGATACAATATATTCCGAACATGGAGGGGCGATCACTCCTACCGGAACGGATACTCTCAAATGGGGAGAGCTCGGTATCCCCTATACTTTTTATTCCGCCTATCCGGCAGACCGGGTAACGGACGTGTCAAACATTGCCAATGGAGAGTTCGGCATGGAATATATCACCAACCAGCTGGATACGGTGGTAAGTCTGTCAAACGGAGCCTATCTGACAAACCCTGACATGAACAATGCCTACATGATGGCAAAGCAAGAAGTTACACCGAATACTTCCCAGCATCACGTAGAACTTTACTTTGACCCTATCATGACCACTTTCGACATTACATTGCGTGCGGGCAGATATGAGGTGGCCACAGGTATCATCAATCCGGTTACGGTGACGGGGGTAAGTGTTATCATGCCACATAAAATCAAGACAAATCGGTTCACCTATGATGCAAATGGGGGGACTACAGCAAATGAAGGGAAAATAAAAGAAGACGATATAGATAAAGGGGTATCTCAATCCGTTTATGTCGGGGTTAGAAACGGGACCAGCCGATATGTGGATTTGCATGAGGGTGAAACTCTTAACCTGATGGCATTCCTCCCTTCGGTAGAAATGAGCGGTAAAGATGTGAAAATGATGGTGCATACTACAGCCATGAATTATGTGCTGACGGTGCCTGGTGATCAGATTACAAAACAGAACAAATATTTTATTCAACTGCCGGACATGAGTCCGTATGACAGTAATGTCAATAATTGGATTTCACTGTTAGACAATTCTACTCCATTAAAGAAAATGTCTATTCCGACTTATGCTTGTACAGAAAATGAAACAGCAAGTAATATAACATATTTGTTACAGAAAGGGGTACGAGCTTTTAATTTAGAAAGTTTAAAGGATATAGGACATATAGGACACAAGGATGTATCTCGAGAAATTATCGATGCTTTTACAACTTTTTTGGATGATAACAATGAAGAGTTTATCATAATTTGGGATGATGAATCATTAGCGGATTGTCTTGATGAATATAAGGCTCCTTGGACTCCTTCCTTTCCAACTACGCTTGCTGAAGCTCGTGGAAATATTATTGGAATAAAACGATATACAGGAGGTGCATTAGATTATTTTATTCCATTTAGTGCTTCAATTCCTGTTATAACAAATTGGGGTTATAATGTATTGTTCAGCTGGATTAATTTGACAAATAGTGAATCTCTTTTTCAGGATGAGTGGAGAGCATATGTGGTAAATGATGTTAACAAGGAAGATGAGTTCGAAAAACTTATATCTCTGAATAAAGATTTGTATGAGGAGATTTCTACTTATGAAGGTCAGACAGGTTTTACCGGCATCGTCACAGTACCTTACGCAAAAGATACTTATGTAAACGGCCAATACACCTACAGCGACCTGTTGATCCAGTCCATCATCGACTGCAACTTCAAGTTCAGACATTAATTCAGAGATTCAACAAGAAAACAAAAAGAAAAAACCAATATGATGAAAACAGCACATACGGGATGGACGCTGACGGCGAGACGCCATACCCTCTATCTTTTCGCCATCTTTACACTGTTGGGCACTTTCCTCTTCTCTTCCTGCCGGGACGAGGAACTGGTTCCTACCCCTCATGCGCAGGGGGCAAACGCAGGTGTGTCCCGCGCGGACGGCACCGCTACTTCCGGTCTGGTACAGAATGAGGACGGTACCTGGACCGCCACACGGCGTGTACCGCTGGTGGGAGCCGGACGTATGATGAGCAATGTCTCTCCCAGTCTGATTGAATTGGGCGGCTGGGGAGCAGAAGCGGAAAATCTGACCGATACGGATTTGACGAATGCATACACTGCCGGCAACAGCATCGTAGGCGGTAACTTGGTTGCCAACCAGATTGTCTCCGTGATAGACGTGGGGCATGTGTATGCGGCCGGTCAGAAAGCCGGGTTTGTATTCAGTGACAATTCGGACAATGGTGTGTTGAATTTGTCCGTGCTGAAGATATTTTCCGTGGAGACCTTTCTGGACGGTGTACGACAGGATGAAATGGATTTCTCGAATGCGTCCAGTCTGGTTGATTTGGGAGTGGGGAATATAGCCGGCGGCACCGCACAGAAAAAGAGTGTGATAGAAGTCACGACAACCAAGCCTTTTGACGAGATCCGTCTGAGCGTCGGCGGAATAGACGTGAATTTGCTGAACAGTATGGAGATATACTATGCCTATGTAGGGGAGAATCCGATTATCCCTGCGGTGAACCATTGCACGCAGAGCCCGATCAGCACCACCTACTTCGGTGACAATGTCGGTTATCCGGACCCGTTGCGTGAACTTGGATGGTCGAGCGGTTATCTGGACTATAGTCTGAACAAGCTGGTTGACGGGGATTTGAGTAACGGCATCGGCATAGAGACGGTATCCACTCTGTTCCAGCCGACCATGACTGTCGATTTCGGCCGCGAAGTACCGGCAGGCTCGGAAGTGGGATTTTACATTACCAACGGTGACCTGCTGAAACTGAGCATCGGAGGTACTACCCGTCTGGCCACATTCAGCGGTGAGGACCGTGACATTGACCATGACGACTTCCTGGATGAGTACACACATACTGAAATTGTAGGTCTGAATGTGGCGGGCGGCGGTGCCTCATACATCAGTATGATTACCACGAAACCTTGCCAGCGTCTGATGATACAGTTCCTGGGTGTGGAGGTGAAGCTGGGTGTCACTTCCGTGCATTATGCCTTTGTGCGTGAGCCGGACCGGGTGGACATCTCGTCCTATTTCAATCTGGCCGATGCGACCACTTATCTGCCGACCTACCGTTTTGCCTTGCCGCAAGGGATAAGTGGTGTAGAGATTGATGCCGTCACTGAACACCCCAATCGGGCAGAGCCGAAAATAAAGCAAATGGAGGACGGCAGCTATGTGATATACAATATGAACATTGCCGGTGAATACGTGGTACGGGCAACTTATAAAGATAATGCTACCGGTGAAACAGTTACTTGTGAAGCTACGATAACCCGTGCGGTGAAAAGTGAAGACAATTGCCGGAAACCGCTGATAAATGAAGAAGGGGAAGATCGATTTGATGTAGGCGTAGCAAATGGGTTCAAAGGAATCGTACTTGGAGGCGGAATAAAGGAGGGTGATTACAGTATGGTTGTTGACTCGGAGACGCGTAATTTTATCAGGATGACCAATGTTAGTATTGATCTGATTCAAAATCAGAATCTGGTAACGGTCTCTACAAAAAACGGGGAAGTGATAAATCCCGGTACGAATGAGAAGAGACGTGCCCGTGCAGGATTTGTCATTAACCGGAATGCGGATTTCCTGGATTTGAGTGTGCTGAAGTTCCTTATGATTGATTTGTATAGGAATGGTCAGCAGGTTGATTCTCAGGCAGGGGATGCCAACAACGGTGTTTCGTTGGGGCTGATACAGACCGGTGACTCAAATACCAAACAGGCATGTCTGAGTATAGAGACCGAGGAAGAGTTTGACAAGATAGTACTTAAGTGCGGAGGACTTGCAGGGGTGCAGTTGGGCGGTAGCCTTGACGTATATTATGCCTATTATGAGGATGCAGGAGAGAATTGTGCCAATCCGGGCGAGGAATGTATGCAGTTGATAACCAATGCCAACTATGGGGCTGTGCCCTCAAGTTCTGTGACCGGTCTGTTGCATGTGGGATCCGGTATGGCCGGTTTGGCGAACGTGGTGGACGATGACATCGAAACTTATTGTGAGATGGCGAATGTGCTGTCTGCGGGTAATGCGGATACTTTGTTTGTAAAATTTGATGAAATCAGCTCCAATCCTGGAAAGATTTCCGGTGGTGAAAACCAGGGTTATCAGGAAGTCGGATTTATTGTGTCAGGACTGACAGGATTGGCCAATGTACAGTTGTTGGAATACGTGACTATTACGGCCTATCGTGACGGGAAAGAGATAGCGAATTCAGAACCGAACGGAGGTGTATTGAATCTGAAAGTGGCAGGCAAGGGTGACAAACAGTATTATTCGGTGATACCTCCTGCCGATTTTGACGAGCTGGCCATTTCGTTCCAAGGTTTGGTGAAGTTGGTTGATTATGTCCGTGTTCACGGTCTCTATTTGTTGCCGGATTATGACGGTGACGGAGCTCCAGATTGTGTAAATGATGAACTTTCCACGGTGATAACGGGTGTATATGCGGAACCGCAGGATATCTGTCTCGGCGATGCCATCTCGTTCCGTGTGGACGGTGGAGAAGAAGGGGTTTATTATACGTTGACCTTCAAGGATGAGAATGGGGATGAATTGCCGGCGGAAAGCATTGGAGGAAAAAACTCCGTAACGGCGGTGATCAATTCTGCAGGCAGATTTGAGTTTGGAGATGAAGATCAGATATTTATGTCCAAGCTCCCTGCAGGCAAATATTATGTGGATGTGGCAAGGAATGGAGTGGTTGAATGGAGCAATACGGAGCTTACGGTAGGTGGCAATGTGGGGGGCGTTGCGGAAGGTCCTTTGATGACTATCCATCCGGATGAAACCACATGGACAGGCAGTGTCAGCTCGGACTGGACCGACTGGGACAACTGGACGCAAGGTGTGCCCTGGAACTGTACGAATGTAATCATCCCTTCTCCGAGCGGCTCCTCTATGATAGAAAATGGCGCCCAGGTAAATTATTATCCTGTGTTGGCAGCGGAGACAAATGCCCAATGCAATTTCATACACTTCGAGCCGGGCGGCGAGCTGGTCGGCCAGGAGCATCTGCAATACGAATCCGCATGGGTGGACATGAACCTGGACGGCGGAAGCTACAACCTGCTGTCCGCCCCGATGCAGGGTATGGTGACCGGCGACATGTTCCTGCTGGAAGCGGCTGCCGCCTACCCGGGCTATTTCAGCGTGCTGGATGAAAACTCCTATAAGGAGAATCGGCAGAATCCGCTCGTCTACCAGCGTTTCTGGAGCGATGTGGTGTCGAACAAGACCGTCAGCCGTGCCGGCTACAGCACGGAAGATGACGCGATAGCTGCCGATGCGGATGGAGAACTCCTCTTCACCGACTGGACAAGAAGCTTCAACCGCGTTTCGGAGATTTATGAGAGGGGGCAGGGATTCGCCCTCCGGGTGGGGAATAAGGGTGATACGGGAAAAGGCTACCCGTTCCACTTCCCGAAGACACACACGACCTATCATTATTATACCCTTGGCCAGAATGAGGCCGTGGGCAGTGACGGCGTGACCCGTTTCGGCACCGGAAAGCTGATGGTCGACCGGGATTTCCCGGAGACGCTGGGGCTCTACCGTGAGACGGAGGGCACAGTCTTCCTGTTCGGCAACCCGTTCATGGCACATATCAGCATCCAGGATCTGCTCGATGCAAATGCGAACATCTCGGCCGTCTATGTATACCGCGGAAACGGGGACGGAACCGGTGCATACGTTGCGGTCGGAAAGGACGGCGTGTCGAACGTGGCAAATGCGCCGGCCAAGATTGCCCCGATGGAGGCCGTATTCGTGAAGGTGACCGATGAACAAAAGTCCGCTTATTTCGGACTGAAGCTGGATCCGGACATGCTGGGCCAGAAAGGTCAGGCAGACACCTACAACACCTTTGTCCCCCAGCTGCGCATGACGGCTTCACGGAACGGCAGTTCCGCCTCCTGCGTAGTGCTCCATTCCGGGGAAGCGAGCGACGGATACGACTCCCGCGAGGATGCCGCACTGCTGGTGGGCAAGGAAGAAGGCACGGATGTGGCCGTCTATACCACAGCCGGCCGCAAGGCGCTGTCCATCCAGCGTGTGAACGGCGCGGTTCGCATTCCGGTAGGCTTCTACATGAAGCGGACAGGCGATGTGGACCTGAAGTTCGAGGCCGGCGACGACTGGAGCGGCTGGCAGCTGACAGACACGCAGACCGGCCGGAGCTATCCGCTCGAAGGCACCGTTTCGCTGGACAACGTGGCGGACGGCACGGGACGGTTCTATCTGGAAAAGAGATAATTTGGTGACAGCCTCTTTATGTGAAAGGCGCGGAGCCGCGGAGAAAATGAATCCGGCGGCTCCGCGCCTTGTTTCATCTTTGTGACAATCCATGCGTGTGGAGGGCGGAGAGGGATGTGCGGCACTTTCTTTTTCGCTCTTTCATTTTTGTATTCGGACAATACGTCTTATATTTGTCTGTAATTGATGAGTGAGGGCAGATTATTCAACTTCAAACTAATGATATCTTTATGAAAAGACTGTTTTATTTGTGTCTGTTGCTGCTGGTCCACGTATGTGTCTATGCCCAGCAAGCCAAGTATGTGTTCTTCTTTATCGGCGACGGTATGGGAGTGAACCAGGTGAATACCACAGAAATGTATCTGGCGGCCCTTCAGGGACGTATCGGGACAGAACCGTTGACGTTCGGCAGTTTTCCGGTGGCGGGAATCGTCACATCGTATTCCGCCTCAAATCCGATTACGGATTCGGCGGCCGGAGGAACGGCTCTGGCCACGGGCACCAAGACCTATAATGGAGCGATCGGGGTGGATGTGGACAAACAGCCTTTACGGAGCATTGCCACGCGGGCCAAGGCAAGCGGCAAGAGAGTGGCCATACTGACTACGGTGGGCATCAACCATGCTACTCCGGCCGCTTTCTACGGGCATCAGCCGGACCGAAACATGTATGATGAAATCGCGCTGGAGCTTCCTGAAAGCAAGTTTGATTTCTTTGCAGGGTCAGGTATCCTGAGATCGACCGACGCCCCTTCATTGGAGCCGGCAATCGAGAAAGGCGGATATGCAATCGCCCATGGCATGGACGAATATGAGGAGAAGGCGGACGGCGCTGAAAAAATTCTGTTGCTTCAGGCGGAAGGGGCGGATGTGAACGGTCTGCCGTACGCAGTAGACCATGAGGAAGGTGACATGACCCTGGCTCAGATGACGGAGGCGGCCGTGGCTTTTCTGATGAAGGAAAAGAACAAGGGTTTCTTCCTGATGGCAGAAGGCGGAAAGATTGACTGGGCGTGCCATAACAATGATTTGGGTACGGTGGTGAAGGAAGTGATTGACTTTGACAACGCGGTGAAGGTGGCATACGAATTTTACAAGAAACACCCGAAGGAGACTCTGATCGTGATTTCAGCCGACCATGAGACCGGCGGTCTGGGAATGGGATATCATCATTATGTGATGGATCTGAAAGCGCTGGAAAACCAGAAGGTATCGCAGGAGGAGCTGTCGCGCCGCATCACGACACTCCGCAAGCAGACGAATGTGTCATGGGAGCAGATGAAAGAACTGCTTTCCGAAACGATGGGCTTCTGGACCAGACTGCCTTTGACCTGGGAGCAGGAGCGCATGTTGCGTGACGAATATGAGAAATCGTTCGTGCAGCATAAGGTGGAATTTGCCGAGTCGCTTTATGCGCGTTCCGAACCGCTCGCGGCTGTGGCACGGAAAGTAATGAGCCAGATTGCACGGGTCGGATGGACAACAGGCGACCATTCTGCGGAATATGTGCCGGTATATGCCGTAGGGGCAGGCTCGGAGAAGTTCATGGGCAAGATTGACAATACAGATATCCCGAAACGGATTGCAAAGGTGGGAGGATATAAGTAATTCGGGCCTGCAATAGCAGAACGCTTCGACGTTCCAATCAAAACGCTTCGGCGTTTGGTTGAGAACGCCGAAGCGTTTTGTTTTGGGACCGGTTCGATGTAAGAAGGCCTTTTTTTCTGTTACGGCAATGCGGTGACAGTCTGTTTCAGCCGGATGTCCTGGCTGGAGGAGCCGATACGGATTTCGAAATCGCCCGGCTCCACATTCCATTGCATGTTCCGGTCAAGCAGTTGCAGGTCTTCGGGAGTCAGCGTAAAGGTGACTTTCCGTGTTTCGCCTGGCTGGAGTGTAATGCGTTCAAAACCTCGGAGCTGTGATTCGTAGGTAATGACGCTGCTGAGGCAGTCGTGCACGTACAGCTGTACCACTTCATCCCCGGTGCGCGTGCCGGTGTTCGTCACATCCACACAGACTGTATAGTCCCCTTGTGTCGATTGTTGCAGGGGACTGACTTGCAGGTTGTCGTAGCTGAATGTCGTATAGCTCAACCCATATCCGAATGGATACAGTTCTCCCAGCACTCTGGTCCGTCCTGAACCGTTGGGACCCCATACAGGCTGGCTTCCGTGTGAACCCGGTTTGAACGGAAAGTTCAGTTCGATTTGCCCTACGGTCTTCGGGAAAGTGACAGTCAGTTTTCCTCCCGGGTTGTGTTCCCCGAACAACGTCTCGGCGATGACTGTTCCTCCCTCGCAGCAAGGAAACCATGACTCCAGTATGGCAGGGATGTGGGCATCGGCCCAGTTGATTGTGAGCGGCTGTCCGTTGACGAGAACCAGAACCACGGGTTTTCCTGTGGCATGGAGCGCCTGGAGCAGTTGCTGTTGTCTGCCGGGCAAATCGAGCGAAGTACGCGAACGGCTTTCTCCCGTACAGTATTCGTCCTCGCCCAGCACGGCGATTATGACATCGCTTTCTTTCGCCTTGTCTACAGCCTCGTCGATGCCGGCCTGTTCGCTTTCGGTCAGGGGGGAAGGCATCAGCTCGCTGTCGGGCCATCCGGCATCCGTCACTTCACAGCCTTTTGCGTAGTCCACCTGGATTTTTCCTTTCAGATAGGTGCGCAGTCCGTCCAGTACAGTGACCGTCTTCAGGCCGTTAGGGCCGTATCGGCTGGTCATGAAGTTGTCCTCATCGGCCAGCGGCCCGGTTACCAGGATACGTTTCACCTTTTTCTTGTCCAACGGGAGCAGTCCGTCTTCATTCTTAAGAAGGACGAGCGACTGTTGTTGCATCTTCCTCACAAATTCAATGTTCCGGTCGACGCCTCCAGTCTTGTCCGAGGCCTTTACATTTTCCACGTAAGGACGGTCGAACAGCCCCAGCCGGAATTTTACCCGCAATACTTCCGCTACACGCTTGTCTATGGTAGCCATGGAGATTTTCTTCTCCGCCAGCAGCCGGCGTACGGGCAAGATGAAGTCGGACGGCGGAGTAAAGTTTGTACGCACGTTCAGCCCCGCCTCGAGCACCTGGCGTACGGCTTCCTCATACGTGCCGGCCACATGATGTTTGCTTTGTACAAATTCTACCGCTTCACTGTCGCTTACCACATATCCGTCGAAACCATACTCCTGACGGAGCAGTTCGGTGAGGAAATAATGGCTGGCAGTGACCGGTATCCCGTCCCAGTCGTTGTAACTGCTCATTACACCCATGGGATGAGTTTCCTGAATCACTTTCTTGAACGGATAAAGATAAAGCTGGTGCAATTCGCGCGGTGCGACATGAGGGTCAGTCCGGCAGTTTCCGTCGCGGCCTCCTTTAGGGACACTGTATACGGCATAATGTTTCAGTGTAGACGCCACTCCCTGCGACTGTATGCCTTCTACCATCTCTGCCCCTAACGCGGCAATCAGGTAAGGCTCTTCGCCGTAACATTCAAGCGTGCGTCCCCAACGCGGATCCCGTACCACATCGAGAATCGGGGTATAGACATTGGTATATCCCAGAGCGTGCGCTTCTTGTCCGACAATCACCCCTGCCTGACGGACCAGCGCTTTGTTCCATGTGCTGCCTATGGCAATAGGGGCGGGCAAAGGAGTCGCTTTCGTATGGTTCAGCCCGTGGATGCCCTCGTTGCTGAAGTCGACAGGAATGCCCAGGCGCGTTTCTTCTACAAACCATCTCTGGACCGTGTTGATTGCTTCTGCATGATTGCTGAACGGATAAAGCAGATGAGGGACGCGGCGTGATTTTCCGCCTACCCCGTTCAGCATCTCATCGATGTTGCCGATACCGTCTTTCCATATCTCTTCTTTCCATTGTCCGGTAGGAAGCGAATCCTTCAGTACACGTCCGTAGCCATACAGTGTGGCGAGTTGGCAGGTCTTTTCTTCCACATTCATTTGTGAAAGGAGGTCGGCCACCCGCCGCTCCAGCGGCTGTGCCGGATCTTCGTAGATGTCTTTCTGACCGTTCTTGTTGAAATCAATCCATCCGTTGCGGTAGATTCCGTCATTCTTCTGTGCATACGCGCCGCCCGTCACTGCCAGAAGGCAGAGAAAGGAGGTTCTCATCAGTAATTTGTGCCTCATGTGAATATCATTTTTATTTTATTTCCGGATGAGATAGTTGATTGTCGCATAGCCGCCTACAATCTGTAGCAGCATGCCCGGAATGCCGATCCGGAAGTCCTGTGCAGCGGCAAAGAAACTGTCTGTCATGACCCATTCGCCAAGCGTGCCGGCAACCTGATAGACAAGCACGACACCTGCCAATAACGGCAGGGAGGCTTTCTGGAAACGGTGAGCTGCGAAACCGGCAGCTAAAGCCAGAATGACCGATTTCAGCAGAATGGCGGGCACAACTGCGGGGGCAGGCATGGCAAACAGCCAGGAATTGACCAAAGGAGAAGCAATGGCGGTCAGCAGTCCGGCTTTCCATCCGTATTTGTAGGCACCGATGAGGGTGAAGAAATAGATAGGCAGCCACATTACGCCTCCTTGCGGAATCAGGTGGAAAAGTTGTGGGAGCACGACATTGCCCGCAATGAACAGCAAGGCAGTCAGATACGTTTTTACGCTGCTGTAAGGCAGTGAATAGAGTTTTACTGTTGTTTCCATAATTATACTGTTTATTGATTGTTGTTTTTATCTAGTTCTGCAACCGCCGGTATTCTTCCGGACCGGTTCCGGTGATGCGCCTGAAGACACGGCTGAACCGGCTGACATCGGGGAAACCCAGCAGACGGGCCACTGAGGCCGGTGTGCTGTCTGTCTCCGACAGCATCTGTCTGGCCGTTTCCATCCGTCTCAGCTGCACATATTCTTCCAGTGTCTTTCCCGTCCCGAATTTCAGAAGGTCCGTGAAGTAGGCTGGCGAGAGATTCAGCCGTCCGGCGCAATATTCCGGGGTGGGGAAAACGCCGTGGCTCATTTGTCCTGAAGTGATATATTCGTCTATCAGTCCTTTGAATTTTCTGAGGATGTCCTTGTTCTTGTCTTCCCTTGTGATGAACTGGCGTTCGTAGTAACGCGAGCAATAGTCGAGAAGCAGTTCGATAAGCCGGGAAATCAGTGTGCTGCTGTGCGAGTCGATGGTATGGTGCAGTTCACGCCCGATGGCCTCGAAGCAGCGGATGACAACGGCCTTCTCGCGTTGGGAGAGATGCAGGGCCTCCTCTTTCCGGTAGAAGAAGAAGGTATAGTTGCCGATGTGGTTGTTGAGGGTGGTGCGGAACAGCAGATCGGGATGGAAGGCCAGCAGGAAGCCTTTTTCCGGAAGCGTATTTTCCGCGTTCATCCGGAACACTTCGCCGGGAGTGAGGAATACCATGGTGGCGTTCGAAAAATCGTAATGCCTCCGTCCGCAGCAGCTGCAGTTGTCCATACATTCTTCTATCAGCAGAACGGCGTAGAACCCGAACTTCACGAAATCCTGTCCAAAGTCCGGATTCTCCAGATTGATGAGGCTGGCCTGCGGATGCAAAGTCCTGGTCCCGAGGCAACGGTTGCACTCACATACATCCTTTATGTCCAAGATATCTTTTTCCATTTCTTTCCGGGGCAGATAGTTGTGCCTTGTTTCCTGATTACAAAAATAAGAGGATATTTTGACATAACCATAACCTGAATTACAGATTCGGCAACCACTTTTACAAACTTATCGAGAACCGGGGACTGGCTATCAGCATATGCCGGAAGCTATCTTCCCGGGAGGAATCAGTGTCAGAATCTGATTCTTAAAATACATTAAGCATTTGTTTTAAAACATGAATTCCGCTTTGTCATTCCAAACAAAGCGGAATTTTCCGTTGTTCTAAAGTCACTGTCTGCACAAATGAAATGACTTGACTGACAGCCTGAAAAGGGTATGTGTAACTAGACTGACTAAAAACAAATGAGAAGAAAAAGTTTTTTGATTGCTTTTATCTGCAGTTTATTTTTGGTGGCCTGTGAGCAAACCGATCAGACGGACAATAGGGGAGAGCCCCGAGGAGGTCTCGTGTTCCGTCTGCGAACTGCCGGTTATGAGAGTGAGGAAGGGCGTTCCGTTTCTGTGGAGAAAGCGGATTACGACCGGGTAGAGTATTATGTGACGGATGAGGACGGTTATGTGGTGGACGGCATCAAAAGCTTCTATGATCCGTCTGCAGCCGAACTGCGCCTGGAAGGATTGAGGGAAGGGGAATATCACCTGCTGGTGCTTGGCATTGACGGGGACTGGGAGCGGGACCGGGCCGTTGTCCGTGAGTTGAGGCACCAGTCGGATGAATGGCTTGCCTTTCCGGCCGACCTGCACCGTCCTCTTGAGGCGGAGTATTTTTATTCTCTGAATCCTTTCCGTGTCACTTCTGTCACGGGGCCTGACGGAAAGGAAGAAGGGGTGACATTTTCCGGCGATGTGGTGCAGCGGCGTATTGTGGGACGGGCTGACTTCTCGTTCTCTTTCAACAATGAGTATGTGCGCCATGCGGTGACCGGACTGAAAGTCCGGCTGGACAATGTACGTTTCCGGACCGGATTTTCCGGTGACGGCATGTTCTCCGGCCAGAGCGACGGGATGACGGACGAGCTGGACGTGAGCCTTTCTGCCGGGAAGCTGTTCCTGCCGACCGTAGATGATTCCCCTTTGGCCGGAGAAGTGGAAGTGCTGACACGGAACTATCAGGGCCACCAGGTGCGCCGGGTGTTTGCCTTTGGCGGCTTGTCCGTATCCGGGAACCGGATTGAACGGATCCATACCCGTGTGGAGCACCCGGATGACCGGACGGGAACGATGTTTTTCACAGAGGCTGCCTATCGGGAAGGTGCGTACGGGAGAATCCTTCAGGACGGAGAGACGAAGGATGTATATGCCGATTCCCGGTCGCGCTCGTTCAATACAGCCCGTCCCTTGCAGGCGGAGGTGACCGGGGAAGGGCAACTTCATCTTCGTTTTTATTCTCCCCGTGAGCTGAAGAACGTGACGGTGAGGGCACGCATCCCTTCTGTCGATCCGGAATATTTTGACCTGGCCTATTTTGAATCGCTTCCGGCCTTTGCCGATTTCTACCGGGAACTTCCGCTTTTGACCGGTGACGGCGTGTATCGGACAGAGTCGGGGCGTAATCTTCATCTCGCGGCATTGGAACCGGCCGTCCTCCAGGGGATGGAACTGAAGGTGGACGCGGATGACGACTACTGGAGAAAGCTTCAGCAGATCAAGCACGGATGGAACATTTCGTTCGGACTGTATGGCGGTGATCCGGACAAGACCGACGGTGGACCTACGGGCAACTGGATGGGAATACGTCCGGTGCACTGCCGTGAGGTGGTGGCCTTGTTCATCAATTTCACCTATATGATTGACATGCCCGAGCATGAGGAAATTCTAAGGGCAAACGAGGACCGTCTTTATGGTAACGGAGGCGTGACGGACAAGGTGACGGCTGAGACAGTATTGGCCCAGATGCGGCAAGAACGTTCGCTGACGGTGGGACTGGTTTATCCCGGCAACGGTGTGGTTGGTCTGGGAGGCGGCTCTGTCTTCGGTGCCTACCAGTCGGCCTGGCTGAGTCATTATCACGACACGTATGCCTGTGAGGTCATGTTCCATGAACTGGGGCACGTGATGGGATATTCCCACAGCAGCTCGTTCACTTATGGTCCTTGGGCGCAGGAACTGATGAACCAATTTTACGTAGAGCATATCCATGAGATGCCGGTCGATTCGCCCGATTATCTGGATAGCAAGAATAATCCGAACTTATATTAAGAAACGACATGAGACTGATTCAAATGAAATATTGCATTTATTGTATGCTGGGGCTGCTGCTTTGTGTGTCCTGCAGCCGGGAAGAAACGGTGGGGCAGGCACAGGACGGAATGGCGGAAGCCCGGCTGAAAGTGGACGGATTGTCCGGCAGCTCCGGTGAGGAGGCTGATTCGGAAATGGGTATTGTCAAGGGATTCCGTTTTGAGGACGGCAGGTTGGAAGAGATATTCTCTACGTTGTCCGTGGATGAGGAAGGGATATGCCGGTTCCGGCCTTCCCGGTTGGAAGGAGAGGTTTACTTCCTGGCGAATCCGGAAACCGTGGAGGGACTGGACGGACTGGTTCCCGGGGTGACCCGTCTGGAGGATTATATGGGCCTGAAATTCTCGTCGCCTTCCTTGTCGGCCGGGACGTTGCCGATGACCGGGCGGATGCTTCTTGACGGAAGTGACTCCCCGGTGAGTCTGAAACGGAGTGTGGCGCGTGTGGATCTGTCGTCATTCTCAAAAGGAGTGGCGGTGAAGCGTGTGAGTGTCAGCAATATCCTAAGGAAAGGTTATGTCAATGAGACGGGAAATGCATGCGCCCCCGACCGGGCGGATACGGCCGACTTCCGGAAAACGTATGCGGACGGGGAATTTGTCAACCGTCGTGAACCGTTGTTCTATCTGGCTGAACAGGAGAACCCGGAGCTGGAGGTCGAAATCGTGATTGAAAGCGAAGGGGCCTGGCATCGGCTCAAGACACGTTTGCCTGAGACGGTCCGACGGAACACGGTCTATCATCTTCATGTGCATGGCTTGGGGGCTTCTGCCGCGGTGGACGTGGCAGCCGGCGACTGGGAGTATGGAGATGGTGCGGAATCAGAGGGCAACCCTCTCGGCCGGGTGGATGTGGCCGCCTCCGATCTGTCAGACGGAGTCAGAGTCAGTGCGACGAACGACACGGTATACGTGCCTTATTATGGTTCGGATTTCCGTCTGGCTTTGTCGGGGGAGAGCGATGCCAGAGTGGAAGTGGACGGCATGGTACAGGGGGTGACGGTACAGCCTTTGAGCGTCAGAAGTCTGCAGCCCGTGGCGGAAGTGGCGGTAGCCAGCCCGATCCGAATGCCGGGCACGATACGCGAATACATTTATCTGGACATTTTCAGCCAGGATGCATATTCGGGAAGAGTGGTGTTGGTCTTTGAAGAAAGTCCCGTCAGGCTGGAGGGGAAAATCCGGTTCGATTCAGAGGGGGTGTGCGATTTCGGCCAGTATGTGGAAGGAGAGCTGGGACAGATTGTCTTGCCTGAAAACCGCGTGATACGTCTGGAGTTTGCGGAAAACTCCTCCCATTGGATGAGGCTGGACGAGAGAGAAGGGAAAGTGTATCGCATCCTGGGCGGATGGAAGCCGAATGACCCGGAGGCTGACGGACGGGTGCAGGAAGGACGGATTGTCATCTCCGACCCGGACGGGCGGCATGAAGAGTCTTATACAATCCGCCGTATCAACTGGGGACTGCCTGTGGTGAACATTCATGGCACCTGGTGGTGCAAGTATAATCTGCGGGGAAATGTGAAGCGTTTCGAGGATCAGGTATCCATAGCGGATGATCCGGCCTCGCAGGAAGACCTGGCCGCTTATCTGACGGATTGCAGCGAGGAGGAACTGTTGCGTCTGATGGGGCATCAGTATCAGGCCGGCAATCCGGACGGACTGCCTCTGGCGCATGACGGAAGCAGTTTCTATTTTGAAGGGATGAAAGCTTCCGGACAGAATTTCGGGACTGCCGATCCGGTTCTGATGGCTCCGGAAGGATACCGTATCCCAAGCTATGAGGACTATGCCTTCTTTTCCTGGGGTGACGATGTGAATATGGGAGGAGTCGGTTCGCGCCAGTTCAACAACAAGACAGGCCAGCGGCTGACTGTCAGCATTGTGGAACGTGACGTGTCGTTCCTGGAAAAACCTTTCGGGGTGATTTCCTTTTATGATTTTGAACTCGACGGCAGTCATTGGGTGCTGTTCGGACTGGGACACCAATGGAATACGACACCTGGGAACATCGCCCGCATGAATATCCTGCTGGCCACTTACGGCGACTCTTCGCGTTCGTGGGGGATGGAGGGATATTCTTCTGCGGAAAAGCCGGGAAACAACTGGTTCAAGTTTGTGGCCCACAACAACCAGAAGACAAGAACCATCCGTTGTGTGAAGATTCCGGTGGAATATGTGTATGAGTAAATGGTAATGTTTACATTAAATTGTCAGAATATGAACAGAATATATTTGAAGATAGCCGTCTGGTGCATGACGGCCTTTACCTTACAGGCCTGTACAGACAAGGAAAATCCGGAAGTTTCAGGTCCGGGCGATGGAAAGATGGTGAAAGTCCGGCTGGCTTCTTTTCCGGCAGAAGGAGTGTTTGCTCCGGATCATGACGGAAATCTTACGAAAACCGGAGCCTATCTTTTTGAGAACGGAGTACTGGAAAAGGTATGGGAGAATCTGTCGCCTGCAGAAGAAGGGTATGAATTGCAGATTGGCCGATTTTCAGGACATTTGTATGTGGTGGCCGGTGAAGAGGGACTTGTGTTGGACAAGAATCCCGAAACGGGCAGCCTGACTGAGGAGGAGTGGCTGGAAACGACGGTCGGTGCCCAGGATGGACTGGCGGTGCATTATGCTTCCGGTTGTCTGGACCTTTCCGGGCTGGACGGGAAACCCCAGCCTGTAGCGATGACGTTGAAGCGTGGTGTGGCACGTTTTGACCTGCGGACGGACTCATCGGTGGCGGTCAGCGGATTCGTCCTGAGGAACGTGGCGTTTCGGGGATATTGTTTCCCCCGGGCCTCGGCCAGTGTGCCTGACACGGCAGAACGTGGAGATGTACCGGTGCGTTTCGACACTGCCTGGTCCGGAGAAAAAGCCGGAGTGGCGTATGTGTATGAGCAGCAGAGCCCGGAACTGGCCGTGTCGCTGGATATAACGGTAGACGGAGAACCTCGTCATCTGGAAAGCCGGTTGCCGGGAATCATCCGTCGGAATACGGTCTATACGGTATCCGTGCATCGTGACGGGGCGAGTGTCCGGCTGGATGTAGAGGAATGGGGAGAAGAAAACTCCGATCTGCATGTTCCGTTGGACGGAACGCTCAGAGTTTCTTCGGATACGGCTTTGCCCGAAGGTGTGTCGTTGTCGGATGACAGGACTACGCTGGCACTTCCGCATCTGGCCACCGATTTCACGTTTGCCGTGGATTGTGACAGTGAACTGGAACTGGTTTCTCAAGATGGAGATTATCCGTTGTCTGTCGAGCCGGTAAGGCAGGAAGGCGCCAATCTTTTCCGCATCCGCAAGCCGCTGTATGTCCCTGGCCAGCCGGCAGGAAAAGTGGCATTGCTGTTTCATCGCAAGGGACTGGAGAACACGTATGCCGAAGACCGCCTCACGCTTTCCGTCTCACCGAATCCCACTACGGTTTCCGGTCTGTTGGCTTTCGACAGAGACTCGCATGCCTGCGATTTCGCGCGTTACATTGACAACGAGCTGGGAGTTCTTACCTTACCTTCCGGGAAAGAGCTGGCAGTGGAGTTTGATGCGGGCGAAGATCCGTGGATAAAGCTCGACAAGAAGGAGGATGGAAACGTCTGGCGGGTGGTGGCGGGATGGAAACCCAATGACCCGACGGCGGACGGGAGAGTTCAGGCTGCCCGTCTGGTGGTGAGGAACAGTTCCGACGGGTCGGCCCGTGAAGAATATGTCGTGAAGCGGCGCAACTATGGACTGCCCGTCACCTGGTTTCATGGAGTGTGGTGGTGCAAATACAATGCACGCGGCAATTCCCGTGTGTTTGCAGACCAGATTCTGTCATCGGCCGATCCGGCTGTGATGGAAGGAAAGTCCGTGTTTGATTACCTGTCGACATGTACTGCGGAGTCGTTCTTCGATTTGTGGAAATGGGCTTATCAGGGCGATAGCGGAAACGGCCTGCAAGTGGTGGATGACGGCGGAAAGGCGGTTCTTGACAGGTTCGATGCCCAGTCGTCCGTACATATCAACAAGTTGCCTGCCGATGCTTTGTCGCCCGAGGGGTACGAGCTTCCTTCGATGGAAGAATTCAACCGTGTGTTCGATGCCACAGACTATATCGTGGTGTCGTGGAACGGTACCCATACATTGGTGAATCCATGGAACGGACATGCCACGGTGAAGCGCCAGCGTGCGTTCCGCAACGATATATCGGTCGGTACGGTAGACCTGGGTGACGTGATTTCAATCGCCATGTGGAGTCCTGACTATCCGGAGCACGAGCCGATAGTGTGGTATGGGGTCAGTGCGCAATGGAATGCAGAAGGTATCCTTCATGCCGGACATTACAACAACATTCTGTTCGGGGTATATTCGCCTGAGGGAAGCGGCTGGTACGTACAAGGCTCGCTGGGAGGAGGTCTGTATATGGTGAAGAACGGTGCGGGTACAAAGGATACACGCGTTCTCCGTTTCAAGAAATCGCCGGTAGAATACATCTACGGGTATTCTGAATAGGAAAAACGGAAAAAAGAAAAACGCTGATGGCTCTTTCTGAGCCATCAGCGTTTTTTAATGTACTCGAAGCGGGACTTGAACCCGCACAGCCATTACTGGCCAAGGGATTTTAAGTCCCTCGTGTCTACCGATTCCACCATTCGAGCAGCCTTTCAAAGAGAGCGGAAAACGAGACTCGAACTCGCGACCCCAACCTTGGCAAGGTTGTGCTCTACCAACTGAGCTATTTCCGCATCAACGGGTGCAAATGTAGGTACTTTTAGGCTAGCTTCCAAACATTTCTCCCGTTTTCTTTCTAAAAAGGCACGGCTTCTTTCATTTTAAAGTGTCGTCAGTCACTGGTGTAGGGGTATATTCGATACGCCCCTACGATAACGGGTGGCACCATGTCAATATATCCGGGCGGACACACGGGTCCGCCCCTACGGGTCGATGGTGTAAAGGATAGCATATTAATGAAAGAGCCTGTCTGAAAAAGACTTTCAGCGGTCCAGCAGAGCCTTTTCTGCCTTTTCCACACGTTCGAAGTGGAAACCTTCCATGGTTTGCTTCATCAATGCCTCAATGCGGTCATTGCAGAGATTTCTGATGCTTCCTTCATGTGTATGATGTACTTCCTTGTTGTGAGTGAACTTACCGGCCTCAATGTCCAGTCCCACCTTCTTATAGGCGTCGCGGAACGGCATTCCGTCGGCAGCCAGGCGATTCACCTCCTCCACACTGAACATATAGAGATATTTGTCATCGTCAAGAATATGTTCGTTGATTTTTATCTTGTCCATGATATAGGTGGCCATCTGGAGACAATCCTTCAGCTCATCAAAAGCCGGAAGGAATATTTCCTTGATTATCTGGAGGTCGCGGAAATATCCGGACGGAAGATTGTTGGCAATCATCATGACCTGTTGCGGCATGGATTGGATCTTGTTGCACTTGGCACGGGTCAGCTCGAATACGTCCGGATTCTTCTTGTGCGGCATGATGCTTGATCCGGTGGTACATTCGTCAGGAAGCTTCACGAAACCGAAGTTCTGGCAGCTGAACATGCACGCGTCGAATGCCATCTTCGACAGGGTACCGGCCACGGAAGCCAGGGCGAACAACACGTTGCGTTCCATCTTTCCACGTCCCATCTGCGCATAAACCACATTGTAGTTCATCGAATCGAATCCCAGCAGTCGGGTCGTCATTTCCCGGTTCAGGGGGAATGAGGAACCATAACCGGCCGCCGAGCCCAGTGGATTGCGGTTACAGGTCTTATAGGCCGCCTGCAAGAACATCATGTCGTCTACCAGACTTTCCGCATAGGCACCGAACCATAGTCCGAAAGAAGAAGGCATGGCAATCTGCAGATGTGTATATCCGGGCATCAGGACATTCTTGTATCGGTTGCTTTGGGCAATCAGCACATGGAACAGGTCCTCTACCGCTTCCGCAATTTCTTTCAGTCGTGCGCGCGTATAGAGCTTCAGGTCCACCAGCACCTGGTCGTTTCTGGAGCGTCCGCTATGGATTTTCTTGCCGACATCGCCCAACCGGCGTGTCAGCATCAGTTCCACTTGCGAGTGTACATCCTCTATTCCCTCTTCGATTGCAAAATGACCCTGTTCGGCCGATTCATATATTTTCCTGAGTTCTTTCAGCAAGATGTCCAGCTCGTCAGCACGTAGCAGACCGATGCTTTCGAGCATGGTGATGTGAGCCATGGAGCCCAACACGTCATACTTAGCCAGATAAAGGTCCATTTCACGGTCACGCCCGACAGTAAAGCGGTCTATTTCTGCGTTTACCTGTATATTTTTTTCCCAAAGTTTCTGAGCCATAATTCATTTCGTTATAAAAAGAGTCGACAATCAGTAAGGAAGCACAGCCAGCATGTCAGCCAGTTTTTCCACTCCCTCCTGCAACGGTTTCGATACCATCGCTTTCATGAACATGTTCACCTCGGCACGTATGGTCACTTTCATTTTTGCATTTTCTTCACTGACGGGAAGAATCTGAATCCACAGGTTCAATGGCACAGGAGTCTTGTCTCCTTCAAACTTGATGCATTTCATCGGCTCGCGTTCGATAATCCGGAGTGTCAATGCGATGCCCTGCACCTTGATGGTAATCGAGTCACGGTCGAAGGTCATGTCCTCCAGCTTTCCGTCCAGCTTTTCCTTGACCTGTTCGAGGCGGTCGCGCACCCCTTCCAGATTGCTCAGGTCAGACAGTTTGTTGTACACACGCTCCTGACTGTAAGGAACATGTTTTACATTGCTTTCAAATTGTACAGCCATGGTTTAATTGCTTCGAGTTAATGTTTAGATAAAATAAAAATGAGGGAGTGTCAAAATTCACCATGTGAAACTATTTTTTGACACACCCTCTTTTTGTCCTTGATTCAATTGCAAGTATTTTATTTGCCTGTCCAATGAGAAGGGTCTTTTCTCCAAGCCTGTAATACAGGGATATCTTCTTCATTGATATAGTCAGTTTTCAGGGCAGCATCCAATACAGCGTTGTAGTTGGTCAATGTAACCAGATCCACTTTCGTATTTTTGAATGCTTCTATGGAAACATCGAATCCGTATGTGAATGAAGCGATCATACCGATGACTTCACAACCGTCACGGCGGATGGCTTCTACAGCTTTCAGGCTGCTTCCACCTGTAGAAATCAAGTCTTCAATGACCACAACTTTCATTCCTGGGCGGAGTTCTCCTTCAATCAGGTTTTCCAATCCATGATCTTTGGGGCTGGAACGTACATATACAAACGGAAGATTCAGTTCTTCTGCTACCAATGCACCTTGGGCAATTGCGCCTGTAGCTACACCGGCAATAGCATCCACGTTGCCGAATTTTTCCAGAATAATGCGGCAAATTTCCAACTTCACGAAGTTACGGAGTGCCGGGTATGACAATGTTTTCCGATTGTCACAATAAATCGGTGATTTCCATCCCGAAGCCCATGTGAACGGATTGGCCGGCTGGATTTTTACCGCCTTCACTTTCAGTAACTTTTCTGCGAATAATCTTTCCAAAGCTTTCATAACTTCAATTTATCTGATAAGTTTTTTGCAAAATTATGGAAATACATCGGGATTAGGAAATTTAACTGCTTTATTTTTATTAAAAATGAAGCGATTGGCTTATTTTGTCCATGCCAGTGTGAGGATGCTGATGCGTATATGTTCAATCTCCGACAGGGCTTCGGCGCAGGCTTCCAGTGTAGCGCCGGTGGTCAGTACATCGTCAATCAGTATGATGTGCTTGCCTTTCAGTGACTCTGAATATACGGTCAGACCGAAAAGATGTTCGGCATTGAGCCAGCGTTCGAAGGCTGATTTGTGGGTTTGTGTCGGGTTGTTCCTTTGGCGGCATAATACGTTTTTGCAAATCTGGATTCCTGTTCTTGAAGAGATGCCTTCTGCGAGCCATTCGCTTTGGTTGTACCCTCTTTGGCGGAGGCGTTTCGGATGTAAGGGAACCGGAACCAGACTGTCCACTCCGTGGAAGAATCCCGAAGTACGCAGTTCGTCAGCCATCATCTGACCCATTCTGAAACAAACGTCTTTCCGTCCGTGATATTTCATTCCTGCCAGAATCTGGGCTACTCTCCCGTCTCTGGAATAGTAAAATAGAGAGGAGGCCCGTTCGACAGGAATACGTCCCCAGAACAGTTTCTCCATTTCATTGCCAGGGGTGTTGAGAAGGTGGGTATGAGGCAGTTTTGACATACAGGAAAAACATACCACTTCTTCTGATGGGTGGAGCTTTTTTCCGCAAGCCAGACATAGCCGTGGAAAGAAAAATTCTTTAAGGTCAGTCCAAATACTCATCGGAGGCCCCTCGTTTGATATGTCGCATGATTTCATTCATCGTAAATCCGCGTCCGGCGGCAAATCGGATCAGTTTGGCATTGCGGTCATAATCGGATGTGGCATTCAAGCTTTCGGCTTTTTTTTTCAGCAAGCTTTTCAGTATGTCATCATATTCGTTCAAGTCAATTTCTTTCAGTCCGGCTTCGATTTCTTCTGTGGAAAGTTGTTTTGCGCGCAGAGCCTGAATAATTTTCATCCGCCCCCATTGGTTGAAGCGATATTTGTCGCGTACAAAAAAAATACAATAACGGACTGTGTCCAGATAGCGTTCTTCAAACAGGTGGGTGATTATACGGGCGGAGACAGCTTCCGTGGCTCCCCATTTCAGCAGTTTTTCTTTTACGTCCGACGGGCAGCGTTCTGCCGAAGCACAATAGGTTTCCGCCTTCAGGGTCAGTTCTTTTTCTGTGTATTTTTTCATGGTCTTTTAGCTTTTATCATACGGTCGTTGTCGTAAGAATCTTTTTTCAGTTCAATATCCTGATATCCTAAACGGGCAAGAAGCTCTGTTGTCTCCTTTCCGTACGAACGATTGATTTCAAAATAGAGCCAGCCGTTTTCTTTCAATAAGTGAAGGCCGTGCCGGGCTATAGCCCGGTAAAACAGGAGAGGGTCATCATCAGGAACGAACAAAGCCAGTTCCGGTTCCCAGTCAAGTACATTCGATTCCATTTCTGTGCGTTCCTTTTCGGTGATGTACGGTGGGTTGCTGACCAGAATATCGGTGGAATGTTCGGGGATGGCGGATTGCAGGATGTCTGTTTGGAGAAAATTGATTCTGACCTGATTCCGTTCTGCATTTTTCCGGGCTGTCTGTAGTGCGGCGGCTGATATGTCCCAAGCAGTGACTGTAGAGGCTTTCAGACGGCGGGCAAGTGTGATGGCAATGCAACCGCTTCCTGTACCGATATCCAGGATACGGACAGGACGTTTCCCGTTGAAATCAGAGATAATCCAATTGACCAGTTCTGCCGTCTCCGGTCTCGGAATCAGTACGCCGGGTGCAACTTGAAAGCTTAGTCCGCAAAACCTGCATTCTCCCAAAATATATTGTATCGGCTCGTATTTCTTCAGCCGCGTCAGAATATCTTGCAGACTGTCCCGGTCTTTCTGTTGGAAATTAGTATCTTTGCCCGTATAAAGTTCGGTTACCGAGAAGTGGAATACGTCGGTCAATATCCATTTCGCCAGTGCCGCAACTTCTTCTGCCGGATAGTAAGGCAATAAGTTTTCTTTTATGTATGAATAAAGAGGATGCATAACTGTATGCAAATGTAACGATAAAAACCGAAGTGATATGACAGATGATGAAAAATATATGCGCCGTTGCATCCAATTGGCTGAAAACGGTTTTTGTACTGCACCCCCTAATCCTACAGTCGGAGCGGTGATAGTTTGTCGGGGACGGATTATCGGTGAGGGGTATCATATCCGTTGTGGAGAAGGACATGCGGAGGTAAATGCCATTGCTTCCGTGAAAGATGAAAGTTTACTGAAAGAGTCGGTCATTTATGTCAGTCTGGAGCCTTGCTCGCATTATGGGAAGACTCCTCCTTGCGCCGATTTGATAATCAGTAAAAAAATTCCGCGGGTTGTGATTGGTTGTGTGGATCCTTTTCCTCTTGTTTCCGGACGCGGAATCAAAAAATTGAGAGAGGCGGGTGTGGAAGTGTCTGTAGGAGTGCTGGAAGAAGAGTGCAGGGATTTGATAAGGCGTTTTGTCACATTCAACCTGAAGCGGAGACCTTATGTTACCTTGAAATGGGCTGAATCGGCCGATGGATTCATTGACGTGAACCGGGAAGGGGGAAACCCGGTGGTGCTTTCTACTCCGCTTACTTCGGTATATGTACACAAGCAGCGGGCGGAAAACAAGGCGATTCTGGTGGGCCGGCGTACAGCGTTATTGGACAACCCCTCTCTTACGGTACGTCATTGGTATGGCTCCAATCCGTTGCGTGTGGTGATTGACCGTCAGTTGACCCTTCCCCGTACGCTTCGTCTTTTTGACGGAACAGTCCATACACTGGTCTTTACTGAGAAGGATTGTCCCACATCCAACGGTGTCACTTTTGTGAAGACTGATTTCTCCCAGGATATTCTTCCTCAGATACTTCAGGAACTTTATGACCGGAAGGTTCAGTCGCTTCTTGTGGAGGGCGGAAGCCGTTTGCTGCAGTCGTTCCTGGATGACGGGCTTTGGGACGAGATTTATATCGAGCAAGCCCGGACGGAACTTCAGGAAGGGGTGAATGCTCCTTGTGTTCCGACCGGACATGCGGTTGATTTCTCTTTACGTGATGGCGTGGTTGTCCGGCATTATGTCAGAAGCGGCAACTGATACCCGCCATGAAATAAATACCTTGCATCGGATAGCCGTTTTCTGTCAGATAATATTTGTTCAGCAGATTGTTCATTCGGGCAAAAACGTTTACTCGTCCGAACAATTCATATTCTGCACCCACACATAAATTGTTTACAGGATCGGCTTTCTTCATGCCATCGATTTCCTTTCTGCCTTCATACTGGTAATCCAGGGCGATATGAAGATTGTCCGTTATTTTCGCCCGGGCTCCGAAGTCTACGGAGAATTGTGGCTTGAGATAAAGCAGCGGCTCTGCTTCGTCAGTCATGTCCCATGAATAATAGCTGCCTTCCAGATGCAGGTCTATCCAGTCTTTGCAGGTATAATTGAATGCCATGCTTCCGTAAGCAACTTTCGCCTTTTCTTGCAGAATCTGGCTGTAGACGAACGCACTGTTGTCTGCCGTGCCTGGCAAGGCAAACAATTCGTTCTTGGTAATCCGGTAGCCTCCTTCCAGTTTGAATCCGAAATCAGAGACAGGGGAAGCTTTAAGCCCGATACGTGCGTTCATGGGGGTATAGGACGTCAGCAGTTGGCTGTATGGCATCCAGTAGGGGGATAAACTGTTCAGCTGTCTGCTGTCATTCAGCCTGGTATTTCCGGTCAGGTGCAGAAATAAAGTATATGAGGAAGCGAAAGTGTAGTCCAGCTTGATGTCGGGTGCCGCTTTCAATCCGCTTCCGTTGGCAGTCTGCAAATCAACATGTGCACCGACACGTAGAGCTATCTGACCGTTTTTTAGCATGTAATAAGGATTAAGTTGTAGCAGGGTAAAGTCGTTCAGAGGCAGTGAGGCGTCATGAAACAGGTTGTCCATCTGAAAACCTATTCCGACAAGCTGCGACGGATTGATGTCTGCGGCGATATATCCAGTTGTATGGATTTTGTTTTCTGCACCGTGATTCAGTCCTGGAGTCGGATATTTTCTGTCAAAACGCTGGAATCCGGTCTGGAAGATGAAGTCTACCGGCAGTTTGTCCTTGTTGGATTCAAGGCTGATGTAGCCTTCTCCCAGCGT
Source organism: uncultured Bacteroides sp. (assembly GCA_949289295.1). Taxonomy (GTDB): domain Bacteria; phylum Bacteroidota; class Bacteroidia; order Bacteroidales; family Bacteroidaceae; genus Phocaeicola. Next base: position 113,405 of record CASENM010000045.1, read on the forward strand.
ATAATGCTGACGGCTGGTTCCGGTGGAAGATGCCTCAGATGTTTCAGCTTGTGGCATATAGTTGAATACTTGTGAAGCGAAACTGCCTCCTAGACACAGTGACACTTGCCGGAAATGATGCTTATAGTCCAGCGATGCATCCGTCCGGTAAAATCTCGATTTCCAATCAGGCTGATTGCTAGTCATATACGGGATATTTCCGTGGCGGCCATACATGGAAACCATTATTCCCAGACGGTCATTCCTTGAGATGTCCCATAAATAACTTCCTCTCAGGTTTACATTTCCCCGGTTTCCGTATGCCGCACGGGCATATCCGCGCGGTTCGTTCTTTTGCGACTGATTGCGCAGCATGGCATCCATCGGTTGCGTTTCCCATGCGGTGAGCGGATGGATACTGGTTGCGTAATCTATCTCATGTTTGGCGACTGCCGGTTCCTCTATGTCCGGCAGTACATTGATTTTGAATGCATCCGTCACTTCCGGGTTGTATTGGTTCTCTACTACCACAGTACGGTTCAGGGTAGAGTCATTCTCTGCCTTTTCCTGTGCCGGAATGTTTGTTGCGGCTGTTACTCCGCTACATATCAATATGAATTTCAATGCTTTCATCGTTCTTTTACTTTACACTTTTAAGTTTTGCCAATCGGGTTTCTATCATTTCAGCTATGTCGTCGTCAGCCTGATAGTTTTGCTGCAAAGACAAAAGATACTGTTTGGCTTCCATCTGACGTCCCAGTTTCATATACACATCAGACAACAACACAAAGCTTCTTGCCAGCCAATAGGCATGCGGAGTACTTGTTTCAATATAGTCAAGGACTTCCTTTTCAGCTTCGGCTGTTTCTCCCATGTCAAAATGCAACTGTGCTATCAGATATTTCGATTCAGCTCCATAGATGTTGCGTGTATCGGCGGACAGCTGTTTCAGGTCAGCGATGGCTTCTTGGTTCTTGTTTTCCTGAAGCAATGCTTTTGCACGGCAGTAAAGAGCTTCGTTGCGGATTTCCGGTGTCAGCTTGTTTTGGGCAAGCAGTGCCGAAGCCGTACTGATGATTTCCGGATGACTTTTGAGTGAAACGGCACTTCTTAACGCTCCTAGCTGGGCTTGCAGACGGTTCTCTTGAGAAGTGGTGCAGTCGGCAAGTCGCTTGTAAAGTTCAAGTGATTTTTGGTAGTCTTTTGAGTCGTATGCGATTGTCGCATTTATGGACAATGCTTTTTCTGCATATTTGTTTCCCGGATACTTCAGTACCTGGTCCAGATATCCAGATGCTTCTCCATACTTTTTTTGTTCAAAGGCAATCAATCCCAAATAATAGGAGGCATCTGCTTTGAATGCTCCTTCGGAGAATGATTGCAGATAGTGTATGAAACTGTTTTTTGCTTCTTCCGTGTTTCCGCGCATGTAGATGCGTTCGGCCGCTACGTAAGTGAGCGAGTCGCGTTCGTTTACGTCAAACGAGCCTCCGCCCGGCAGTGAGGAGGCGAATGCCATATATTCGTCCACTTTGTTCAGGTCTATGTAAATAGATTTCAAGTCCCGTTGTGCCAGGCGCGCTTCTTCACTTCCCGGATAAGTCGTGATTACTTTCTTGTATGCTTCAATTGCTTGTGCATAGCGGTCGTTCTGATAATAGAGCAGACCGATTTCGTTGGCTGCTTTGCGTGAAAGCGCACTCTCCGGATAATGTTGCAGCAACAGTGAATAGCGTTTGATTGCATTTTCAGTATCGTCCATTTGCACGAAAGCACGTCCTTGCTCGTAGAGGGCATCGTCCATATACTGTGACTGGGGATAGTCGGAAATCAGTTGGTTGAGTGTCTGTATTTTACCGGAATAGTTCCGTTGCAGTCCCTTTACAAATCCTTCCTGAAACAATGAATAGTCTCCTAATGAGGCATCTGTACGGGAGGCCATGGCATATTGCTTTTCTGCTTCAGCAAAGCGGCGGTTGTAGAAATCACAGTCGCCGATACGGTTGTAGGCATCTGCTTTGACGGACTGGTTATTCAATTGATGGTTTTGGACACAGCGTACGAACCAAGTCTGTGCCCGGTCGTATTGTTTTTGCTTGAAATAGACATATCCAAGATTGTATAGGGCCAGTGCGTATTCAGGATTATTTCTCTGAGTCGTAAACTCCATATAGAGACGGAAGTCATTGGCTGCTTGCGGATACTGTTCCATTCTGTATTCTGATTCTCCCCTCCAGTAATAGGCATCGGCCTTGGTCTGCTGGTTGAATGTGCCCAAATGGAGCGACTGGCTGAAATAGTCGGCCGCTTCCTTGAAATGAGCCTGGGCAAACAATTGCGTGCCCATTCTGAACAGCAGTTTTTGTTTGGCTTCCAGAATGCGTGGCCCGGGACTGGATATTTTGGCGATGGAACGCAATGCCGCTTCATAGCTATGCGTATTCATATATACCTCAATCAAATAATTGTTTACCTTATCTGTATATCGCGAGTTTGGATATTCGTTCAGAAAACGTTCAAATACGGTGACAGACTCGGCGAATGGAGAATAGGATGTCTCATGTATGCATAAGGCATAGTTATATAGTGCCTGTTCCCGGACCGCTGCATCAAAGTTCATTGTTGAAGCTTGTTCGAATGCCATACGGGTTTGGTTCCGTTCTTTCAGTTGCAGACCGGACAGACCGATATGCAGATATGCGTTCTGAGTCATGGCATCTCTCGGGTCAGTCGTTTTTCCGAGACAATCAATGGCTTTTGAGTAGACTCCTGTCTGGAAATAACTCATGCCTAATTTGTATAAAGCGTTTCGTTCAGGCCGTTCAGACTGGCGGCAGTAGATTTCCAGGAATCGTACTGCCGAAGAATAGTCATGTGTGCCGAAACAGGCTTCTCCTGCAATGCGTGACATCTGGAGCGCGTATTTTTGTGCGGAGTTTTTGCTCAGATAAGTTTGGGCTATTTGTTGGGCGTGGTTATAGTCACCGGTAATCAGGTAGATGTCGGCAACGTAATAAGGAGCCAGTTCTGCATATTCTTTTTCTTGTCCTGCCTGGAGAAAGCCTTTGAGCGCGGCATCGTATTTCCCCTGTACATAGTTGATGTATGCCAGGTTGTAGATGGCGTCGTTTTTGTATTCGGAACCGGTTGCTTCAAGAATGTTGAACCAGAATGCCGCATCTTTCAGCCTGTTCATTTTCAGATATGACGTACCCATACGTAATGTGCAGGCATCACGCTCTTGATCGGGGAGCAGTCCGAAGTCGCACTGCTGATAGCTGTCGGTTGCAGCTTGATAATTCCCGTCAAAGAAATATGCTGAGCCGATGAGGGCCTTTACTCGGTTGGCATATCTTGATTTGGGGTAGGTTGCCAGATAATTCTGGAGAATCTGTATGCGGTTGGCGGAATTCAGCTTGAATGCGCTGCACGCCAGCATATAATCTGCTTCATCGAGAAAGCGTGTATGGGTGGTTTGTTTCACGTAGCGTGAAAGGATTTGTCGGGCCGCGGCATAATCATGGCGGAGGAAAAGTTGTTTTCCGTCATCAAACAAACGTTCCGGTCCTGTCAGTGGTTCGGTCTGCTGTGCAGACAGCGACATCGGAAGGATATACAGCAGTCCGGCTATCCATTTATATCTTACAATTGTCTTTTTCATGTTCATTTATTTTTATGTTCCGCTAAAAAGCGTGCAATACCTTTACGGATGGAATCAAGTCCGAATTCTTCCGGTTTTATCCGGTCGAGAGGAAGCCAGAATGAGTCGGCTACATCATCTTTTGCTTCAATCAGGCTGTCATCGGTCACTTTACAAAGGAAAAATTGGTCGAGCGTGTGTACCAGGAAGCCGGAATATAGATAGGTGTTCGGCAATGAGAAAAGATATTTTGCTTCTGTCACTGTCAGTCCTGTTTCCTCTTTCACTTCGCGGCTGACCCCTTCTTCGCCGGTCTCATACATGTCAATGAAACCTCCTGAAAGGTCCAGCGTGCCTTTCGCAGGTTCCTTGCCTCTGCGGCATACCAACAGTTCACCTTTATGGTTCAGGATGAACGCCACTGTTGCCGCACTCGGGTTGAAATAATAGACAAAGCCGCAGTCGGCACATTTCTTAGACTTGGCGTTGTGTATCTCAAAACGGTCGGAGCCGCATTTCGGACAGAATCTAAACAAATCTAATGGATGCATTGTTTTCTTTCAATTTTGTTGTAAAACTTCACAAATATAGGGATTTACATGAAATCAGTCATACGAAAGGTGAACAAATTGTTCTTTTTCTATAAAAAATCACGTTTTTTGGTTCAATATGGCTGTCCGATAAAAAACTTTTGCTACATTTGCTTACAATATGATAAAACCAGAACCATTTGAAATATGGAAAAGATTGATAAACTTGACAGACAGATTCTGGAGATTATCTCACAGAATGCCAGAATCCCGTTTAAAGATGTGGCAGCCGAATGCGGCGTGTCGCGTGCAGCGATTCATCAGCGTGTACAGCGGCTGATTGATTTAGGGGTGATTGTAGGATCGGGATATCATGTAAATCCGAAAAGCTTGGGATACAGCACGTGTACTTATGTCGGCATCAAGCTTGAAAAAGGGTCGATGTATAAGAGTGTAGTAGCCGAGCTGAAAAAGATTCCTGAAATAGTGGAATGTCATTTCACGACAGGCCCTTATACTATGCTGACCAAATTGTATTCCACTGACAACGAACATCTGATGGAGCTGCTCAACTCCAAGATTCAGGAAATTCCGGGGGTTACGGCTACTGAAACATTGATATCTCTGGAGCAAAGCATCAAGAAAGAGATCCCCATCCGCAAAGATGCCGAATGATGGACTGGACAGGTGCGTTGCATATCGAGGGCATTGTCATAGGAGTGTGTACTTTCCTTATCATCGGACTGTTTCACCCGGTTGTAGTCAAGGCTGAATATTATTGGGGAACACGATGCTGGTGGCTTTTCCTGCTTCTGGGAATGGCAGGAATTGTAGGGTCATTGCTGGTAGACAACATCCTTTTTTCATCCCTTTTGGGCGTATTCTCTTTTTCTTCCTTTTGGACCATCAAGGAAATATTTGACCAGCGTAAACGGGTGTTGAAAGGGTGGTTTCCGATGAATCCGAAAAGAAAGCATGAATATGAAATAGGAAAAGGCAGATGACTTTTTTGTAATTGAACACGGAGACACAGAGATTTATATTCATTGATTTTTAAAATATATTCTCTGTGTCTCCGTGTTTTTGATGTTCCTTTTTCTTATCCCGTCAGTTCCTGGGGGTGTATTCTTGTAGTGGCAGGATACCTTTCAAGGCACCTATGGCATTCATGGCAAGTGCACCCATTTCGTCTTCACCGGGAATTACCACAATTGGTGCCAGGCCTTCTATCCATTCTCGCAATGTGCTGATGCAATGGTCGTTGAAGGCAATTCCTCCTGTCAGGATAATGGCATCGGTCTGTCCGTGGAGTGCCACGTGCATGGCTCCTATCTGCTTGGCTATCGTATAGAGCATGGCTTCCAGAACCAGCCGGTGTTTCTCGGCACCGGCATGTGCCCATCGTACGATGCTTTCCACATCAGTCGTTCCGAGGTGGGCGAACAGTCCTCCGCGTCCGTTCAGCATTTTCCGGATTTCCGGATAAGTGTATTTCCCGCTGAAGCAAAGGTCCACCAGCTGGCGGGCCGGTACCGTTCCGGCTCGTTCCGGGCTGAAAGGTCCTTCTCCGTTGAGTGCATTGTTCACGTCGATGACTTTTCCGTAGTGGTGTGCGCTGACCGATATCCCCCCTCCCATGTGGGCTACTACCAGATTCAGCTCCTCATATTTTTTCCCGATACGTGCCGCATAGTTGCGTGATACCGCCCGGCTGTTCAGGGCATGGAATGCGGAAATGCGGGGGATTTCCGGGACTCCTGTCAGGCGTGCGATGTCACATAGTTCGTCTGTCACTACCGGATCGGCAATATAGGCGGGGCACTGGAATTCGGTGGCTATCTCATCGGCTATCCATGCACCCAGATTGGATGCATGTTCCATGTCAGCATACCATAGGTCGTGCTTGATGCCCTCGTCAATCCGATATACTCCTCCCGGAGTGGGCTTCAGAATGCCTCCTCGTGCCACAATCGCATCGAATCCGTCTGTCAGTCCCGTTTTTGCCAACGTTTCTTTTACGTGTTGTCTGCGGTAGTCATATTGCTCGTTTATGTGATGGAACTGGGCCAACTCTTTTGCAGGATGGGAGATACTTTCTTTCCATAATGCTCCGTTTTCGTCATAAACAGCCAGCTTGGTAGAGGTCGATCCTGGGTTGATTACTAGTATTTTCATAGGGTTGGTATTTATTGGTTGATTTTTTTAAGATTCAGAGCTCCTTTCCCCGGCCAGGCAGGCCAGTGCCAAACTGTAGTATTTGGAGTTTCCGGAATCACTCCGGGAGGGAACTACTACCGGAGCAACGGTTCCTGTCAGCATACCGGCCATATTTGCATCGCCGAAGAGCGACAATGTCTTGTAGAATGTATTCCCTGCCTCGATGTTCGGGAAAATCAGGATGTCTGAATTCCCGACAACGGGCGAAGAAATCCCCTTGATGTCTCCGCTGTGCTTGTCGCAAGCTGTTTTTGCATCCATGGGCCCGTCAATGAAAACCGGACCGAATTTACCTTGCAAGGCATCTTTCTTGAGCTGTACATAACTTAATGTATGAGGGAACTTTTCATTGATTTTTTCCGTACAGTGTATCAATGCCACCCGTGGTTCTTCATTCCCGAATTTTTTGCACAAGCTGATGTCATTTTGAATGATGGCACGGAACTGTTCAAGAGTAGGGCGGGGGATGACAGCCGCATCGGAAAAGAACAACAATTTATGGTATAAGGGAATTTGAGCGACTGTTATATGGCTCAATACGCCCCCTTCGGGGAGGAGTCCGGCTCCTTTCTTCAATACAGCCCGAAGCAGATTGTCCGTATTGACAAGCCCTTTCATCAGGATGTCGGCTTCTCCTGTTCGTACCAGCTGCACGGCCAGTGCCGCCGCATCGTCGGGAGTGGAGGTTTCATAAATACGTATGAAGTCGGGCGATGCTGACCACAGATGCCATGCCACATCCAGATGTGCAGAATCTGTAACCAGCAGGTATTCTGCGATTTCTTCTCTCAGACTGCGGATAATGACATATTCTGTGTGAGGGTCGTTGGGACAAACGACCGCCACTTTTCTGCGTATGCCTCTGGACCGTAGACAATTTACCAGTTGGGAGAGTGTATGTATCTGTGTCATAATCATTAGATTTTAAACAAATATGCGAAAATTATTTGGATAAATCCCTATATTTGTCAGCATACACGAAACATTTAACGTATGGCAACAACTTTCTCTTTTGATATAGATGCTGATTGTGCGGTCCTTCACAGCCGTTTCCCGAATCATAGGGAAGCTCCTCTGATAGGAATTACCGGCAATTTCAGTGAAGGTAATCTTTCGCTCGCGCAGGGCTATTACCGATCGGTAATTCAGGCCGGAGGCGTTCCGCTCATCATTCCTCCTTATGAAGAAACGGACCTGCTTATTGATACTCTTGATTCGGTGGATGGTATTTTGCTTACAGGAGGCGGCGACATCAATCCGCTTTTCCTGCATGAAGAGCCTGCCCGGGGACTCCGCGGAGTGAATCCTTACCGTGACCGTCAGGAACTGATGCTGGTGCGTCTGGCTGCCAACCGCCAGATTCCCATGCTCGGGATATGCCGGGGGATACAAGTGATGAATGCAGCTCTGGGGGGAACGCTTTATCAGGATATCTATACTGAAGTTTCGGGAACCTTGCTCAAGCATAGTCAGGATATGGACCGTGCGTTCCCTTCTCATACCGTGGAGATTGTGCCTGACAGTCTCTTGTCCCGGATTATGCGGGCAGAGAAGCTTCCGGTCAATTCATTCCATCATCAGGCTGTCAAGGCCCCCGCGCCCGGATTCCGCATTTCCGCGGTGGCGCCTGACGGAATTGTTGAAGCGATTGAGAGTACAGAATACAAGTCGATGCTGGGTGTACAATGGCATCCGGAATGTTTTATCCTTTCTGACAGGAACAGATGTATGATGCCTCTTTTCGGATGGCTTGTCAAGGAGGCAAAATCTTTCAGGGAGGCCAAGCGGATCCATCGTCGTTTGCTGACGCTTGACACGCATTGTGACACTCCGATGTTTTTTGACAGGCAAATCAATTTTGCTGTACGTGACCCGCAGATTAAGGTCGATCTCCATAAAATGACTGAAGGGCATCAGGATGCGACTATCATGGTGGCCTATCTGCCCCAGAGGGAACTTGCCGGAGAGGCTCTTGCAGCGGCTACGGCAAAGGCCGACCAACTGCTCGACGAGATTGAGGAAATGGTGGCGATGAACTGCACGGCAGTAGACATTGCCTATAAGCCTTCCGACTTGTACCGACTGAAGCAGGAAGGAAAGAAGGCCATTATGCTGGGTATTGAAAACGGATATGCCGTCGGCGACGATTTAGCCAATGTGGCACGTTTCCGCCGGAGAGGGGTAGTCTATATGACACTTTGCCACAACGGAAACAATCTTATCTGCGGATCTGCACGGTTCAATGACGAAAATAGGGGAGTCAGCGGGTTTGGAGAGAAAGTGATTCGTGAAATGAACAGGGTAGGCATGATGGTTGACCTGTCACATGCGGGAGAACGTACTTTCTATGAGACGCTGGAAATAAGTTCTATGCCGGTGGTGTGTTCTCATTCTTCCTGCAGGAGTCTTTGTAATCATCCTCGCAATCTGACAGACGAGCAGCTGAAGGCGATTGCCCGGAAAGGAGGTACGGTGCAGATTTGTCTGTATGGAGGTTTCCTCCGGTCGGATGGTGAAGCCACCATCCGTGACGCGATAGAGCATCTGCACCATGCCGTGAATGTAATGGGTATCGACTATGTAGGCATCGGAACTGATTTTGACGGCGACGGAGGAATAATCGGTTGCAACGATTCGTCGGAGCTTGTCAATTTCACCCGTCAGCTTTTGTTCGAGCGTTACAGTGAGGACGATATCCGGAAAATCTGGGGAGGCAACTTCTTGCGGGTTATGGAGGAGGTGCAGGGTGGCTGACGTTGCCGGGCTTCTGCATCAGGCAATCTGCAAGGTATCATAAGAAAAAGTGGGGAAAGTGGATTTCTTATGTAAATTAGTTATAACTTTACACACGAAACATTGTGGTAGATGGAAACTTTTCCGTACTCTATTCCCCGGTTTGCCTTGGTGAAGCCGGAAAAACGCTTCGGCGTTTTATCCAAAACGACGGGACGTTTTATTTAAAACGCCGAAGCGTTTTTGTAAAGAAGTCTCTACGGATTTCTGGAGGTGGCGGATACAATTAAAATAAGGATTGAAATATGACAGTTTTTAGAAAATTGTGGATGATGTGCGTGCCTTTGGCCGGAGTTGTATTGTGGTCATGCGGAAGCAGCAAGAAAAACAGTACTCCGGCAGAAGAAGCAAGTGGGCGGACCATCATACAGGCACCGGCATTCAATGCCGACAGTGCTTATTCCTATATTGATGCTCAGGTGAAGTTCGGGCCACGTGTCCCGAATTCAGCGGCCCATAAGGCTTGTGGAGACTATCTGGCCGCACAGCTGGAACGCTTCGGAGCAAAAGTGTATAATCAATATGCCGAACTGATAGCTTATGACGGGACTATCTTGAAAAGCCGTAACATTGTAGGGGCCTATAATCCTGAAACTAAAAAAAGGGTGTTGCTCTGCGCGCATTGGGACAGCCGTCCGTATGCCGATCAGGATGAGGAGAAATATCATCATACGCCTATCGACGGTGCCAATGACGGTGCCAGCGGAGTGGGCGTATTGCTGGAGATAGCCCGTCAGATTCAGATGAAAGCTCCCGGAATAGGCATTGACATCGCTTTTTTCGATGCGGAAGACTATGGTATCCCTGAATTTTATGAAGGAACGTACAAGCAGGGCACGTGGTGTCTCGGCTCGCAGTATTGGGGACGTATTCCGCATGTGAGCGACTATAAGGCACGTTTCGGTATCCTGCTGGATATGGTAGGTGGAAAAGACGCTACTTTCTTCTACGAAGACTATTCGGCGCGTACGGCCCATAATGTGATGACGAAAATATGGGATATGGCTGAAAGGTTAGGTTATGGCCGTTATTTCGTGAAAGAAGAAGGGGGAGGAGTGACCGACGACCATGTTTATGTAAACCTTTACCGGCAGATACCGTGTGTAGACATTATCCATTATGACAGGAACGGAGACACGGGATTCAATTCTACGTGGCATACCGTGGATGATACGATGGAGCATATCGACAAGGCGACTCTTCAGGCTGTCGGACAAACGGTGATGGGAGTGATATATAATGAACAGTGAACAATTAACAGTTAATAATTGACAGCTGATGATTGATGGTGGATGGCGGATTGTTAAAACTCCGTGTGTCCATGGTGAATTGGAATAATCAAAATAGATATAAAACATGAAGACAATTAACGAATTGCAGGACGAAGTGATTGAGGAGTTCAGTGATTTCGATGACTGGATGGACAAATACCAGTTGCTGATAGACTTGGGTAATGAACAGGCACCGCTGGCTCCGGAATACAAGACCGATGAAAATCTGATAGAAGGATGCCAGAGCCGGGTATGGTTGCAGGCTGACTTGGTGGACGGGAAAGTGGTGTTTCAGGCTGAGAGTGACGCGTTGATTGTAAAAGGCATCATCGCTCTGCTCATCAAGGTTGTTTCCGGACACACACCGGGTGAGATTCTTGACTCAGACTTGTATTTCATCGACCGGATAGGGCTGAAGGAGCATCTTTCGCCCACGCGGAGCAACGGATTGCTGGCTATGGTGAAGCAGATGCGTATGTATGCCTTGGCTTTCAAGGCTAAGACAGAAGAGAAATAACCGTTTAATGACTGATTTGATATGAAAGAATTTCTTAGAAGTACACTTGCTACGATTGTCGGTGTTCTGGTTTGTGGGGTTTTGTTCGCAATTGTCGGCGTCACTGTGTTGGCCGGAATGTTGGCGACCTCTTCCACCGAAACGATAGTGAAGAATAATTCTGTATTCGTACTTGATTTGAAAGGGGTAGTGACAGAACGTTATCAGCCGACGCCGTTCGACCAGTTGTTTTCCGACGCAGTTTCTTCCCGTCACGGCTTGGATGATATCCTGAACTCTATCCGCAAGGCGAAAGAAAGCGACAAGATAAAGGGTATCTATTTGAATGCGGGTGCATTGATGTGCTCGAGTGCTTCGTTGCAGGAAATACGTGATGCCCTGAACGATTTCAAGGAGAGCGGAAAATTTGTGGTTGCATACGGTGATGCATATACTCAGGGAAGCTATTACTTGGCCAGTGTGGCCGACAAGGTAATTGTAAATCCTGCGGGAAGTCTTTCCTGGCATGGACTGGCGGCAGAGAGCATGTTCTATAAAGACCTTTTGGAAAAGGTCGGCGTGAAGATGCAGGTGTTCCGTGTGGGTACCTATAAATCGGCAGTAGAACCTTTCATCGGTACGGAGATGAGTCCTGCGAATCGGGAACAGACTTTGGCTTTCGTCAATTCCATTTGGGAGGAGATGGTGGCCGGTGTAGCGGAATCACGGGAGATAAGTGTGGATTCGCTTGATTTGCTTGCTGACCGGAATATGGATTTCCAGCCGGCTGAGGCTTATGTGGAGTGTGGGCTGGCAGATACCTTGATGTATAAGGACGAGGTGCTGGCTTACCTCAAGTCGTTGACGGAAACCGATGAAGACGAACGTCTGGCTACTTTGACGCTTGATGAAATGATTAATGTGTCGGCCAACAAGCCGAAAAACAAGAGTGGGAATATTATTGCCGTATATTATGCATATGGGGAGATTGACAACAATATGTCTGCCTCTTATGATGAGGAAGGAATCAACTCGGAAAAAGTAATCAAGGACCTCCGTGACCTGCGTGAGGATGATCATGTGAAAGCGGTGGTGCTTCGTGTGAATTCTCCGGGCGGCAGTGCTTACGGTTCCGAACAGATTTGGCGGGAGGTCTCTTTGCTGAAAGAAGAGAAGCCTGTCGTTGTTTCGATGGGCGACTATGCCGCATCGGGAGGGTATTATATTTCTTGTGCGGCTACGAAGATTATGGCGGAACCTACCACGCTGACCGGTTCCATCGGTATCTTCGGACTGATTCCGGATGCCTCGGAACTGCTTACGGACAAGCTCGGCCTGCATTTCGACGGGGTGAAGACCAACAAACTGGCCGATATCGGGAGTATGGGGCGTCCGCTGAATGAGGAAGAGGGCACTTTAATACAGAATATGGTGAATCAGGGATATGAACTTTTCACGAAGCGGTGTGCTGACGGACGCGGAATGACAGTAGATTCCATCAAGAAAATTGCGGAGGGACGTGTATGGACAGGAGTGATGGCCAAGGAGCTGAATCTGGTGGATGAACTGGGAGGAATTGACGATGCCGTTGAGCTGGCTGCGGAGTTGAGTGAGACAGAGGAGTATAATTTGGTGAGCTATCCCGGGAAAGAGGATTTTTTTACCAGCCTGATGAATACGAAGGCCGACCGGTATATTCATGGCCGGATGGAAGAGTATTTCGGTGATTACTACGGCGGCTTCCGGCTGTTGGAAAATGTGGGCAGGATGGACCGTCTGCAGGCACGTATGCCGTTTGATTTGCATATCCGATGAGCGGACACAGACCGAATATCTGGTGGAGCCTGTACCCCTTCAGCCTTCTTTACGGAATAGGAGTGGGCGTACGTAACAAATTGTTTGATTGGGGCGTATTCCGTTCGCGTGCATTTCCGTTGCCGGTAATATGTGTGGGTAACCTTACGGTAGGCGGTACAGGAAAGACTCCCCATACGGAATATCTGGTCCGTCTGCTCCGTCACCGTTTCAGGCTGGCCACGCTGAGCCGGGGATATAAGCGGATAACAAAAGGTTTCGTGCTGGCCGGTACGCATACCACTGCCGGGGAAATAGGTGACGAGCCTTATCAAATGTTCCGGAAATTTCCTGATGTGACGGTAGCGGTGGATGAGAAACGGTGTGAAGGAATCGAGTATCTCATGCGTGCAGACAAGGACTTGGATGTAATAGTGCTTGATGATGCTTTCCAGCACCGTTATGTAAAGCCGGGACTTTCTATTGTACTGATGGATTATCGGCGTCCTGTCTACAGTGATTTGTTGATGCCCGCGGGGCGTCTGCGTGAGCCTGTGTGTGGACTGAAACGTGCCGATATGGTTGTTGTGACCAAATGTCCGGCGAATATGGATGTGGAAGAGCGGAAGCGGATACATCGGAAGCTTTGTCTGGATTCCCGTCAGGATTTGTTTTTTACTACACTGACCTATGGGAATTTGGAACCGTTGTTCGCAGACACTCTTTCCAGAAGCCTGTCGGATGTGCAGGATGAAGAGATACTGTTGCTTACCGGTATCGCTTCGCCTGCCTTGTTGGTAGAGATGCTTGAAACATGTTGCCGGAAAGTGGTATCTCTGGTCTATCCCGACCATCATGCATTTGATGCGGATGATATGAAGAAGCTGGAAACGGTGTTCCGGCAACTTCCCGGTACAAAGAAACTGATTGTGACTACCGAGAAAGATGCGGCACGCCTGGCCGCTCTTCCGGCTTTACCTGGATGGCTCAAGCCTTATATCTATACACTTCCCGTAGAAGTGCGTTTTTTATATGATGAAGAAGAAACATTTAATTCAAAAATAATCGAGTATGTTAGAAAAAATTCAAGAAACAGCGGCTTTCATCAAGGCTAGGATGCACACGCATCCTGTAACGGCCATTATTTTGGGTACAGGATTGGGCAGTCTTGCACAAGAGATAACCGACGCATACGAAATAAATTATTCTGAGATTCCAAATTTCCCGGTTTCCACGGTAGAAGGTCACAAAGGCAGACTGATTTTCGGAAAACTGGGTGGTAAGGACATCATGGCCATGCAAGGCCGTTTTCATTTCTATGAAGGATATTCGATGAAAGAGGTGACGTTTCCTGTGCGTGTAATGCGTGAACTGGGCATCACGACTCTTTTCGTGTCGAATGCGGCAGGAGGCATGAATCCGGATTTTGAAATAGGTGACCTGATGATTATTACCGATCATATCAATTTCTTTCCCGAGCATCCGTTGCGTGGGAAAAACATCGATTATGGGCCGCGCTTTCCTGACATGAGCGAAGCCTACTCGAAAGAGCTGATTGCACATGCCTTGGAAATTGCCAAGGAAAAATGTATCAAGGTCCAGCAGGGTGTGTATATAGGCACTCAGGGCCCTACTTTTGAAACACCGGCTGAATACAAAATGTACCGTATACTGGGTGGTGATGCGGTGGGTATGTCTACCGTGCCTGAAGTGATTGTCGCCAATCATTGCGGCATCAAAGTGTTCGGAATCTCTGTAATTACCGATTTGGGTGTGGAAGGAAAGATTGTGGAAGTGTCGCACGAGGAGGTGCAGAAAGCTGCCGACGAGGCACAGCCGCGCATGACAACTATTATGAGAGAACTTATAAACAGAGCGTAAAAAGATATGCATGAAGGACAAAGAACAGAAATAGCTGCATTGGGTGAGTTCGGGCTGATCAAACATCTCACTGAGAGTATCAAGTTGCAGAATCCGGAGACCGTGTATGGTGTGGGCGATGATGCTGCCGTGCTGGAATTCCCGGGCAAGCAGGTACTTGTAACTACCGACCTGCTGATGGAGGGTGTACACTTCGATTTGGTCTATACGCCATTGAAACATCTGGGCTACAAGTCGGCAATGGTCAATTTCTCAGATGTCTATGCCATGAACGGCATTCCGAAGCAGATAACCGTGTCAGTCGCTTTGTCGAAACGCTTCTGCGTGGAAGATCTGGAAGATTTTTATGACGGAGTGAAGCTTGCCTGCCAGTTGCACCATGTGGACATTGTGGGCGGAGATACCACTTCATCGGTGACAGGAATGGCCATTTCCATCACATGCATTGGTGTGGCTGATAAGGATAAGGTGGTTTACAGGAACGGTGCTCAGGATACGGATCTGATTTGCGTTTCCGGCGATTTGGGTGCTGCCTATATGGGGCTCCAGTTGTTGGAACGGGAAAAAACAGTCTTTCAGGGTGAAAAAGATGTGCAACCTGATTTTGCGGGTAAAGAATATCTGTTGGAACGCATTTTGAAGCCTGAAGCCCGCAAAGATGTCATAGAAAATTTGGCGGCTGCAGGAATCCGGCCAACCTCGATGATGGATATATCTGATGGCCTGTCATCCGAACTGATGCACATCTGTTCGCAGAGTCATAAAGGGTGCCGTGTATATGAAGAACGTATCCCGATAGACTATCAGACAGCGGTCATGGCGGAAGAATTCAACATGAATTTGAGCACATGTGCGCTGAATGGCGGCGAAGATTATGAATTGCTTTTTACCGTTCCGCTTGCTGCACACGAAACGATTTCGCAAATGAAAGATGTAAAAATAATCGGGCATATTACAAAACCTGAATTGGGATGTGTTCTGGTAACCCGTGACGGCAATGAACTTGAACTGAAAGCACAGGGATGGAATCCTTTAAAAGGATAATTTTTCCCATTTTTTCATGTGGGGGTAGGCGTAAGAGTTTGCCTCTGCATGTGTGTTTTTACTTGTTTTCAGCCTAGAAAAACCAGTCTCAGATCTTTTTTTGATAAAAAGTGCATTTTTCTTTCTGAAAAATTTGCAGGTTCAAAAAAAAGCACTACCTTTGCATCGCAATCGAGAAAAATAAGATGCAACGGTGCCATAGCTCAGTTGGTAGAGCAAAGGACTGAAAATCCTTGTGTCCCCGGTTCGATTCCTGGTGGCACCACTTTTACAAAACGAAAAATCATGAAAACCGCTGAAATACAGTTATTTCAGCGGTTTTTTCTTTA
>CASENM010000046.1 GCA_949289295.1 uncultured Bacteroides sp.
CTTGTTCCCGAGCCTTGACAGGGTGTCCTCAAGAAAAGCGATATAGTTCGTACTCGAAGAGGTGTTTCCCGGGCGCAGCCAATAATTCGCTATCATCCTCACGTCCGAGATGAAGGCCAGCAGGGGATGGTGTGACGGACGGCCGGGCCTCTTGGGGTTGTACCCTTTGACCGCACCCTCCTGATTTCCCTCTCGGACTATCACCGTGGAATCGAAGTCCAGGGTGTAATTGTCAAACACGAGCTCGGAGAAGAACCAGCTGAACAGCTTACCGAACACATGTTGGTTGACGGCTTGGGAGAATTTGTTGAAATAACGCTGGTAAGCCCGGTGGTCCGCCCCGCGTTCCCAGCCGAGCAGTTTACAGAGTGCCGTGTCATAACGTACCACATCAAGATGTCCAAAACAATTTGCACCGCACCATACGCCTGCAAACAGACCCAATATAAGCTGGAGCGGTTTATAGCCCCTGTTGGAACCTTGAATCGGGAGGCCGCTCTGCTCCAGATGCTCATCGAAACGACATTTCTCGAGCATCTTGAAAAACAGCGACAGCCCGCCAAAAGGGGTTATCTCCTTATTTACAAACTTTATGTCACAATCACGCATCAAATCTTATCACTATTGGTCGTGGTAAAGTTACGGAATAACTAAGAATCAGACAGATGGAAATCCATTTTTCTAATGGCGGTCATTAGAAATAAAGGAAAGAACCCTTTCTAATGACCGATTTGGGTTTATATCAGTTACAAGATTCCTCCTTTTGCCTTGTCAGTACACATTCCGGATGTTTCAACTTCCATTTATGTGGAAGTAGATTCAAAAGTTCTTCTTGGGTTGCCTTTTTGTGATAAGGCATCTGGGCGATTACATCATTCAGGTACTCCCTTGGGTTTACATCGTGTGCCTTACAGGTAGCCAATAGGGAACAGATAACAGACATATTAACTGCTGCTTCGTGGTTGCCACAGAAGAGATAATTTTTCCTTCCCAGAGTAATTGGACGTATGACATTTTCAGCCAGATTGTTATCCCAAAGCAGGCGTCCGTCCTCCAGGCATGTCATCATGTTGTCCCATCGGGTATAGGCATATGTGATAGCCTTTCCGGCCAGAGAGTTGGGGCTGTACTTGATACCTTCCGTTTCCATCCACACTTTCATAGCTTCCATTACGGGTTTGGCCAGTTCCAGGCGTTTCGCCTTTCGCTCTTCATACGAGAAGCCTGCTTTATCGCAGCAGTGATCAATCTTGTATATATACTGTATCTGAGTCAGTGCGTGTTGGGCCATCTCCCTGTTTTCATCCAAAGCCTGCTCAAAATGACGGCGTATATGCACCAGGCAGTTGAGTAGCCGCACGTTGGGGCTGGTCTTGAAGGCTGTTTCATAGCCTGCAAAACCGTCACATTGAAGATATCCCTTGAAGTGATAGTGATTTGCCAGGGATTCGATGACCGCTCCGGCCCGTGAGCCCCCGTCGTAATGGAAGATTACCAGTTTCTCCATGACTGACCTTACCATCCAAAGATATTCCTTGTCTGCCTTGTGCTTTTCCCTGTTAATGACCGGAACTGTAGTCTCATCCGCCTGTACATAGTCACAGGAGAAGACTTCACGTTTGAGTTCTTCATACAGAGGCTTAAGCAGTTCCACGGTTTTCCTGAACCAGCCGTCCAGTGTACTTTCGGTAAGGCCTTTCATTCCAAGATGGCGGTATTGTTGTATCTGTCGGTAGAACGGAATATGGTATTCATACTTCTGAAGCAGTATCTCGGCAAGCAGGCTGGTGTCAGCGATACACTTGTCGACCGGCATCAGCGGCATGGGAGCTATCTCCACGCCTTTCTGCCCTGTGGGAGGAAGCTGGGCGCTGTCCTTGAGCGCATATTTTGGACGGATGATTTCCTTGACGTAAAGCATGCCAGGCTTGTGTTTGACGACTCTTGTTACCTCTTCGCCTATTCTGCGGTATAAAGACAGGTCAACACCTGTCGGTTCTATTGTCTCGGTCTCCAGTACAGGCAAGTCCTCTATCATTTTGCGATTCCAACGATTCTGCTTCCGTACTTCCGCTGATTCCTTTTCAATCTTCTCTACGGCTTCATCCCGCTTTTCTTCCGCCAATTGACGGACTCCGGAGAACTCGTCGGCAAAGAGATCGGGCATATTAGAATCATATACGCGAAGCTTTTCAGATTTACGTCCAAAGAGCTGACGGTTAAGCCATGCGACCTGGGCTGTCAACTCCTTGATACGTTCCTGTAGTTTTTCATTCTGCTCCGCTTGTTTTTTGTTGGTGGCAGACAATGAAGCGACAGAGGCATTCAGCCCTTCTATCGTCTTGAGTAAAATATCCTTTTCTTCCATTGTCTGCTTGTTTTTTTGTTTATGTAAAGATACTAAATATTAGCTGATTACATAACAAAACCAGCACTTTTATTCAATCCGAAAGCATCTTATACATGGTATTCCTTACGTTCGGCCCTTAACCTTCGGAGTCTCTGTTCCGGGTTTTCCTGTATGCCTTCAACCATCATCACCAGGTCGCGCCATTCCATAGGATAGCTGTTTGATTTGGGATCATACTCCGGCAGCTTGAAGTGACCGGCCTCCAGACGTTTTACATACATTACCATACCTCCGTCTTCGGCATGAAGCAGTTTCATGAGCCTGCGGCTGGAACCGATGAAGATGAAGACATCACCGTTCCTCACTTCACTGTTCATCTTCTCATGTACCACTCCGCATAGCGAACTGATACCTTTGCGCATATCTGTCCTGCCAGGACACAGGAAGTAGCGCATCGTGTCGTTCAGGTTAAACATGGCCGCCTCGAAGACTTTGGGTCAATAATTCCATCAGTATCTCTTCAGAACCGTTCCCGAAGTGGGCACGAAGGCCATTAGGAAACAGCAGTGCAACACCATGAGGTACTTGTTTTTCAAGGGAAGATTCCGTAGCTGCCTGTTTGAAACTGATGGGAGCCAACTCTTGCTTGATACCGTTCCTGTCAACGGAACATTTTCTACGCCAGTAGTGATAGGTTGAATAACTTACACCTATCTGTTGAAGGTACGACTTCAACGGCAGGTCGCTTTGTTGCACCTGTAATTCTAATTCTTCAAATTCTTGTCTGTTCATAATAA
>CASENM010000047.1 GCA_949289295.1 uncultured Bacteroides sp.
ATTGTGAACAGGCAAACTATTTCTACCATTTAGATAGAAATAAGTCAATTATGTTATTTCAAAAGATTGCTTATACGGCTTTTAAACAACCTAACTCATTAATTGCAATCCCTGATAAGGATGCGGCAACTGTAGGAGAAGCATTTTTAAACTTATTAGATGCGATTGATGATGAATCGTTGTTTCAAACGCTTTCTACTTTGGGTTATTATTTCTTATCACGTGGTATTGATTATAATGCTTTTAACTATCAAGCCTTGGATAAGCGAATAATAATTTTGAATCTCGGAGCACGAAGCTTTTATAAAACTATAGCTAAGGCTAAGTGCCTTCCTTTGCCGTCTTATGTGGATTTTAATGATTGGACATCTTTTCCGTCTGTAGTAAAATTTGTATTGATGCTTGAATATAGGGATATTGAAAAGTTGTCATGTATGATTAAATTGCCTGATGATGTATTGTTGCGTAAGGAGTGGTTGGAAAGAGCTGTTTCTCATGGCTATTTTAATGATATATGTTTGCCTTGCGATATAATTAAATATGCTACAACATTGCATAATGATGTTATGGAATATTTGGATAGGAAGGTTAAAAATGGAGTAGTTTATTTCGTGGATTAAAATATAGTTGCTATGGGAGAATATTATGATTCATTTCCTGTAAATATATTGGAAATGAGTGGTCGGATTGTCAGGAAACCAATAAATTTTCTTGTGCGGTCAATAAAAATATGGGAAAATCAACATTGTACAATTGATTGTGAGATAAATGGTGTAATTAGAGGTAACATTATAAATGATGAGATGCATGTGAGTTTGTATCATATTGATTATAAACAATATCTTTTGGACAAATTGACTTTTACGGAGATTTCGCTTAATAGGGATAGGATATTGTGGAGTAATGACCTTATTATGGGCGGCTATTCTTCAGCAAAGAATGTACCTGCATTTCTTTCTCTTTTTTATCAGGCTGGTGAATTATGCAAAGTGCAGTTTTCTAATCAAGTTTATTTGATAGAACTTTATGGGTGCGAGAATGATAAATGATGAATTTATTAATGATGTTTTAAGAGGAAAATTTTTGACGGATATGGATAAAGACAAAAGTTTAGCTATCAGCAAAATTGTTGATTGCTATTTGAATACACAGGTGAACAATCTGTTTGACTTGGCGGAGAACATGAAATCGTTGGATAACTTTCAGGTGAAGATAGACGAGTTGCAAGACATGAAGGATGCTGCCCAAATAGAATATAATGGACTGGCATTGATTCTGTTGCGGAAGTATGTAATGGAAGAAATGTTTGGGAAACAGTTGATGCGGAATCTGATACGGCAATATTATGATTTGAATGATGAACAGATTATAAAATATGAGAAATGCGTGTCTTTTCATAAGAGAAATCCACATTTAGTGAATGGCTATTTTATAACGAATGGTTCGGTAGTAGACAGAAAAGGTGATTCGTTTAAGTTGGAAGGGAATAAATATAGTATTTCTTATGATTTAGGTAAAGAGGGATATCATAGTGATATTCTCAGGAATTATAAAGGAATGATTGGGCGTAGCGAGTATTCTTTTGAAAGTAATGTAAATATTGGATATGATGATTTTGTTAAATATTATAAAGATTGTTGTAGAGGACGTAATATGTTGAAGAATCCGTTTATTCGTTGGGATGATCAACGAATATTGGAGTATTGTGTAAGTTGTTCGAACAATTTTAACTCTCTTCTGGAAAATAAAAGCTATATTGCTTGGCAAGGGATAGACAATATAGAACAAACTCTTTTACATATTCAGCAATTGAATAATAAGAATCGGACGGAAGAAGATAGTGGCTATATTACAGACGAAGTTATAAAAGAGAAAGTGGAATATTATGTGAATCATATTTATGAATTATATTCCTACTTACCTTTACAAGAATCATTTGTGTTGGAGCATCAGAATGAACTGGATTGGGAAGTGATGGAACTGAATCCGCGTATCGACTGGACATTCCCTTTGGTTCAACTGATGTTGCGGAAACATGCCCAATTGCCTGAACCGGAGCAGCCGAAAGGTTTGAAAGGAAATCAAGGAATGTTTGACAAGCTGTTCAAACCGATTCTGAATGATGATATAATCAGGGATTTAGAGAAATTGTATGGAATGTAATGGATTTTTAGTATTGTGAGTGTGACAGCTACAATATTCGGAAGTAGAAAATGATATTCGTTGAACTAAATGATTATTTGCTATGAACAGGATTGTATCTCCAATTGTATTTGGGAGAAAGCATAGGGTTCAACAATGTATGAAATGTAGGAATTGTGACAACTTTCTCGGATGTAAACATTATGAGAAAACGGACACGGAGTGTGAGTACTATGAGTTTCCTATAAACAATTCAAAGTGGTCGTTTATACGTCTTTTTTCGTTCAAAGGAAGAATAGGAAGAACAGAAATGTGGTTGTCCTATTTGGGGTGTTTTATTAGTGCAATATTGGTAAACATTTACTTTGTAGAAAATGCCGTTGCTGCTTCTCTGATATATCTGACTAACGGGCTTTTGCTTTGGATATTGTGTGCCCAATTTATAAAACGCCTCCATGATTTGGATAGACCGGGAACGGATATTTTTTTATCGCTTTTAGGCTTATTGATATCCTTTTTGCATGATGGTGAGTGCTTTTACTCCAAAGGTATAGATGAAGTCAACAAATATGGAACTTCTCCGAACAAGAGTTTTGAAAGTCAGGTGTATAAGTCGGATGATAATCATAATTGATAAAAATAGAGATGGTTCAAGATTCTTATAAAGAAAAGTTGCATGACAAACGCTGGTTGCTGAAACGGGAAAGAATTTTGGAGCGGGATGGCCGTCGTTGCGTCATTTGTGGCAGTCGGGAGGATCTGGTTGTGCATCACAAGCAATATCATTTTTCAAGATTGCTCAATCGGTTTTATGACCCTTGGGACTATCAGGATAAATATTTGATAACCTTATGTGAATCGTGTCATAAACGGGGGCATGAATTATATGATATTCCAACATTTAATGTTTAATCAAACTATGTAGCTATGGGACTTTTTAATTGGTTTAAAAAGAAAGAGGAAGATGTGGAACCGGCAGAAGCTGTTCCGGAGATAAAGAAGGAAGATTTTGTGGATGATTCGAATCCAAAATCCAACTCAAATGGAACGGTGACAATTACTTATGGTACGGGGATGCCGATTGACTTGATTTACGGATTCTTGAAAGAGGATTATGAGACGAAAGGATACGAGGATGCCTTGTCGAACCCGGATATTTCATATCGTGAGATGAACAAGTCTATCATAAAAAGTAATCTGGAAGTGAAGTTCAGGCAGGTACGTTTAAGGTACACGGATGTGTTGCGTGATTTGGATTTTCATATAAATTCGCGTACACAAGCCGGACTGGTTGACTTGGTTCGTCAGTTGGAGACAAAGAAAGAGACTTATCAGCAGCACATGAAAGAGTTAAACCAGATGGAGCAGGATTTTTATAATGAAAAGCCCTATATGGTAGGTATGCTTTTCTCTTATGACAAAGGATTCTCCCGGGGACTTGCTGCATTGTCGTTGGAGCAATTAAAGAAACTGGATCATGAAGTGGTGGATTAAATTGGGATGTTTCCTGACCGGATGGAACAGCAGGATATTGGCTCAATGCAGTGAGGCTAGCTACAAGCACTTGAAGAAATATACGGCAGCCTTGCTGATACTGATTATCTTGTGGGGATTTACCGGGTTCTGTTTTGCGCAAAGATATGTAGGAGCACCATTGTGGGGATGCGTTATGTCCGCATTGATTTTCATTGTCATAGTGATTCAGATAGAAAGGCAGATCATTTTGACGGTTGGAACGAATAAATGGGGTGCTTGTTTCCGATTTTTTATTGCAATAATCATGTCGGTGTTAGGTTCTGCCATATTGGATCAAATCATTTTTGGTGATGATATCAAACGGAAGATGGTGGAGATAACGGACAGGCAGGTGCAGGAACAGCTCCCCATGCGCTTGAATGTGATTGATGGAAGATTAAAGGAATTACAGGTTGAAATAGATTCATTGGATAGAGTCAATATGTCTCTGAATGATGAAATAGCGAAAAATCCAACTATCAAAACAGTTTCATCAACTACCGTATATCGAAATGAACGTCAAGAGGATGGATCGTTTATAAAAGTTCCTGAAATAACAGTGTCAACGAATCCGATGGCAAATCCCAGAATCAAGCAAGTGGAAGTGAATACGGCAAATTTGGAAAGATTGCGCAAGCAGCAAGATGAGTTTTTACAAAACAAGATGAATGTAGAGAATGATTTGCGTACAGAGTTATCTTCGAATGTGGGTTTTCTTGAAGAATTGCGTGCAATGATTGAAATAATATCCACGCGATGGGAAGCTATGGTATTTTATGTGGTAATATTCAGTTTCTTAATTTCATTGGAATTGTTTGTTGTGACAAGTAAATTGGGGGATAAGAAATGTGATTACGATTTGATTGTTGAACATCAACTGGATATAAAGAAAGCCGCTTTGGAAGAATTGGTCAAGAATTTGAATCAGAAAAAATAGACATGAAACATCTCAAATTGATTTTAGCCATCGCATTGCTCTTATGCTTAGCTCCCATGCCTTACGGTTTCTACATGCTGATCCGTTTCTTTGCAACAGTAATGTTCGGCCTTATGGCATATCGATATCATCAGGAGAAGAAAGAAAATCTGATGATAACTTTCGGGGCGTTGGCTGTGTTGTTCCAGCCGCTGATAAAGATTCCGTTGGGTCGTACGGTCTGGAATGTGGTTGATGTGGTGATAGCGGTTGTCTTGATTATCCAGCTGCTAAGGGAATACGGAATAAAGAAAAGGTAGAAATACGTTGTTATGAAAAAGAATTTCTGGAAACTATTTTCTTTTTGGATAAAAGAAGAAAAGAAAGAGGAGAAAAAGGAAGAAAAAGAAGTGGACTACTTTGCCAAATACGAAGGACTGGAAGGAGACAACAATCCACGCTTGGTGAGTATATGTGCTGAATATATGGCTTCTCTTTGCAAAGTACCGGTTTATGATTGTTCGGATATGAATCCATTGTTAAAAAAATTGCCGGACTTGAAATTGGACGAGAACTATGTGTTGGATAATTATAATCCTCATCCGAGATCTCGTGAGTCCATTGGACAAAATCTGGATCTTTATGTCCGGTCTAAATCTGTGGAAAAACCACGTGATATAGATTTTGGAATGTCAAGGACTGAGTATGTGTATAGGATAATATTAAAGAATGAACCGAAGATGTTGAAGGCCAAACTGGAGGAGCTGCATTCACAGATGAAACCGCTTCCTAAGCATGAGGATCCTTTCAAGCATATCACATTGCCTTTTACCGAAGAGGCTGTCTGGCAGGCATATTTGTTGAGGCAGGCAAGGCATAGAATAGGAATGTATTGGCATGGTTTGTATGAAAAAAGGGTTTTCATCAATGGGGTGGAAGATATAGACGGCCTCGCTCCGGAGTTTTCAATATCTGAAGAACGTCTGGAACGGTTTAAGGTTGAAGCAAAAGCTCATTGGTCGGAGACGATGCGCCCCATGGTGATTCTGGACGGCAACAAGGCTTATATCAGCCATTATTGGTTTAGTCTCTGGGGAGGGTTGAGTCAGGTGAAGTGTCTGGTAAGTTATGACTCGTGTTCCCATATGGTTACCGGTTTTCGGATAAAAGTGATGCCTCCAGTTGTACCTTATGCGGATGGGCCGTCTTTTTAGGTGTCTGTCTTTTATCTTTCTGTCCATATTGAATGCCGTCTTGCCGCCGATTTCAACGACCCGGCTTTTTGCCTGAAACGTCGGGACGTTTTAGGGATATTCAGTAAATACGGGGTATGGAAATTTAGCGGGGATTTAATGTCCCTAATTATTGCATTAAATATACTGCACATTAGAAAAAATGTAGTAATTTTACAGATGACAAGAGAATTAAAATGAATATAACGGAATATATAACTCGTAATGGCGGCTACATATCGTCAGCGGAAGCCAAAAAGGTATCATTATATGACCAGTTATTGTATGGTACGAGAACCGGGCGGATTGTACGGTTGCGCCGAGGCATATACGCACTCAATAACGGACTGGCCAAACAAATGATTGATGTCGAAACATTGGTACCAGGCGGTGTGTTGTGTCTTTATTCCGCATGGTCGTACCATGAACTTACAACTCAAATTCCACAAGCATACCATATTGCGGTAGAACGTACACGACGGATAACGCTTCCTGTGTTCCCGCCTATTGAACTTAGTTTTATGACACAAAAGGCTTATAAGCTTGGAGTTATGGAAGTGGAGATTGACGGTTTCAAGGTTAAAGTGTATGATTTGGAAAAATCGGTCTGCGATGCTATCAAGTATCGGAATAAGATTGGTTTGGATGTAAGTTCCGAAATATTCAATAACTATCTGTCGCGCAAAGAACGTGACATCACCCGTCTCTATGAATACGCATCGCAACTGCGAGTAGGTAAAAAAATTGACGAGCTGATAAAATTTATTCTATAATGAGCAAGACATATACAAACTCCGGAAAATCGGTTAAGGAACGACTGCTTAATTTATCAAGAGCGGAACACTACAATCCGCAAATGATGATTTCCCGTTACATGCAGGAACGGCTGCTTTATCGTTTGTCCATCAGCAACTACCGTGAGCGTTTTATCCTAAAGGGCGGTGCGTTGCTTTACGCTCACGACCGCTTTGAAGCCCGTCCGACCTTGGATATAGACTTTATGGCGACTCGTATCAACAATGATAAAGAGAACATCAAACGAATTATCAAGGAAATATGTAATGTTGAATGTGTTCTTGACGGAGCCGACTATGACGCTGATACAGTAGAAGCGGAGGATATAACGGTAAACAAGGAATATCGCAAGTGTCACTGAAAAACACGTGCCAGCTCTTCCTGCAATGCCCTGCGGTTGCGATATTGCGTTCTCAATAACTCAATCAACTCTAAAGCCATTGGCTTATGACCCAACTTTGCCATCCTGCGGATATATTTGCATACCGTCTGATAGTGATCCCGTCCGATGTGGTCAGGCAGGTAGTCTACAATCAAGTGACGGTACATGGTTGCCAATTCCTCGGCATGGTCAGTGGCCAGATATTTTTCTGCCTCTTCGATGCGATAGAAGCTGGGAGATTTCCGAAGCAGTTTAAAGAGTTTTTCCCACTCTT
Source organism: uncultured Bacteroides sp. (assembly GCA_949289295.1). Taxonomy (GTDB): domain Bacteria; phylum Bacteroidota; class Bacteroidia; order Bacteroidales; family Bacteroidaceae; genus Phocaeicola. The sequence goes on from CASENM010000047.1 coordinate 7,257, forward strand.
TCTCCCAAATGTATATCTGTGCCACACGGTTGTAAGGCTCATCCCAGCGTGATTTTCCGTTGATGTCAGCAATGAGTCCCTCCACATACCGTTGCCACTGCGTTTGCGGGATGAGGGACTTTAGCAGCTTGTAATAATAGTCATTCGGATGATGTCTGCCACTCCCATCCACAAAGAAATGCCGGGCAAGGCTGATAATTTTCTCCGTATGATGTGTGGCCTGATAAACTTGCAAAAGATAATCCCGCCAATTTTCAGCCAGTCCCGGTGCGTCCTTATCGTCTTTTCTCACCCCCTCGTGGGCCAGTCCTTCAGCTTTGTCATAATCTTTCTCATGCAGGGCATGTTCTATCAATTCTTTGCGAAAATCCGGATTATCCACATGTGTTTCCATGAAACGCAGTGCCGTCGCTTCGTCTTCCGTTTGGCGGATGAGTTGCAGCCTCAAGTCCAATGCGGTTTGATAGTTCCAATCCCAGTCCTTCCCGTTTGGTCTGACTTGCTCCAAGATGGTTTGGATGCGTTTTTTCTCTTCTTCGGTTTTTACCATGCCTATGGCGATACGCATCAAGTCGGTATGCCAATCCCAGCCTTTCATGCTCCCCGCTTCATAATGACGGAGCAGCCAGCCGGACATCTCGTTATGCAGCGATTCGTCCATGTCCTTCTTGGCCAGTTCGGAAAGCACATCGAAAGCTTCTTCCAGGCATCCGCCTATCTCTCCATCGCTGTCGTCGGCATTGTCTATTGTCTTATACATTCCTTCAATGATGGCTTCGGACATGTACAAGGCTTTGTCCTTCTCTCCTGTTTTCACACACCGCCTGGCTTCCTCAATCATTTCATAGACGGCACTGCTCAGTTGGGAAGATTCCTGATAATCGATGAAGCCATATTGGTCTGCATATGTTTCCACCAACTTCTTCACTTGTTTGTCGTAGAGCTCTTTCGACACCGGATATAGCCGGGAGAGGTGCTTGGCAATGAACAATCGCCTGAGGCTTTTATCCTTGGCGCATATATCACAGATGAAAGTCTTCAGCTCTTCGTGCGTAAGTTGCTTCAGCAATTTCTCAAACTGGGCGGCTTCTGATTCCTTTTTCGGCTTATTCCGCTTCTCTTTTTGAAGCGGAATATCCGTTTCCAATAAATCTTTCTGTAAATAAAACAAGACGGCAGCCACATGTTTGCACACCGGTCCCCAATCGTATGGACAATCGCATTCGTAGTCTGTCACTTCATCACCTTCTATGTGCAGGCTGACGGTATAGGTATCCGATCCTTCCACAGTCGCTTCATAATCACCATGACCCAAATCTTCTACATCTGTGACGTAGCCATTCTTGAAATACTCATATCCGCGTTTCAAGATAGTCGGATCTATCTGTTGCTCAAAATTGCTAAGTTGAATTGCCATAAACTTATCTTTGGATAATCTATGTTATTGAATTTTCTTCATTCTATTCCCTGCATTTCCTCCACTTCCACCTCCGGCATATCCAGCATTTCGGCAAAAAACCGCTTCACATCATTAACCGTCTTTGGGCAGAGTCAACCGACAAGTGCAACATTACGAAATATTTTTGAAAAAACACTCGGCCGGAGTCATGAAATTGAGTTTTTCCTTTGGTCTGGCATTGATTTTCTTTCTAATCCTGACAATTGGAGGCAAGCTCCCGTCCTTGCGGATCATGGTGTAAATGGTCTCGTGCGAGACACTTATGCCCTCCCGCTTCAAACGGCCGGATATTTGCCTTGGCAACCACTGCTCGTAAGCATTTGTTCGAAAGCTTACGGTTTTCAGATTTCCGGAAATGATAAAATTGTTAATCCGTGCAGTCTGCGGAGAGATTTGATGTGTTTTCCTGCATTATTTTCGTACATTTGTCATCAGTATTATCAAATGTATACATCTTATGAAACTTCGAGTCTTATATGCGTTGTCGTGTGCGTGGGGACTGCTTTCGTGCAGTTCCATCCAGACAATTACTTTTGACCAGCTTTCGCCTGCCCAGGTGAGCCTGCCGGAACAGGTGAGGACGGTGGCCGTGGTCAACAATATGCCTTCCGTGCCGGAGCCGAGACCTGACCTGCTGACTTTCGGTGTGCTGGACGGGGAAGGGAAAACGGCGGCCGAGGCGCTTGCCGGAGCTTTGGCCGATTCCCGTTATTTCAATCAGGTCGTTATCTGCGACTCTGCCTTGAACGATGCGGCGGCGGACGGAGGCGGTTTCCGTCAGCTTTCTCATCGTGATGTGGTGGCGTTGACGGAGGAGCTGGGGGTGGACGCCATCCTTTCGCTGGACCGCATCTTTGTGGAAAACGAGAAGAAAGAGATGGTTTATCCGGGGATGCCGGACCCTTGGCCGTATCTCCAGACCAAGATTACTCCCGTGCTGAACGTGTATTCGCCGGTGAGGGAGAGGCCGTTGTTCACCGTGTCATTGACGGATAGTATCGAATGTGACTGGGACCGGCTCCCTTCCGACAAGCAGTTGCTTGAGGATGTGTCTCATATTTCTGCCGATTTGCTGGGCCGCAGACTGGTGCCTTACTGGTCGCAGACCGAGCGTCTGTATTTCGCCGGCGGGTGTGTGGAGATGCGTGACGCCGCTGTTTCCGTGGGCGAGGGGGACTGGGCTACGGCCTGTGAGGAATGGCTGGGACTTTACAACCGACGCAAGTCGGGAAAGATGAAAGGACGTGCCGCCTTCAACCTGGCTTTGGGCGCGGAGATGCGGGGCGACTTCGAGGAGGCGAAGAGTTGGCTGGAAAAAGCCGGAAAGCATATGCCTGAAGGTTCTGAGGATGAAAAGGCATGGGGGTTTTATCAGATGCAGCTGGCCGAAAGAATCAAGGATTTTTTTTACCTTCAAGCCCAAATGAGGCGTTTTGACAACAATTTGCTGCAATAATTCGCTTGAAAATCAAATTTTTTGTACATTTGGGTATAAATTTTTTAGCCTATGAATATGAATGAACAATCATATTCTGCAATCGCCTCTGTTTTTCGGGAGGCCATTGGCAGATACACGAAAGGAGAAGGGAATTCGGTGGTGACAGACATTCATGTGCAGCCGGTAGCGGACAGCGGTGAACTCGTCATCTTTAATGACGATGACGAAGAGCTGGCTCGTACAATCATCGATGAATGGGTGGAGTATGAAGGGGATGATTTCTATCAGGTCGTGGAGCCTGTGCTGAAAGGCGTGCTCGCTACATTGAAAGATGAAGGGACATTTGACTGTCTGACGTTGATGAAACCATACTCGTTTGTGCTGGTGGACGATGAGAAAGAGACCGTGGCCGAGCTTCTTCTGATGGATGACGATACCTTGTTGCTCGACGGGGAATTATTGAAGGGACTCGATGAAGAGTTGGATGCTTTCTTGAAAGACTTGCTTGAAAAATAATTTGTATTCTGTGTTACTATGGGAGAACGCATCACATTTCGACGAAATGGAGGGCTCCAGTGTGTCAATCCGCGCTGGAGAGGTAATCCTAGTGTGAATGGACGGTTCTTTAACCGCCAGCACCGGTGGAGGCCGGGAGTGGGGAGTGTGCTCAAATGGCGGTTTTCTCCTAATCCGCAGCGCAGGGAGAAGCGTACGGTCAAATGGAATCCTAAAGTCAATTATTTGCGTTCGCTGGACAGTGTGGTGGGCAACTCGCTGATCTGGTTGGGCCACAATTCTTTCTTCCTGCAGTTGGGCGGAAAACGTTTCATGATAGATCCGGTGTATGGGAGCATTCCTTTTGTCAAGCGGCGCAGTCAGTTTCCGGCCGACCCTTCCATTTTTACCGGCATTGATTATCTGTTGGTGAGTCATGATCATTTTGACCATCTGGACAAGCCGAGTGTGGAGAAGCTGGTGAACGACAATCCGCAGATGAAGTTGTTCTGCGGGTTGGGCACGGGAGAACTCATCAAGGGATGGTTTCCTGACCTGGTGACGATAGAAGCCGGGTGGTATGACCAGTATGCGGAGGGAGATTTGCGTCTGACTTTCCTGCCTGCCCAGCATTGGAGCAAGCGGGGCGTGAGCGACGGGGGATTACGCCTTTGGGGGTCGTTCATGATTCAGGCGGACGGAATTACAATCTACAACAGCGGTGATACGGGATATGCCGCCCATTTCCGCGAACTGCCCGAACTGTTCCCTCATATCGACTATTGCATGATAGGAATCGGTGCCTATAAGCCGCGGTGGTTCATGAAGCCGAACCATATCTCTCCGTATGATGCGCTTACTGCTTCCGATGAAATGCACGCAAAAATCACTGTTCCGATGCATTACGGCACGTTTGACTTGTCGGACGAACCTTTGTTCGACCCTCCTCATGTATTTGCGGCTGAGGCCAAAAAGCGGAATATCCGTGTGATTGTCCCTGAGTTGGGTGAGGTGGTGAAGCTCCAGCGTCTGCATTGAGTTTTTATCGTCTGCTTCTTTGTCTGCATAAAAAATCCGGAAGGCAACCGGCCGGCATTGTAGCGCGAGGAGGTGTCTTCCGGATATATGTCAATTAGTGCTTTCAGCTGTTTGCTGCCGTCCGGCAGCGGGTTACTTGCGGGCGTTTTCGCTCAGCATTACGTAACCCCAGATCATAGGATCTGCTTTTTCAATCTTCTTAAAAATACTTCTTACCTTTTTCATAATTGTTACCCTTTCATTTGCTTTTTAGTTAGTTACTGTTTGTTTTTATACTAATACCTAGTTTAGTTTCTTTCGGCGGTCCTCACGGATGGCCTTTTATCGTTGTCGTTATCCTGTAGTCGTATTTCTTTGGAACTTCCGGTCTTTTTTATGACCCTCTGTCCGCTGTTTGTATTGCAAAGGTAGTGCCTTTTTGCTCAAAAACATGTTGTACAGCATAAAATATTGCCTTTTCAGGGGATTTATTGATATAGGTCAATAAAAATGCGGGGGAGGATTGTCTTTTTTGAGTCCATGCTGACAATTTGTCTGGCAATCAAGTCGGACATGACAAAATTTCCTGACAGGTTTGTCTGTGGTCCTGTCGGAGGCAGTCGGCAGGTAAAGTCCGGCGAATGATGACAGGAATAAGACGCAATAAAAAAGGGCATGTCAAAATCGTTTGACATACCCTTTCTGAATTATACTGTTGTTAAAAAGCTGTCAGCAGTATTATTCCTGCATCTTCAGGATGGTTACACGGCTCAGGTGAGATGCATCGTAGAACATTGTGTCAACACCACCCTTGTAGTCGATTACCAGCTGGTCCTTGCTTACACCGAATTCGTTGACCAAAGCGTTGTAAACGGTTTCAGCACGTCTCTGGCTCAGTTTCAGGTTGTATTCTGAGCTACCAGTCTGTTCGTCGCAATAACCTGTGATGACGAACTTCTTGTCAGGAACCTGTTTAATCATCTGGGCATAGAATCCCAAGATTACACGTTCTTTTTCTGTCAGGTTAGATTTGTTGAGCTCGAAGAATATACCCATATCCGAAACCTTTGTTACCTTTTCGGTCTTGATGATTTCCTGTACCTGTGCGGGTTTGTTTCTTTCCTTGCCCAACTGGTCGCGCAAATCCTGGTTCTCTTCGTTCATTGCAGCAAGACGTTTTCTGATGAGGTCCATTTCAGCTTCGTTCAGATTGCACTGGTCGAATCCGCGTTTCTTGAAGTAATAGGAAGCTCCTACGAGGATACCGCTGGTGAAATCCTGGTCCCATTTGCCGATAGGTGCGGTTCCGTCCATACATTCATGGAACATATTGAAGCGCAGGTCGAGGTTCAGTGACCATGCATCGCTCACGCGGAAACGGTTGTCGATACCGAATGAGAATCCGATGTTGTTTTTCTTCAGGTCGCCGGCTGATCTTACTACGCCCACACCTCCGTAAGGAAGCAAGCTGTAAACTTTGCCCGGCTGGTATCCCTTGAACAGGTTGATGAGGTCGAAGGTAACTTCACCGGAAAGTGACAGGAACGGGAATTTGGTTTTGTACAGACCGTTTCCTTTTTGTCCGTCAACGTTCGGATTGTTCGGGTCAACCGTAATGCCTTTTGCCTGCATCCAGTTGAAGTTGGCTCTTACGCCGATAACCGGAGTCACCCATTTTCCGAGCTGCAGATTGAATGAAGGGGCGATACGTGAACCGTAATTCGTTTCTTCACCATGGTTTCCGTTAAATGTCATGGGACCTACACCTACGCCCAGATACCAGTTGTCGAGGAACTTACCGATATGGTATTCCTTTTTGTCGTTTTGTGCATTCTGTGCGTTCTCTTCGGTTGCTGTTGCATAGGCAGTGGTGTTACCCATTGCCAGCATGGCTACTAACAACCACATCCAATTTACTCTTTTCATTTTCTAAGTGTATTTGATTCTACTTCATTTTTCATCCTGCGTGCAAAGGTAAGCGAAAGATTAGACATACAAAAGAAAATCGGTTAAAAAATGTCGCAGTGCGTAAAAAATGCATAGGATGTGCCTGATTTTCTATGCTTTTATGCGGTATATACGCCGGTAGGCGGCCAGCAGAATCCGGCGTACGGGTAGCAGTGTTTCCCACAGGCGCGCTTTCCGTTGTTCGGTGCGGCTCCCGCAATCGGTGGTCCTTCCGTCCGGACGGATAATCTTTTCCACTTTTCCGGCGATGGAAGCCCTGTCGCAACGTTCTGTGCCGCGCAGGTTTCCGTCGCCCATCAGGATGACGGTGTTTCCTTCCAGCCTGCGGATGCGGTGGAGCACAAAATGTCCTGGTGCGATTTTGGCCAGCACAATGTCTCCCTTTCTGAGTCCTTCTGCCGGGACGAGAGTCACGCGGTCTTTTCCGCCTCTGATAAAGGGAAGCATACTGTTTCCTTTTGTCCGTATGGTTACGTGGTTTCCTTTCCGGAGCAGTTGCGACACTTCTTCCAGCAGGATTTCATTGGCTATCGTAATTGTCTGCATCGTCTGTTTTTTTGTTTGTCCGGAATTTCTTTCATCAAGAATGCTTTTCCGGCAAAACGCTTCGGCGTTTGGTGCAAAGCGTTTCGGCGTTTCAGTCAAAACGCTTCGGCGTTTTCTTTCTGGATGAAAACCGGAGGTCTGTTATCCGTATGCAAAAATAGTTATTTTTTTGTATGGATTCGTTATGTCGGAGCAAAACTTATGTCAGGCCATTGTCCGGTATGGCGGAGTGTATTGGGGTTTGGGGATTGTCCGCGATGCTCTGCCCGGGGAACTGACACGGCGTTTATACCTTATATTATATGTATTGTTGCGGCGGATGCGGAATTTCTGGAGAGCGAGTTGCCGGTCTGGTGTTTTATGCTTGTGTTTTCGGGAGTTTTATTTTTACTTGAGTTGTTATAAATAGTTTATCATGAAGTTACAGGATGTTTTTTATATGAAAAGTTTTGTGGAATAAATTGAATATTTTAATATATTTGCAGGTTCGATATCCCTTACTGCAAAGGGCCGGAATTTACGCTGGCATTTGCTGAAAAATTGTTGGTATCGGTTAAAAACTTGCTTCTTTAGTAGATTTTATAAAATATAAAATCTGTGATGATTATAAATTTAATACATTTGCATCCGGGTAATAAAGAATAAGGAGTACACGGGGGTGTGCCCCGTGGCAAATATAAAATAAAACAATAATTGATTTATGGAAAGAAGGTTTTTAATGCAAGGTTGAATTATGTCAAGCCACAGTTGGAAGTGGTTGACTTAGGGTTGAAAGAGGGACTGTGCCAGAATGTGGTAACTCAGTCGGTGATAAGTGTGGAAAGTTCATCTGCTCGTCGTTTCCATGTACTCGGTGGTACTGAAGCACAAGATACAGGAAGTGAACGTTGGGGTTCTTGGGATGATCAGAAATGGAATTGAGTAATTTTACAGGCAAATTTATGGAGTTGAAAAATTATTTGATGATGGCAGGAGCAATGTTGATGTTGGGTGCATGCTCCGATGAGAATGAATCAGTTCTTACAGTAGAGAATGGAACTTATGAGATTGTGTTGAATTTGCAGACCACTCAAGGGGAGAGCAACTCTTTGGGCCAGACTTCAAGGGCAATTGTAGACGGTCAGTTTTCATCTGCGTATGATGCTTCCTCCCTTTATGTGCATACGACGAAGGAGGGAAGATCATTGGAGTTGCCGTTGGAAGGAAACAGTGTCAAGTTCACTTTGGTGCGTGAGAATAATCAATGTACGATTTTTGCCGGGGATAAAGAACTTAGTTGGAATGACGGTAAGGAAGATGTATACTTCTCAAGTATTGAAGGTGAAACATGGAGTGCAGATAGGGCTGATTGGCAGGGATTCACGCCGCTGCCCCATCAGGTAGCCCTGGTAAACAGCGGAAAGCCGGAATTGTATAGAAGTGAAAAGAACTATACTGCGGATGATTTGTCTAAATTGGGCGAGGGGCAACTGAAGATGGACCGCATGTGTTCTGCATTTAAGTTGACCGTGCTGTTTACTGATCTGGAGAATGTAGATACTAGCAACAGTGTGCCGGGAGTGCTAGAGATAAACCTTTATTCCCTGTCGGAGGAAGATTGGAGGAAGGTATTCGGAGACAGATGGTATGTCTATTCAAAAGCCTATGTGGGACCTTTCTTTCCTGAGTTCTTTAATGTGAACACTAAAGAATCCTCTTGGGGACCGGTTAATGTCAATAATACTAAAGAAAATCCTACAGGCGCATATTATGTGACTAATAATCAATATTATACATTGTTAGAAACCGGAATAAAAGATTCTAATGCTCCGGGTCCTAATGTTCATAATAATTATGCAGGTGTGGGTTATCGTTCAAATGCGACATTATTAACTCCTGTCGATTTGAGTCACAAAGGGGAGCAGATGATGATTTATCTGTTGTTCAAGTCGGCGGAAAATGGAGAAGGAGTCGGGAATGAAGATACAGGATGCGTGATTAATGAGGTGAAATTGTCCGGCCTTGTCCCTGATATGAATTATGTGAATGACATCGTGTTGGTTTATGACTACCGCAAGCTGCATGACGCGCTTGACAAATATGAAGGTGAAGCCGCAACTCAATCCCGCGGAAGCATGCCTCAGGTCATTTCGATGGAACCGGATGTCGTAATCTATAAGTGATACAGGTTTTATACGAAGAACCGAATCACAGATTTTTTTATTGCAGATAGAGGTCTTCTTTTGTGGAGGGCCTCTATTTTTTGTGTTTTCTTCCGTCCATATTGTTGCATTTGATGAAATAGCGTCTTATCTTTGTCTGGACAAATCCATGAACTTGTCTTGTCGGCTTGCCGTTTTCAGGCCGTAAAGGCAGACAAGTGCGAATATTAACTGAAATAGAGAGTATAACAATGACATTTCTGGAAATAGCAGACTGGCGGATGGCCGTTTCTTGCAGCCGTCAGCTTCTGGAGCAGACTATTAATTTCAAGCCTTTCCTGCGCGACGGAGCGGAGGGGAGAGAAGCCGACTGCCATGTGTGGCTGGATCGGGAAATAGCCCCTATAGAGGGAGAACCTTTGCAGAAAGCCTGTCCCGACGGGAGAGACATCTATATTTGGGAAAAAGGCGGAGATATTTTTGCGGATATCAGGTATGTCGGCAAGGTGTGCCGTCTGCATGCCGATGCAGGATGGAAGAATGTGGAGACAGACGCCCGTGAGGAGGACGCACAGATTGTGCAGGAAATGAACGACATACTGATGCTTGCTTTTGCCTATAGCATCTCTTTCGGAGGAGGCGTGCTGATACATTCGTCGTGCGTGGGGCTGGATGACGGAAGTGGGGCGGCGTTTATCGGACATTCGGGCATCGGAAAAAGTACGCACTCGCGCCTGTGGCTCAATTATGTCCCCACGGCGCGTCTTGTCAATGATGACCAGCCCGCCCTCCGTTTGATGCCGGACGGGAAGGTTTTTCTCTTCGGTACGCCCTGGAGCGGAAAGACACCCTGTTACCGGGACGACCGTGCGGAGCTGAAAGGTATTTTCTGCATGGAGCAGGCTCCGGAGAACAGTCTGGAGCGGCTGGTACCCGTGAAAGCTTTCGGTGAGCTCATGAAGTCTACCTCCATGATGCGTTCTGATATGGCCAGTTATCGGAAAATCATACAGACATTAAGCTCAGTGGTGGAGCGTGTGCCGGTATATCGCTTGAGAAACCGTCCGGAAAAAGAGGCTGCAGAATTGAGTTATGGAGCAGTGGCAGGACATGGCAGGTAATGTAAGGTTGAAAATAGGAAAGCTTTTCCATTGGCTGCATCAGATAGTCCGCCCTTACCGCGGGAGGATATTCTGGAGTGCGGTCATTGACCTGGTGGGTATGGGCTGTTCGCTGGTATCCATCTATTTGTCAAAATATGCCATAGATATAGCTACGGGCACCGTTGAAGGACATCTGTGGCGGGCGGCAGGCTGTATGGTGGGATGTGTCCTGCTGTCTCTGCTGGCGGCCATGTGGGCCGGGCGGATCAGTGAGCAGGTAAGGATGCAGCTGAGCATTGACTTGCAGATGCAGTTGAGCGACCGCCTGATGATGTCCACGTGGAAGGATTCTTCCCGTTGGCATACAGGTGACATCCTGACGCGTCTGGGTTCGGATGTCTCCGAGGTAGTTTCGATGTTGGTATATACCATTCCGTCGGTGGTGGTGACTTCCCTTAAGCTGCTGGCTTCTTTTCTGTTTCTGTGTACGCTCGATGTCAGTCTGGCGTGGATGCTGCTTCTTTCCACCCCTTTGCTGCTGCTGTCGAAGATTTATTATAAGAAGATGCGTGTGCTGAGCAAGGCCTATAAGGAAGTGGGAAGCCGCATCTTTTCACTTTTGCAGGAAAACATCTCTTCGCGCATTCTGATACGCTCATTGGGAGCTTCGTCTGTGCGGAGGGGAAAGCTGGCCGATGGTCAGGACGAAGGTTATGCGTTGGGAATGAAGCAACTGAATCTCAGCATATATTCGAAGGGTATCCTTCAGTTCGTGTTCAGCGGCGGATATTTCACGGCGTTTCTCTGGGGGCTTTATCGCCTGGCATCCCATGCCATCACGTTCGGTTCGATGATTGCTTTTGTCCAGCTGGTAAGCCGTGTGCAGGGACCCGTATTGAGCCTGATATCGTTTGTTCCGGGACTGATTCGTGTACGTGCATCTATCGAGCGTCTGGAAGAACTGGAGGCTTGCGAGGTTTTCGCCCCCACGGGCAAAGAAATCCATCTGTGTCCCGAGAGGGTGGAGTTCTCCCAGGTTTATTTCGGTTATGAAAAGGAAGAATTGTATCGCGACGGACTGGATATCGATTTTCTTCCCGGCGAACCGGTGGCGGTGGCCGGACCGACAGGGGTGGGCAAGACTACACTGATACGGCTGCTGATGGGATTGGTCAGTCCGACCCGAGGAGAAATCCGGCTGGTGTCTGGAGGGAGGAGTTTTGATGTGGCTTCATTGTCGCGCAAGAACTTTGTATATGTTCCTCAGGGAAACAGTCTGTTCAGCGGGACAATTCGTGACAATCTTCTGCTGGCCGCCCCTGATGCGACGGAAGACCGTTTGAAGGAAGTGGTGCATACAGCATGTGCCGATTTTGTGTTTTCGTTGCCCCAAGGCATGGATACGCATGTGGGCGAGTCGGGTTACGGACTCTCGGAGGGACAGGCGCAGCGTCTGGCGGTGGCCCGGGCCTTGCTCCAGCCGGGAAAAATATGTATCTTTGACGAAGTCACTTCCGCGCTTGATGCAGATACCGCCCGGACATTGGTGGAGAATCTGCTCCGTGAAGGCAATGACAAGATACAGGTTTTTGTTACTCACGACAAAATGCTGATGCGTCATTGCCGGAAGGTTTTCCGGTTGGGCGACGGTCATTTGTCAGTGGAGCAAGTGGATATGTAGTTTGAATTTTAAAATCATATATTATGAAAGTTACCTTGAAACCCGGTTATTTTGTACAGGAGATTGCCGGCGAAAAAATTTTAATGGGAGGAGAAACCGATGTGGATTTCTCAAAGATGATGGTGTTGAACCACACTTCCGCATGGATTATCGAGTTGCTCCAGGAGGAACCGATGCTGGAGGACGATATCGCCCAGGACCTGACAGAGCGTTTTGATGTGGATTATGAACAGGCTTTTGCCGATGTGCAGGAATTCTGCAAGCGGTTGCAGGAACTGAATGTCGTGACGGCAGAATGATTTTTATCAGGAAACGCGGATTCACGCGGATTTTCGCAGATTTTTCATTTTCAGAATTCTGATCTGCGAGAATCCGCGTGAATCCGCGTTTTAGAAAATGTCAGAACGCGCAGGGAGGGTTATTTCCTCAGTGCGGCGATGCTTTCCTTCAGTGCGGCGATTTTTGTTTCCGCGTCCGCCTGTTTCTTGCGTTCCATTTCAATCACATTGGCCGGTGCTTTGCTCACAAATTTTTCGTTGCCGAGCTTTTTCAGCACACTTTGCAGGAATCCTTCCTGATACTTCAGGTCTGCTTCCAGTTTCTTCAGCTCTTCTTCCACGTTAATCAGATTGCCCAGAGGAACAGCATATTCTGATGTCCCTACCATGAACGCGGCGGCTCCTTCCGATTTTGTCCCTACCGTCTTGATTTCCGACAGATTGCAGAGTTTCGTAATGACAGCATTGAAGGCGCCTACCGGACTTTCACCGACTGATTCGAGTGTCAGAGCCTCTTTTTGTGCAATGTTTTTTTGCAGACGGATGGTGCGTACACCACTGATGACCTCTTTCGCTTTCTCAAAGCTGTCAATCAGCACCTTGTCGTATGCACGTACTTCACCGAGGGTCTGAGTCATGATACTTTCGCCCGGCTTGCGGTCGTAAATGTGCTGCCACAATTCTTCAGTGATGAACGGCATGAACGGATGGAGCAGTTTCAGCAGAGTCTCGAAGAAACCCAGTGTCTTGTCGAAGGTCGTGCGGTCGATAGGTTGTCCGTAAGCCGGTTTCACCATTTCCAGATACCAGCTTGAGAACTCGTCCCAGAACAGTTTGTAGACTGCCATCAATGCTTCGCTCAGACGGTATTTGCCGAACAGGTCGTTCACTTCTTCCGCTGTCTTGGCCAGCATGGCCTCGAACCATCCGGTTGCCAGTCGTGCATACTCCGGCTGTTCCATGTCGGCCACCTGCCAGCCTTTCACCAGACGGAACGCATTCCATATCTTGTTGTTGAAGTTGCGTCCCTGCTCGCAGAGTGCCTCGTCGAACAGGATGTCGTTACCGGCAGGAGCGGCCAGCATCATACCCATGCGCACGCCGTCCGCACCATATTTGTCAATCAGTTCCAGCGGGTCGGGTGAGTTGCCGAGCGATTTCGACATCTTGCGTCCGATACTGTCGCGTACGATTCCTGTGAAGTAGACATTCTTGAAAGGCATGTCGTCCATATATTCATATCCGGCCATGATCATGCGTGCCACCCAGAAGAAGATGATGTCCGGTCCTGTCACCAGGTCGCTGGTCGGATAATAGTAGTCGATTTCCTTGTTGTGCGGGTCAAGGATTCCGTTGAACAATGAAATCGGCCAGAGCCATGAAGAGAACCACGTGTCGAGGCAGTCTTCCTCCTGGCGCAGGTCTTCCATCTTCAGTTCCTGGTTGCCGGTCTTCGCTTTCGCCATTTCGAGAGCCTCTTCCGGTGTTTCGGCCACTACAAAACCGCCTTGCGGCAGATAGTAGGCCGGGATACGGTGTCCCCACCACAATTGGCGGCTGATGCACCAGTCCTTGATATTCTCCAGCCAGTTGCGGTAGGTGTTCTTGTATTTCGGCGGATAGAACTTCAGTTCGTCGTTCATGACCGGCGGCAAAGCCATGTCGGCAAAATGCTGCATCTTCAGGAACCACTGCATGGACAGTTTCGGTTCGATGGGCACGTTGGTACGTTCGGAGAATCCCACCTTGTTCGTATAGGCTTCCACCTTTTCAAGCAGTCCTGCCGCATCGAGATCCTTTTCAATCTGTGCGCGTACGTCGAAACGGTCCATTCCCACATACATGCCTGCAGCCTCGCTGATCGTGCCGTTGTCGTTGAAGATATCGATACTCTGCAGGTTGTGTTTCTCGCCCAGCATGTAGTCGTTCACATCGTGGGCCGGAGTCACTTTCAGACAGCCTGTTCCGAATTCAGTGTCCACATATTCATCCTCAATAACCGGAACCACACGGTTTACCAGCGGAACGATTACCTTCTTTCCTTTCAGCCACTGGTTTTTCGGGTCGTTCGGGTTGATGCACATTGCCGTATCGCCCATGATGGTTTCCGGACGGGTCGTGGCCACTACCGCATAGCGGCGTCCCTGCGCATCGCGGTGTACGATTTCCTTTTCATCTCCGGTTTCTCCGCTCATGTCATCGTCGGCCACATAATATTTCAGATAGTAGAATTTTCCGTGTTCCTCCTTATAAATTACTTCCTCGTCGCTCAATGCAGTCAAGGCTTTCGGGTCCCAGTTCACCATGCGTACACCGCGGTAAATCAGCCCCTTGTTGTACAGGTCCACAAATACATGGATGACACTTTTGCTGCGTGTTTCGTCCATGGTGAACGCCGTACGGTCCCAGTCGCACGATGCGCCCAGCTTGCGGAGCTGCTTCAGGATGATGCCTCCGTGTTCTTCTGTCCATGCCCATGCATGCTTCAGAAACTCCTCGCGGGTCAGGTCAGCCTTTTTGATGCCCTGTTTCGCCAGCTTGTTCACCACTTTGGCTTCCGTGGCGATGGATGCATGGTCCGTGCCCGGCACCCAGCAGGCATTCTTGCCCATCATACGTGCGCGGCGCACCAGGATATCCTGTATAGTATTGTTCAGCATGTGTCCCATGTGGAGCACACCCGTTACGTTGGGGGGAGGGATGACAATGGTGTACGGTTCACGACCGTCCGGTTTCGAACTGAAAAGTTTGTTGTCCAGCCAATACTGATACCATTTTCCCTCCACGTCGGCGGGATTGTATTTACTTGCTAATTCCATTGTAGTATTACTTGTCTGATAAATAGTTCCTTAATCTGTTTTTGTAAACAGCTGCAAAATTAATAATTTAATTCGGAAACGAGAAAAGAATTAAAGGAGAGAAGTTAAGTTCGCACGGCTATTTCGTTTAACTCCTCTTGAATGTCATCTATGCCTTGCCGGCAATTGTCTGCGTGCTTCTTTTCTTCCGCCTTCGATGATGGCCTTGGCGTGGTAGAACTCCATCATGTCGAAACGGGAGGCGGGGATACGGACCAGAATGTCGGGCGGACAGTTGCGTATCTCGTTGCGTGTGATTTCCTGCATCATCATTCTCGATGTAGCTGTCACTACCTGATAAGGGCTGAAATGGGGAAGCGGTTTGGCCTCTCCTGGAGCATTCACGTCCACCGCTACCACAATGTCCCCCTCCGTACGGCGCACGTGGCGGATAGGGAGAGGATTCAAGAGTCCGCCGTCCACCAGCGTGCGTCCGTCTTTCTTGAGCGGATGGAACACCATCGGGATGGAGATGGACGCACGGATTGCATCGAACAGATTCCCCGACTCGAACACCACCTCACATTCGTTGGTCAGGTCGGTGGCGAGAGCCGTATAAGGCAACGGAAGCGATTCGATACGTATGTCCGGCACAATCTGTTTCAGTTCGTCCATAAACCGGTTGCCTTTCACCATGCCTTCGCGGTTCGGACGCACGTCGGCAAAATAAAACAGCTTTCTTCTGTCCCAACCACACATCCACTTCTTGCATTCCTCCAGTTTTCCTGTGGCATACATGGCTCCAATCATGGCACCCATCGACGTGCCTGCGATGGACGTGATTTCATATCCTCGTTCCAGAAGTTCCTCGATGATTCCGATGTGGGCGATTCCCCTGGCTCCCCCCATGGAGAGCACCAATGCGATTTTTTGTCTGTCCATATTTTGTGAAGTTTGGTTTTTGCGGCTTAAAGTTACTGATTTTTCTGTTCAGCCCCGCCGTTTATTGCCGGAAAGTCTGTAGCTTTGTGCCGTTAAAAAATATTGACTGATATGGATATGCATACAAGAGAAGAAAAGTTGGAAGCGTTCGGTCGGTTGCTTGACGTGCTCGACGAGCTGCGCGTGAAATGTCCGTGGGACCGCAAGCAGACTAACGAGAGCCTGCGTCCGAACACGATTGAGGAAGTGTATGAGCTGTGTGACGCGTTGATGAAGGACGACAAGAAGAACATCTGCAAGGAGTTGGGCGATGTGCTCCTTCATGTGATATTCTATGCCAGGATAGGAAGTGAGACGGGGGATTTCGACATCAAGGACGTGTGCGACAAGCTTTGTGACAAACTGATTTTCCGTCATCCTCACGTGTTCGGTGAGGTGAAGGCGGATACCGCCGAGAAGGTGTCGGAAAATTGGGAGCAGATCAAGCTGAAGGAAAAAGATGGCAACAAGTCGGTGCTGAGCGGAGTGCCCGAGGCCCTTCCGTCGCTCATCAAGGCTTACCGCGTACAGGACAAGGCTCGCAATGTGGGTTTCGACTGGGAAGAGCGCGAGCAGGTGTGGACAAAGGTGAAGGAGGAAATCGGCGAGTTCGAGAACGAGGTGGACAAGATGGACAAGGAAAAAGCCGAGGCTGAGTTCGGCGATGTGATGTTCAGCTTGATTAACGCCGCCCGTCTCTACAAGATTAATCCAGACAACGCGCTGGAGCGTACCAACCAGAAGTTCATCCGCCGTTTCAACTATCTGGAGGAGCATACCCTCAAGGAGGGAAAGAATCTGGCTGACATGTCCCTTGAGGAGATGGATGCGATTTGGAACGAGGCGAAGGAAAAAGGGCTTTAGTCCTTTGGAGCAGACAAAATGGCAGGAAGAGGGGGAAAGCTATAAAAGTATTACCCCTTTTCTTCCTCCGTCGCTTCCGGACGCACACGGAATATCTTGTAGCCTATGGCAGCCACACAGACAGACATGAGCGGAGAGATGAGGTTGAAGAAGCAGTAGGGGAGGTATTCCAGCGTGGGCACCTTGAGCACGGTGGCCTGGGTCATTCCGCAGGAGTTCCACGGAATAAGCACGGAGGTGACGGTGGCGGAGTCCTCCACCGAACGGCTCAGCAGGCGTCTTTCATATCCTTTCCGTTCATAAAGTTTTTTATACAGGCTGCTGGTCAACAGGATGGATATGTACTGGTCGCCGGTTACGATGTTACACATCAGTCCTGTTCCTACAGTCGCCCCCACGAGAGTAACCGCACGTCGGGCAAGTCGTGCGAACAGTTCTGTCAGACTTTTCAGCATACCGCTTCCTGCAAGCACTCCTCCGAACGTTACCGAACAGATAATCAGGAAGATGGTGTTGAGCATCCCTGTCATCCCGCGGGTGGCAATCAGTGAATCGATAGCTTCGTTCCCGGTCTGGATACCTGTCGCCCCATAAAATGTGACGGTGATTCCTTTGCAGGCGTCCCAGAACGAGAGCGTGGAAAACTCAGACGATGGCAAGGCAGGGTTGGCCACTGCCCATATAGCCTGAGGCTGGAAGATGAGAGCCACGAGAGCCGCCATGACAGCCGCACAGAAAAGGGTAAGTATGGCCGGCACTTTCCTGACGATGAGTACGCCTGTCAATACCGGTACAATCATGAGCCAGGGAGTAATGTGGAAGGTTGACTTCAATGCTTCTGCAAATTCAGCGGTCTGCGACAAGTTTTCCGTAGGATGGATGAGGCTGGCAATGAGAAAAACGATTATCGCAACAGTCAGTGACGGGATTGTGGTAAGCATCATATACCGGATATGGGTGAACAGGGGAGTGCCTGAAGCAGAAGAGGCCAGGACAGTGGTGTCAGAAAGAGGAGACACCTTGTCGCCGAAATAAGCTCCTGAGATAATGGCTCCGGCAGTCCATCCGGGGTCGAATCCCTGGGCGATGCCGATACCGATGAGGGCCACTCCGATGGTGGCGATGGTAGTCCATGAACTTCCCGTCATCAGTGACACCAGTGCGCTGATGGCGCATGCCGCCGCAAGGAATATGGCAGGGAAGATGATTTCCATTCCGTAGCAAATCATGGCCGGGACGATGCCGCTGACCATCCATGTTCCTGCAATCGCACCGATAAGGAACAGGATGAGTATGGCCGAACCGACGGAACGGATATTGTCGAGGATGCAGTCTTCGAGTATCTGCCACGGGTTTCCGTAGGCAAACATGGATATGGCCGCCGTGACCGCCGAGGCCAGAAGCAGACATACCTGGCTGCCTCCGGAAAGCGCGTCCGCTCCGAATATTTTGATTACTACCACTAAAGTCAGGGTCAAAACGGCGAAAGGAACCAGCGAAACCCACCATGAAGGCAGTTTCCGTATCGGTGTCCGCATGTCTTTGTTCTTGTCCATTTGTCCGGTGAAGTGAAAAAGTTCAGTTTTATTTATGGATGGGCATGAATGCCAGAGCGGCTGCAAAGATAGTGAAATGCAGTTAAATTCTGTCCAAAGCTTCCGGAGTATTTGCGCCGTTTAAAATAAATCTTCCACAGGTCTTGCTTTTGCAAAGATTTGCTTACCTTTGTCCCACTAACCATATTTGCAGAAAAACGATGAACAGAACAATTATTACAGTAGTAGGAAAGGATACAGTAGGTATCATAGCCAAAGTATGTACTTATTTGGCAGACAATAGTGTGAATATTCTGGACATTTCCCAGACCATTGTGCAAGGGTATTTCAACATGATGATGATTGTTGATATGGAGAAGATGGAAAAGCCTTTTGAACAGACAGTCAATGAGCTGGATGAAATCGGCCGTCAGCTGGGCGTACAGATCAAGTGCCAGAGAGAAGAAATTTTCGACAAGATGCACCGTATCTGATTGTTGTTTCCTGTGTTGTATCATTAAAATATTGTTTCTATGATTAATATATCAGAGGTTACCGAAACCAATAAGATGATTGACAAGGAGAATCTGGATGTGCGTACCATCACGATGGGTATCAGTCTGCTCGACTGTGCGGACAGCAATCTGGATGTGCTCTGTCAGAAAATTTATGACAAGATGACGAGACTTGCCCGCAATCTGGTGAGAACGGGTGAAGAAATCTCGAAAGAATACGGTATTCCTATCGTCAACAAACGTATTTCAATCACTCCGATTGCATTGGTGGGCGGAACGGCCTGCAAGACTCCTGACGATTATGTGAAAATTGCGCAGACCCTTGACCGTGCAGCTGCTGAGCTGGGCGTGAATTTCATCGGCGGCTACTCGGCCATCGTGTCGAAAGGAATGACACGCAGCGACGAACTGCTGATCCGTTCGATACCGAAAGCTTTGGCCTGCACGGAGCGTATATGCAGCTCGGTCAATGTGGGTTCCACCAAGACCGGCATCAATATGGACGCGGTGAAGCTGATGGGGGAAATCGTCAAGGAAACGGCCGAAATGACCAAGGAGAAAGATTCGTTGGGCTGTGCCAAGCTGGTGGTGCTTTGCAATGCGCCGGATGACAATCCGTTTATGGCCGGTGCGTTCCACGGAGTGTCGGAAGCCGATGCAATCATCAATGTGGGCGTAAGCGGTCCGGGCGTAGTGAAGTATGCATTGGAGCAGATTCACGGCGCAAACTTTGAGGTGCTGTGTGAGACCATCAAGCGCACGGCGTTCAAGATTACACGCGTAGGACAGCTTGTGGCACAGGAGGCTTCACGCCGTCTGGGTGTACCGTTCGGAATCATAGACCTGTCGTTGGCTCCTACTCCGGCCATCGGTGACAGTGTCGCCGAAATCTTGCAGGAAATCGGTCTGGAACATCCGGGTGCTCCGGGCACGACAGCCGCGTTGGCCCTGCTGAACGACCAGGTGAAGAAGGGCGGAGTGATGGCATCGTCATACGTGGGCGGACTGAGTGGCGCGTTCATACCTGTAAGTGAAGACCAGGGTATGATTGATGCAGTGGAAGCCGGCGCCTTGACCCTTGAGAAACTGGAAGCCATGACGTGTGTCTGCTCTGTAGGGCTTGACATGATTGCCATTCCGGGAGACACTTCGGCGGCAACCATCTCGGGCATCATTGCAGACGAATCTGCCATCGGTATGATAAATCAGAAAACAACGGCCGTACGCATCATTCCGGTAATCGGAAAGAATGTCGGAGATACCGTGGAGTTCGGCGGACTGCTGGGCTATGCGCCGGTAATGCCGGTGAACCGTTTCAATTGTGAAGCTTTCGTGAACCGCGGAGGGCGCATCCCGGCTCCGATACATAGCTTTAAGAATTGATTTATGACGGCAGACTATTTGGATGAACTGAACGACAGCCAGCGTGAGGCGGTGCTGTATAACGACGGGCCTATGCTGGTAATAGCAGGTGCCGGTTCGGGCAAGACGCGCGTGCTGACTTATAAGATTGCTTATTTACTGGACCACGGTTACGAACCGTGGTCTATTCTTGCACTGACGTTTACCAACAAGGCGGCGCGTGAAATGAAAGAGCGTATCGCCCGGCAAGTCGGTATCGACAGGGCACGTTATTTATGGATGGGGACCTTCCATTCCATATTTTCCCGCATTCTCCGCAAGGAAGCTTCGTCAATCGGCTTCACGCCGAATTTCACTATCTATGATTCGTCCGATTCGAAGAGTCTGATAAAGACCCTTGTCAAAGAATTGCAACTGGACGATAAGGTTTACAAGCCGGGTATGCTTCAAAGCCGTATCAGCAATGCGAAGAATCATCTGGTATCCCCGCAGGCGTATGCGGCAAGCGGCGAGATGCGTGAAGCCGACAAGGCTGCCAAGATTCCGATGATGGCCGATATCTATCTGCGTTATTGTGAACGGTGCCGCCAAAGCGATGCGATGGATTTTGATGACTTGCTGGTTTACACTTTCCGGCTTTTCAAGGATAATCCGCAGATACTCGATGTCTATGCGGACCGTTTCCGCTATGTGCTGGTCGACGAGTATCAGGACACGAATTTTGCCCAGCACAGCATTGTGCTGCAGCTGACGGGAAAACATCCGCATATTTGTGTGGTGGGCGATGACGCACAGAGCATTTATTCATTCCGTGGCGCGAACATCGACAACATTCTGAAATTTACCCGTCAGTATAAGGATGCCCGTCTGTTTAAATTGGAGCAGAACTATCGCTCGACACAGACCATCGTGAATGCGGCGAACAGTCTTATCGAGAAGAACCGGGAACAAATCCGCAAAGAAGTATATTCAAAGAATGACAAGGGAGAGCCGATTCCGCTGATGTGCGCCTACAGTGATGTGGAAGAAGGAGAAATTGTGGCCAACAAAATAGCCGAGCTCCATCGCCGCTCCGGGTATGGCTATCATGACTGCGCGGTACTTTATCGTACAAATGCCCAGAGCCGCATTTTTGAAGAAGCGTTGCGCAAGCGGAGCATTCCTTACCAGGTGTATGGAGGTTTGTCCTTTTATCAGAGGAAAGAGATCAAGGATGTAATCGCTTATTTCCGGCTGGCAGTGAATCCTCACGATGAAGAAGCTTTCAAGCGTGTCATAAATTATCCGGCACGGGGTATCGGCAATACCACTTTGTCGAAATTGGCAGAGGCCGCCGCTCGTGGCCATGCCAGTCTATGGACAGTATTGAACGAGCCGTTGACGTTCGGACTGTCGTTGACCAAAGGAACGATGGCCAAACTTCAGGCTTTCCGGGATTTGATAGCTGATTTTGTGAAGGAGGCATCAGAAAAGGATGCTTATTCGCTGGGCCAGGATATTGTGCGCCGTTCAGGTATCATCAATGATATCTATCAGGACAGGACTCCCGAGAATCTGAGCAGGCAAGAAAATATCGAGGAACTGGTGAGCGGTATCCATGATTTCTGTGCAGACCGTGAGGAAGAAGGGAATACCGCTGTCCGGCTTTCGGATTTCCTTTCGGAGGTTTCCCTCTTGACCGACCAGGACAATGACAAGGATGACGCAACATCGAAAGTGACGTTGATGACCATTCATTCTGCCAAAGGACTGGAGTTTGCGAATGTGTTTGTGGTCGGAATGGAGGAAGGCTTGTTCCCGGGCATTTCAGCCGATTCGCCCCGGGCTTTGGAAGAAGAACGGCGGCTGTTTTATGTGGCCATTACTCGTGCAGAGTCTCATTGTTATTTGTCGTATGCAAAAAGCCGTTTCCGGTACGGCAAGATGGAGTTCAGCAATCCCAGCCGTTTCTTGCGGGACATTGACGTCAGATTTCTGGTAATGCCTCCCGACGAACAGCTGGCCCGTCAAGTTGATATGGGAGCCACTCGTTTCAGGGCCTCGGTGGGCGAAGAGCTTCGCCAGATGAAGAGCCGGCCCGTTTGCTCGCGCGACAGCGACCGTTCACCCTATGACAGGCAAGACGGGGCTTCTATGTTTGACGGAGGAGAGATTCCCCAGGAACCTCACCGTTTTGTGCCTCCGCGTACGTTGCGTAAGATTGTCCATTCTGCATCGGAAGGGAGCAGTATGGCAGGCAACCCTTTCGGAGTGTCGGAAGGACAGCGGATTGAACATGAGCGTTTCGGCTGTGGAGTGATAGAGAAAATAGAGGGTGCGGGCGACAATTGTAAAGCCACTGTACGTTTTGAAAATGCCGGTGTCAAGCAACTGTTGTTGAAATACGCCCGTTTTAAAGTAAGATGATGGCTTGTCAGCCAATGGAATCGGGCTTTACCTTTTTTGGTGCTTAACTATAATACGTGCGAAGCCCTGCTTCGCCAAATTCCTGTTGGATTATGATAGATTTAACTCAGATACCTTCTCCCTGTTATGTGATGGAAGAAGAACTGCTCAGGAAAAACCTGAGTCTGATCAAGCATGTGGCCGATACGGCCGAAGTAGAAATAATTCTGGCATTCAAAGCTTTTGCAATGTGGAAATCTTTCCCGATTTTCCGCGAATACATTCATTCCACGACAGCCAGTTCGGAATATGAGGCGCGTCTTGCATTCGAGGAATTCGGGAATAAAGCTCATGCCTATTCTCCCGCGTATACAGCGCACAATTTTCCTGCTTTCCTGAAATATTGCAGTCATATCACATTCAATTCGCTTTCTCAGTACAAGCGTTTCTACCCAATGGTGAAAACCGGCACAAATCCTGTTTCATGCGGAATCCGTGTGAATCCTGAATATTCCGAAGTGGAGGTGGAGCTGTATAATCCTTGTGCGCCGGGTACCCGGTTCGGTGTAACGTCCGACCTGCTTCCGGATACACTTCCCGATGGTATAGAAGGGTTTCACTGCCATTGCCATTGCGAGTCGAGTTCATACGAGTTGGAGCGAACGTTAAAGCATATTGAAGACAAGTTCAGCCGCTGGTTTCCGCAACTGAAATGGCTGAATCTGGGTGGCGGTCATCTGATGACCCGTAAAGATTATGATGTGGACCATCTTATAAGTTTGCTGAAAGGACTGAGAGAACGTTACCCTCATCTGCAGGTTATATTGGAACCGGGTTCAGCATTTGCCTGGCAAACAGGTCCGCTGGTTGCGTCAGTGGTGGATGTGGTAGAAAACCGTGGCATCCGTACGGCTATTCTGGATGTCAGCTTTACTTGTCATATGCCTGATTGTCTGGAAATGCCTTATCAGCCGTATGTTCGTGGTGCCGAATCATTGCCGGCAGATGCAGTGAAAGATGCCCGTGCCGGAGAACATATTTATCGTTTGGGAGGAAACAGTTGCTTGAGCGGTGACTATATGGGAAGTTGGAAGTTTGACCATGAACTTCAAGTGGGCGAGCGTATTCTTTTTGAAGATATGATTCACTATACGATGGTAAAGACAAACATGTTCAACGGCATTCACCATCCTTCGGTTGCATTGCTCCATACGGACGGTCATTTGGAGGTGTACCGCACTTTTTGCTATGAAGACTATCGTGACCGGATGTGCTGAAAATACGCTCTTGAACACTTTTGAAGCCTGTTTATATACAAAATGCATCTGTTTGCTGAAAAAAATGGCTGGATGTTTTGGCGGTTTCAGAAAAAACACTACCTTTGCACTCGCAATTGAGAAACAGATGTTTTGAAAATAGCAAAGACAGGTTGCGGAAATAGCTCAGTTGGTAGAGCACAACCTTGCCAAGGTTGGGGTCGCGAGTTCGAGTCTCGTTTTCCGCTCAAGCAAACAGAGTGTTGCGCTAATGCCCAGGTGGCGGAATGGTAGACGCGCACGTTTCAGGTGCGTGTGTCGAGAGGCATGCAGGTTCGAGTCCTGTTCTGGGCACTTAGTATTGGAGGAATGGCGGAATTGGTAGACGCGCTACTTTGAGGGGGTAGTGACAATTTATGTCGTGTGAGTTCGAGTCTCATTTCCTTCACGAGAAATTGCGGAAATAGCTCAGTTGGTAGAGCACAACCTTGCCAAGGTTGGGGTCGCGAGTTCGAGTCTCGTTTTCCGCTCAAGAACTATATTAATTAGACGGGTTGCGGAAATAGCTCAGTTGGTAGAGCATAACCTTGCCAAGGTTAGGGTCGCGAGTTCGAGTCTCGTTTTCCGCTCGTGTCGGAAGTGAAGAAGTCAGTTGTCTGATTTCTTTTTTTTATGTTTTTGCCTTGAATTTTTCTCTTTTTGTTTTGTGTTGATGGGAGTGAATTATATATTTGCGCCTGCAATTTTAGAAGATGAAAAGTTATGAAAACTTATGACATTTATTTTTCAGACGGACATTTGAGCGACAATAAAGGTTTTTTTATCCGCACTCCGGAAAAGGCCATTCACATGGCGGAAGATATGTTGGTGAAAGGAAATACCTATATTGATGATTATGCGGGGGGAGTCATATCTGTTGTTGCTTCTGACGGAGAAACGGTTTGGAGTAAACAGATTCCTAATAAATAACAATGCTTCATATGTGAATCTCCACTATGGGTGAGACAGATTGTTCGTGTTATTCATGGAAATCGTTATTGATTGATGTCTTCTGAATATGGAAATCTGTGTAGCCGATAGTGATTCATTGTATAAATTCATAGCCAAAAAAGATATATTATGTTCTCAGGAATAGTAGAAGAATATGCCGAGGTGGTAAAGATTGTGAAAGAACAGGAGAATCTTCACCTTACTTTAAAATGTTCGTTTGTGGACGAGTTGAAGATTGACCAGAGTGTGTCGCACAACGGAGTGTGTTTGACGGTGGTAAGCATTCAAGATGGTACCTATACGGTGACTGCCATGAAGGAAACCATCGAACGTTCAAATATTGGATTGCTGAAGGTGGGAGATAAGGTGAACGTGGAACGTAGCATGATGATGAACGGACGTCTGGACGGGCACATCGTGCAGGGACATGTGGATCAGACTGCCACCTGTGTCGCTGTCGATGATGCGGAAGGAAGCTGGTATTACACTTTCCGGTATAAGTTTGATAAGGAGATGGCGAAGCGTGGTTATTTTACGGTGGATAAAGGTTCGGTGACGGTAAATGGCGTGAGTCTGACTGTTTGTAACCCGACAGAGGACATGTTCCAGGTTGCTATCATTCCTTATACTTACGAGCACACGAACTTCCATACACTGAAGGTCGGAAGTGTAGTCAATATAGAATTTGACATTATCGGTAAGTATTTGAGCCGGATGATGCAATTGGCAAAATGATGTCTGGATGTTGTGCATTGTAGCTGTCGGCAGAAGCGTATGAAGCGTGTCAGTCAGATAAGAAAGAGGCGTGAAGCTTCGGAAAAAGGATTATCTGAATGGCACGCTTAATGTTACATTTCAGGGTATAATCAAGATGAATAAATGCAAATGTTGTAGATGAAAGCTTTAGGTAGTATTGTGGAACGTTTGTATACCGTGTGTAGGCTACAGGTCCTTCAGCAGTACTTTGCAAGTTTTTGCATAGTACTCATTTCTTGACTCCATCAGAACTTTCCATTCATTGTTGAACTCTTTGTCTTTGTCTATTTTGAAATCTTCTGAGCCTTTCGTATATAGTTTGTTGAGCACAAGTCCCACACTCAGCTGATTGATGTCCATTGAAGGCTGATAGGCCACTTCTTCACTTTTTTTATCGTTTGCCACTTCATGTATCACGTTGATTTCCTGGAGCAGATAGAGAATCTTGCGTGTCAGCCGCAATGGTATCTGGTTTTCTTCAGAAAGTTGTGTGGCCGTATATGGTGGCTTATTCTTCTCGAAGCGTTTGGTGATGAGCGACATGACCAGCACCACGATGAAATCCCTATAACGGAGGCTGATATTCCGTGAGTCTTGTTCAAAATTGAAGCTTTTAATGTTTTGTCCGGCATACGTAAGTTCCGCTCCGAACAGGCAGATAGTCCATGAAATGTGAAGCCATAGCAGGAACAGGGGAAGGGCTGCGAAACTGCCATAAATAGCATTATACTTCGAAACCCAGAGCTGACTGTTGATGTAGAGGAACTGGAATGCCTGGAAAGCGGTTCCGGCAATGACTCCTGCAATGAAAGCATGTTTGAACTTTACTTTTGTATTAGGCATGAATACATACAATCCTGTGAACATCAGCCATGTGAATGCGTATGGCACCAGTCGGATAAGGAATTGGAGGATAGGAGCCAACAATGCGAAATCTTCCATTTCTTTTAATGTCGTTGTCGTAAAGATGGAAAGACCGGCCGAAACAACTATCAGAATAGGCGCCAGCAGAATCATTGAAAAGAAATCAGTTATCTGGCGGTAGACAGAACGCTGTTGCTTTACTTCCCAGATACGGTTGAACGTGATTTCGATTTCCATGACCAGATTGATGACGGTCCAGAACAGCATGACGAGACCGAAGCCAAGGAATACTCCGCTCTTGGTTTGCGACAAATAAGACTGAGCGAATGAAAGGATGGCTTCCGCCGCTTCAGGGCTTCCGCCGAAATTGCTTCTGATCTGTTCTTCCATCACATTGTCGAAGCCGAATCCACGGGCTATGGCGAACAGGACTGCCAGAATGGGCACAATAGCCAGCAGGGTGCTGTAGGTCAGAGCTGAGGCTTTGTTTATGAGACGGTCTTTCGTAAAGCGTGTGATGCAGATATAAACTGTTTTGATGATGTTGTAAAGTGCATAAGTGGTTTTTGTCACTTCATTTTCTGTGATGCGCCAGATGTCATAAGTCAGGAATTTCCAGATGTCGTTTATATTCATTTTCATCGTTGGCATGGTTTAAAGGGACAAAAAGACTTTTTGTAAAAAAGAGAAGCAGACGACCTATAAGCCGGGTTCTGTCGCCCTGCAAGCAGGGCTGTCTGTCATTTATCTACACCTGCCGTCACCGGCAGGCTCTAGCGGTCTACCCTCCGACGTGGGGCGAGCAACCCTCGTTAATGCCGGTTTACATGACCTTACAACTCCTAAGATGTACAGCCCGTACATCACTGCACGGCTGGTGGGCTCTTACCCCACCTTCTCACCCTTACCTCCCGGTCAGGAGGCGGTTGTTTTCTTCTACATGGCTCTACCCTCGCAGGCAGCTTTCTGTTAGGAAGTAGGATGCTCTGTGTTGCCCGGACTTTCCTCTTATATACAAAAGTGTATCAGCGACAGACCGGCCGACTGCTTCTCATAGGGGCAAAGGTAGGAAAATAAACTGAAATATCAGATGTTTTTATCGGAAATCGGACGATAAAAATAGAAATGATTTGGCTGTACAGTCATTCATGGATATTTGGCCGTTGGTTCTGGGCAAGGCTTGCACATATCTCAAAACAAGTCTGGGCAAAATTTGAACTGGATTTGGGGAATAACAAAAAATGTCAGATGACATGTTTCCGGGAAAATGTTAGTTTGTCATTCATCGGAAAATTTGACTGATAATGAATGTAAATTTGGCAGAAAAGCCCGTTAACTGCGGTTAAGTACCTCGTGGGCTCTGTTAAAAGACAGAAAAAAGAAGTGACAGAGAGTACAACCGTATGGATTTTGTTCTACTTTAGCACATGAAAAGTTAAAATAGAATATGAATTAACATTTTAAACAGAATTAAAGTATGAAAACAGTAACTAAATTTGCGATAGGAGCAGCGGCTGTCGTAGCCGTAAGCGCGGGAGTGGCTGGAGTGACTGCCTATACAGTGATGCAGAAGAATGCATCGGCCAACACCTCTTTCTATGAGGCTTTCAATGCGGCGGTGCCGATGCGTACGGCTGCGTTGGATGCTTCTACCATGCAGCCGGTAGATTTGACCAAAGCTGCGGAAAGCTCTTTGAATTCAGTCGTGCATATTATGGCAGTGCAGCGCAGCAAGACTCAAGTGGTGCAGACGCAGCCGGATTTCTTTGATTTCTTTTTCGGTGACGGACGGGGACGTCAGCGCCAGATTCAGACTCCGGAGCAGAGAGGATTCGGTTCGGGAGTAATCATATCGAAAGACGGCTATGTTGTGACGAACAATCATGTGATTGACGGTGCAGACGAGATTAATGTGAAGCTGCATGACGGGCGTGAAATGAAAGGGCGTGTGATTGGTACTGACCCTACAACTGATTTGGCTTTGGTTAAGATTGAGGGTGATGACTTTCCTGCCATTCCGGTCGGAAATTCGGATAATCTGAAAGTGGGCGAGTGGGTGCTTGCCGTAGGAAATCCGTTCAATCTGGGGTCGACGGTAACTGCGGGTGTGGTGAGTGCGAAGGCGCGCGGACTGGGTGCCAACCAGGTGGAATCATTCATCCAGACGGATGCTGCCATCAATCAGGGTAATAGTGGAGGTGCGCTGGTAAATGCCCGCGGCGAACTGGTGGGTATCAATGCCATGCTGTATTCACCTACCGGTGCATATTCAGGTTACGGTTTTGCCATTCCTACCAGCATCATGACGAAAGTGGTGACCGACCTGAAGCAGTATGGAACGGTCCAGCGTGCGTTGCTGGGAATTGGCGGAATGGATATGGGTAAGGAAAATTATCCG
Source organism: uncultured Bacteroides sp. (assembly GCA_949289295.1). Taxonomy (GTDB): domain Bacteria; phylum Bacteroidota; class Bacteroidia; order Bacteroidales; family Bacteroidaceae; genus Phocaeicola. The sequence continues at coordinate 36,087 of CASENM010000047.1, forward strand.
GAAGAAATCCGCAAGGAACAGAAAGAGCTGGGTATCGGATATGGCGTGCAGGTAAAGGAAGTGACCGATGAAGGTTCGGCTGCCGGTATCTTGAAAGAGAATGATGTCATCATCGCGTTGGACGGTGAGAAGGTTGAGACGATGGCTAGTCTGCAGGGTATGCTGGCCAAGAAGCGTCCGGGCGACAAAGTGAAGGTGAAAGTGTTCAGAGACAAGGAGGACAAGGAGTTTACCATTACGCTGAAAAATGCGCAGGGCAATACAAAGGTTGTGAAGAAGGCAGACATGCAGATTCTGGGAGCGGCGTTCCGTGCTGTGCCCGATGAATTGAAACGTCAGCTGAATCTGGGTTATGGCGTGCAGGTGACTGGAGTGACCGACGGACGCATGAAGGAAAGCGGAATCCGCAAGGGTTTTATCATCCTGAAGGCTAACGGCCAGCAGCTCCGTACGGTTGAGGATTTGGAAGACGTGATGAAAGCTGCTTCACAGTCGCCCGACCAGGTATTGTTCATGACCGGTGTCTATCCGTCAGGAAAACGTGCCAACTATGCGGTCGACTTGTCTCAGGCGGAATAAGAAGCGTTCAGGATAATATTCAGAGGAAAAAGATTGTATGGAGACGTGTCAGTGCGGATGCACGGCACGTCTCTGTTTTTTTGTCCGTAATATTCTGCACGTGATGTGTCTTTTTCATGCCGTAATCTTCATTCGTGCAGCTTGTTTCTTTTTCCTGGCGAAAAATATGGAATTTTTGTCATGCCATTGGGAGGAATTGATTACTTTTGCCTGAAATTAATGTCGGAAATAAAGAAAAACACGTATTTATGTCTCATTTAGCTCCGTTGATCAGTGATCTGGCTTTGATATTGATTTGTGCCGGAATAATCACTCTTATATTCAAGAAGTTGAAGCAACCGTTAGTGCTCGGGTATATTGTAGCCGGTTTCCTTTGCAGCCCTCATTTCCAGTTCACTCCGTCTGTGACAGATGAGGCCAGCATGCAGGTATGGTCTGAAATAGGCGTTATCTTCCTGCTGTTCGCCCTTGGCCTGGATTTCAGTTTCAAGAAGATGCTCAAGGCAGGTTCGTCGGCGGTGATAGCGGCCTGCAGCATCATTTTCTGCATGATACTGATCGGGATGTTTGTGGGGTGGATGTTCGGATGGAAGCACATGGATTGTCTTTTCTTGGGCGGTATGCTGGCCATGTCTTCCACCACCATCATATTCAAGGCATTCGATGATATGGGTTTGCGGCAGCAGCGTTTTGCCGGCATCGTGTTGAGCATACTGGTGCTTGAAGACATACTTGCCATTGTGCTGATGGTGATGCTGAGCACATTGGCCGTAAGCAAGAATTTCGAGGGCGGAGAGATGGCCTATAGCATTGTCAAGCTGGCTTTCTTCCTGATATTGTGGTTTGTGGTGGGCATTTATCTGATTCCGATATTCTTGCGCCGTGTGCGCAGGCTGATGAGCAACGAGACTCTTCTTATCGTGTCGTTGGCGTTGTGTTTCGGAATGGTGGTGCTGGCTGCAAAAGTCGGTTTCTCTCCGGCTTTCGGGGCGTTTGTGATGGGGTCCATTCTTTCCGAAACCGTTGACTCGGAGCATATCGAGCATCTGGTGGCACCGGTAAAAGACTTGTTCGGTGCCATCTTCTTCGTGTCGGTAGGCATGATGGTCGACCCGGCAATGATTGTCGAGTATATCGTTCCCATTGTGGTGATTGTTCTGGCGATTCTGTTGGGGCAGACCGTGTTCGGCACATGCGGAGTCTTGCTTTCCGGCCAACCGTTGAAGATTGCCGTGCAGTGTGGTTTCAGTCTGACACAGATCGGAGAGTTTGCTTTCATCATCGCGTCGTTGGGTGTAAGTCTGAACGTGACCAGCCATTTTCTTTATCCGATAGTGGTGGCCGTTTCGGTGATAACCACATTTTTCACTCCTTACATGATCCGTTTGTCCGGTCCGGCCTATCGGATGATAGATGCCCGTCTTCCCCGGTTCTGGAAGGAGCTTCTCCAGCGTTATTCTGCCGGCACGACCACCGTGAACCTTCAGAACAACTGGCGTAAGTTTCTGACCGCCGTACTGCGGATTGTATTGGTCTATTCGGTGTTGTCTGTGGCGGTCATGGTGCTGTCGTTCAATTTCTTCCGTCCTGTCCTTGTTTCTGCGCTGGGCGATTTCTGGGGCAATGTGCTTGAAGCGGTGGTTACGATAGCCCTGATTGCTCCTTTCCTGCGTGCGATGATCATGAAGAAGAATCATTCGGCCGAGTTCAAGGCATTGTGGGCCGACAGCCGTTACAATCATGCTCCGTTGATTTCAGTCATATTGCTTCGCATCATTCTCGGAATCGGTTTCATTGTCTATATAGTCGAACATTTGTTCCAGGCTTCTACGGCTTTGGTGGTCGGCATTTCTCTGGTGGTTGTGTTGGGCATGATTTTTTCCCGTTTCCTGAAAAAGCAGTCAATCGGCCTGGAGCGGACTTTCGTCCAGAATCTGCGTTCGAAGGATGCCCGCAAGACATATTTGGGCGAACGTCAGCCGGAGTATGCGGGACGTTTGCTCGACCGTGACCTCCATTTGTCGGATTTCCATATTCCGGCCGATTCGTTGTGGGGAGGGAAGACCCTGAAAGAGCTGGATCTGGGGAAAAAGTATGGGGTGCATGTCGCTTCCATTATCCGCGGTACTCATCGTCTGAACATTCCCGGTGGAGACAGCCGTATTTTTCCGGACGATACGTTGCAGGTAATCGGTACCGACGAGCAGCTTTCGGCATTCGCTTCGCAGGTGGAAGAGGTGTCCGACTATTATTCGGACGATGATTTTGTGAAGCGCGAAATGCATCTGAAGCAGTTTGTTATTGTGCCCGATTCTCCTTTCCTCGGGCGTACCATCCTTGAGTGCGGTATCCGCAACAAATATCATTGTCTGGTGGTGGGAGTAGAGCTGAAGTCGGAGACATCGCTCCACAAGCCGGATGTGAATCTTCCTTTCGGCAGAGGAGATATCGTGTGGGTAGTAGGAGAGAAAGATAATCTGAAAAAGTTGTTTTCGGCCAACGAACCGTTGAAACCGGATACAGACGAGAATGAGGAAGACTGAGCAGGGCCGCCGGATGCTTTCGGAGGTCAGTCCGGTTTGTCAGGTTGGAAGAAAAACGCTTCGGCGTTTTAGCCCAAACGCTTCGGCGTTTTGACCGGAACGCCGAAACGTTTGGATTTATGGGAGGAGAGAAGTCTATTCTTTATTTTCTTCCTCTTCCTCGTCATCAAAGTCAAAATCAAAGTCGAAATCATCGGTATATCCGGGAGCGAAAAACTCATCCAGGTCACGGCGGTCTTTTTTGGTCGGTCTTCCCGTGCCTTTTGCCCTGTTCACGAACCCGCTTATCCGGCTCATTTCAAGCAGTTCGTATTGGTCCGGAGTCGTGACATTCTCCATGATTTCCGGTACCAGTTTGGCTCCCACGCGTTTTTCGATGGCTTGCAACACCTTGAACGAGTAGGTGACGGGCGGTTTCCTCACCTGCACGACATCGCCCGGCTTTACGGTCCGGGCCGGTTTGGCTTGTGCGCCGTTGATGGCCACCCTTCCTTTCTTGCATGCTTCCGCTGCTATGGTTCTTGTCTTGAAGATGCGGGCCGCCCACATCCATTTGTCTATTCTTGCTTCAGCCATACCGTTTTTCGGTTTTATTTGTTGTTGAATTGGTTCATCGCGTTGTTCAGTCCTGCCAGGCAGAATGTCTTGACCACCTCTCCTGCCGTTTCCAGCCGTTCCGGCATCAGTCTCATGTCCTCTTCACCGAAATGTCCGAGTACATAGTCAATCTGTCCGCCTCTTGGAAAATCATTTCCGATTCCGAAGCGGAGACGTGCATAGTTCTGTGTGCCCAGCGTAGCCGCGATATGCTTCAGTCCGTTATGTCCGGCATCGCTTCCTTTCCCTTTCAGCCGGATGGTACCGAACGGAAGAGCCAGATCGTCTACCACAACCAGCAGATTTTCCAGAGGGATTTTTTCCTGCTGCATCCAGTATCTCACCGCATTCCCGCTGAGATTCATGTAAGTAGACGGTTTGAGCAGAATCAGCTGTCTGCCTTTGAGTGAAAGGCTGGTTACCGCGCCGTAACGTTTGTCGCTAAAAACAATATTGGACGCCTTTGCCAAGGCGTCCAATACCATAAATCCTATGTTGTGACGGGTCCCCCGGTATTCTTCACCGATGTTTCCCAGTCCTGCAATCAAATATTTCATCAGATTTGAAAAGGATTCTTTCGTTCAATTATTTTGCGGCATTTGCCTGTGCACCACGTGCGGCACGTGTCAGTTTAACTGAGCAAACCACAGCGTCTTTAGCATTCATCAGTTCCAGACCTTCATAGCTCAAGTCGCCTACCTTGATGCTCTTGCCCAGTCCCAAGTTAGTTACGTTGATGACCAGACGCTCCGGAATTACGTTGTACAGTGCTTTCACTTTCAGCTTGCGGATCTGCAATGCCAGTTTACCACCGGCCTTGACACCTTCTGCCAGACCTTCCAGCTGAACAGGCACTTCCATTACAATCGGATTGTTTTCATCGATTTCATAGAAGTCGATGTGGAGGATTTTGTCTGTTACAGGGTGGAACTGGATTTCTTTCATTATGGCGTTCTTTACATTTCCGTCGATGTTCAAGTCTACCACATAGATATGCGGAGTGTACACCAGCTTGCGGAGGTTTCCGTTAGGAACTGCGAAGTGAGTGGTAGCAGTGTTGCCGTTTTCGTCTTTCTTTGCTCCGTACAATACGCAGGGCACTTCGTCGTTCTTGCGCAATGCGTTTGTTGCCTTCTTTCCTGTTTCTGTTCTCAGAGAACCTTTTACTTCAATTGATTTCATGTCTTTAAATTTTTTGTGTTACTCTAAATTAAGTTTGACTTGCTTAATTCGCCATCACACAGTGCAATATGCTACCTGTAGATTTCCAAAAAGCGGTGCAAAGGTAGCCGTTTTTTTTATATCTCCCAAATGTTTTGTTCCTTAAATTAGAAATCGATGTCTATTTTGATTTCATTCGGATCGGCGGGCAGCGCGCTTTTGCTGAGCACTTTCGTGTCGCCGATGTGGGTTTCGCCTGCAATCGGTCCCTGCTCTTGCTCGATGTATCCGATTGCTTCCTTGAGGCCGTTCATGAATTTCTCAAAATCCTCCTTATATAGGAAAATTTTATGCTTTTCGAAGTTGACCTGCGGAGTGCTGCCTTCTCCCGATACAATTTTTTTGCTCTCTGTAATGGCCAGGAACATTTCGTCTTTCTTGCTTTTCTTCACATCAAAATAGTAGATGCGTTTTCCTGCCTTGATTGCTTTTGAGAAAAAGATTTCTTTGTCTGCTTCGCTAAATGTAGTTTTCTTTCTCAGTTCTTCCATAGTTTACATTACTTATAAAACAGGCTTCAAAATTGACTATTTTTTTGCAAAGAGCAAAGAATCTGTAGGATAAAAAATACGAATCTCTAAAAAAAAGAAAAAATATGGCGGTGGGTGGTGTTTGTATGAGAATTTTAATTACCTTTGCAGGCCTAAATTATATTTATTTACAGAAAAGTATGATTAATAGAGTTCTTATCCGTCTTAAGATAGTTCAGATAATCTACGCGTATTATCAGAATGGTGGTAAAAATTTGGATACGGCAGAAAAGGAGTTGTTCTTCAGCCTGTCTAAAGCGTATGATTTGTACAACTATCTCTTGCTTTTAATGGTTGAAGTGACACGTTATGCAGCCAAGCGTATCGATGCGGCCAAGCATAAGCTGGCTCCGACCGAAGAAGATTTGTCTCCTAACATGAAGTTCGTAGAAAACCGTTTTATTGCCCAGCTGGAAGCGAACAGGCAACTGAACAGTTTTGTGGATTCGCAAAAGAAGACTTGGGAGAATGAAACAGATTTCATCAAGAATCTTTGCGAACGCATCATGCAGAGCGATATGTATAAGGAATACATGGAGAGCGAGACTTCTTCCTACAGTGAAGACCGCGAGTTGTGGAGGAAAATATATAAGCGGATTATCTTCAACAACAAGGAGCTTGACGATGTGTTGGAAGACCAGAGTCTGTATTGGAACGATGACAAGGAAATTGTGGACACGTTCGTGTTGAAAACCATCAAGCGGTTTGACCCGGCCAACGGAGAAAACCAGCCGCTTCTTCCTGAGTTCAAGGACGAGGAAGACCAGGATTTTGCCCGCCGCCTGTTCCGCCGTTCCATCCTGAATGCGGACTATTATCGTCATCTTATCAGTTCGAACACGCGGAACTGGGACTTTAATCGTGTGGCTGTGATGGATGCGGTAATCATGCAGATTGCGCTGGCTGAAATCTTGAGTTTCCCGAATATTCCTATCAGTGTTTCGCTGAACGAGTATGTGGAGATAGCCAAGTTATACAGCACTCCCAAAAGTGGGGCCTTCATCAACGGAACGCTTGATGGAATAGTTAATCAATTGAAAAAGGACAACAAGCTGACAAAAAAATGATATATTTGTCAGAAACAAGTATTAATTAAAAATCTAAATCAAAACAAAGTATGAATTTGTTAACTGTAATTTTGCAGACTCAGGCCGGTGGAGCCGACTATTCTTTCCTTATCATGATGGTGGCTATCTTTGTCATCATGTATTTTTTCATGATTCGTCCGCAGAACAAGAAACAGAAAGAAATCCAGAAATTCCGTAAAGGTCTTGAAGTTGGCCAGTCTGTAATTACTGCAGGAGGTATTTATGGTAAAATCAAGGAATTGGAAGACAATGCCGTGATTCTGGAAATAGCTCCAAGCGTAAAGATTAAGATTGACAAGAATTCCATTTACCCTGATGCACAGTCTCAGGCTGGAAAATAATTGGAGCGGACAACCATGTTCGACAGAAGGGACATAAAGAGATATTATCTTATAAGTTACAGACGTATCAGAAACTTCCTGCTCAGTTCCAAATGCAGGGAGTTTCTGATTTTTTTGTTTTTCGTGTTCGTGTCAACTTGTTTCTGGTTTCTGCAGACAATGAACGACAAGTATCAAGCTGTGTTCAAGATTCCGGTGCGTTTGAAGGATGTGCCGGAAGAAGTGGTCATGACTTCGGAAATTCCTGATGAGATTCGGGTGAAGGTGGAAGATCGCGGAACCGTCTTGTTGAACTATATGCTCGGCCGTACATTTTTTCCGATAACATTCAGTTTTGAAGATTATAAGGATAAAGGCGGGCATGTGCAGATTCCTGTTTCGGAAGTGGCCCGAAAAATCACTTCACAACTTAACAATTCCACCCGTCTCGTGGCTGTCCGTCCTGATACACTTGAGTTTATCTATTCGCAGGGAGAGGCGAAAAAAGTCCCTGTAGCCATCAATGCTACCATAACAGCCGGCCGGCAATATTATGTGAGTGAGACCCGTCTGTCGCCAGATTCGGTGACAGTATATGCTCCGAAAGATTTGCTGGGTTCGCTTACTGTCGCTTATACTTCTCCGTTCGTGATGGAAAATCTGACCGATACGTCTGTCCGTCATGTGCAGCTGCAAAAACTTCGGGGAGTGAAATTTGTGCCGGCGGCTACTGACGTTACCGTATGTACCGACATGTATTCCGAAAAGACCATTGAGATACCGATTGTAGGACTTAATTTTCCTCCGGGGAAGGTGCTGAGGACATTTCCTTCAAAAGTTCAGGTGACATTCCAGGTCGGACTGAAGGATTTCAAGACGGTTTCAGCAGACGATTTCTTTATCGGAATATCCTATGAAGATTTGATTATGTGCAATTCGGAGAAAATCTCGCTGAGCGTCAAGAAGTCTCCTGAATATGTCAGTCATATCCGTGTGAACCCCACTTCGGTGGATTATCTGATTGAACAGCTTCCGGAAGAAATTAAATCAGACTCGATAGATGATTAAATTGGGAATAACCGGGGGGATAGGCAGCGGAAAGTCGTATGTTTCGCGTCTGTTGGAGGAGAGAGGGATGCCGCTGTATGACACAGATAGCCGCGCAAAACTTATCACGGTTGTCCATCCTTCTGTCAAACGTCAGCTGACGGAGCTGCTGGGTCCCCGGGTTTATGCTGCCGACGGGAGTCTCAACAAGCCGGTATTGGCTTCCTATCTTTTTGCATGTGAAGAGAATGCCCGTAAAATCAATGCCATTATCCACCCTAAGGTGTTGGATGATTTCAGACATTGGGCTGCATGCCGCGAACGTGAGGGACATTTGCTGGTCGGTATGGAGAGTGCCATTTTGTTCGAGTCTGGTTTTGACTGTGCGGTCGACAAGGTGTTGATGGTATATGCCCCCGCAGATGTGCGTATGAAGCGGGTCATGGACCGTGACGGAGTGACAGAAGTACAGGTGAAAGCCCGGATGAATATGCAGGAAGATGATGAGGAAAAAAGCAAGAAGGCTGACTTTGTCGTAATGAATGACGGTATATCTTCCCTTGGTCCGCAACTTGATTCACTTCTTGAGGTTTTGGTGGGCAGAAAAGAGCTTGCATAGTTTGTGTATGTCGCAGAGGCGTTGTATTTTTGTCCTCTGAAAAAATAATTTATTCATAGTAATATAATAGAACAGATATGTTGAAGACTATTTTGGCAATTTCCGGTAAGCCCGGTTTGTATAAGTTGGTTTCACAGGCAAAAAATATGCTGATTGTAGAGTCTGTCAGTGCAGAGAGAAAGAGAATGCCTGTGCATGGAAGCGACAAGGTGATTTCTTTGGGTGATATTGCGATGTATACCGACAGCGACGAGATGCCGTTGGGTGAAGTGCTCGAAGCCATCAAGAAAAAAGAGAATGGTGCGGTATCTGCTTTCGACTATAAAAAAGCGTCGGCCGCAGAACTTCACGCTTTCATGGCTGAAGTGCTTCCGAATTATGACCGCGACCGTGTGCATACCAGTGATATCAAGAAACTGGTGCAGTGGTATAACCTGCTGGTAGCAAACGGCGAGACGGAGTTTGTGGAAGCGCAGGAAGAAGTGAAGGAAGCTGAATGATGGATTCGGCGGCAGAATAATGCCGGTTCCTGGAATTTTTGAGGCTGTATCAAGGGAGAGTGTCCTTTGATTCAGCCTCTCTTTTTTGCGCATTCTGCGCAGATGCCTTTCACGATATAGTTTACTGTATGGGCGATGAATCCTTCCGGAATATCTATAGGAGGGATGGAGTCCTCGTTCAGGCAATAGGTCTTCTGACAGCTCTCACAATAAAAATGGCAGTGTGCTTCTTCCTGGCTGCAATGTCCGTGGTTGTGGCAGAGACAGAATTTGTGCAATCCGCTTCCGTCGTCTACACCGTGGATAAGACGGCGTTCGTGGAACAGTGTGAGCGTGCGGAATATGACCGACTTGTCCACGCTTTGAAGTTCGTCTTCAAGCGATGTCAGACTGAATGTGTCGCTCATGCGGCTGATAGCCTCATAGATGAGCAGGCGTGTGGAGGTCGGGCGGATACCCGCTCCTTCCAGTATAGGTGAATAGTCTTCCGTTTTCATGAAAAAAAAGAGATGCTTATCATTTCTGCAAAGATAAGCATCTCTTTTTGCAACCAGGTTGTCTGTGATGATTATTTCATTTCAGACTCTTCCTTCATGTCCAGTTCTTGTCCGTGCGAGTCAAAGAACTTGTATTGCAGGAACGACAGACTTTGGTCGGGTATGACTTTGATACCGAGTCCGTATTTCATCTGCCATTTCCGTTTTAAGGAAACGATTCCCTGATTCACATAAGCTGCCACATACGGGTGTATGTGTAAAGTAAATTTCTTCACTCCCAACTTGTTGACCATATAGTCTATCTTGTTTTCCAGTGAATCGGTAAACAGGATGGACGGTTTTATTTTTCCTTTTCCGAAACAGGTGGGGCAATCTTCGTCCGTAGTCACGTCAATTGACGGGCGTACGCGCTGGCGTGTAATCTGCATCAGTCCGAATTTGCTGAGTGGAAGAATATTGTGCTTTGCCCGGTCTTTCTGCATGTTCTGACACATCCGTTCGTATAGTTTCTGGCGGTTCTCGGCCAGTCCCATATCAATGAAGTCAACGACGATGATTCCTCCCATATCCCTAAGTCTGAGCTGTCTCGCCAGCTCGTCGGCTGCTCCCAGGTTCACATCCATGGCATTGGCCTCTTGTCCGTTGGCCGATTTTGAGCGGTTTCCGCTGTTCACGTCAACCACGTGGAGTGCTTCCGTATGTTCGATAATCAGGTAAGCGCCGCTTTTGAATGAGACTGTCCGTCCGAACGATGACTTTATCTGTTTGGTAATGCCGAAATTGTCGAAAATGGGAAGTTTGCCCGTGTAACGTTTTACAATGCCCACTCTTTCCGGGGCGATGTGTTCCACGTAATTTCTTACTTCGTTGAATACGGATTCGTCATTCACGAAAATGTTTTCGTATGAAGGGTTGAACAAGTCACGCAGCATGGCTACAGTACGGCTTGTTTCTTCAAATACGAGCGCAGGAAGTTTGGCGGCTTTCTGCACCTTTGTGATAGTTTCTTCCCAATGTTTCAGCAGGGATTTCAGTTCGGAGTCAAGTTCTGCCACTCTTTTTCCTTCGGCTACAGTGCGTACAATCACTCCGAAGTTTTTCGGCTTTATGCTTTGCAGAAGCTGTTTGAGCCGTGCACGCTCTGCGCCCGACTTTATTTTCTGTGACACCGACACTTTGTCGTTGAATGGGATAAGAACCAGATAGCGTCCGGCAAATGACAGTTCGCAAGTCAGCCGGGGACCTTTGGTCGAGATAGGTTCTTTCACAATCTGTACGATGATTTCCTGACCCTGTTTGACAATGTTTGATATGGCGCCTTCCTTTTCGATATCGGGCAGTATGGTTGCTTTGGATATCGGAAACAGCTTTTTGCGGTCACTGATGACCTGTTTCACATATTTCTGGTAAGAATGGAATTGTGGCCCCAAGTCTAAGTAGTGTAGAAACGCGTCTTTTCCGGAGCCTATGTCCACAAAGCAGGCGTTGAGTCCGGGCATCAGTTTTTTTATTCTTCCCAGATACATGTCGCCTACCGCAAACGAAAGGTTCCGTTCTTCTTTCTGAAACTCCACCAGGTTTTTGTCTTCCATGAGTGCGATGGAGATTTCTTTTGGCTGTACGTCAACTACTAATTCGCTTGTCACTTGATACTTGGTTTATCGGGTTAATAATATAAAAATGTTACGCAAGCCGTATACCGCCGGATTTTTGCAGGCTCTGGCGGCACAGATGCGGTCTGCGTGGGTACCATACACAAAGAACAAACCTGAAAGACTATTAGGAAGCACTTTGCAAGTTTGTTCTTTATTGAAGTCGGACAGACTAACAATTATTTTTTACTTTTATGTCTGTTCTTTCTCAGTCTTTTTTTACGCTTGTGAGTAGACATTTTATGTCTTTTTCTTTTCTTTCCGCTTGGCATAGCTTCTAAATTTTATGGGTTAATACTAATGTTAATTATTTTTTTACTGAAAGAGTAAATGTCTTTGCTGGTTTGAATGCCGGAATATTGTGTTCCGGTATAATGATAGTTGTATTCTTAGAAATGTTGCGAGCAGTTTTCTGCGCCCTCTTTTTTACGATGAAACTACCGAAACCGCGGAGATACACGTTCTCATCTTTTGCCAAAGAATCTTTGATTGATTTCATGAACGCCTCCAATGTGGTCAATACTGTTGCCTTGTCTATACCTGTGTTTTTGGCAATTTCGTTTACGATATCTGCTTTAGTCATTTCGCTAATAATTATTGTTATACCTAGTTCTTAATTTTTTGGAATGCAAATATATAGCTTTTCTAGTTCTCCAGAAAATTTCTTTGATACATTTTTTGGAAAACCCTCTGTTTTTATGCGTTTTTTGTTTTATAGGGCATGTTGGGGAGTAAAACGATTATCTTTTCTCTAAAACGTAATAGCTGCAAATCTTCAATTGTGTGGCATGAAACCGCCTCCACACACCTGCAGGGGTCTCTATGGTGCATAATGGGAGATTCCTGGACGGCGACAGTCCCGGAGTCAAGATATAAGTTTG
>CASENM010000048.1 GCA_949289295.1 uncultured Bacteroides sp.
CGACATCAACAACCCTGAAGAGCCGAAAGTCCTGTGTGTCGGGAACAATCCCGACCGCCAGAACATCTACGGTGCGGCACTGGGTTTGTATAACTCACGTATCGTCAAGCTGATAAACAAGAAGGGTATGCTCAAGTCTTCGGTGATTATTGACGAGCTGCCTACCATCTATTTCAAGGGGCTGGACAACCTGATTGCCACGGCACGAAGCAACAAGGTCGCCGTATGTCTGGGATTTCAGGATTTCTCACAGCTTGTACGTGACTATGGGGATAAGGAAGCGAAGGTGGTGATGAACACTGTCGGCAACATCTTCTCCGGTCAGGTGGTGGGCGAAACTGCCAAGACGCTTTCGGAAAGGTTCGGAAAAGTCTTGCAGAAGCGTCAGTCCATATCCATTAACCGGCAGGACGTCTCCACCTCCATTAACACGCAGATGGACAGCCTTATCCCGCCGAGTAAGATTTCCGGCCTGACGCAGGGTATGTTTGTCGGTTCGGTGTCCGACAATTTCAACGAACGTATCGAACAGAAGATTTTCCATGCGGAGATTGTCGTGGACAATGCGAAGGTGGCGGCTGAAACGAAGGCTTACAGGCCTATTCCCGTCATTACAGATTTTACCGACGAGAACGGCAATGACTGTATGCAGGAAAAGGTGCAGGAAAACTACAACCGCATCAAGGAAGAGGTGAAAAAGATTGTCGCCAACGAGCTGGAGCGCATCGCGGGTGACGAGAACCTGAGCCACCTTTTGCAGAAATGATATTGTATAATGTATAAAAAGACAGACGGGGCAGATTGTTTGCCTGTCCCCTCTGTCTTATATTATTATTTGGTGTATCCTATCTTCTTTTCAGTTCCGCTTCCTCATCCCGCCTTATCCTTTCATTGAGGCGTTCCTGCATCTGCTCCAGAAAATGCGTGTGGCTGATGGTCTTTCTCCGTTTGATGTCGGTATAGAATCTGTAACAGTCCTTCGTTTCAACTCCGAAGAAAGAATAGAGTATGGGAGCAAGTTGTTTCAGCGGGATTTCCCCATTGTTGATGCATCCCATTTCATGGATGCCGTATATGATTTCAACAAGGTCTATGGCATTGCCTGTCCATTGTAGGGGCTGGCTGTTCTTTTTCTCTTTTCTACGTTCCACCTGTGGCGTATGCACCTGTCCGCTGCGGATCTGACCGATATATTCCAGCATCTTGCGTACAAAGGATAATGCCTTGCGTACATAGATGCTCCTGTTGTTCCCGGTATTTTCAGTCTGCAGCGTATCATGGAACTGAAGTTCTGTTTCTGCAAAGCTCAGGGCAAAGAATGTGTTTTCCGGGTTCGACATGTTACTGCAGAGTGATACCACTTCCGATATGAATCCGTTGTAGGACTCCTGTATTTCATCATTGCAGGCACTGCCGCCTATCAGTCTGAAAAAACTTGTTTCTGTCAATATGAGGTGTTCCATTTTCTTTCAGTTTTATGTTATTACACTTGGTTTGAAGTGTGCGCACATAAAACTATGGGAC
>CASENM010000049.1 GCA_949289295.1 uncultured Bacteroides sp.
AATTTTACTCGTTTTGGTGACCTTGAGGTGACCTTTTCGGGAGCAAACTACTGCAAATATATGTATTTCCTTGCAAACCACCAAATACATTACATACTGTAAATCAACACATTTATACTACACGGAATTTTATGAAATATTACTCGAAAAGACTCATAATCTGGAGGTCCCAGGTTCAAGCCCTGGCTGGTCCACGAAGAACAAAAAAGCAGTTACGAATCTCGTAGCTGCTTTTTGTTTTCTTGCGTAAACAATGCACAGTTTCGAATCAGGTCCGTTGAAAAAGCGAATGGAATTGTCCATATGGATGCTTTTGGGTAGTTGATAAGGTCGGATGAAGGCGAGGTGTTGGGTTGCATTGTCTTTGTTCTCTTTTGGAGTTTGGATTTTTTTCTTTCAGCTCTTTTTTTGAGTTGTCGACTTTTTGCGTAAATTTGTCAGAAGAACGAATTAAAATTAATGATTGAACAATTATGGAAAACGAAAACAAGCCTCAGCTCCAGATTGAGCTGAAAGAAGAAGTTGCCAAAGGTACATATGCCAATCTGGCTATATTGACTCATTCTTCATCTGAATTTATTATTGATTTTGTGAGCGTTATGCCTGGAATTCCCAAGGCCGGCGTTCAGTCGCGCATTGTCATGACACCCGAGCATGCCAAACGTTTGCTCTTTGCTTTACAGGACAATATTGCAAAATTTGAAAAGAATTTTGGTGCAATCCGTATGCCCGAGCAACAGCAGCAAGGAGGTAAAACATTTGTTCCGCCGTTGAGTGATTTCAAGGGAGAAGCTTAAAAAACTATAAAATTACAGTTTGTATGCCCGATTCTCTTAATTTTTCCGAGAGTCGGGCCTTTTTTGTTTTAAAACAGTTTGTCTATTAAAAAGTTATTTGTAATTTTGCAGCCCGAAATGTGTGGTTTCGTTTTGGATTGGAAAACAACAACAAATATATAACAATTAAAAATCAAACAAAATGCCTACTATTCAACAGTTAGTAAGAAAAGGAAGAAAGGTTTTGGTTGAGAAGAGTAAATCTCCCGCACTTGATTCATGTCCGCAGAGACGTGGCGTTTGTGTGCGTGTTTATACTACGACTCCGAAAAAACCGAATTCAGCAATGCGTAAAGTTGCTCGTGTGCGTCTGACAAACTCTAAGGAAGTGAACTCTTATATTCCGGGAGAAGGACACAACTTGCAGGAACACTCAATCGTACTGGTACGTGGTGGTCGTGTGAAGGATCTTCCGGGTGTACGTTACCATATTGTCCGTGGTACGCTGGATACAGCCGGTGTAGCAGGGCGCACGCAAAGACGTTCCAAGTATGGTGCTAAGCGTCCGAAACCGGGACAAGCTCCTGCAGGAAAGGGCAAGAAGTAAAAGTTGCTGAAAGTACAATCCTGACAAAAACTTTTTATTAATCCGTTTTGGTTTGTTGGATAAAGCTTAAGGTTGAGTAAATGCTCTCAGTGGAGACGTTGAAGAAAACATGATGCAGCCCCAAACTAAACATTATTATCAAACAAAATGAGAAAAGCAAAACCAAAAAAACGTGTGATCCTTCCGGATCCAGTGTACGGCGATGTGAGAGTTTCTAAGTTCGTGAACCATCTTATGTATGACGGTAAGAAGAACAAATCTTATGAAATCTTCTACGGTGCGCTGAAAACAGTTGAGAACAAGCTTCCGGGTGAAGAAAAGTCCGCACTCGAAGTATGGAAGAAAGCTTTGGAAAATGTAACTCCGCAAATCGAGGTGAAATCTCGCCGTATCGGTGGTGCGACTTTCCAGGTGCCTACTGAAATTCGTCCTGAACGTAAGGAGTCAATCTCCATGAAAAATATGATTTCGTTCGCTCGCAAACGCGGAGGCAAGTCAATGGCTGACAAGTTGGCTGCTGAAATCCTTGATGCTTATAACGAGCAGGGCGGCGCTTTCAAACGTAAAGAAGACATGCACCGTATGGCAGAAGCTAACCGTGCATTCGCTCATTTCAGATTCTAAGTAAGAAGTATTAACTTTAATAAGGATTTAAGATGGCTAAACATGATTTGCATTTGACCCGTAATATCGGTATCATGGCTCACATCGATGCTGGTAAGACGACTACTTCAGAACGTATCTTGTTCTACACTGGTCTGACTCACAAAATTGGTGAGGTTCACGACGGTGCTGCGACAATGGACTGGATGGAACAGGAGCAGGAACGTGGTATTACTATCACTTCTGCCGCTACTACTACGTACTGGACATATGCGGGCAACAAATATAAAATTAACCTGATTGACACTCCGGGACACGTGGACTTCACTGCTGAAGTGGAACGTTCTTTGCGTGTGCTTGACGGTGCTGTGGCTACTTACTGTGCGGTAGGTGGCGTAGAACCGCAGTCTGAAACCGTTTGGCGCCAGGCTGACAAATATAACGTGCCCCGTATCGGTTATGTAAATAAAATGGACCGTTCGGGTGCTGACTTCTTTGAAGTGGTTCGTCAGATGAAAGATATTCTGGGCGCGAATCCATGTCCGATTGTAATACCTATCGGTGCTGAAGAAAATTTCAAAGGACTGGTTGATTTGGTCAAGATGAAAGCAATCTATTGGCATGATGAGACAATGGGTGCTGATTATACAGTGGAAGATATTCCGGCTAATCTGGTAGACGAAGCGCAGGAATGGAGAGACAAAATGCTGGAAAAGGTGGCTGAGTTTGACGAAGCACTGATGGAAAAATATTTTGACGATCCTTCTACTATCACTGAAGAAGAAATCCTTCGTGCATTGCGTGCAGGTACATTGAAAATGGATATTGTGCCGATGCTTTGTGGTTCTTCATTTAAGAATAAAGGTGTGCAGACACTGCTTGATTATGTATGCGCTTTCCTTCCGTCTCCATTGGATACTCCGAACATCGTGGGTACAAATCCGGCGACTGGTGCTGAAGAAGACCGCAAACCGAGTGAAGATGAAAAGACATCTGCTTTGGCATTCAAGATTGCTACAGACCCGTATGTAGGCCGTCTGACGTTCTTCCGTGTATATTCAGGAAAGGTTGAGTCTGGTTCTTACATCTATAATTCACGTTCTGGAAAGAAAGAGCGTGTGTCACGTCTGTTCCAGATGCATTCTAACAAGCAGAATCCTGTAGAAGTGATTAGCGCAGGTGATATCGGTGCAGGTGTAGGATTTAAGGATATCCGTACTGGTGATACGTTGTGTGACGAAACTGCTCCGATTGTATTGGAGTCGATGGATTTCCCGGAACCGGTTATTGGTATTGCCGTTGAGCCGAAAACTCAGAAAGACCTTGATAAATTGTCGAATGGTCTGGCTAAGTTGGCTGAAGAAGATCCTACATTTACTGTACGTACAGATGAACAGACCGGTCAGACTATCATTTCCGGTATGGGTGAGCTTCATTTGGATATCATCATTGACCGTCTGAAACGTGAATTTAAGGTTGAATGTAACCAAGGCCGTCCGCAGGTAAACTATAAGGAAGCCATTACAAAGACTGTTGAGCTTCGTGAGGTTTATAAGAAACAGTCGGGTGGTCGCGGTAAGTTTGCTGATATCATCGTTTCTGTTGGTCCGGTTGACGAAGACTGGAAGCAGGGTGGTCTTCAGTTCGTGGATGAAGTGAAAGGTGGTAATGTGCCTAAGGAGTTTATTCCTTCTGTACAGAAAGGTTTCCAGACAGCTATGAAAAATGGTGTGTTGGCCGGATTCCCACTTGATTCATTGAAGGTTGTACTGAAAGACGGTTCGTTCCATCCTGTTGACTCTGACCAGTTGTCATTCGAAATCTGTGCTATCCAAGCCTATAAGAATGCTTGTGTGAAAGCAGGTCCGGTATTGATGGAGCCGATTATGAAATTGGAAGTGGTGACTCCGGAAGAAAATATGGGTGATGTAATCGGCGACTTGAACAAACGCCGTGGTCAGGTAGAAGGAATGGAAACCAGTCGTTCCGGTGCACGTATCGTGAAAGCTATGGTTCCGTTGGCTGAGATGTTCGGTTATGTGACTGCATTGCGTACCATCACTTCTGGCCGTGCAACTTCTTCTATGAGTTATGATCATCACGCCCAAGTATCTTCTTCAATAGCTAAGGCTGTACTTGAGGAAGTGAAAGGACGCGCTGATTTGGTATAACGACTAAAATATTTTGAAGCCGATGAGGGCTAGCGAATGACTCTTAGCCCTCATGCTTCATTTATTCATATTCTTAAAACTTAAAATAAAAAACAGATGAGTCAGAAAATCAGAATTAAATTGAAATCTTACGATCACAATCTGGTTGATAAGTCAGCAGAAAAGATCGTGAAGACTGTGAAGGCTACGGGTGCTATCGTAAGCGGTCCGATTCCATTGCCTACTCACAAGCGTATCTTTACCGTAAACCGTTCGACTTTTGTGAACAAAAAGTCGCGTGAGCAGTTTGAATTGTCTTCTTATAAGAGACTGATTGACATTTACAGCTCAACAGCCAAGACGGTTGACGCTTTGATGAAGCTGGAATTGCCGAGCGGAGTAGAAGTAGAAATTAAAGTTTAATGTATTAAAATTAACTGAAATGCCAGGATTATTAGGAAAGAAAATCGGAATGACATCCGTTTTCAGTGCTGATGGAAAGAATGTACCATGCACTGTTATCGAAGCTGGTCCTTGTGTAGTTACTCAGATTAAATGTGTAGAAAAAGACGGCTATGCAGCTGTTCAGTTGGGTTTTCAGGACATGACTGAAAAGCATGCTACCAAGCCTTTGTTGGGACACTTTAAGAAGGCAGGAGTAACTCCGAAGAGACACTTGGCCGAGTTCAAAGATTTCTCAGAGGAATTGAATTTGGGTGACACGATTACCGTGGAATTGTTCAATGATTCTACTTATGTAGATGTAATAGGAACTTCTAAGGGTAAGGGTTTTCAAGGAGTTGTTAAACGTCATGGTTTTGGCGGTGTAGGCCAGAGCACTCACGGTCAGCATAACCGTGCACGTAAGCCGGGTTCTATCGGTGCATGTTCTTACCCTGCTAAGGTGTTCAAAGGATTGCGTATGGCCGGCCGTATGGGTGGTGACAGAGTAACTACTCACAACTTACAAGTATTAAAAGTGATACCAGAACATAATCTGCTGTTGATTAAGGGTTCTGTTCCGGGTTACAAAGGTTCAATCGTATTAATTGAGAAATAATGGAAGTTAACGTATTAAATATTAAGGGTGAAGATACCGGAAGAAAAGCGGTGTTGAACGATGCTATCTTCGGAATCACTCCAAATGACCACGCTATCTATCTGGATGTTAAACAGTACATGGCTAACAGACGTCAAGGTACTCACAAATCAAAAGAAAGAAGCGAAATCAGCGGTTCTACTCGTAAATTGGGACGCCAGAAAGGTGGCGGTGGCGCACGTCGTGGTGATATCAACTCTCCGTTGCTTGTTGGTGGTGCACGTGTGTTTGGTCCGAAACCCCGTGATTATTCGTTCAAACTGAACAAGAAAGTGAAATTGCTTGCCCGTAAATCGGCTTTGTCATACAAAGCTCAGGAGAACAACATTGTGGTAGTTGAGGACTTCACTTTTGAAGCTCCAAAGACTAAAGATTTTATAAATGTTGTGAATAATCTGAAAGTGGCTGGCAAGAAGTTACTTATGGTTTTGCCCGGTGCGGATAAAAACGTATATTTGTCCGCTCGAAACTTGGAGCGTACCAAAATGTCGATTGCTTCTGCACTTAACACTTATATTGTGTTGGATGCAGAAACTATTGTTGTGACTGAGAATGCATTAAAAGCTATCGAAGAAACGTTGGTTAAATAATTTAGAGAAGCATAAGTGATATGGGAATTATAATAAAACCGTTGGTTACAGAAAAAATGACGGCTCTTACTGATAAGCTGAATCGCTTCGGCTTCATCGTCCGTCCTGATGCTAACAAGTTAGAGATTAAGCGTGAAATCGAAGCTTTGTATAATGTGACTGTTGTAGCAGTCAATACTATGCGCTATCAGGGAAAAGATAAGTCACGTTATACTAAATCCGGCTTTATCAAAGGTCGTAGAAATGCTTTTAAGAAAGCGATTGTGACTTTGAAAGAAGGTGATACGATTGATTTTTATAGCAATATTTAATAGAAGATGGCAGTACGTAAATTTAAGCCCACAACACCGGGGCAGAGACACAAAATTATTGGTACTTTTGAAGAAATTACTGCATCGGTACCAGAAAAATCTCTTGTACGCGGAATGCGTTCTACAGGTGGTCGTAACAACGTCGGAAAGATGACGATGCGCTATATCGGCGGCGGTCACAAGAGAAAGTATCGTTTTATTGACTTCAAGAGAGATAAAGACGGTGTTCCAGCAGTGGTTAAGACAATTGAATATGACCCGAACCGTTCGGCTCGTATCGCTTTGTTGTTTTATGCTGATGGTGAAAAAAGATACATTATTGCTCCTAATGGACTGCAAGTTGGTAGCACACTGATGTCTGGAGCGGAAGCAGCGCCTGAGATAGGTAATACTCTTCCTCTTGAAAACATTCCTGTCGGTACAGTGATTCATAATATTGAGTTGCGTCCAGGACAAGGTGCGTTGCTGGTTAGATCGGCTGGTAATTTTGCTCAGTTGACTTCACGTGAAGGTAAATATTGTGTTGTCAAGTTGCCTTCAGGCGAGTTGAGAAAGATTTTAAGCTCATGCAGAGCCACAATCGGTAGCGTCGGTAATTCAGACCACGCATTGGAACAGTCTGGTAAGGCTGGACGTTCACGTTGGTTGGGTCGTCGTCCGCATAACCGTGGTGTGGTTATGAATCCTGTCGATCACCCGATGGGTGGTGGTGAAGGACGTCAGTCTGGAGGTCATCCGAGATCGCGTAAGGGCTTGTATGCTAAGGGCTTGAAGACTAGATCACCGAAGAAACAGTCTTCTAAGTATATAATCGAAAGAAGAAAGTAAAAAACAACTGATTAATTGAGTAATTTATGAGTCGTTCATTAAAAAAAGGTCCGTATATTAACGTGAAACTGGAAAAAAAAGTGCTTGCGATGAATGAAAGCGGCAAGAAGTCAGTTGTTAAGACATGGGCCAGAGCTTCAATGATTTCGCCTGATTTTGTTGGGCATACAATTGCAGTTCATAACGGTAACAAATTTATTCCTGTCTACGTTACTGAAAATATGGTGGGACATAAGTTGGGCGAATTCGCTTTGACTCGTACGTTCCGCGGACATGCCGGTAACAAGAAAAAATAATTGACAGGGCGTACTTGTTGAAACAAAAAAGTTATAATAATGGGAGCAAGAAAAAGAATATCGGCTGAAAAGATAAAAGAAGCCCGTAAAACCATGTATTTTGCAAAATTGCGAAATGTACCTACTTCTCCACGTAAAATGCGTCTCGTGGCTGACATGATTCGTGGAATGGAGGTAAACAGAGCACTGGGAGTTCTGAAGTTCTCTGCCAAGAGAGAATCTTCCTTGAGACTTGAGAAACTGTTGCGTTCTGCTATCGCAAACTGGGAACAGAAAAACGAACGTAAGGCTGAAGACGGCGAATTGTACGTAACTACGATTTTTGTTGATGAGGGTGTCACTCTGAAAAGAATGAGACCGGCTCCGCAGGGTAGAGGTTACAGAATCCGCAAGCGTTCAAACCATGTGACTTTGTTCGTTGGATCAAAGAATACTAATGATAAAAATTGAGAACTAGATGGGACAGAAAGTTAATCCGATAAGCAACCGTTTAGGAATTATCAGAGGATGGGATTCTAATTGGTACGGTGGCAAGAATTATGGTGATGCTTTGGTGGAAGATAGCAAAATCCGCAAATATCTGAATGCCAGACTTGCAAAAGCCAGCGTTTCTAGAATTGTTATTGAACGTACACTGAAATTGGTGACGATTACAGTTTGTACTGCTCGTCCAGGTCTTATCATTGGTAAAGGTGGTCAGGAAGTTGATAAGTTGAAAGAGGAGTTGAAGAAGATTACCGATAAAGACATTCAGATCAACATATTTGAAGTGAAACGGCCTGAACTTGATGCCGTAATTGTTGCCAACAATATTGCGCGTCAGGTGGAGGGTAAGATAGCTTACCGTCGTGCTATCAAGACTGCTATTGCCAATACAATGCGTATGGGAGCTGAAGGTATTAAGGTGCTGATTTCCGGTCGTCTGAACGGTGCTGAAATGGCTCGTTCCGAAATGTATAAGGAAGGACGTACACCACTTCATACTTTCCGTGCTGATATCGACTATTGCAACGCTGAAGCACTGACTAAAGTTGGTTTGCTGGGTATCAAAGTATGGATTTGTCGTGGTGAAGTGTATGGAAAGCGCGAGCTTGCTCCTAATTTTGTGCAGACAAAAGAAGCTGGCCGTGGCGGCAATAAAAATGGTGGAAACAACTTCCGCAGAAAGAAGAACAACAACAATCGCTAACGAATTTGAATTTTAGGAATTATGTTACAACCGAAAAAGACTAAATTCAGAAGACAGCAGAAAGGTAGCGCAAAAGGTAATGCCCAGAGAGGACACCAGTTGGCTTTCGGAACATTTGGCATCAAGTCTTTGCAGACTCGTTGGATTACCGGACGCCAGATTGAAGCAGCCCGTATTGCTGTGACAAGATATATGCAGCGTCAGGGTCAGATTTGGATCCGTATTTTCCCGGACAAACCAATCACCCGTAAACCTGCTGATGTACGTATGGGTAAAGGTAAAGGTAATCCTGAAGGATTTGTCGCTCCTGTTACTCCCGGCCGTATCCTGATTGAGGTGGAGGGAGTTCCCTTTGATGTGGCAAAGGAAGCTTTGCGCCTTGCAGCTCAAAAACTTCCTGTCA
Source organism: uncultured Bacteroides sp. (assembly GCA_949289295.1). Classification (GTDB taxonomy): domain Bacteria; phylum Bacteroidota; class Bacteroidia; order Bacteroidales; family Bacteroidaceae; genus Phocaeicola. The sequence continues at coordinate 8,853 of CASENM010000049.1, forward strand.
TTACTAAGTTTATTGTAAGACGTGACTACGACGCGAGTCAAAATGTGTAATTGAGATATGAAGATTGCTGAAATTAGACAGATGGCTACCGGTGAACTTGAAGAACGTTTGCAGGCTGAAGTAGCCAATTATAAACATTTGGTGTTGAATCATTCAATCTCTCCGGTGGAAAATCCATCGCAAATCAGAAGCTTGCGCAAAACAATCGCGCGGATGAAAGGTGAGTTGCGTCAGAGAGAGCTTAATAAATAATAATGGTCCTCATGGAAGCTAGAAATTTAAGAAAAGAAAGAACGGGTGTTGTAGTCAGCAATAAGATGCAAAAGACCATTGTTGTTGCCTCCAAGTTTAAGGAGAAACACCCTATTTATGGTAAGTTCGTTTCTAAGACGAAGAAATATCATGCTCACGATGAGAAGAACGATTGCCAAATCGGTGATACTGTACGGATTATGGAAACTCGTCCTTTGAGCAAGACTAAGAGATGGAGATTGGTTGAAATTATTGAAAGAGCTAAGTAATTATGATACAAGCAGAATCCAGACTTACAGTATGTGACAACAGTGGCGCAAAAGAGGCTCTTTGTATCCGCGTTTTAGGCGGTACAAGGAGACGTTATGCTTCTGTAGGAGATGTGATTGTCGTTTCTGTAAAGAGCGTAATCCCTTCTAGTGATATTAAAAAAGGTGCGGTATCTAAGGCCTTGATAGTACGTACAAAGAAAGAAATCCGTCGTGCTGACGGATCTTATATTCGTTTTGATGATAATGCCTGTGTGTTGCTTAACAACGCCGGTGAAATTAGAGGTAGTCGTATTTTTGGCCCGGTTGCCCGTGAGTTGCGCGGTGTTAACATGAAAGTGGTATCTTTGGCACCTGAAGTACTTTAATTTTCTAAAAGATTTAGGTAATGAGTAAGTTACATATTAAAAAAGGTGATACAGTTTACGTAAACACTGGAGAAGATAAAGGTAAAACCGGACGCGTGTTGAAAGTTCTTGTTAAGGAAAACCGTGCTGTGGTTGAAGGCATCAATATGATGACTAAAAGTGTGAAGCCGAGTGCCAAGAACCCTCAAGGTGGATTCGTGAAGATGGAGGCTCCTATCCACATCTCAAATCTTAATCCAATTGACCCTAAGACTGGTAAGCCGACACGCATCGGTAGAAGAGAAAGTTCTGATGGAAGAACATTTGTTCGTTATGCTAAAAAATCAGGAGAGGAGATTAAATAATGAGTAATACTGCAAGCCTTAAGAAAGAATATGCAGAGCGCATCGCTCCTGCTTTGAAGAATCAGTTTCAGTATTCTTCGACTATGCAAATCCCCGTGCTCAAAAAGATTGTAATCAATCAAGGTTTGGGTATGGCCGTTGCTGACAAGAAAATCATTGATGTAGCTATTAACGAACTGACGGCGATTACCGGTCAGAAAGCTGTGGCTACTCTTTCTCGCAAAGATATCGCTAACTTCAAGCTCCGTAAGAAAATGCCTATCGGTGTGATGGTGACTTTGCGGCGTGAAAGAATGTATGAATTCCTTGAAAAACTCGTGCGTGTTGCTTTGCCGCGTATCCGTGACTTCAAAGGTATCGACAGCAAGTTTGACGGAAGAGGTAATTATACTTTGGGTATTCAGGAGCAGATTATCTTTCCTGAAATCAACATTGACAGCATTACCAAGATTATGGGTATGAATATTACTTTTGTAACTTCAGCTCAGACAGATGAGGAAGGTTATGCGTTGTTGAAGGAATTCGGTTTACCGTTTAAAAACGCTAAAAAAGATTGATAGATTATGGCAAAAGAATCAATGAAGGCTCGTGAAGTAAAAAGAGCCAAACTTGTTGCTAAATATGCTGAGAAGCGTGCTGCTCTGAAGAAGATTGTGAAATCTGGTGATCCTGTTGAAGCTTATGAAGCTGCTCAGAAACTTCAGGAACTGCCAAAGAATTCGAATCCGATTCGTCTGCACAACCGTTGTAAACTGACTGGCCGTCCGAAAGGTTATATTCGACTGTTCGGCATTTCGCGTATTCAGTTTCGCGAAATGGCTTCAAATGGCTTGATTCCCGGCGTGAAAAAAGCTAGCTGGTAACATTTTTATTATTAAATATTGTCAGGGTTGTCCTGATTAATTTAACAATTTAATTTTATGACAGATCCAATCGCAGATTATCTCACAAGATTGAGAAATGCAATCAGTGCCAAGCACAGAGTGGTGGAAGTGCCTGCATCAAACCTGAAGAAAGAAATCACGAAGATTTTGTTTGATCAGGGGTATATTTTGAACTATAAGTTTGTGGATGATGGTCCTCAAGGTACTATCAAGGTTGCTTTGAAGTATGATGCCGTTAACAAGGTAAACGCCATCAAGAAATTGATTAGAATTTCTACTCCGGGTATGCGTAAGTATACCGGTTACAAAGACATGCCGAGAGTTATTAATGGATTAGGTATAGCTATCATATCTACATCCAAAGGTGTAATGACTAACAAAGAGGCTGCTCGCCAAAAAATTGGCGGTGAAGTGCTTTGCTATGTATATTAATGTAGGAGGATAAGCAATGTCAAGAATTGGTAAATTGCCCGTGGTTATACCTGCCGGAGTTACTGTAACTTTAAAGGATAACATTGTTAGTGTGAAAGGACCGAAAGGTGAGTTGAGTCAGTTTGTGAATCCTTCTATCAGCGTGGAAATAGCAGACGGACATGTGGTGTTGAAGGAAAGAGAAGATATGATGGTAGACAATCCGAAGCAACGTCATGCATATCATGGCCTGTATCGTGCACTGATTCATAATATGGTTGAAGGGGTGTCCAAAGGATACAGAAAGGAGCTTGAACTTGTCGGAGTAGGTTACCGTGCTTCAAATAATGGTAACATCATTGATTTCGCTCTCGGATATACTCATAATATTTTCATGCAGTTGCCGCCCGAAATCAAAGTTGAAACGAAGTCAGAAAGAAATAAGAATCCTCTTGTAATATTGGAGTCTTGTGACAAACAGTTGCTGGGTCAGGTTTGTGCAAAAATACGTTCTTTCCGTAAGCCGGAACCTTATAAAGGAAAAGGTATTAAGTTTGTTGGTGAAGAAATACGTAGAAAGTCTGGTAAATCGGCTGGCGCTAAATAATTCACATTAAATCGTAAGTATTATGACAACAAAAATAGAAAGACGTATCAGAATCAAATATAGAGTACGCAATAAGATTTCAGGTACACCTGAACGTCCGCGTATGAGTGTGTTTAGAAGTAACAAGCAGATTTATGTGCAGATTATTGATGATTTGCACGGCATAACTTTAGCTTCAGCATCTTCTTTGGGCATGGAACCCATGCCGAAGAAAGAACAGGCAGCTAAAGTAGGTGCACTGATTGCTAAGAATGCACAGGAGGCCGGTATTACGACTGTCGTGTTCGACCGTAATGGTTACTTGTATCATGGGAGAGTAAAAGAAGTGGCAGATGCCGCTCGTAACGGTGGACTTAAATTTTAATGAATTATGGCAGTTTATAATAGAGTTAAAATCACTAACGATATTGAATTGAAAGATAGACTGGTGGCTATTAATCGCGTAACTAAGGTAACAAAGGGTGGTAGAACATTCAGTTTTTCTGCAATTGTCGTTGTCGGTAATGAAGATGGTATCATCGGATGGGGTCTTGGAAAGGCAGGTGAAGTTACAGCTGCTATAGCGAAAGGCGTAGAAGCTGCCAAAAAGAACCTTACAAAAGTTCCTATTCTGAAAGGTACTGTTCCTCATGAACAGGAAGCTAAGTTCGGTGGTGCAAAAGTGTTTATTAAGCCTGCCTCACAGGGTACTGGTGTGGTTGCCGGTGGTGCTATGCGTGCTGTTCTTGAAAGCGTTGGCGTGACAGATGTTTTGGCTAAGTCAAAAGGCTCTTCTAATCCTCATAATCTGGTTAAAGCTACGATTTTGGCTTTGAGCGAGATGAGAGATGCGCGTACAGTTGCTCAGAACAGAGGTGTAAGTATTGAAAAAGTATTTAGAGGATAAGGAGGTAAACATGTCTACTATTAAGATTAAGCAAGTTAAGAGCCGGATTGGTGCTCCTATTGATCAGAAGAGAACACTTGATGCACTTGGCCTCCGCAAAATGAACCGTGTGGTTGAATGCGAAGTAAATCCTTCTGTGATGGGTATGATTGAAAAGGTTAAACACCTGATTACAATCGTTAAATAACGGTATTGTTAATAATTAAAGATTTTACAATATGAATTTAAATAATTTGCGTCCTGCAGCTGGTTCCACTAAGTCTAGAAAACGTATTGGCCGAGGTCAAGGCTCTGGAAGGGGTGGTACTTCAACAAGAGGACATAAAGGTGCAAAGTCCAGATCCGGTTATTCAAAGAAGATTGGATTTGAGGGTGGTCAGATGCCGCTTCAGCGTCGTGTGCCTAAGTTTGGCTTCAAGAATATTAACCGTGTTGAATATCATCCGATTAATCTTGATGCTCTTCAGAAGCTTGCTGAAACAAAAGGTTTGTCTAAGATTGGTATTACCGAATTGGTAGAGGCAGGCCTGGTATCTTCCAAGCAGTTAGTGAAAATTCTAGGTAACGGTAGTTTGACTGTTAAACTTGAGGTTGAAGCTCATGCTTTTTCCAAGAGTGCGACAGCTGCAATCGAAGCCGTTGGTGGTAATGCAGTAAAACTCTGATTCAATGATAAAATCTATTGAAACATTAAAGAATATATGGAATATTGAGGATCTGAGAAAACGGATCCTCATTACTATATTGTTTGTTGCAATATACAGATTCGGCTCGTTTGTCGTTTTACCGGGAATTAACCCTGACATGTTGTCGAGACTGCATGAACAAACCAGTGAAGGCCTTCTTGCCCTCTTGAATATGTTTTCTGGTGGTGCTTTTTCCAATGCTTCAATTTTTGCGTTGGGAATTATGCCTTATATTTCTGCATCCATTGTGATTCAGTTATTGGCCATAGCGGTACCTTATTTTCAGAAACTTCAACGTGAAGGTGAAAGTGGTCGCAGAAAGATTAACCAGTATACTCGTATACTTACGATAATCATTTTGGTATTCCAAGCACCTTCCTATTTGATAAACTTGAAGATGCAGGCTGGTCCGGCTCTTAATGCTTCATTAGATTGGACTTTCTTTATTATAACTTCAACCATTATTCTTGCTGCAGGCAGTATGTTCATACTCTGGTTGGGGGAAAGAATCACGGACAAAGGAATTGGCAATGGTATTTCATTGATTATTATGGTGGGTATTATTGCTCGTTTGCCTCAATCTTTCTCCGGTGAGTTTGTCTCCAGACTTGCTTCTCCGGGAGCAGGGGGAATTATTATGTTCCTCTTTGAACTAGTCTGCCTTTTGGCCGTTATTGCTGCTGCAATCTTGCTGGTTCAGGGAGTGCGTAAGGTGCCTGTGCAGTATGCTAAGCGTATTGTCGGCAACAAACAATATGGTGGTGCGCGTCAGTATATACCTTTAAAAGTGAATGCTGCCAATGTGATGCCTATTATTTTTGCTCAGGCGATCATGTTTATACCTATTACTATTGTGGGATTTTCAAATGTGGATAATGCGAGTGGTATCGCTCGTGCGCTTATAGACCATACAAGTTTCTGGTATAATGTGATTTTTGCTGTTCTGATTATAGTCTTTACGTATTTCTATACGGCTATAACGATTAATGCGAATCAGATGGCTGAAGATATGAAGAGGAACAATGGATTTATTCCAGGAATCAAACCGGGGAAAAATACGGCAGAATATATTGATACTATAATGTCACGTATCACTTTGCCTGGTTCAATCTTTTTGGCTATTATTGCTATTTTGCCTGCATTTGCAGGACTGTTCGGTGTTCAGGCTGAATTTGCCCAATTCTTCGGTGGCACATCTTTGCTGATACTTGTGGGAGTTGTTCTTGATACACTTCAGCAGGTTGAAAGTCATTTGCTGATGCGCCATTATGACGGACTTCTTTCGTCGGGAAGGATAAAGGGGCGTTCTGCAAGTGCTGCCTATTAATAAAGTGCTGGAATGATATATCTTAAGACCGATGATGAAATAGAGTTGCTTCGTCAGAGTAATCTTCTCGTGGGGATGACTCTGGCAGAAGTGGCTAAATACATTAAACCGGGTGTGACGACCAGGCAGTTGGATAAGATTGCTGAGGAGTTTATCCGGGATCATGGAGCTATTCCGACATTCAAGGGATTTAAAAGTCCTTATGGGCCTCCTTTTCCGGGGGCAATTTGCACCTCGGTGAATGATGAAGTTGTTCATGGCATACCTAATGATATACCACTTAAAGATGGAGACATAGTTTCAGTTGATTGTGGAACTCAGTTGAATGGTTTTTGTGGTGATTCAGCTTATACTTTTTGTGTAGGTGAGGTTGAACCTGAGATTATGGAGTTGCTTCGAGTAACTAAGAAAGCTCTATATCTGGGTATATCAAATGCTGTACATGGAAAGAGAGTGGGCGATATCGGTTGTGCCGTCCAGGATTATTGTGAGGCACATGCTTATGGTGTTGTCCGTGAGTTGGTCGGGCATGGTATCGGTAAGGAAATGCATGAGGATCCTCCAGTGCCTAATTATGGAAAGAAGGGGTCCGGTGTCCTTTTGAAAAAAGGAATGTGTGTTTCTATTGAGCCAATGATTTGTCTTGGCGCTCGTCAGGTATATATGATGGAAGACGGTTGGACAATCAAAACGCGAGATCATAAATGTGCAGCACATTTTGAGCATACTGTGGCTGTCGGATTGGATAAGGCTGATATTTTATCATCATTTGAGTATATAGAAAAAGTATTAGGAGATAAAGCAATTTAATTAATATGGCAAAGCAAGCTGCAATTGAACAAGATGGAGTTATCGTTGAAGCATTGTCAAACGCAATGTTTCGTGTTGAGCTGGAAAACGGGCACGAGATTACTGCACATATTTCCGGCAAGATGAGAATGCATTACATTAAAATATTACCCGGTGACAAGGTGAGGGTGGAAATGTCACCATACGATTTGTCGAAGGGAAGAATTGTTTTTAGATATAAATAATAGAATTAAGATATGAAAGTAAGAGCATCATTAAAGAAGCGTACGCCGGATTGTAAGATCGTTAGACGTAATGGCCGTTTGTATGTTATTAACAAGAAAAATCCTAAGTATAAACAACGTCAAGGATAATTTATTATTTTTGCAAAAAAAATAATTTGTAGTATATGGCTATAAGAATAGTTGGTGTAGATTTGCCTCAAAACAAGAGAGGTGAGATTGCGTTGACATACATTTATGGTATCGGACGCAGTAGTTCAGCGAAAATTTTGGATAAGGCCGGAATTGACCGTGACCTGAAAGTGAAGGACTGGACTGATGATCAGGCGGCTAAGATTCGTGAGATTATTGGCGCAGAGTATAAGGTTGAAGGAGACCTTCGTTCGGAAGTACAATTGAATATCAAACGTTTGATGGATATCGGCTGTTATCGTGGTATTCGTCATCGTTTGGGATTGCCCGTAAGAGGTCAGAGCACTAAAAACAATGCACGTACACGTAAGGGAAGAAAGAAAACAGTTGCAAATAAGAAAAAAGCTACTAAATAATAATTGTTGATATGGCAAAGAAAACAGTCGCAGCGAAGAAGAGAAATGTAAAGGTGGATGCTAATGGACAATTACATGTTCATTCTTCATTCAATAACATTATCGTTTCTTTGGCAAATAGTGAAGGCCAGATTATATCTTGGTCTTCTGCCGGTAAGATGGGATTCAGAGGTTCAAAGAAGAACACTCCTTATGCAGCCCAGATGGCTGCTCAAGATTGTGCTAAAGTGGCATACGACTTGGGATTAAGAAAGGTTAAAGCGTATGTGAAAGGTCCTGGAAACGGGCGTGAGTCTGCAATCAGAACTGTGCACGGAGCTGGAATTGAAGTTACTGAAATTATTGACGTGACTCCATTGCCTCATAACGGTTGTCGTCCTCCTAAAAGAAGAAGAGTATAATTAGATAACCTATTATCATATGTAACTTGATTTTGTTAATCACTTGGATTGCATTTCCTTTCTGTAATCGCGGCTGCAACAAATTGAGTTCATTATAACAATTTAATAGTAAATAAAATGGCTAGATATACTGGACCAAAATCAAAAATTGCCCGTAAATTCGGTGAAGCTATCTTTGGAGCTGATAAAGTTTTGTCGAAGAAAAATTATCCTCCTGGACAGCATGGAAACACACGTCGTAGAAAAACTTCTGAATACGGTGTCATGTTGGCTGAAAAGCAGAAGGCTAAATATACATATGGTGTGTTGGAAAGACAATTCCGTAATATGTTTGAAAAGGCTGCACGTAAGAATGGTATTACAGGTGAAATCTTGTTGCAGAGCCTTGAGTGCCGTCTTGATAACGTAGTGTTCCGCTTGGGTATTGCTCCTACTCGTGCAGCTGCCCGTCAGTTGGTTTCGCACAAGCACATTACTGTGGATGGTGGAGTGGTGAATATTGCTTCATATTCTGTGAAACCTGGTCAGTTGGTGGGTGTTCGTGAAAAGTCAAAGTCTTTGGAAGTGATAGCTAATTCTTTGGCAGGTTTCAACCATAGCAAATATCCTTGGTTGGAGTGGGATGATAACTCGAAAACTGGACGGATGTTGCATATTCCAGAAAGAGCAGACATTCCTGAAAACATTAAAGAACACTTGATCGTTGAATTGTACTCTAAATAATAATTAATTTCATGGCGATATTAGCATTTCAAAAACCTGATAAAGTATTAATGTTGGAGGCGGACTCCAAATTCGGAAAATTCGAGTTTCGTCCGCTTGAGCCCGGTTTCGGTATTACCGTAGGTAATGCTTTACGCCGTATTCTTCTTTCTTCATTGGAAGGGTATGCAATCAATACTATCCATATTGATGGAGTGGAACATGAGTTTGCTACTATTCCTGGTGTTAAAGAAGATGTTACTAACATTATCTTGAATCTGAAGCAAGTTAGATTCAAGCAGATAGTTGAGGAATTCGAAACCGAGAAGGTAAGCGTTACCGTTGAGAATTCTACTGAATTTAAGGCAGGTGATATTGGTAAGTATTTGACCGGATTTGAAGTGTTAAATCCTGAATTAGTTATTTGCCATTTAGATTCTAAAGCAACTATGCAAATGGATATTACCATTAACAAAGGGAGAGGATATGTTCCGGCTGATGAAAACCGTGAATTCTGTACCGATGTGAATGTAATACCCATTGATTCAATCTATACTCCGATTCGTAATGTAAAGTATTCGGTTGAAAATTATCGTGTCGAGCAGAAGACCGATTATGAGAAATTGGTGCTTGAAATTACAACGGATGGTTCCATTCACCCGAAGGAGGCGTTAAAAGAGGCTGCGAAGATTCTTATTTACCATTTTATGCTTTTCTCAGATGAAAAGATTACTTTGGAAACATCTGATGCTGATGGTAATGAGGAATTTGATGAAGAGGTTCTCCACATGCGTCAATTGTTGAAAACAAAATTGGTTGATATGGACTTGTCAGTTCGTGCTTTGAACTGTTTGAAAGCCGCCGATGTAGAAACTTTAGGCGATTTGGTTCAGTTTAATAAGACGGACTTGTTGAAGTTCCGTAACTTCGGTAAGAAATCGCTCACTGAGCTTGATGATTTGCTCGAGAGTCTGAATCTGTCGTTTGGAACAGATATTTCTAAGTATAAATTAGATAAAGAATAAAAAATGAGACATAATAAGAAATTCAATCATTTAGGTCGTACTGCCTCTCATCGACATGCTATGCTTTCAAACATGGCTTGCTCTTTGATTCAGCACAAAAGAATCACTACGACTGTTGCAAAGGCTAAAGCCTTGAAAAAGTATGTTGAGCCGCTGATTACTAAATCAAAACTTGACACGACAAACTCTCGTCGAGTAGTATTCAGATATCTACAGAATAAGTATGCTGTAACGGAACTCTTTAAAGAAATTTCTGTCAAAATAGCTGATCGTCCCGGTGGTTATACACGAATCATTAAGACAGGTCATCGTTTGGGTGATAATGCTGAAATGTGTTTTATTGAGTTGGTAGATTATAACGCAAACATGGCTAAAGATACTGTCAAGAAGACAACACGTACTCGTCGCTCTAAAAAGTCTTCATCTGTTGCTGATGTTCAGGAATCTGCTCCTGTTTCTGAAGCAACTTCGGCAGAGGATGTTGCTAAAGCTGAATAAATCGATTCCAAATATTCTTTCTGAAAGGTCAGACATCGTACAGGTGTTTGACCTTTTTATGTGATATGAGCATTGTAAGCATTCGGTTAACTACAGATATTGAAGCTTATATATAACAATAGTGACTGTCACTATGAACCTAATAGTGCAGTCGCTATTGTTTTGTTGAACCTATATGTTGCATTAGCACTGGTTGCCAGATTCCTCCTCTTGTTTTGTCGATACCTTTTCCGGATGTTGTAGCTTCCATTTGTGTGGAAGTAGATTTATCAGTTCTTCATGAATTGCCTTTTTATAATAAGGCATTCGGGCAATGACATCATTCAGGTATTCCTTTGGGTTTATATCGTGTGCTTTACAGGTGGCCAGCAAGGAACAGACAACAGACATATTAGCAGCATCTTCGTGATTGCCGTAGAAGAGATAATTCTTCCATCCCAAAGTTATCGGCCGGATGGCATTTTCGGCCGGATTGCTATCCCAAAGCAGGCGTCCGTCCTCCAATCATCTCATCATGTTGTACCAGTGGGTATAGGTATACGTGGCGGCTTTTCCGGTCTGGGAGTTGGGCTGTACCTGTGCCTTCCGTTTCCATTCACACCTTCATGGCATCCATGATAGGCCCAGCCAGTTCCCGGCGTTTCGCCTTGCGTTCATTGTACGACAGGCCACCTTGTCGCAGTAGCGCTCAATCCTGTATATATGCTGTATCTGGGTCAGTCCATGTTTGGCCATCTCCCTGTTTTCATCCAGCGTTTGTTCAAAATGGTGGTGGTAGCCCGACAACGGGTCATCCGGCAATACAAAATAAAAAAGGGAGACCGCCGTCTCCCGAGGATTAATTACTTTTGTATTGTCAATTATGTATAAGCATTTAACCCGTGAGTAAAGGTACGCAATTTACCTGGGAAAACAAAAGGGTGAGACTCTGGAGATGATTGCTCGCCCCATAGGAGTCCACAAATCAACGGTAAGCCGTGAGATGAAACATAACTCCACGTCGAACGGCAAGTATGTATGGGATAAAGCCCACGACATGGCTGAGTCCCACCAGTGTCATACACCCGGCAACAGGAGGCTGGGCGGTGTGCTGAAGTGGCGCATTATTGAACTGATAAGGAACGGGCATTGGTCGCCAAGGCAGATATCCGGTCGTTTGAAGAAAGAGGGCATAAATGTGTCACATGAAGCCATTTACGCAATCATCCGCAAGGATAGGAGCGGTGGGCTTGCCTCCCATTGCCGCCAAGGATGATATACAGGCGCAAGGCCTCACGCAGGCATGAGACCAGGACTACGAACATCCGTAACAGGGTAAGCATACACGAACGTCCGGCAGAAGCCGACGGGAAACGCTTCGGTGATCGGGAGACGGATCTCATCGTAGACAGGGACAGCAACGCCATACTGACGCTCACGGAGAGGAGCACGAACTTCCTGCTCATGGAAAAGCTCAGGCACGGGAGGAAGGCCGGACCTTTGGCAAAGGCCGTTTGGAGGCTGCTGCTGCCTTACAAGGGGGAGGCGCTGAAGTCCATCACCATGGACAACGGCAGCGAGTTCTCTGGGCATGAGTGGATAATCGAAAAGCTTCATGTCCCGGTGTTCTTCGCCGACTCATACTGCGCATGGAGAAAGGAGCCATTGAAAATGGAAACAAGCTGGTCAGGCAGTATATACCCAAGGGGATGGACATCAGTACGGTCACTGACGGAAAAATTGCCAGAATCAGGAAGAAAATCAATGCCAGGCCAAGGGAGAAACTCAATTTCATGACTCCGGCCGAGTGCTTTTTCAAGAATGTTTCGTAATGTTGCACTTGCTGGTTGACTCTGCCCGTGCGTAAAAATGCACAATGATGTAGAAAAAAGCTATGAAAAATTTGGCAGATAAAAAAATATGCCCTACCTTTGCATCGCAAACAAGAAAAACTTGCATTCGGAATGTAGCGCAGTTGGTAGCGCACTACGTTCGGGACGTAGGGGTCGGGCGTTCGAGTCGCCTCATTCCGACAAATACGGCAGTCGATTCACTTCGGTTGCCGTATTTTTGTTTGCGGGGCTTCTCATTTTGATGAATTTTCTGCTATTATTTTGCTGTACAGTAGATTATTTGTATCTTTGTAAGCGGATGGATGAAAGAGTGGAGGGGCATTGAAGCTCCTTTTTTTGTTCTAATATAGTTGATATACATGATTGATAAAAATTTAGTTGTTCAGATTGTAAGTGAATGGTTGCAGGGTAAGGATTATTTTTTAGTGGATCTTACAGTGAACCCTGACGACCGAATTGTTGTAGAAATTGACCATGCTGAAGGCGTATGGATTGATGATTGTGTGGAGTTGAGCCAATACATAGAATCAAAGCTTGACCGTGATAAAGAAGATTATGAATTGGAAGTCGGCTCTGCTGGCATTGGGCAACCGTTTAAGGTAAAACAGCAGTATTTTGTGCATGTGGGCAGTGATGTGGAAGTGATGGATAAGACTGGGAAAAAATGGACAGGAGTCTTGTCTGGAGCGCAAGAAGATAGTTTTACGGTAAGGGTAGAAGTGAAGATAAAACCCGAGGGTGCTAAGCGTCCTAAGTTAATGCAGCAAGATGTGACTTTTGCATATGATGAGATAAAATACACCAAACATTTAATTAGCTTTAAATAATTATGGCCAAAAAAGAAGAAACAGCTAGTCTGGTTGACACATTCTCGGAATTTAAGGAACTGAAAAATATAGACCGCACTACTATGGTGAGTGTGCTTGAAGAATCGTTCCGTAGTGTGATAGCGAAAATGTTCGGCACTGATGAGAATTATGATGTAATAGTGAATCCGGATAAGGGTGATTTTGAAATCTGGAGAAATCGTGAGGTTGTGGCTGATAATGAACTGACCAATCCGAACATGCAAATTGCATTGTCAGAAGCACGCAGAATTGACGCTTCTTATGAGGTGGGCGAGGAAGTAACTGATGAAGTGATATTCGAAAAATTTGGACGTCGTGCGATATTGAATCTGCGTCAGACTTTGGCTTCGAAAATCCTTGAACTGGAAAAAGATAGTCTGTATAATAAATATATCGACAAGGTAGGGACTGTAGTTAGTGCAGAGGTGTACCAGATATGGAAAAAGGAGATTCTTTTGCTTGATGATGAAGGTAATGAATTGCTTCTTCCGAAAACCGAACAGATTCCGAGTGACTTTTATCGGAAAGGAGAAACAGTGCGGGCTGTAGTAGCACGTGTGGATAACCGTAATAATAATCCTAAGATTATTTTGAGCCGTACTTCTCCCGTTTTCTTGCAGCGTTTGTTCGAGCAGGAAGTGCCTGAAATCAATGATGGACTGATTACGATAAAAAAAATAGCTCGAATCCCGGGTGAACGTGCTAAGATAGCCGTTGAATCGTATGATGAGCGTATTGATCCTGTAGGTGCTTGTGTGGGAGTGAAAGGTTCACGTATTCATGGAATTGTACGTGAATTGCGTAATGAAAATATTGATGTTATTAATTATACATCTAATATCCAGCTATTTATTCAACGCTCTTTAAGTCCTGCCAAGATTTCTTCCATATTGCTTCATGAGGATGAGAAGAAAGCTGAAGTTTATTTGAAGCCGGAAGAGGTCTCATTGGCTATTGGTAAAGGCGGTTTGAATATTAAACTGGCGAGTATGCTCACCGAATATACTATAGATGTATATCGCGAAACGGGTGGAGATACTACTGATGACGAGGATATCTATCTTGATGAATTTAAGGATGAGATAGACGAATGGGTGATAAATGCAATAAAAAGCATTGGTCTCGATACGGCTAAGGCTGTACTGAATGCTCCTCGAGAAATGTTGATTGAACAGGCTGATTTGGAGGAGAATACGGTAGATGACGTAATTAGGGTGTTGAAGGCGGAATTTGAGAAATAACGGGTAGTCCGTGATGCAGATGCGCCCGGAATTGAAGACTGTTAGGTCTGATATCCATAAAAAATATCGTTTATGACAATAAGATTAAATAAGGTTACAAGAGATTTGAATGTAGGAATTTCCACCGTGGTGGATTTTCTGCAGAAGAAGGGCTATCCGGTGGAGGCCAGCCCTAACGCAAAGATTACGGAAGAGCAATATGCCGCATTGGTAAAGGAATTCAGCCGGGATAAGGACCTGAAAATTGAATCGGAAAAAATAATCCAAGAGCGACAGAACAAGGAGCGTAACAAAGCTTCAATTTCTATTGAAGACGTGCATGGGGAACGGAAAGGGGCAGAAGTGTCTGAGACTGTAGTTCCTGATGATATACGGCCCAGATTGAAGACGGTAGGTAAGATTGATTTGGATGCTATAGGGAGAAAGCGGTCTGCATCTGTCCAAGTGACGGAAGGGATTGCAGGTGCAGAATCACAGGTGCCAACTCCCGTAGAAGGTGGAGATAAGAATCTTTCTATATCCTCGGTAGAGGCTGTAGAGGCGGATCATGCTGAAGTTGAAGCTGGAGGACAGTCGGAGAAATCAGCCGATAAGCCTTCTTCAGAAGTGGAGTCTGATAATGAGGTGTTCAAACTTCGTCCGACAGAATTTAAGTCAAAAATTAATGTAGTGGGGCAGATTGATTTGGCTGCTCTTAATCAGTCTACGCGTCCTAAGAAGAAATCCAAAGAAGAAAAACGCAAAGAGCGTGAAGAAAAAGACAGACAACGCCAGGAGCAGCGTAGACAGATGAAAGATGCCATTATAAAAGAAATTCGTAAGGGTGATGATAAGGCTGACAAGCTTGCTGCTGATGAAGGTAATGCAAAAAAGAAAAAGCGCAACCGTATCGGTAAGGAGCGTGTAGATATTACGAATTTGACAGTGAGCGGTACATCTGGCGGTAAGGAGCGTCCTTCCCGGAATGTGGCTCAGGCTCAAAGTGGCAAGCATGGTAAAGATCGGTTCAAAAAAACCTCTATGAAGCAGGAGGTGAGTGATGAGGATGTAGCCAAGCAAGTAAAGGAGACGCTTGCTCGTTTGACCGGTAAGGGTAAGAGTAAGGCGGCAAAATATCGTAAGGAAAAACGTGAGAATATTCAGAATCGCCAATTGGAGCAGGAAGAGTTGCAACAGGAGGAGAGTAAAGTGCTGAAGCTGACCGAGTTTGTTACGGCAAATGAGCTGGCTAGCATGATGGATGTATCTGTTACTCAGGTTATATCTACTTGTATGAGTGTAGGTATTATGGTATCTATCAATCAGCGCTTGGATGCAGAAACTATTAATCTGGTAGCAGAGGAATTTGGTTTCCGTACGGAATATGTAAGTGCTGATGTGGCTCAAGCTGTGGAAGAGGAAGCTGATGCAGAGGAGGATTTGGTTCCTCGTCCACCTATTGTAACTGTGATGGGTCATGTAGACCATGGAAAGACATCGTTGCTTGACTATATCCGTAAGGCAAATGTGATTGCTGGTGAGGCTGGAGGTATTACGCAGCATATCGGTGCTTATAATGTGCGGCTTGAAGATGGACGGCATATTACGTTCCTTGATACTCCTGGGCATGAGGCATTTACAGCTATGCGTGCCCGTGGTGCAAAAGTTACCGATGTGGCTATCATTATTGTTGCAGCCGATGATGACGTGATGCCGCAGACAAAAGAGGCTATCAATCATGCTATGGCGGCTGGCGTACCTATTGTATTTGCCATTAACAAGATAGACAAGCCGAATGCAAATCCTGACAAGATAAAGGAGGAACTGGCTAACATGAACTTCCTGGTTGAAGAATGGGGCGGAAAATATCAGTCGCAGGATATTTCGGCTAAGAAAGGTATAGGTGTGAAAGAATTGCTGGAAAAAGTCCTTCTTGAAGCAGAAATGCTTGATTTGAAAGCTAATCCTAACCGTAAGGCTACAGGATCTATTATCGAATCATCATTGGATAGAGGACGTGGATATGTAGCTACAGTACTTGTTTCCAACGGTACATTGCATGTCGGTGACATTGTATTGGCTGGTACATCTTATGGAAAAGTGAAGGCGATGTTTAACGAGCGTAATCAGCGTATGAAGCAAGCTGGTCCGTCTGAACCTGTATTGATTCTGGGATTGAACGGAGCTCCTGCTGCAGGGGATACGTTCCACGTGTTTGAAACTGAGCAGGAGGCCCGTGAGATAGCTAACAGACGTGAGCAGTTGCAGCGTGAACAGGGCTTGCGTACGCAGAAGATGCTTACCCTTGATGAAGTAGGACGTCGTCTTGCATTAGGAGACTTCCATGAGCTGAATGTAATTGTCAAAGGTGATGTGGACGGTTCGGTAGAAGCTTTGAGCGATTCGTTGATAAAACTGTCTACAGAACAGATTCAAGTGAACGTTATTCATAAGGGAGTGGGACAGATTTCAGAATCGGATGTTTCGTTGGCTGCCGCTTCTAATGCAATTATTGTGGGTTTCCAGGTTCGCCCGTCTGGTAATGCGGCTAAGCTTGCCGAGCAGGAGGGAGTAGATATCCGTAAATACTCTGTTATCTATGATGCTATCGAGGAAGTAAAATCAGCGATGGAAGGTATGTTGGCTCCGACGTTGAAGGAACAGGTAACTGCGACTCTTGAAGTGCGTGAAGTGTTCAATATCAGTAAGGTCGGTATGGTAGCCGGAGCAATGGTGAAGACTGGTAAGGTTAAGCGTACAGACAAGGCACGTTTAATCCGCGATGGTATTGTAGTGTATACGGGTGCTGTGAATGCCCTTAAGCGTTTTAAAGATGACGTGAAAGAGGTTGGTACGAATTTTGAATGTGGTATCAGTCTTACTAATTGTAATGACCTGAAAGTGGGTGATGTGATAGAGACATACGAAGAAGTGGAGGTGAAACAAACTCTCTGATATTCGTTCGTTTCATGATATAAGGATGAAAAAGTGCAGGTTACACCGACTTCACAGATAGGCTTGCTTCCGTGTGGTCTGTGTAGTCTGCATTTGTTACTTTAAGATATGGATTCACTTGATTGGATAATATTGATTATTCTAAGTATTGGTGTTGTACGGGGACTTCTCAAAGGTCTCCTTGTACAGTTGGCTTCATTGGCAGGGCTGATAGGAGGTTTGTTTGTGGCGCGTGCGTTGTATGTTCGTGTAGGTGAGCAGATGGCTGAAGTTATAGGAACCTCAGTGACTTTTGCTCAGATTCTTTCCTTCTTGCTCATTTGGTTTCTGGTCCCGACATTACTTTCCATATTTGCATCCTTGATGACTCGTGTGGTCGGAGCTGTGCATTTGGGAGGTATCAATCGTTTGCTCGGAGCGTGTTTGGGAGTCGTGAAATATGCGTTGTTCCTCGGGCTGATAATTCATTTCTTGGAATTTGTTGATTCTGAAGATACATTAATTCATGAAACTTCGAAGCAAAGTTCTTTGTTATATTATCCCTTGTCGGAATTTTCCGGCGCATTTTTTCCTGTAGCTCGAAGAACAGCGCAGGATTTGATAGAAACAACTGATTTATAAGATATAGATATGCAGATAGAACCCAATGAGTATGTGAAAGGACTGACGCAGGAGAAGTATAAGTATGGCTTTACAACGGATGTCCACACTGATATTATTGAAAAAGGATTGAATGAGGATGTGGTCAGGCTGATATCTTCCAAGAAAAAAGAGCCCGACTGGCTGTTGGAATTTCGTTTGAAGGCTTTCCGTTATTGGGAAACATTGGAGATGCCTAAGTGGGCTCATTTGAATATCCCTGAGATAGACTATCAGGCGATTTCTTATTATGCAGATCCGACAAGGAAAAAAGATGGTCCAAAGTCGGTAGATGAGATTGATCCGGAATTGTTGAAGACGTTTGACAAGCTTGGAATACCTCTTGAGGAGAGATTGGCTTTGAGCGGTATGGCCGTAGATGCTGTGATGGATTCCGTTTCTGTCAAGACAACGTTTAAGGAAACATTGCTGGAAAAAGGCATTATTTTTTGTTCCATCAGTGAGGCTGTGAGAGAACATCCTGATTTGGTGAGGAAATATTTAGGGTCGGTTGTCGGTTATCGTGACAATTTCTTTGCCGCATTGAATTCGGCTGTGTTCAGTGACGGATCATTTGTTTATATTCCGAAAGGGGTTCGCTGTCCGATGGAACTTTCTACTTATTTTCGTATTAATGCAGCCAATACAGGACAGTTTGAACGTACACTGATAATTGCTGATGATGATAGTTATGTTTCCTATCTGGAAGGATGTACGGCACCTATGCGTGACGAGAATCAGCTTCACGCGGCTATTGTGGAGATAGTGGTGCTCGACCGTGCTGAGGTAAAATATTCTACCGTACAGAACTGGTATCCTGGAGATGCTGAGGGGAATGGTGGTGTGTATAACTTCGTTACCAAGCGAGGTAACTGTAAAGGTGTTGGCAGTAAACTCTCTTGGACACAAGTGGAGACAGGCTCTGCTATTACATGGAAATATCCTAGTTGTATACTTACAGGAGATAATTCGACTGCTGAATTCTACTCTGTGGCTGTGACCAATCATTTTCAGCAGGCTGATACAGGTACAAAAATGATTCATCTTGGTAGAAATACGCGTTCTACTATTGTAAGTAAAGGTATTAGTGCCGGGAAGAGTCAGAATTCGTATCGGGGATTGGTGCGTGTAGCTGAGCGTGCAGACAATGCACGTAACTATAGCCAGTGTGATTCCTTGTTGCTTGGCAGCCTGTGTGGGGCACATACATTCCCTTATATGGATATTCACAATGAGACGGCTGTGGTGGAGCATGAAGCTACCACTTCGAAAATTTCTGAGGATCAGATTTTCTATTGTAATCAACGGGGAATCCCTACTGAAGATGCTGTAGGACTGATTGTCAACGGTTATGCGAAAGAAGTTCTTAATAAATTGCCGATGGAATTTGCGGTAGAGGCTCAAAAGTTGTTATCCGTTTCATTGGAAGGCAGTGTCGGATAATGGCGAAGGGCCAGTAAAAAAATAATGGATTATGTTAGAGATTAAAGATTTGCATGCCAGCATAAATGGCAAAGAGATATTGAAAGGTATTAACCTGACTGTAAAGTCGGGTGAGGTACATGCGATAATGGGACCTAACGGTTCGGGGAAAAGTACATTGAGCAATGTATTGGTCGGTCATCCGGCTTATGAGGTGACAAAAGGGACAGTGACTTTTGACGGAAAAGATTTGTTGGCGTTGAGCCCGGCTGACCGTAGTCATGAAGGCTTGTTTCTTTCTTTTCAATATCCCGTGGAGATTCCCGGGGTGAGTATGGTCAACTTTATGCGTACGGCTGTCAATGAACAGCGGAAATATAGAGGGTTGTCTCCTTTGACGGCCAGTGAGTTCTTGAAGCTGATGCGTCAGAAACGTGAAATTGTTGAGCTTGACAGCAAGTTGGCCAACCGCTCGGTGAATGAAGGCTTCTCGGGTGGAGAAAAGAAACGGAACGAGATTTTCCAGATGGCTATGTTGGAACCGAAGTTGAGCATTCTTGATGAAACGGATTCCGGACTTGATATTGATGCCTTGCGAATCGTAGCTGAGGGTGTAAACAAATTGAAGACGCCTGAAACGAGTTGTATCGTTATTACACACTACCAACGTCTGCTGGATTATATTAAGCCAGACATTGTTCATGTATTATATAAAGGCCGTATTGTGAAGACTGCCGGTCCGGAACTGGCATTGGAGCTGGAAGAAAAAGGTTACGATTGGATTAAGAGAGAACTAGGGGAATGAACATGAAAGCAGAACAGCAATATATCGATCTTTTTACGCAATATGAGGCATTGATATGTCGGAAGAGTGCGGAAGTTCTGAATGCTCCGAGGGCTAGAGCCTTTGCTGATTTTGAGAGGCTGGGTTTTCCCACCCGTGCGCATGAAGAATATAAATATACGGATGTCGGCAAATATTTTGCACCTGATTACGGATTGAACCTGAACCGTCTGGAGTTCCCTGTTAATCCTTATGAGGTGTTTAAGTGTGATGTGCCTAATATGAGCACTTTGCTTTATTTTGTTGTGAACGATTCGTTCGACAGACATGTGCATCCGTCTTCTCGTTTACCGGAGGGAGTGATATTTGGCAGTCTGAAAGATTTGGCTGTCGAGAAACCGGAATTGGTGAAGAGGTTTTATGGCAAGTTGGCTGATACTTCTGCGGATGGTATAGCCGCTTTCAATACGATGTTCGCACAAGACGGGTTGTTGATGTATGTGCCGGAGAATACTGTGGTGGAACGCCCGATTCAGTTGGTGAATATCCTTCGTGCTGATGTGAATTTTATGGTGAACCGTCGTGTGCTGATTGTCCTTGAGAATGGTGCCAAGGCTAAATTGTTGATGTGTGACCATGCCATGGACGAAGTGAATTTTCTCGCTACTCAGGTTATTGAGGCCTTTGTGGGGGAGAGAGCCGTATTTGATTTGTATGAGCTGGAAGAGACGCATAACAGTACGGTACGTTTCAGTAATCTTTATGTAAGGCAGGAGGCTGGCAGTAATGTATTGTTGAACGGCATGACTTTGCATAACGGGACTACACGCAATACTACCAGAGTTCAGTTGGCGGGGCGCGGTGCAGAAATCAATTTGTGTGGAATGGCCATCGCAGACAGAAACGAGCAGGTAGACAATAATACGTTTATAGATCATTTGGTTCCTGAATGTACCAGTAATGAACTTTTCAAGTATGTGCTTGACGATCAGGCTATAGGAGCATTTGCCGGTAAGGTTTTGGTACGAGAAGGCGCACAGCATACGGTGTCCAGACAGACCAACCGGAATCTTTGTGCTACTCGCGAATCTCGAATGTACACCCAACCGCAGTTGGAGATTTATGCGGATGATGTGAAATGTTCGCATGGAGCGACTGTAGGTCAGCTTGATGAGAATGCTTTGTTCTATATGCAACAGCGAGGCATTAGTTTGAAGGAGGCTCGTCTTCTGCTTATGTTCGCTTTTGTCAATGAGGTTGTCGATTACATCCGTATGGATGCATTGAAAGATCGTTTGCACTTGCTGGTGGAGAAACGTTTCCGTGGGGAGTTGGACAAATGCAGGGGATGTAAAATATGTAAATGAATTGTCTGTAATAATCATAGAGTTAAATGTACGATATAAAAGGTATTAGGGAGGATTTCCCTATTTTGTCGCGCACGGTATATGACAAGCCGTTGGTTTATCTGGATAATGCCGCGACAACTCAGAAGCCTCGTTTTGTGGTAAATACTATTGTAAGTGAATACTATTCAGTGAACGCAAATGTTCATAGAGGTGTCCATTTCCTTTCTCAACAGGCAACTGATCTTCACGAACGCTCACGTGAAGCTGTGCGTAAGTTTATCAATGCACGGAGTGTTTCGGAGATTGTTTTCACGCGTGGAACTACGGAGAGTATAAATCTTGTTGCTTCTTCTTTTGTATGCAGTCAGATGAAGCCCGGTGATGAGGTCATCGTGTCTGTAATGGAACACCACAGTAATATTGTGCCTTGGCAACTTCAGGCAGAACGTTTTGGCATTGTGCTGAAAGTGATTCCGATGAATGACAGGGGAGAGTTGCTTCTGGATGAGTATGAACGGTTGTTTTCTAAGCGTACAAAACTGGTGTCAGTCACTCATGTGTCGAATGTGTTGGGAACTGTCAATCCGATAGAACGGATTATCGGGATTGCTCATGATTATGGTGTACCGGTATTGGTCGACGGGGCGCAGAGCATTCCACACATGCCGGTAGACGTGCAGGCTCTTGATGCCGACTTTTATGTGTTTAGTGGGCATAAGGTATATGGTCCTACAGGGATTGGCGTTCTTTATGGAAAAGAGTATTGGTTGGAAAAGCTTCCTCCGTATCAGGGTGGAGGCGAGATGATCCAGAAAGTTACTTTTGAGAAGACAACATTCAATGAATTGCCTTTTAAATTTGAAGCTGGTACACCTGATTATATCGGCTCTGTGGCTTTGTCAAATGCACTTGGCTATATCTCTATGCTTGGAATGGATCAGATCGCGGAATATGAGCATCAACTTATGTGTTATGCTACAGAGCGTTTGAAAGAGATTCCGGGTATGCGTATTTTGGGTGAGGCAGAGCATAAAAGCGGTGTCATTTCTTTCCTTGTGGGCAATATCCATCCTTTTGATATGGGTACGTTGCTCGACCGTCTGGGGATTGCTGTGCGTACGGGGCATCATTGTGCGGAACCTCTCATGCATCGTCTGGGCATAGAAGGAACAGTGCGGGCATCGTTTGCTCTTTATACCACGAAAGAAGAGATTGATGCACTTGTTGAAGGAATTTTGCGAATTTGCAAAATGTTTGAATGATGAAAGGCATTCGGAAAGGAATGCTTTATGAAAGCGGCTGTCTCAAATTAAAGATGACAAGGCAACAGGTCATTTCAATTTGAGACAGCCGCTTTTTATATTGGAATGCCTTTTTATGCTTTGTATCTTGTGGAGCGGTAACCGAATATCGCTACAACGACAAAGCAGATAAGCGGAAGCACGAACGATACATTGACTGCCGGCATGTTGCCTACTGTTCCGAGATCGATGATGCTTGCCTGTACCAGTGGCAATACGGCACCTCCCAGAATGGCCATAATCAGCCCGGCTGCACCAAATTTTGCGTCATCGCCCAATCCTTTGAGGGAAATACCATAGATGGTAGGGAACATAAGTGACATGCAGGCCGATACGGCTACCAGACAGTACATGCCCATGATATTGTTGAAGTAGATGACTCCGATTGTGAAACAGCAGGCGGCGAAAGCAAGTGATTTCAGCAGGGTACCCGGATTCAAATATCTCAAGATAAAGGTACAGATGAACCGGCTTACACAAAATACGACCATAGCTACAATATTGTATTTTTGTGACAGTACTTCTGCTGCTTTTTCTTCCATGCCTTCTGCCATGAATATCCTCGTTCCATATTGGATGACGAATGTCCAGCACATGATCTGCGCACCGATGTAGAAGAACTGTGTAATGACTCCTTCACGGTAGCGTGGGATGGAGAAGATGCGTTTGAGAGTGGGGAAGAAGTCTACTCTGTGGTCATTGTCTGAATATTTGGGCATCTTTATTGTCAGGAACAGTATCAGAACGATTACTATGGCGACGCCTATCCACAGATAGGGACCTATCAGTACATTCAGGTCGTAGTCGCGGATTTGCTCAAATTCTGCCTGCGACAGTTGGGCGCGTTCTGCAGTATCCATAGGATGTAGTCGGTTCTGTATGAAATTCATGGCCGCATACATGCCCATCAGTGACCCCAACGGGTTGAACGACTGTGCGAGGTTTAGTCTTCGGGTGGCTGTCTCTTCAGGTCCCATCGACAGGATATATGGGTTGCTGCTGGTTTCCAGAAATGATAAACCGCATGTCATGACAAAATAGGCAAGAAGGAAAGCATGGTATTCTCCGATAACCTTGGCTGGGAAGAATGCCAGAGCTCCTATGGCATAAAGCGACAGTCCGAGTATTACGCCGGCTTTATAGCTGTATTTTTTGATGAATATGGCTGCCGGGAATGCCATGGCAAAATATCCGCCATAGAAAGCAACTTGTACAAGAGTGCCGTCGGCCACACTCATGCGGAATATTTTTGAGAATGCTTTCACCATAGGGTTGGTGATGTCGTTGGCGAATCCCCATAGGGCAAAGCATGAGGTAACTAGGATAAAGGGAATGACAAAGTTGATTCCGTCCTTTTTCAGGAGGGACGGTTGTCCGGTGTTGTTCATTGTTGGTCAGTTTTGTTTGAAGGTTGACAAATTATTTCACCACAGATTCCGTCCTTTAGCATTCAGACTGTCCGGACAGGAAATCTGTGGTGGTTATTTTCAGGCTTTTAAAAAGGTTTCTTTTTATTATTTATAAGTCGGTCCGTAAGCGGCACAAGCTCTGTAGTCTGCACCTTCCTTGTCGGTTCCGAATGCGTTCCATGCGGCCGGACGGAAAATCTTGTCTTCATCCACATTGTGCATGCATACCGGGATACGAAGCATGGATGCCAGTGTAATCAGGTCTTGGCCGATATGGCCGTAGCTGATGGCTCCGTGGTTGGCTCCCCAATTGTTCATTACAGAATAAACATCCTTGAATGCCGGTTTGTTACATAGTCTGGGCACAAACCAGGTGGTCGGCCATGTTCTGTCGGTCCGTTCGTTCAGTATACGGTGGATTTCCGGATCAATGTCTACAGTCCAACCTTCAGCCAGTTGGAGTACAGGACCCAGTCCTTTCACCAGGTTGAGTCGCATCATTGTGACAGGCATGCCTCCTTTTGACAGGAAGTTGGACGAGAAGCCTCCTCCACGGAAATAATCGCGGTTGGCCGGATACCATGTAGTTGCTTTCAGACATGCTTCCACATCATTTTCGGTGAGTTCCCAGAAGTGCTTCATGACGGGATTGCCTTCTGCATCTGTTGCGGCACCTGTACCGTCCAGAGTAGTAGCTCCGGAGTTGATCAGATGGATGATTCCGTTTGCTGCTAGTCCGGTAAGTTCTTTTCCTGTTACTCGCTTCACGGCTTCCGGGCTCCAGTACGTACGTACATCAGAGAAAATTTGTGCACGTTGTGTCAGCAGATAGCCGAAGAGCATAGCTACACCGTTGCAGGCATCGTTTTCAGTGGCCAGAACATTAGGTGTACGTATTCCATTCCAGTCAAATGACGTGTTCATCAATGCTTCGGTGAAATCGCCGTTCGGATAGAAGTCTGTCCACTGGCGTTGTCCCTGGAAACCTCCGGCAATGGCGTTGTGTCCGAGTGCTTCTTCTTTGAATCCCATTTCTCTCAGTTTGGGATTTCCGTGCATGAGGTCACGTATGATCATCGTCATTTTCACGATGAATTCCCAGTCATTGTCCTTCTGTTCGCGGGTTTTCACTTTCTGCGGGTTGTTGAAGTCTTGTCCTTCGTTGGGCTTGCAATACTTCTCTACCCACTTCATGGCTTTCTCAAATTCTTCCTTGTCATAAATTCCTTCGCTCATGCGACGGATGATTTCTGTTTCGTCTACAGATTCGTTACGCATGCCCAGATATTCCTGGAAGAAGTCCGGATTGACAATGGAGCCGGCAATACCCATCGCAACGCTTCCCACCGAGAGATATGATTTTCCTCTCATGTTGGCTACCGCCTGGGCGGCCCGTGCAAAACGGAGAATCTTTTCCGCTACGTCGGCCGGTATAGAGTTGTCATCCAAATCCTGGACGTCATGTCCGTAGATGCCGAAAGCGGGCAATCCCTTTTGGGCATGTCCGGCCAATACGGCAGCCAGATAAACAGCTCCCGGACGCTCTGTGCCGTTGAATCCCCATACGGCTTTCGGATAGTATGGATTCATGTCCATGGTTTCCGCTCCGTAGCACCAGCAGGAGGTGACAGTGATGCTTGCTCCCACACGTTCACGCTCGAATTTCTCGGCGCAGGCTGCGCTTTCAGCCACACGTCCGATTGTTCCGTCAGCAATGACACATTCTACCGGGCTTCCGTCCGGATTACGCAGATTGCTTGTAATCAGGTCTGCTACAGCTTTGGCCAATGCCATAGTCTTTTCTTCCAAGCTCTCACGGACTCCGCCTTGACGGCCGTCAATGGTGGGGCGGATACCTATTTTTGTATAGCTCATAAATTAAATAATTAAAGGTTAATGATGATGTTCTTGCTTTTGTATAACATTGTTTCAAATATAGGTATTTTTTATGACAATGTTTTCATGTTTCGGAAAGATATTATAAACATTAATGATTCTTAAGAGGCCGTTTAAAAAATCCTTGGGAAAACGATTGCTTATCTTTTTCATGGCTCTTATCTTGTTATATTCAATAGATTCCATATCTTTGTCTGTTGGTTTCAAATAAACAAAATTGTAATAATACTATGTGTAAACGGGTAAATTTTTATTCATGTGGTTGGGGGCATCCGTTGCCCAAGAAAGCGGTCGGTTGGTTCTCTGCCGTTGTTGTAGCAGCTGCATTGGCCGGATGTCAGGCTAAGCAGTCGGAGGATATTTCTGAAAGTCTGACACAGTATGTTGATCCGTATATCGGCTCGGGTGGCCATGGCCATGTTTTTGTCGGTGCTAACGTGCCGTTTGGTTTTGTTCAGTTAGGCCCCAGCAGCATTCCGCAGGAGTGGGATTGGGTGTCCGGTTATCATATCAGTGATTCTACGGTTATCGGTTTTCCCCATACGCATCTGAGCGGTACGGGTATCGGAGACTTGCATGATGTTACGCTGATGCCCGTGACAGGCAGTGTCGTTTATGCGAGGGGAACAGAAGACGACCCGGACTCCGGCCTGTGGTCTTATTCCGAGCGTTCGAAAGAAAAAGTGCGTCCGGGATATTACGCTACTTATCTGAAACGTTATGATGTGGATGTGGAACTGACGGCTACCAAGCGTGTCGGTTTCCATAAATATACTTTCAATTCTCCCGACAGCAGTGCCGTAGTGTTTGACTTGGTGAACGGGGGATGCTGGGACCAGCCTACTGAGGCAAAAATCGCGATGGTGAATGATACGGTGGTAGAGGGCTATCGTTTTTCTACAGGATGGGCCTCTGACCAACGTGTCTATTTTGTGGCCGAGTTTTCGCAGCCTGTCACTTCGTTCGATGTAATTGAGGCAGACAATTCGGGAAAGAAGATTTTTGCGCGTGCGTCGCTTGATGCTCAAAAAGGAACTCCTGTGTATGTGAAGGTGGCGTTGTCGCCTACTTCTATCGAAAACGCCAGGCTGAATATGCAGACTGAGCTTCCCGGATGGGATTTTAGTCAGTGTGTGGCCGATGCAGATGAGGCCTGGAACAAGGAGTTGTCAAAAATCAAGGTTCAGACTCCGGACGCTGACAAGAAGAAGGTTTTCTATACAGCCTTGTACCACACGATGGTCGCTCCGTCGGAATTCTGTGACGTGAATGGTGACTATTATGGGGCTGACCATCAGAATCATAAAAGTGAAGGTTTTGTAAACTACACTACCTTGTCGTGCTGGGACACTTATCGCGCGGCTCATCCTCTGATGACTCTTATTCATCCGGATATGATGGACGGTATTGTCAATACTTTTGTAAGAATTTATGAACAGCAGGGCAAGTTGCCGGTATGGCATCTGATGGGTTGCGAAACGAATACGATGGTCGGAAATCCCGGTGTCTGCATCTTGGCCGATGCTGTGTCGAAGGGATATGCGAAAGATCCGGAGAGAGCTTATCAGGCCTTGAAGAATTCGGCGATGCTGGACGAACGCGGTATGGATTTCCGCAAGAAATACGGTTATCTGCCATACGACAAAATGCTTGAGTCGGTAGCGTATGATCTTGAATATGCCGTGGCCGATTGGGCTGTGGCCGAGGTGGCCAAGTCTCTGGGACATACGGAAGACTATGAGTATTTCCTTAAGAGAAGTCAGTCATATAAGCATTTGTTTGATGCGTCTACCGGTTTCATGAGGGGAAAGAGTGCTGACGGAAAGTTCCATGTGCCGTTCAATCCGGTTTCTTCCAATCACCGTGCGGATGACTATTGTGAGGGGAATGCCTGGCAGTACACATTCCTTGTGCCTCACGACTTGAGTGGTCTGGTGGAATGCTTCGGCTCTGAGGAGGCTTTCCTCACGAAGCTCGATTCGCTTTTCACCGTGGATTCCGGTCTGGAAGGTGCGGACGTTTCTCCTGATATTTCCGGATTGATCGGCCAGTATGCGCATGGCAACGAACCGGGGCATCATACCATTTATTTCTATTCGATGCTGGGGCATACGGACAAAACCGCTGATTTGGCGAGGAAGATTATGTCCGAGCTTTATACCACAGAACCCGACGGGCTTGCCGGTAACGAGGATGTCGGTGCCATGTCTGCCTGGTATATTTTGTCATCGTTGGGCTTCTATCAGGTAGAACCGGCAGGTGGAAGATACTTCTTCGGCTCTCCATTGTTTGAGAAAGCTGTCTTGAATGTGAAGGACGGTGAGTTTACGGTGATTGCACACAACAACTCGGATGTGAACAAGTATATCCAGTCGGTGAAACTGAACGGTCAGCCTTACGACAAGAATTGGGTAGGCTTTAAGGATATTGCAGCTGGGGGGACACTGGAATTTGAGATGGGCCCGCAAAGGCCGGCTATGAAATGATGTCTCGTCATTGCAGATGAAAAAAGCCTGTAGCCGTACGGAACTTCACAGTACGTACGGTTCAGGCTTTTAATCATAATAAAAACATAAAGAGATCTTTCCATCCATGCGGGCTTCACAGATGGCATGGATGTGCAGATCTATATAATGAAAATGAAAATAAAGATTACAATTTATGCTTTCTTCCTTTCATCGAGAAATCAGGGCTTCAGACATAAATTTCTTCTCATTGGTTGGCGGTGTGTGCGTTAACGCATTTCCGCATGCTGAACCGGAAGTGGCAAGTATGAATGATGTACTCTCCATGTAATATTAATATGGATATGACAACGTTGCATACTTGTCTGTATGTCTTCTCTTTCCTTAAAAAGTAATATTAGGAAATGGATAAATTTGAAGAGACTCTCTTCTCCCTCTGGCTTGTCTTTTTAGTTGCCGGTAAAAGAGCTCTGGTTTACCATTGCCCATGTGTTTTCATTCCTTCTTTATTGCCCCATTTTGATATGTCACATTGTTTGCGCATATTCATTTTTCCCGGAAGTATGCTTAAAAATGTAGAGATTCTTTTACTCCCATTTGCACTTTTCCTTTACTACTTTTCCCATTTCTGGAAATTATTTTTCCAAAAATAGCAATCATATTTAAAAATTCAAATAGATTCCATTGTTTTTAACGTATATAAATAGAATATTTAACGTTTGATTCCGTGCGGTTGTTGTTTAAATTGCTTGTTGTCAATCTCTTTTATGAAATTGAATTTATTGTATGTTTATTCAGGCTTGTTGGATTCTTCTCGTTCAAATCCGTTCTCAAAGCAATCCTTGTTTTATGGCATCCATGACGTTGGAGGGAGCCCGTTGGGCCAGATATTCTTTCTTCATGAAATCCATGTAGGGGGCAGCATGTTGGAAGAACTGACGGTAGCCCTTACACAGATAGTTCAGTCCCGGTTCGCCCGAATCAGTTTGCATGAAGCGGTTCTTGGGGCATTCTCCATTGCATGCAAATAGGAACTCGCATTCCTTGCATTGTGTGGGGAGATTATCTTGTTTCATTTGTCCGAATGTCAGTTGCTTTTCACCGTACATCATTTCTACTAATGTATTCCGGTAGATATTTCCCAGCTTGTATTCGGGAAATACGAAATGGTCGCACGAATAGACATCACCGTTGAATTCCATCACTCCGGCATGTCCGCAGGTTTTTGCCATCGTACATACTCCCGGTTGTTCTCCTACCCAGTTGGCTAGTGTGGAGTCGAAGAGCTGGATGAAGTATTCGCCTACATCATTGCGTACCCATTCATCGAAGATGGTACAGAGAAAATTCCCCCATTGCTCGGGCGAGACCGAAAAATCTGCCAGCTTCTCTTTCTTTTCCAGCGGGGTGGCCAGATGACGTCCGTCGGAATGTTTGCTGATGCGTTCTACAATGGGTGTGAACTGGATGTACCGGCATTTTATCTCCTTGAAAAAATGATAGAAGTCGAGCGGGTAGTCGCTGTTGAAATCGTTCACTACGGCCAGTGCGTTCCATTCCACTCCGTGTTTGTTGAGCAGACGGATGCCCTGCATCACTTTCATGAACGAGGGCCGTCCTTGACGATTCTTCCGGTATTCGTCGTGGAATTCCTGGGGACCGTCTATGGAGACTCCTACCAGCCAGTTGTTCTGCCGGAAAAATTCACACCATTCGTCGTTCAGCAGAGTTCCGTTGGTCTGGATGCTGTTCTCTATGGTCCGTCCGCCGGCGTACCGTTTCTGAAGTTCCACGACGCGTTTGTAGAAACTGAGCGGGCGCATCAGCGTCTCTCCTCCATGCCAGGTAAACAATATCTGGGGCATGGTCTGTGCCTCGATGTATTCACGTATGAATTTTTCCAGCAACTCGTCGCTCATGACGTGTTTTGAGATGTCTTTATACAGGTTTGATTTTTCCAGATAGTAGCAATAGTCGCAGGCCAGGTTGCAGACCGCGCCGACAGGCTTGGTCATGATATACATCGGTTTGGAAAAAGGGGCGATAATCATTCGGATAATTGTTAATTAATGGTTTGTTGATATTGATAAGGTTGTCTTCGTGTCTCGTTAGCGGATTGGCGGTAGAATTTTCTCCAGAAGGCCTTGGCAGGCATCTTCGAGAATGTCGAGCACATTTTCGAAGCCTTGTGCGCCACCATAATAGGGATCGGGCACATGATCTGTTGTTTTTGTGCGGCAGAAGTCTGTCATGCGCCGGATTTTCTTTTCCGTCTCCACATCGGGCGCTTTTTCGCGCAAGGCGTCTATATTATTGTCGTCCATTCCTATGATCATGTCAAAGCGATGGAAATCGTCTGTCCGGACCGGCCGTGACAAGTGGGTCAGGCGGTATCCTCTGCGGATGGCATGGGCGCGCATCCTTGAGTCGGGCAGGTCGCCCTCATGGTAGTTGCTGATTCCCGCCGAATCCACTTCTATTTCTTTTTCCGCTCCGGCTTTCTTTATGAAAGTCCGCATGATTTCCTCGGCAGATGATGAGCGGCAGATGTTTCCGAGGCAGACAAAAAGTATTCTGTATTTCACGTTCGAAATTAATGATTAATAGTTAATACTGATAGGTGACATCGGTTTTTGTGATGAAACTTATATTTGCGGGTCCATTCCCAGATATTTCTTGAATTTTTCCACACTGGTGTTCATAATCAGTCCTTCCGGGAACTCTGTTTCCTGTACGAGTTCCAGCGCGAAGTTGTAGGTGGCGATGTCGAACGAGATGTGGGCGTCGCTTCCCAAGATAACCGGGACCTCATATTGTTTGCACAGACGGAGAATCTCCAGATTGTTGGGACGTGCCTCCACTTTATGGCGGTTCGGACGCAGGGAGCTGTTGTTGATTTCAAGCAAGGTGTGATGTTCCTTGGCTGCCTTTACTATCGGCTCGAACAGAAGTCTGGCCGTGCCGTCTCCCGGATGACTGATGATATGGATGTAGGGGTTCGAGACTACATTGACCATTCCTTGCGTATTCTCTTCCGGAGTGCCTTGTGTATAGCAGAGCGAGTGGATACCCGCGATGCGGAGGTCCAGCATGTTCAGATAGTTCTCGTCCATGTCGAGTGTTCCTTCCGTATCGAGAATGTTGATTTCCGCTCCCAGCATCAGTTCGATTCCGTACATCTGTCGCGGAACGATGTAAAGGTTGCGGAAATAGATCGGGGAACAGCTTCCCGGTATGCCTGAAGAGTGTTCCGTAATGCCCAGCAGCTTCAGGCCTTTGTCGGCGGCAGCCTTCACCATTTCCTGTAAAGTGCTGAACGCATGTCCGCTGGCAATGGTATGCGTGTGTACGTCTAATTCTATCTTCATATCTTCTTTTATATTTTACATAGGGTCTGCATCATAATATACATTTACCGTGCGGAAACGTTCGTCGGCCACAATGGCGCGTTGCACTTCCGTGAGGTATAGTCTTATTTTCTGGAGGGAAGCTTCCTGCTCCACCTTGACCATGATTTTCCGGATGAACAGTGCCTGTATCCGTGCCACAGGAGGCTTGTCCGGTCCTAGCACTCTGTCGCCCAGTCCGTTGCGGAGATAGGCGGCCATTTGGGCGGCAGCCTGTTCCGCCACCTCTTCTTTCCGGTGTTTCAGATACACATAAATAAGGCGGTAGAAAGGCGGATATCTGAACAGGCGGCGTTCGGTCAGCTGATCTTCGTAAAGTTCCCGATAGTTGTTATCGAGTACCTGCCTGATGAGCGGGAGGTCGGGCGATTTGGTTTGCAGTACGACCAGTCCCTGCCTGTTCCTTCTTCCGGCCCGTCCCGCCACCTGGGCCATCAGCTGGAAGGCACGTTCGTGGGAACGGAAATCGGGATAGTTGAGCATGGAGTCGGCGTTCAGTATGCCCACCACGCTTACCCGGTCGAAGTCGAGTCCTTTCGACACCATTTGTGTACCGATAAGTATGTCTGTCCGCCCTTCCTCAAAATCCGAGATGATCTTCTCATAGGCTGTGCGTGAGCGGGTTGTGTCGAGATCCATGCGCGCCACCCGGGCTTCCGGAAAGAGTTGCCGGATGTCATCCTCTATTTTCTCTGTACCGAATCCCCGGTTCACCAGTTCCGTGCCTCCGCAGGCCGGACATACGGCAGGCACCTGATAGGTGTATCCGCAATAGTGGCACGTGAGCTGGTTCAGCCTTTTATGGTATGTCAGACTCACGTCGCAGTTCCTGCATTTGGGCACCCATCCGCATGTGCGGCACTCGATCATCGGTGCGAATCCCCGACGGTTCTGGAACAGGATAACCTGTTCCTTGCTTTCAAGCGCTTCTTTTATTTTCTGGAGGAGCAGCGGCGAGAACTGTCCGTTCATCCGTTTCTTTCGTCCCAACTCCTTGATGTCCACCAGTTCAATGTGGGGAAGCTGGATTTGCCGGTGGCGT
This sequence comes from uncultured Bacteroides sp., assembly GCA_949289295.1. Classification (GTDB taxonomy): domain Bacteria; phylum Bacteroidota; class Bacteroidia; order Bacteroidales; family Bacteroidaceae; genus Phocaeicola. The sequence continues at coordinate 41,661 of CASENM010000049.1, forward strand.
TCGTTCAGTTCCACCAGTCCGTATTTCCCCTGCCGGGCGTTGTAGTAAGTCTCGATGCTCGGGGTGGCTGTCCCCAGCAGCGTCTTTGCACCGAATATGGAAGCCAGCATGATGGCGGCGTTCCGTGCGTGGTATCGGGGGGCGGGGTCCTGTTGCTTGTAGGAAGTCTCGTGTTCCTCATCGATGATGACCAGTCCCAGCTTCTGGAATGGAAGGAAGATGGAGGAACGTACCCCTAGTATCACGTCGTAAGGAGAGTCGGAGAGCTGTTTCTGCCAGATTTCCACCCGTTCCGCATCAGGAAACTTGGAATGATAGATTCCCAGCCGGTTTCCGAACACTCTCCGGAGACGCTCGGTGATTTGTGTGGTCAGGGCTATTTCCGGCAGGAGATAGAGCACCTGCTTGCCGGCTTCCAGCACCTGACTGATAAGGTGGATATAGATTTCGGTCTTTCCGCTGGCGGTGACACCATGGAGCAGACATACATTCTTTTGTGCAAACGAATGGAGTATCGTGTTCAGGGCCGTCTGCTGGGCCTGACTGAGAGTGTTCACTTGTGTGGTTCCGGTATCATCCGTGCAAAGCCGTCCCGTCTCGTGAAGATAAATTTCCAGGATTCCTTTTTCCACCAGTCCGTTCAGTACGGAAGATGCGGCCTGAGCGGCCTCCAGAAGTCGCGTGCGCGACACTTCTTCCGGTTCTTTCCCCTCTTTCCAATGGGAAAGCTCAAGATATTTCATCAGTACGACCTGTTGCTTCTTGGCACGTGAGAGCAGGTCAAGCTGGATATGCAGGTTCCTTTCGTTCCGCATTCTTTCCGTGAGCCGCACACGCGCTTCTGTACGTGGCTTGTAGTTCTGCTTCAGTTCTTCCTTTATCCGTACGGCCTCTTTGTCGAGGAGGGATTTTATTACGGGAAGCAGATTCCTGATACGGCTTTCCTTTTCCAGTCGGGCGATGTCTTGTGCCTTTCCCTGCCCGAGCAGGTCAAGCACCTTCTGTTCTTTTTCGGACAAGGGAGCCGAGGCTTCGAAGTCCGGATTCCCTTCCACGCGGGTCTCGCTCTCGATTTTCATCCCCGAGGGGACAGCCGCATTGTAGACATCTCCCCACGTACACAGGTAATAGTCGGCCATCCATTTCCAGAAGGCGAACTGATGCTTCAGAAGAATCGGATGTGTGTCGAGCACCTCCGAGACTTCTTTTGTCTCATATTCGCCCGAGGGCGTGGTACCGGTGCGGATTACGATTCCCGTATAGTATTTCTTGGCTCCGAAAGGCACGATGACACGGCATCCCCATTCCACCTTTCCTTCCAGTTCTTCCGGAACGGCATAGGTGAACTGACCCATGACGGGCAGGGGTACTATGACATCGACGTATTTCTTCATGAATGGTCAGTATAGAAAACACAGAGTATCACAGAGCTCTTCGTCTCAATCTCTGTGTTACTCTGTGTCCTCAGTAGTTTATATGGCTTTGTCAGAACATGTAGGCGAGCGAGATCTGCCAGGTGTTCTGCTTGAACCCGTCGCTGGCAGGGCTTCCCCCGTCTACGGGTTTTTTCATGATTCCGTTGTCCTTCAGTGCGATGTTGTAAGTGGCACCCACATGCACGTGGCTGAATAGCTTCAGTCCGGCACCCACGTTGAAGGTGGTGTTGTTTTTCTTGAACTCACAGATATTCTTGAATGTCCTGTGTCCTACATTGAATCCGAACTGGGGTCCTGCGGCCACGTATGCTCCCACGAGGCTGCTGAATCCGAAGGTCCATTTCACGTTGATGGGGATTTCGATGCTCTTCTTCATGGTCGAGCCTTCTTCTGTGTCAATTCCATATTGGTTGTACAATACGGACGCGTCCAGTCCCAGTCCGAGCAAAGGGAGTGTAAGGTCGGCGGTGGGTCCTACGAAGAAACCGGCGCGGTTATCGGGGTTGAACACTTCTTTCGAGATAGAGACTTTCGATACATTCAATCCGGCCTTCACACCGAATTGCAGTTGGGCTTGTGCCGGGATGGCCAGGCAAAGGCAAGCCATGAGCATTAAAGCAGAAAAAATCTTCTTCATAATTTTTCTTGTTTTATATGTGAACGGGACAAATATAAGAAAGTTTTTCCAATATTACATTCCGAATCTTGAGGTATCCACATCTTTCGTGTTTTTCTTCTTGTATCCCCCGAACTTGTAACTGAACGAAAGAGTGAACCTGCGCGAATAGTTTGTTATATCCATGTCGAAATGCTGGTTGCCGTTGCGCGACTTTATCCTGAACCGGTTTATTCCTCCGAAGATGTCACTTCCCTTTACCTGAATCATAGCCTTGCCATCGGCGAATGTATATCGCAGGGCGGTGTCCACATAACCGAGAGGGGCCAGTTCATAACTTCCTTGGATGGCTCCGGCTTGCCCGAAAGCGGAAACCTCCATCCGGATGTCCGGATGTTTGCTGAGGGTGAAGGTGTTTGTCCATACGCCGATACCCGCCCAACGCTTGTTGTCGAAGGGAGCGTCGTAATAATAGCTTGCTTTGTCGTGTTTCAGCTGGGCGTTCAGCGTCAGTTGGCTGTCCCACCAAGTACCCGCCTTGAAGGGGATGATGGCGGTGAAGGTAAGTGTCTTCACGAAATCCCAGTTCTGGAAGTTATAGACCGCTTTCAGCCGTTTGGAATCCAGATAAGTCATCTGCATGAAATAGTCGGGTCGGTAACCGTAATTCATCAGGAAGATGTACTTGTTCTTGAAAATGTAGGTGAGCGTGCCGGAATAGCTGGCATAGGGACGTAGATATGCATTCCCTATGCTTTCTTGGTAACCGTTCATGTAGCTCACGTTTCCGCTCAGTGTCCAATAGTCGGGATAGGTCTTGTCCGAACTGAACGAGAGCTGGAGGATATGCGAGGATGAAGGACTGTAGTTGAGTTGGAAGGCTGGATAGACCGCCCATTTCCTGTAGTCCATCATTTTGTAGTATTCCACGGCCGTCGATGCGCTCAGACTCCATTGCGGATTGAAAGTCTTGTCGAAGCCAGCATAAAGGTTATAGGTATATTCAGAGATGTGGCTTTCAGAGTTCTGTCCGCTCATTTCGGGAAGGCTGTAATGCTGGGCGTTCCTGTCGTTGACGTAAGTGAACGAGGCTCCGTAGTTCAGTTTCCATTCTTTCGGAAGGGTGTGGCTCTGGTCGGCATACGCCTTCCAGCGGTCGATGCGTTGGCGCGAACCGCTCATGAATGTTGTTCCGCCTCCTTCTGTGTCTGTGAAGTCCTGTGTGTTTTCATTCAGGTAGTAAGTGTAGTCCGCACCTGCGCTCAGACCGAATCCGGAAGCGTAGCCAAACGCGGCATTGTGCATCTGGGCATCGCTTCTCTTGTCATTGTGTGAACGGGTGACATTGCCTTGTGCGGTAAGATAATTCGTTGCGTCCGGGCTGAGACTTCCCGTATAGTTCATGCTGAGATTGTTCTTCTCATTCGGTTTCCAGACGGTTCCCATGCGGAAGGTGTGTGTCAGTACCCGCCCTTCTCCCGTGTCCGAAAGGTATATGTCGTGTGTTTTTCCATTCACGGTGTGCAGGGCGGAAAATTCCATCGACTGTCGGCTGTACCGGTCGTTGACGTGATACATCGCGTCCACATCCCATTTCCGGGAGAGCCATGTCAAGGTGACACTGCCGTCTCCTCCCGCTTTTTTCTCTTGTATATAGCTTCCGTCCACCTCTCCTTGCAGTCCTCCTTCTCCCGGCTTGTAGCCTTTCAGCATGAGATTGATGGCGGCGCCACGCACATGATATTGGGGAGGTGCGCTGTACATCACTTCCGCACGTTCCACCCGGGAGGCAGGCATACTTTTCAGAAGTGTGACTGTCTGTTCATAAGTCATTGAAGAAGGTTTCCCGTTGAGGATGACACTTACGTTCCCGCTTCCGGCAAGAGTGAGCACATCATTTTGTTCCATTACGCCCGGAAGCTGCAGCAGGGCCTCGTATGCGTTTGTCACCAGCCGTTTTGCGGTAAGTTGTGGCATGTCGTATACAAGCCTTCCTTGTTCCACCTTTACCAGCGGCCGTTCGCCTTTTATCACCACCTCGTCCAGCGCATGGTCTTTGGGTTGGAGGACAAGTGTGCCCGCATCTGTTCCGCTTCCTTCCGCTTCTGTCGTTTCAAACAGCATGTGCTGGATGATGAGGCGGTATCGGTCGGGCCGTGCGGAGAAGCGGAATATCCCGGTCGAGTCGGTGATCATGACATCCACAAAAGTGGAGTCAGGAAGTTGGAGAATCACCGTGGCGGCATCCACAGGCTGTTGCCTCGTGTCGGTTACTTTACCCGAGATACCTTGTGCGTTGGAAGCGACGGACATGAACAGCAGGACGCTTAATAAAAAATATGTTCTCATATTGGTGGCTTATAATTCCCATGTCTTTACACGGCAAAAGTAAAAAATATTTCGCTTTCCATGGTTGAGGCCAAGGTTAACATAATGTTAATCGAAACGAATATGAAATGAGACATATCCGTCGGGCAGCAGTGATTGCCTTGTTTAGAAGAACAGATTGACATTCTGTCAATCCTGAGGCCTGAGACTGCGTTGTTTGCATCTGCATCCGAGACCTGTGGAAAAAATCGCACGGAGGAAGGTTTGTGTGAATGCATGTTTCTTTTGAAATAACGGTTTTCTTGGCTTTACTTTCTGTAAATTGTCTTTCCGGTGTCGGAAAGTCTTGTCTGTTTTTGTTTTCAGCTCCTTTTTGCTGTTTTTGAAATGATGTATTCAAGGACGTTTCCAGAGTGAAAAACAGAAGTTTTTGCTCCTGAAAACAAACGCTTCGGCATTTCAAATAAAACGCCGAAGCGTTTGAGGGCAAATGTTCAGGCGTTTTGCCTGAAATGTCAGGACGTTTTCCGGCGTAAAAGCATCGGTTTTCCGGGAATATGATTTCGGCCTTACCCCCTCCACAAGACTTGTGGAGGGGGTAAGACTTTCACATTTGTTAAGAAACCGCTTCTGGTTGAGGCGGATTCTCGTAGGTGCGTGTTAGCATGAATGCTATTTTTATGACATTATGTCAGGTTTATTGGAAAATGTCTGTCTGATTGTTTATGTCCTCTTAAGGTAATTATATAGGTAAAGAAAACGTACGCATTCAAAAGAATCCGCGGAAAATCTTTATCTTTTCTCTAAAACGTAATAGCTGCAAATCTTCAATTGTGTGGCATGAAACCGCCTCCACACACCTGCAGGGGTCTCTATGGTGCATAATGGGAGATTCCTGGACGGCGACAGTCCCGGAGTCAAGATATAAGTTTG
>CASENM010000050.1 GCA_949289295.1 uncultured Bacteroides sp.
CAGCTCGCTTTGTTGCACCTGCAATTCTAATTCTTCAAATTCTTGTCTGTTCATAATAATTGAGGTTTGATTGTATTCACTGCCGCAAAGCTACAACCAAACCTCAAAGTGTAAAAGGTGCATTTCTTCGAATGCTTACAATCCAATTTGTTATAAGCTATTTTGGAGAGAACGGATTTAAATTTACTTTTGTGGTAATTTTCAGACCGTTATACATGAAGACCTTTCTCAAAACTTCATACCAAATTCCATCCCGAAAATATTCTGACATCGTTTCGTCTCATACTGACGGCAATAGAACATGTCTAACGAGTATCTCTCGGAGAACTTCCAGATTATTCCCGGACGGTAACGTAACCTCTTTACCGTAAAAAAAGCATCTCCGCCCAAAGGTTGAAACAGCTCTATAGAAAAATACGGATTCATCCACTGCTTCAGCACATAGCTTGAGCGCAAACGGGAACGGAGATCGTTTTCTGCAGTCCCTCCCGATGTGGTCCGCTGAAACCGTTCACGTAAAGAAAATTTCCAGTTTCCCCGGACGATATTCCCCTGCGCACTCCACTTGTAGCGGTGACGAATAGTCCAGTTTCCACTTTTCTGACGGTAATGGAACTCATAACCACTCTCCAGCCTGAGCCAGGATGTCGGGTTATAGTCTACCATCACACTGAATCCCCAACGGTCGGATTGCTTCAAGTCATCCATGGAACGGTATTCCGCATAGCCTACCAGACTCCATCCGCCTGAAAGCCCGAAATCAGCTTTCACACGGGTCCAGGTGGCAAACTCATCCGTCTGGGCCATAAGATGGAAAGCGGAAAGAGCTGATGCGGCCAACAGCACCAGCATGTGTTTTTTAAAGTCAGATTTCATGTCAATGCAGATGCTTTGATGTGTTGAAAAGACAAATATACAGAATGTTGTCCGGATTCCAAGAATATGTTCCTGTTTTTGAAAGAAAAAGAAGCTTCAAAAGGCATAAACTTCAGTAACCAGACCGGAAACATCAATAGACAGACAGCGGAACGAGGGGAAAATATGTTAAATCCGCCTCCCGTCCATCGTTATTCCAAGAGATATGCCTATCTTTGCGGCCGAAAACAAAAAGTGGAAAGATTTGAGTAGCTTGCAACCACGGAAAAAAATGCTAAAACACAGACTTGCTTCCCCGATGATTACTTTCCTACTCTGTCCGTACACGGATAACAACAATCATTATTTTAATTTATTCTGTAAAAATGGGATATTTATTCACATCCGAATCGGTGTCTGAAGGACACCCCGACAAAGTGGCCGACCAAATCTCGGACGCTGTGCTTGACAAACTGTTGGCTTATGACCCCAGTTCGAAAGTAGCTTGCGAAACGCTGGTAACTACCGGACAGGTGGTACTGGCAGGAGAAGTGAAAACCAAAGCGTATATTGACTTGCAGCGAGTGGCACGCGAAGTAATCAACAAAATCGGCTATACCAAAAGTGAGTATATGTTCGAAGGCAACTCGTGCGGCGTGCTTTCTGCCATTCACGAACAGAGTCCCGACATCAACCGTGGCGTGGAACGCGAAGACCCGATGAACCAGGGCGCCGGCGATCAGGGGATGATGTTCGGATATGCTACCAACGAAACGGAAAACTACATGCCGCTCTCGCTCGATTTGGCCCACAAGCTGCTGATGGTATTGGCGGAAATCCGCCGTGAGGGAAAATTCATGACTTACCTCCGGCCCGACTCAAAGAGTCAGGTAACCATTGAATATGATGACAACCGTCGCCCGGTGCGTATCGATACCATCGTGGTTTCCACACAGCATGACGAGTTTATCCAACCAGCCGACAGCTCCAAGGAAGCCCAACTGAAAGCCGACGAGGAAATGCTGGAACAAATACGTAAAGATGTGATTGAAGTGCTCATGCCCCGCGTAGTGGCTGAAATCCATAATCCGGATGTACTGAGACTCTTCAACGACCAAATCAAATATTATGTGAACCCTACCGGAAAGTTCGTCATCGGCGGACCTCATGGAGATACCGGACTGACCGGACGCAAGATTATCGTAGATACTTACGGAGGAGCCGGAGCTCACGGTGGAGGTGCTTTCTCGGGTAAAGACCCCAGCAAAGTAGACCGCAGTGCCGCATACGCCGCACGTCATATCGCCAAGAATCTGGTGGCGGCCGGAGTTGCCGACGAGATTCTTGTACAGGTTTCTTATGCCATCGGTGTAGCCCGCCCCATCAATATCTTCATCAACACATACGGCCGTAGCCATGTGGACATGACCGACGGAGAAATCGCGAAGAAAGTAGACGAGCTGTTCGACATGCGTCCGCGTGCCATTGAAGAGCGTCTGAAGCTCCGTAATCCGATTTATAGCGAAACAGCAGCCTACGGACATATGGGACGTGAGCCGAAAGTAGTGACCAAACATTTCGAATCCGTGTACGAAGGCAACAAGGATGTGGAAGTGGAACTCTTCACATGGGAAAAACTGGACTACGTGGATAAAGTGAAAGAAGCGTTCGGGCTGAAATAACCGGCAGGTTTGTCAACCGCAAAGGCCGCAGAGTCACACAAGAGAATTTTCAAACAGAAAACATTGTGTGGCTCTGTGGCCTTTTCATGAATGAATTGAAAAGAAATTCGTAAATTTGCGGCGATATGAACGAAGTTTGCCATACTGTTTTTTCACAACTCCGGGAGCTTTACGAACAGCATCTGGAAGAAGTGGACAGCGCATTAGTCCGAAGCATGGAAGCGATAAACGCTTCCGGAATGCAGGGCGAACCGCTCCCCTATCTGCTGCGTGCGGACTGGCCTGTCACGGCTATCCTGTTCTTCTGCTTCTTCCTGATTGTCTATGCAATCAGAAACGGGGAAAAATACCTGTACCAACGCTTCAAGAACTTTTTCAGACAAAAAAGCCGCTCCGGACTTTTTGACGATTCATCCGGTACAGATTCCCGCTATACGCTCGCCTTAACCAGCGTCTACTGCATATCATGCGGAGTTTTTGTCTACGGCTATTTTTCGGCCGCACATCCGCGGATGTTCCACACCGTTCCCCACCAGCTACTTCTGGGCATCTATCTTTCAAGTATTTTTCTGCTTATATGCTTGAAATGGATTTCCTATCAGTTTGTCAACTGGATTTTTTTTGAAAAGAGCAAGAATGCCAGATGGACCTCCGCCTACTTTGATCTTTTGGGAGGATTCGGACTCATTCTGTTTCCCGTAACCCTACTGGTTGTCTATTTCGATCTGAACACATACATTTCGCAGGTCATCATACTCTCAATAATCGCTTGCAGCAAAATATTGTTATTTTATAAAAGCGTTAGGAACTTTTTTAATCAATTTCATGGCATATTCCATTTAATTCTGTACTTTTGTGCCCTCGAAATAGTGCCACTTCTTTTTCTCTGGAAAGGATTGGAATATATAAACAACTTATTAATTCTAAATTTTTAGAACATTGAAGATAAAGAAAGTACTGGTTTCTCAGCCAAAACCGACTTCAGAAAAGTCACCTTATTATGACATTGCTGAGAAGTACGGAGTGAAAATAGATTTTCGCCCGTTCATAAAAGTAGAGAGTTTGTCGGCTAAAGAATTTAGACAACAGAAAATTTCTATTTTGGACCACACAGCTATTGTGTTCACCTCACGTCATGCAATAGACCACTTCTTTAGTCTTTGTGTGGAGTTGCGTGTGACCATTCCAGAAACAATGAAATATTTCTGTACTTCGGAAACCATCGCCTTGTATATCCAGAAATATGTACAATACCGCAAACGGAAAGTATTCTTCGGATCTACAGGAAAATTTGCCGATTTAGTGCCTTTGATTGTCAAACACAACACGGAAAAATACTTGATTCCGATGTCAGATGTACACAATGACGAGGTAAAGAACTTGCTCGACAAAAACAAAATCCAACATACAGAAGCCGTAATGTACCGGACAGTAAGCAATGACTTCACTCCCGAAGAAGAATTCAACTACGACATGCTGATTTTCTTTAGCCCCGCGGGAATCCAGTCATTGATGAAGAACTTTCCGAACTTTGAACAGAAAGACATTGCCATCGGAAGTTTCGGACCTACCACTGCCAAAGCGGTAAAAGATGCAGGACTCCGTCTGGACTTGGAAGCTCCTACCAGTACAGCTCCTTCTATGCCTGCAGCATTGGATATGTTTATCCGCGAACATAACAAATAAAGAATAACAACCGGCAATTCACCCCAGAGGCCCGGAGATACACAGTTTTCATGATTCTTCTGTGAGACTCTGCAGCCTCTGGGGTGAATGCTAATCTATATACAGGCCTGATGACAGAGGAAAAAAGACATACGCTGCAGAAGAAAGAACGTCTGAACAGCCGGATTCTTATCGAAAAGCTTTTTACCGGAGGCAGCAAATCGCTCCCGGCTTTTCCGCTCCGTATCGTCTTCATGCCAGTAGAGGGGGAAAATCTTCCGACAGCTACAATTATGGTCAGCGTATCGAAAAAACGCTTCAAACGGGCAGTCAAAAGGAACCGGGTAAAACGACAGATTCGGGAAGCTTACCGCAGAAATAAAGAACTCTTGCTGGAACCGCTCAAAGCTACAGGACACAAAGTGGCCATTGCCTTTATTTGGCTCGATGACAAACTGCATACTTCAGCCGAAGTGGAAGCCAGAGTGAAGAAATTGTTGCAACTCACAGCCGAACGTTTCTCATGATCCGGAAATTCTTCACTTTCCTGCTACTCCTTCCTGTCTACTTTTACCGGAACTGCATTTCTCCTTTTACGCCTCCTTCCTGCCGATTTACTCCGACATGTTCGCAATACGCCATTGAAGCACTCAAGAAATATGGTCCGATAAAAGGATTGTATCTTGCTGTCAGACGTATTTTGCGCTGCCATCCATGGGGAGGGTCGGGATATGATCCTGTACCTTAAACCTTGCTTTTCAACCATGATACTTGACATACATACCCACTGTTTACCTGATTGTACGGATGCTGCTTTATGGAGCGGTTGTATGAATGACCGGAAAAGCCAAGAATTCAACCAGGCTACATGGATTTCTGCAGGCATTCATCCGTGGTATCTATCTCCATCCACTTTGAACGAGCAACTCGATTGGCTTGAATCTACAGTCAAAACCGACAAGCGCGTATTGGCTATAGGTGAATCCGGACTCGACAAACTGTGCACGACTCCATATAAGCTTCAACTGCACGCGTTCAAATCAGTCATTGAATTGTCTGAACAATACAGGCTTCCCCTTATCATCCATGCCGTAAAGACCTTCAACGAAATCATGGCACTGAAAAAGGAAATCCGCCCCTCCCAACCGTGGATCATCCATGGATTCAGAGGAAAGAAAGAACTGGCCGAAAGTCTGCTCCGACAGGATTTCCATCTCTCGGTCGGTGAAAAATTCAATACGGAAGCCGTGAAAATCATCCCTTCGGAACATCTGTTGGCTGAGACAGATGAAAGTCTTGCGGACATATCCGACATTGTAGGCCGGCTGGCGGAAGTACGCGACGAAAGCGTTGACTCCCTCCGCACGCGTCTCTGCCTCAATGCCGAACGCCTCTTTTTTCATCGCTAAAAATTGGTTATTCAGATAAAGTGTCGTAATTTTGCTTCCCTGATATTATCTTTTTTATTACACAATATGTTAAACTAAGAATTTCATTCGATGAATTTTGTAGAAGAACTAAAATGGCGTGGAATGGTCCACAACATGATGCCGGGTACGGAAGAATTGCTGGAAAAGGAAATGGTTACTGCTTACTTGGGTATTGACCCGACGGCCGATTCATTACATATCGGTCATCTTTGCGGAGTCATGATGCTGCGGCATTTCCAGCGGTGCGGCCACAAACCTCTAGCATTGGTGGGAGGTGCCACCGGCATGATCGGTGACCCGTCGGGAAAATCGCAGGAACGCAACCTGCTCGATGAGGAGACCCTGCGCCATAATCAGGAATGCATCAAAAAACAATTGGGAAAATTCCTTGATTTTGAATCAGATGCCCCGAACAAGGCGGAACTGGTGAACAACTATGACTGGATGAAGGACTTCACGTTCCTTGAATTTGCACGCACGGTAGGAAAACACATTACGGTAAACTACATGATGGCAAAGGATTCGGTTCAGAAACGTCTGAACGGAGAAGCCCGCGACGGTCTTTCATTTACAGAATTTACATATCAGCTTCTGCAAGGATATGACTTCCTTCACTTATACGAAACCAGAAACTGCAAACTCCAATTGGGCGGCTCCGACCAATGGGGAAACATCACTACAGGTGCCGAACTGATCCGCCGTACCAACGGAGGTGAAGTGTATGCACTGACTTGTCCGCTGGTGACCAAAGCAGACGGCACCAAGTTCGGAAAAACAGAATCAGGCAACGTATGGCTGGATCCGCGATATACTTCTCCTTACAAGTTCTATCAGTTCTGGCTGAATGTGAGCGATGAGGATGCCGAACGTTACATCAAGATATTCACATCATTGACTAAGGAAGAAATCGACGCGTTGATTGCCGAACACAAGCAGGCACCGCATCTGCGCGCGCTCCAAAAACGTTTGGCCAAGGAAGTTACCGTCATGGTACACTCGGAAGAAGACTACAATGCAGCTGTGGAGGCATCAGGCATCTTGTTCGGCAATGCCACTTCCGAAGCATTGAAGAAACTGGATGAAGACACATTGCTGTCTGTATTCGAAGGCGTTCCTCAGTTTGAGGTAGCAAAAGCAGAAATCGAAGCCGGCATCAAGGCTGTCGACCTGTTTACAGAAAAAGCAGCCATTTTCCCCTCAAAAGGCGAAATGAGAAAAATGGTACAGGGCGGAGGCGTCTCTCTTAACAAGGAGAAATTATCCGCTTTCGACCAGACGGTTACTGCCGCTGACTTGCTGGACGGAAAATATCTGCTGGTTCAACGCGGAAAGAAAAATTATTATCTGATTATCGCCAAATAACCAGTCTTTTCCACTCGTTGTAAAGAGGTCTCAAAATAAAAATCCACTTTCATTTTGTCATCCTGAGCAAAGCGAAGGATCTCGTGTATATCAGTTTATGTTTCCGAGATCCTTCGCTTTGCTCAGGATGACATTGCTTTTTGATAGTCAATTCTCATTTTGAGACCCTCTTTTTTTATAGTTCTTTCAGCAATTCTTCCACGGCCGCTTTCAATTGCGTGTCTTCTCCCTTCACGACTGTTTCAGGAGCATTCAACACATATACATCCGGTTCAAGCTGTTTGTTTTCCAGATAGCTTCCGTCCGGCAACTGATAACCGATTACCGGAATACCGAACACCAGCGACGGGTCCTGCATGCGCACCCAATTGACACTGGTCATCGTTCCCGGCACGGGAGCTCCCACCAGCTTACCTATATTCCGATGCTTGTAGACCCAAGGAGTGCCGTGCGCGTTCGAATAGTTCGCCTCACACTGAATCATGATGGAAGGCTTGTTCCACCTGCGGCTCGGCATGTCGCAGGCGGCACGCCCCCGGATCACCTGAGTCAGGTATTTCTTTCCGCTGAACAACACCTCTATATCTTCATGCAGACGACCTCCGCCGTTGAAGCGCGTATCAATCACGATACCTTCACAATTGTTGTATTTGCCCAGGATGTCCGAATAAACCGTCCGGAAACTGTCATCCCCCATCGACTCGATATGCACATAGCCTAAACGTCCGTTTGACCATTTTTCCACGTCAGCCGCACGCTGCTTCACCCAACGCTTATAAAGCAGTCCGTTCATCGCCCCGTTGCTGACAGGTTTCACTACCTCCTCCCAACGTTTTCCGGTAGAAGGGTCGTACAGAGAGACAAGTACTTTCTTTCCTGTCTTTCCATTCAGTAAAACCGTATAGTCAGTTTCGGCATCAAGCTCTGTCCCGTCAATCTTCTCGATGATCATGCCGGCTTCCATGCGTGAAGATTTCCGGTCGAAAGGACCTTTCTCCACCACCTCGTCCACTTTCAGCCCGTCACCCGTATAGCTCCAGTCATAAAGCAGTCCCAGATTCGCCGTATTGTCGCCCGAAACGTTGCTGTAATAGCGTCCGCCCGTATGCGATACATTCAGTTCACCCAACCACTCGCTCAGCAGTTCCGCGAAATCATAATTGTTGTTGATATGGGGCAGGAACTTGCGGTAAGCCTCCGTCATCGCCTCCCAATCTACCCCATGCATATTCACGTTATAGAAACGTTTCTTTTCCTCATTATATACATAATTGAACATGAAACGGCGTTCGGCCGCCAGGTCCATCTTCATTTCCGCACGATAAGTAATCGGTTTCAGCGCATCCGAAGACAGACTCATCTTCTGCATCTTGCTTCCGCCCAGCACGAAAAGATTCTTTCCGTCCTTGTCCAGCTCCATGTCGCCCCATCCGGCATCCATCTTATGGAGGAGTTTTGTCTCATGTTTCCGCAAATCCATCTTCCACATGTCAAACCCTCCTTCAAAAGCGGAAAGATAATAGAGCGACTCACCGTCCTCCGGAATAATCGCCGAAGCGATGCTCGACGAATTGGGAGTCAGGCGCACAATACGGTTCTCGATACCGTCAAGTTCCACCACGATATCTTCCGGCTCCTCTTCCTTTCCATCTTTCTCTTTGTCACCGTCTTTTTTCTTGTCTTTCTTCTTGTCCGCCTCATCCTCGGCTTTTTCCTGTTCCTTTTCAAGCTCCTTCTGCAACTCGTAGTCCTCCTTGCTCAAGCGGAACTTGTCATAAGCGTCCTGATTGACAAAAGCCAGCATCACATCATCAAGCGAGCCCCACGAGGCATGGTTGCGCATTCCGTAACGTTCGGTAGTGAACAAGACGGCATTGCCTCCCATCACCCATTTGGGCGAACCGCTGGTATAACCGCTGTTGGTCAGATTGACCAGACTTCCCTTTCCGTCCGCACTTATAAGAGCGATATCCGTATAAGGGTCGTGCTGATGGGCTATGAACTCCAAGGTAAACCATTTTCCGTCGGGCGACCATGAATAGCTGAACGGAGCTCCCAACTCATACCAAGTGGAACCGTCGGTTATCTGACGCACTTTCTTTGATTCCAGATTCACCACTTTCAGCCGGATACGGTCTTCGATGAAGGCCACTTCCTTGCCGTCAGGAGAAAATTTCGGATACATACGTTCCACTGTTTTTGAAGGAAGAAGCACCTCTTCTTCAATCAAGGTCGCGTTGGGGAAATTCAAATCTTCCTTGCGTGAAATCTTGGCGGTGTACAGTTCCCAGTTGCCGTTCCGCAGACTGGAATAAACCAGCGTACGGTTGTCGGCACCGAACGAGACTCCCTCTTCCGCTTCCGGCGTATGAGTAATCTGCCTGGTCGTGCCGTATTCCACCGAAGTGACGAACACATCTCCACGCACAATGAATGCCACCTGCTTGCCATCGGGTGAGACCACCGCCTCACTGGCACCGCTGGAAAAGCTCAACGAAGCCGGGATGTCCTCATCGTCACGGGTAAGTGTCACATTCACTTTCTGAGGTTTTCCTCCCTTCTGCTGGGTATAGATTTCCCCGTCGTAAGTATAACACAACAGTCCGTTGCCTCCTGTCGACAGAAAGCGCACCGGATGCGTCTTGAACGATGTCAACCGCTCCACCTGCTGCGGATTGTCTACCGCCGCCTTGTACACATTGAATGACCCTCCGTCGCGCTCGCTCAAGAAATAGAATTCCTTTTCGCCTGCCGCCCAAACCGGATTGCGGTCTTCCCCCGGACGGTCGGTCAGATTTGTATGCTTTCCGGTCTTTGCGTCATACATCCAGACATCGCGCGTAATAGACGAGGTGTGATGTTTGCGCCATTCATCCTCAAACCCTTTCCGGTCCTGATAGAGGAATCTTCCGCCGGACCTGTCGTAGCAGACCATCTCAGCAGGAGTACCCAAAATCTGTTCCGTCTTGCCCCCTCCAACGGAAACTTTGTAAAGCTCTGTCATGGCTGAAGTAGGGAAAAGTGCACTGGAAGCAGGATCCTGAATACTTGCCGAAAATACCACATACTTCCCGTCGGGAGTAAAGGCAGAAGGAGTCTCGGCCGCCGAATTGCTTGTGAGCCGATGGGCAGGACCTCCCTCCGAAGGCATTACGAATATATCCGGATTTCCATACCGGTCACTTGAGAAAGCAATCAGTTTTCCGTCAGGCGACCATACAGGCGATGCCTCATACGAATCGTGGGTTGTAAGCCGCACGGCTTCTCCGCCCGAAACGGCCACCTTATAAATATCTCCTTTATAACAAAATACGATCTCCTTGCCGTCAGGCGAAATGCGCACGTCGCGCATCCAGAGAGGAGTCACGGCCGAAGCACCCGCGGCCATTGTCCCCAAAGCAAGACTCAACAATAATTTCTTCATTTCAATCTGTTTTCTTTAAAATTAAATGCGTGGCAAGTTATCAAGAAAATTCCGAATCCGCAAGCTTTTTCGGAATACGGCATTTTATCTGTCGGACAAAGAGATATATAAACATGAAATACAAAAAAAATGCCAAATAATTTGGCTTGTATCCGGAAAAACCTTTATCTTTGCAAAGTTTTCTGAGGAAAACACATAAAGTTTGGACTATGGTGTAATGGCAGCACAACAGGTTTTGGTTCTGTTTGTCTAGGTTCGAATCCTGGTAGTCCAACAACTAACCCACAAAAAGCCCTAAGAGACAATATCTTGGGGCTTTCTTGTTTTCTGAGAGCCCAGAAGAGAGCCCAAAAGGATAATACTATATGACACCTTGTGATACTATTATAATACCCTCTATAATCCCACAACAATACCAATATTACAATATACGGCACTCGTGGCACTTGGCACTCAACTTGCGAAAGACCTTGCCACGATTGGGTTCGTAACAATCTGCAAGTGTCAAGAAGTGCCAATTAGTGCCATCCATAACACTATAAGGAGGATATATATCCCTATACCAAGAGCCACACTGGGCTCTGAGACCAATCGGAGACCAAGTTGAGCCCACAATATGGATATGACGACTTGTCAGGCCTGTACAAGCAGTGATTTGTACGCAATATTCTCTTGATATGACGGATATTGTCGTGAAGTATTCCGTATATTTGCCGATATAGAGACCGCATATCTCTGATATGACGGCTTGTCATATCGGATTGCAAAGGAACGATTCTTGAAGTTATATTACTGACAAACAATCAACTATGAATAATAAAAATACCATAAGAAGAGACTATCTTATCATCCGCAGGATTATGAAAGGAGACTATCCAAGTGCATCCGTATTGCTGCAATACTTGGAGAGGAACGACATTGCCATTACATTGCGCACATTGCAGCGTGATATGGCAGACATTAGGAGTAATTTCGATGTTGAGGTTGTATATGACAGTAAGAAAAACGGCTACTACATAGACGAGACTTGCAGCATGGATATGGATAAGCTGCTGTACTTTCTCGGACTAGCTGAGAGTTCTGACGTAATACTATCCAACATCAAGGATAGGCAAAAGCTGTTGAGACACCTGTCAATAAGCCCCAATCCTCACGCTAAAGGGGTAGAGAATATAGGTATATTGTTGCAAGCCGTACAGCAATGCACCGTTATCAATATCAAGCATTTTAGCTATCAGACAGGAGAACAGACAACCTATACCGTAGAGCCTTATCTCTTGAAAGAGTTTGAGGGGATGTGGTATCTGTTCGCCTATTGTGAGGATATGAAAGCGTTCCGCACCTTCGGACTTGACAGAATCAGGCAGATACAGGTAACGGACAAGATATTCCAACGCAGAGCAGAATTGGAGCGGACAGCAGAGAAGTTTGACAAAGTATATGGATTGGTATATGAACCCAATAACAATCCCAATGCCCCGATAGAGGAAGTAAGGCTGAAAGCATCTGCCTTTATGCTGCCCTATATCCAATCTCTGCCGATACATTCCTCACAAAGCATAGACGGAGAGACAATAACACTGCGTCTGATAATAAACCCAGAGTTGGAAAACAGGATAATGGGTTATGGGGAACATATTGAGGTATTGTCTCCACCATCCTTACGGAACAAGATTAAGGAAAGGATAAAGCAATCACTATCAAGATATGATGATTGAGCAATCACAGAGACCGTTACAGCAATGTAGCGGTTATTTTTTTACCCATAAACCAAGAAAACAATGAAAAAGGCAAGACCACCGACTTAATCTGTCGTACCCATAGTCCGATATTTGCGGAAAACTTACAACTCTGCATCAAGAGGAGGGAAGAAGTCGGCAGGAGAACACTCAAATTCCTGTGCTATGACATACAACTGACGGATGCTGTATTTCATGTCGAATTTGTCGCTCTCTATCTGTCCGATGAAGCTGGGGGAACAGCCAAGTATCTCAGCCATACCACGCTGTGATATGCCAAGCTCCTTACGCTTCTCCTTTACCTTCTGTATGACGAATATGTCAACCTTTGACTTCATACAAAAAACTCTGATTAACAGATTGTAAAGTTGAGGAAAAGATTTATCTTTGTGCTTAGTAATACTTAGCATCAATCAAAAATCACGGATTATGGGAAAGAAAATTATTGAAAAAGGATGGCTGTACGAGTATGAAAAAACAGCAGAAAGCCAGATTATAAACGGCTATGAAGTTACAGGGGTGAGATATGTATTGGGAGAGCAATTTGATGCTTTTTGCAAGAAAGCGTTAATCTGTATCGGTATAAATCCGAGCACGGCAATGCCCGAACAGCTTGACCCGACACTAAAGAGAGTACAGAAGTATGCAAAAAACAGCGGAGAATATGGAGCGTGGTACATGTTGAATGTATATCCGCAGCGTGCTACCAATTCCGATGATATGGATATAGAACCCGATATGGAAATACACCGTAGCAATCTGACTGCCATAAAGAACCTGTTATCCGAGATTAAGGAAGCAGACGTATGGTGCGCTTGGGGAAATACCATCGGAAAGAGGAAGTATCTGTATGATTTGTTGTTTGGAAACACAGAGAAAGGTATTGACGGTATTATCGGTCTTTTTAATGCAAGCTACCACTTCAATGCATACGGTTCTACCGTTAAAGGTTGTCCTAAACACCCTCTTGTGATGTCCTATAACGACAAATTGAAAGACTTGGCAGAGGTTGGACTAACAGAACTGAATAATAACATCAATAAAATAATAGAAAAATGAATATCAGGAATTTAATCTTATTTGGTGCAGCAATATTCTTGGCTGCTTGTAGTGATGAGGAAGGTATAGGTAGCCACAATGGGGGTAACGGTAATGACAGTCCAGTATTGGTTGGACTGAATATCAAGGATGCAAAATATATCTACGGTAGCGAAAGCAATACCCGTTCATCGTCTGTCCAATACAGACAGATAAAAAAGGACGGCACGGATATGATACTCGGATGGATAACCGAAAAAGGGGATACTGTAGAAGTAAGCGACATTACCAATATATGGGACATTAACGAGAAATATCTTTTGGTGAATACTGACTCCCCTATAAAATTGGAGGAAGAAGAAGATAAACCCCAATATGACGAGAATGGGAATACTTTGATAGGTGATTATGTTGCAATTCCTTTTGGAGTGTCTTATCTTATTGACAAGCAAACCGAGTCTATATTTGAGATAAAAGGACATGTCACAATCGGTGATTATTTTTATGATGGATATTTTGCGTTGGACGGTAGTAAGGCAATTACCGATAAAAATGGAAATATCTATATGTCGATAGACAAAAGTCTTTGGGGAGAAAGTGTCAAACCGAAACTCTTTAAAATTCATACACAAGACCAGTCAGACCTTAAAATAGAAAATTATGCCGAAATCAATTCGGAAGATTATTTCTATAATGAAGATATGAAATACGACTGGTTTGTCGTCAACAGTCAAGGTACATGTTTCTATGACAAGCGTTATATTCGACCGTCTTCGGGTACTCGTCAATATACCATAGGGCAGTTTATCAAGGGAAGCACGTATGGGGCAGGATTTGTTTTCCCTGATAAAAAAGATCTGTATCTGACGGCAATAGGAGGAGAAGAAAATGACAGATATCTGACTATAACCAAATTGTCGGATAATGGAAATGGCTTGCAAGGAGAAGAAGTCGCTGAAATAGCTACATATTTTTATGAACCAAACTATAAGATCTGTACATTATGGAATCAGTTCAAGAACTCCACTATAATTTGGGCAGGAGATTTCTATGAATTTAATATGGACGATTACAGCCTGACCAAAATTGACGCTGATTTGTGGGGATTCTTTCAGAAAAACTCTTATACTACCACTACAGCATCATTCATACAGAATAGCGTGGACAAACTTAACATAGTGTCATTAAGAGATTATAGTACAAAGACTATTGACTTGGCAAATGAGGGTATAGACCTGCGGAACATATACACAATGGAGGAAAGCGAGTTTCTGCACTTCTCTGGTTTCAGATATACGGACAGCCAGTCCGTCATCGGTACGATAGACGAGAACGGAAATGTGGCAATATCCGAAACACTGCCTGTAAGCACCATTACCACCATCATACAAATCAAATGATATGAGAAAGCAGCTTGAACAATTAGAAGAATTTCACAAGGCATTCGGGCTGTATATGAACGAATGCCCTACCTTACGCATTCCCCAAGAACTGCACGAACTGCGTATGAGGGTAATGAAAGAGAAAGTGGACGAATATGCGGAGGAATACGCAATCACAGGAGACAGTGAAGATAAACGCTTACAGGCAGTAGCCAAAGAATTAGCCGACATAGCCTATACTTTGTTAGGTACGGTTGTCTCTCACGGATTGCAGGACGAGTTTGAGCGTATCTTCGATGCGGTACACGAAAGCAACATGAGCAAGTTGGACGAGAACGGCAAGCCTATCTACCGTGAAGACGGAAAGATACTGAAATCAAGCCGTTACCATGAGCCCGACTTGAGTTTCTTAAAGAACAAGAAATAATCTCTCTATACCAACCGCTATGATTGTGAAAAATTATAGCGGTTATTTTTGTAAATAACCAAATCCTACGTCAAAAAATGTCGTAGGTCAAGTAATAACTTTGCAATGTATTAATCATAAAAATTATAATATATGAAGTGCTTTGAAAGAGCTCAAAAACCGAATGTAAAATCGGGATTTCCTGAATTGGATAAAATAACAAATGGATGGAACAATGGTAACTTGATTGTTATCGCTGCTCGCCCTGCTATGGGAAAGACAGCCTTTGGAGTGTCTTTATTAAAAGAAATTGCAGTAAAGAATAGAATACCTATCGCATTCTTTTCTCTTGAAATGTCAAATAAACATGTGGTTAATAAATTCCGTATGACATTAAGCAAAGTGGATGGTATGAAAACAAGAGATTATGAAAATGGCAATACAGATGCTTTAAGTGAAGAAGAAAAATACAGAATTGAAGATGCTGAAAAGCAAATGGATATTGCTCCTATTTACCTTGATGATACTCCTTCGCTATCAATATTTGAATTATACCAAAAAGCAGCTCGCTTGGTTAGTGATTTCCAGATAAAACTGATTATCATTGATTATCTAGAATTAATGAATGCTTTAGGATTTCAATATTCAAATAGAGATGAAGAAATTGCTTGTATTATACGTGGATTAAAAACGTTGGCTAAAGATTTGAATATCCCGATTATTGCATTCAGTCAATTAAATCGTATAAAAAGTGGGGAAGAAGTAGAGGGCAGACGTCCTCAATTAAGAGATTTACGTTGCGATGCCATTGAGCAGGATGCAGACGTAATATGTTTTATCCATCGTCCAGAATATTATAAAATTTATACTGATGCAGATGGTAACGACTTACATGGTAAGGCAGAAATAATCGTTGCCAAAAATCGTAATGGAAATACAGGAGATGTATTTTTAAAATTCAATAGAGAACATTCAAGTTTTGATAACTTAGATGAATAAGTCATACCAACCCATATCCATAGAGCCATTATTCCAATTACGGAGTAGTGGCTCTTTTTCTGTACCTACGTCTAATTCTGTCGTAACCGCCAACCTACCTTTGTTGCAAAAAATCCAATGCAAAGGAAAATATTCAAATTCAAGATAATAAGCAAAGAGGGGCATTGTACCTTGTCGCTTTATTATACCAATCTGACCAATGAGATTATCCGTCCAATCACCGCAAGCCTTATCAAGATAGAACTCAATGAGAAATGCAAATTATTGTTTGTAGGAAAGGAAAATTGCAGGCTCACATTGGAAGATGTCTATAATCTGTCGAGCCTGTTCCAATCGGTTGTAGGCTCTGCTTTGGTATGGGATATTATAGGGGATTATCTGCATACGGACGACAGCCAAGACTTGGACGGTTACCTGATTATTAACTCTGACCTTATATCAACGGCACTATAAAATATTTTGTGTAAATGGAAATACGGGATTCAGAAATGAGTCTCGTATTTTTTATTTTATACATTTGCAAAAAGAAGAATATTATGAAAGAAAAGAATCAAGTAGTGCCTGATGAGGTGTTAAGCAAAGAG
>CASENM010000051.1 GCA_949289295.1 uncultured Bacteroides sp.
ACGGCATTTTTCACAAGTTTTTGTACCGCACATTTTGATATTCAAGAAATTACACTTACTTTTACTTTCCAAAATGGAGGTACAAGCCGAGAATGGTGCTAAAAATCACTAACTTACACATTCTCAGATACTTGCCAACCTGCTGGTTGTACCTTTTAGAGCGCTATACTATTGATAATCAACGATGTACACATATTGCATAGACAAGCGCCACCAACACAATGCTTGCTCCCGGACCAATGGCGCAGGCTATGCCAAACAGAGTGATGAACAGGCACCCGGCATCTTCCACAAGAACTGAATTAGGATGTACGTTTTGCCAGCCAACTCAAAGAATCCTCCCCAATCACTATGTCGAGCTTGCCGTTATCTTTCATCCACGAAAGGTAGGAACGTATGGTGGAACCTACAAGCACGTATTGCTCGGCGGTCATGGTCAGACGGTAGGCACGGAAGACGGCTTGGATAATGCTTTCTGTGGTCTGCGGCGTGGCGCAGATTTCCTCGACAACATGAGCTATCTCATGCACTTTGGCACGGTTGAGGGCGGCAAGCGGTTTGATGTCAGTCGTGACATCGGCGTGCGAGGGCACAAAGACAGCCGCGTTGATGGTTTCTATACTGTCGAGCGTAGCAAGATATCGGGCTACGTCGTAGATGAAGGTCACGCCATATTTTTCCAGTACCGACGGACTGCTGACACAATCTGCAAGAAAGACCGTGTTGTCGGGAGTGCGGACTCCGACCATATCGAAAAAGTGGCCGGACAAGGGAATAAGCTCCAGTTCTGACGGGAAGTCGGGCGACGAGCAGTCAGTGACCTCGCTCTCTTTCGCCAGGAGGAACTTGCTCCTCAGCTCCTTGAACGGGTAGCCACCATATAGGAACGAGGGTTCAAGGATTGGATACCGGGTAAAAGCCCCTTCAATGCCGCCCGCGAATATCGAACAACCGGTCTGTTTCTGGATATACTGGTTTCCGCCGATATGGTCGGCATTGCTATGAGTGTTGATGATACCTTTGATACGCCAGCCGTTTTGTCCGGCAATCTTCAATATCTTCTTCGCGGCTTCCTTGTCGTTTCCGCTGTCGATGAGATAGATTTCGTTTTCCGATTGCCGGTATATGCCGATCTTCGCGGGGCTGTTTATGTAGTAGCTCTGCCGGCCTACTTGTTTTAGTTCGTACATAAGGATTTTTTTCATTTATTTGCCGTTGATTGCGAAGATAGGGAAAATCAGGGAACAGAACAAATATTATTCCTCTATTCCCTTGCATGAATCGTTCATGGGAGAAACCATTTCTTTCAAGATGTATTGACATGAAAGTCCGATTCAAGGGACAACATTGGAATATGAACACCGGACAGAACCACAAAAAAACAAAACGCCGAAGCGTTTTGACCAAAACGTCCCGACGCTTTACCTGAAACGCTTCGGCGTTTTGACGCCTCTGTCAGTCGCCACGGTAATAATACAGCAGGGCATGACGCGCGATGAAATCGGCGTTCTCCGCCACAAGCTCCCGGTTGTCCGTTCCCGGAATCCGTGCGTCGGGCAGATACCCGTTGCGTATGCAGTAAGCCAGCAGGTCGGGCGGACAAAGAGTCTCCTCCGTCAGCAGACGGAAAGCACCGTGTTCCGCCTCTTCCTTATGATAGAGCGGATTCTCCGGGTCGGCAATGCATCCGCACACGTCTTTTGCCAGCAGGATGCCTTTCTCCGGATCGGCCATCAGCACGAAGTTGCGGGCCGACTTCATCTGCGGCAAGGTATGGTCGTCATCGTCGGGCCATCCCAGCACACCGGTCAGGAATCCGCGCAACCGGTCGTAACCGTCGAGATACACGACACGCTTCCCTCCCGTCCCTTCGGTAAAGAGCCGGTACATCTCCGCATTCTTCTCCCTCACCTCCCCGGGCAACTCGGGAGCCTGCCAGTAAAGGCCGTCCACTTGCTTCCATGGCGTATCTCCCCCACCTGTCAGCAAATCCATCCACTCATGCAGGAAAAGGGCCAGCGGACCGACCGGAACGGTCATGAGGTCGGAGCGGGTGATGTCTGCCGCATACATCCGCACGGAAGGTTCCGTGAGATATGTCTCCTCGAAAAGCCACTCCAGTTTGATTTCCGCCTCATCGGGACCGGAAAATCCGGAGAAATAATCTTCCAGCACGGGGTTCTCAGGAGCTTCCTCATACGCCTCGTCCAATATCCGGAAGAACCTCCCGGCATGTGCCTTCACCTCGTCAGACAACGGGTCGAGATAAAGGCCGCGCTTCACCGCCTTCTGGCAGGTGTTCCAGATGATGAACTGCAGGTCCTCCACATTCACAAAGCCCGGCTCGTAATCGCCGCCCGGCTTATAAAAAGGCAGCGGCCTGCCGTACAGGCGCCGGTGCCCCTCGACAAAGGCGTTCCACAGTCCGAGCCCGGATATGATGTCCTCCAGATAGGCGGCGGCATAAAGGCTCAGGTCCATACGGACCTCATAAGGTATACTGGCGGCTGTCTCGTCGTACAGACGGTTGGCCAGCTTCACGAAATAAGTGTCCGACTGCTGCACCGCCGTATAGGGGTGGATTGCCAGCCAGTCGTTCAGATAGATGTTCTGTTTTCCCATAACGCATGATTTACTTTCTCGCAAAGATAGTGATTACAAGCGAGATTCCCGCCAGAAAAATGCCCGTAAAAACGACACCCGCCCAACTGAAGGCATGCCAGAACGTGCCGGCCAGAAAGGTACCGGCCGCACCGCCCACGAAATAGGTGGTCATGAAAATGGTATTGATGCGGTTGGAGGCGTGCTGGTCGAGCGAGAGCGCGCAGGTCTGGTTGCTGATCTGCACACACTGCATGCCGATGTCCATCAGGATGATGCCCACAATGTAGCCGACGTAACTGTCCTGAAGGAAATACATGAGGATCCATGCGGAAATCATCAAGGAAGCGCCCACGTAGTTGAAGAGGCGCACCCCGTAACGGCGCACGTAGCTCCCCACCACCGAGGCGGTCAGGGCACCGGCTATGCCGCAAAGCCCGAGCATGCCGATGACATTGTTGCCCGCATGGAAAGGCTCGCCGCTCAACTTGAAGGCCAGACACGCCCAAAGGGCGAGGAAACTGCCGAAACACAGTCCCGCACGCACGGACACCAGACGCAATGTGGCGTTTTTGAGGCAAAGCCGGACGAGCGACTTCATCAGCCCTCCGTAACTCCCCCTGAAGTTGGACGGCATGTCGGGCAGCAGACGGAGCACCACGAAAATGCAAAGGAACATGATGACGGCCGCCACATAATACATGGTGCGCCAGCCGAAGTACTCGCCCACAACGCCGCTGACGACGCGCGATCCGAGAATGCCCGTAAGCAGTCCGCTCAGCATCAGTCCCACATTGCGCGCCTTGTTTTCCGGAAGGGAGAACTGGGAGACCAGAGGTATGAAGATCTGCGGAGTCACCGAGCAGACGCCTGTCACCAGCGAGGCGGCAAGCACATAGTGTAAGGTCGGCGAGAGGGCCATGCAGCAGGTGGCCACGGTGAGCAGCACGAAATTGGTGACGATGATGGTGCGCCGCTTGTAAAGGTCGCCCAGCGGAATGATGAACAGCAGCCCGAGGGCATATCCTATCTGGGTGGTCATCGGAATGAGGTTGGCCGCGAACTCCGACACCTGCAGGTCGATGCAGATACGGTTCAGCAAAGGCTGGTTATAATAGAGGTTGGCCACCGAAAGGCCGGCAATGACGGCAAGCGTCCAAAGCAACGGGGCGGGCACTCCCCCGTTTTCCACCAGTGTCTGTCGCATGATACTTCTCGTTTATTTGTTTCCGGCCGCAAAATTACAAAAAAAGCGCATTCAACCGGATACAGAGGCGCAAAGAACCGGCCTGTTGTTCCGCCGCAGGTTGCCTTGAACCGCGGATTCACACGGATTATTTTTTTGAAGATGTCACGCCCGATCCCGTCCCCTGACCATCAACTGCCGACCGACAAAAAAGGCCGCCCCCGGAAAACGGGGAACGGCCTCATCCTTTTCTCAGCAAACTTTGTACTATAATCAATTGAAAATATATCTCACACCTACCTGGAAGCTCCAGCATTCACCGTAGTTGCGGTTCAGCGAGTAAGTCTCCGTAGGATACTCACCTGCCGAGTTCTTCCACATCGAGAAGGTCGGAGTGTTGTTCTGGTCAACACCTTCGTATTTCAGGATACGTCCGCCGTTGGATACGGTGTTTGTCTTTGTCACACCCCAGGCGTGGTTCAGCATGTTGCCCACGTTCATGAAGTCCAGACTGAGCTGGAGCGTGTTGGTCGTATTTCCTGCCTTGATGGAGAAATCCTGCGCGATACGGAAGTCGAAACGGTGTACCCACGGAGCACGTCCGCCGTATGCCTCGGCATACTGTCCCTTGTGGCTGCTCAGATACTTGTCCTGTTCCACGAAGTTCCAGAAAGCGGCACGGTCAGCCTCGCTCACGAACTGGATCTCGCTGTCGTTTCTCGGGATGTACATCAGGTCGTTGGCACTGTTGTCGCCGTTCATGTCGTTGGTATAGGCGAACGAGGTGCTGTTGGGAGAATAACCCGTGTAGAACAGGTTGAAGTGCAGGCCGTTGGTCACCTTGTTGTTGGTGAACGGAACATAGTAGGAAAGAGAGCCGATCACCTTGTCGGGCACGACATAACGGGAACGCTGCACGTCGGCGAAGTTCGGTCCGTTCACGGTCAGCAGGTTGGTCCATGCGGAAGTGGCGTTCGAGCCCGGCATACCGGACACCTCCTTCGACTCCGTGTGCGTATAGGCCAGCATCAGGTCCAGATTCTTGGCCGGAGTGGCCATCATCGTGATGTTGCCGGTCCATCCGTAACCCTTGTGGGTGTTGGTCAGCACGCAGGCATCGCTGATGTTGTCATAATATTCGTAACCTGACGACGGATAGATCAGACGGTTGTCGGCACCGTTGAAGCGCTGCCAGTTGGCGGCATCGGACGACTTGATGTTCCAGTTTTCCAGCATCACGGCATTGATGTTCTTGGTATACATGAACTCACCCGTGATGGTGAAGGGGAACGACACAGGCAACTGGTAGTCCACCGCGATGGAAGTCTTCCATACCTGCGGCATGCGGAAGTCGTGGTCGATGGCGGCAATGCTGCTCGGCACCACACCGTCGCCCGGCTGGGTAGGCAGGCCCAAAGTGGAGACCATCTGGTTGACATCGGTAATCATGCCGCCGGCCAGCTTGTCCAGACGCGGGTCACGGCTGGCCACCGTTCCGTCGTTGTTGTAAGTGGTAGTGATGGAAACCAGGTTCTGGATCATACCGGTGTTGGTCGGCATGTTGGTGAAGAACACCAGCGGCAGACGGCCCGCAAACAGACCCGTTCCTCCACGCACTTTCAAGGTCTTGTCATTGAACACGTCCCACACGAAGCCTACACGCGGAGACACCTGCATCTTGGCTCCCGGCCATGAACCGGTGTCCACCGAACGGCCTCCGAAGTCGAGGGCGTTGATGGCCTTGTTCGCAATCAGGTCGTCATTGTTGAAGAAAAGTTCGTCCAGACGCAGACCATAGGTCAGCTTGAAGTTGTCACGGATGCTCCATTCGTCCTGCAGGTAGATGCCCAACTGGTTGAAGGCCACCTGCGCGTTCGGAGTCGGATTGCCTTCGTAACCGTAGGCCAGAGCGAACGACTCGGGAGCGGCGCCGCTCAGGAACTCGTCCACGCTGCGGTAGCGGTAGTAACCCGTACCGTTACGCATGTAGGCGTTGTTGGCCATCTGATGCTCGTAACTGATACCGGCGGTCAGCTTGTGGTCGCCCAGATAATAGGTCATGTTGTCCGTCACGTTCCATACCTTGTTGTTCACCTGGTTGTTGTAGGTGAACAGCTCATAACCGGCCGAGATGTAAGGCAACAGGATCTGGTTGCCGTCACCGTCAAGTCCCTGCATGATGTCGATGAACGGGAACACATCGGAATTCGTGTCACGGATGTCCTGGATCTTGGTGTAAGTGAACAGCAACTGGTTGGACATGCGGTCTGTGAAACGGCTGTTCAGATCGGCGGATACGGACATCACCTTGTTGTCCTGAGAATACAGGCTGTTGGAGAAAGCCATGGAGTACTGCGAGATACGGTTCTGGTTCAGACGGTAGCCGAAGTTACCGGACGAGCCGTTGGTCGGGTTCCATGCCTTGTTCTTCGTGTAGTTGTAGCGCACGGCCAGCTTGTGGCTGTCGTTGATGTTCCAGTCGATACGGCCCAACACCTTGAGGTTGGTCTCGTCGGCGGGGAAATTATCGTACGAGCCCGGATCATATCCGTAGTGGTTTCTCAGATGATCGGCTACCCGCTGCATGTCGGCCACACTGGCCTGAGAGATATAGTTGTCGGGATCGGCCACGCCGTCAGTACTCGGACGCCAGTCGACCACCTGCTGCGGCACTTTCTCGAACTCCACGTTGGCGAAGAAGAAGAGCTTGTTCTTCACAATCGGACCGCCCAGCGTGGCACCGTAGATGTGCTTGGCCTCTTCGGGGCGTGCGCCCAGATCCTCGCCGTCAATGTTGTTGCCGCGCATGTTCTGGTTGTAATGATACGTGTAGGCCGACCCCTTGAAGGTATTCGTACCCGACTTGGTGATGGCGTTGATGCCGCCGCCGATGAAGTTGGTCTGGCGCACGTCGAACGGAGCGACCACCACCTGCACCTCCTCGATGGCATCCATTGAAATCGGATTGCCGCCGCCGGGGAGGTCGGAACTCAGACCGAAGTTGTTGTTGAAGTTCGCACCGTCCACCGAGAAGTTCGTGGAGCGTCCGTCACCTCCGGCAAAGCTCATGCCCGAAGCGTAAGGCGACAGGCGGGCAATGTCCGAGATGCTGCGGTTGATGGTAGGAAGATTCTGGATCTGGCTGTTGGAGATGTTCATGGAAGCCCCCGTTCTCTCAGTCACGAACTTGGTGCGGGCGGCCGTCACCACCACCTCATCCAGCAGTTCCGACGATTCCTTCATATCTACGTTCAGATTGTAAGTCTCACCCAGCTGAAGTGTGACATCCTTATATACAGATGTCTGATAACCGATGTACGACACCGTTATCTCATAAGGGCCACCGGTACGCATACCCTGGAGGTCGAAACGTCCGTCCATGTTGGTAATGGTCCCGTAATTTGTTCCTGAAGGCTTGTGTACAGCCATCACAGTAGCGCCGATGACAGGCTCTCCTGCCGCGGACACTTCACCACTCATACTCGCTGTAGTCACCTGCGCCCACGTGGCAAGCGTGCACAAGAAACTCAGCAACGTACAGATAACCAAACTTTTTACTTGTTTTTGCATAAAAATAAGTGTTTAAAGAATTAAAATTCTGTGCAAAAGTATTGATTTTTTAGATACCAAGCATTACACAGGCCCTATAAAGAAGTTACATTTTCGTTACAGCCGGGAAAAAAGGATTGTAATACAGTTTTAATCCGCATTTCACGGGGAATATGCTTTTTTGTCCCTACTTTTGCACACAAAACGAAAAAAAAAGACTTTACCGATATGCAAAAGACAAAGAAGATGATACAGGCCGCATGGATTCTCTGCTGCCTGCTGATGGCCGGATGCCGCCCTTCGGCTCCGGCTACCGACCGCTATGTAGTAGTACTCTCCATGGACGGATTCCGCTCCGACTACCCCGGACGGGCTCATACCCCGGTACTGGACTCGCTGGGAAAGGCCGGAGTGAAAGCCGCGTTCCGTCCCTGCTACCCGAGCGTCACCTTCCCCAACCACTACAGCATGGCCACGGGACTCCATCCCGACCACCACGGACTTGTACACAACTCATTCTATGACCCGGCGCTCGACAGCGTCTACACCAGGCGCAACACCGACCCCCGCTTCTTCGGAGGCGAGCCGATATGGAACACCGCCGAACGGCAGGGCGTACGCACGGCCACCTATTATTGGGTAGGCAGCGAGATCGCCGTAAACGGACGCCAGCCTTCCACCTGGAAGAAATTCGACTCGTCGGTACCGTTCAAGAACCGTGCGGATTCGGTCATCGCCTGGCTGCGTCGCCCTGCGGAAACACGCCCGCACCTGGTGATGTGGTATCTGGAAGAACCGGACTACAGCGGACATGTCTGCACACCGGACTCGGCGGCCACTACGCGGGCCATAGAAAGAGTGGACAGCGTACTGGGATATTTCTTCGCCCAGGCCCGCAAGCTGGACATTTTCGACAAGACAGACTTTCTCGTGGTATCCGACCACGGCATGGCCACCTACACGCCGGAAAAGTCGGTCGACCTGTGCGACTATCTTCCGCGCGACAGCTTCGACCATGTGTTCGACGGCGTACCGACCCTGCTCTATCCGAAAAAAGACTATGCGGACAAGGCATACGAGATTCTGAAGAAAGTTCCAAACGTTACGGTATGGAGAAAGGGAGAAGTGCCGGAAAGATTCGTCTACGGCAACAATCCCCGTGTGTCTGAACTGATTGTGGCCCCGCACATCGGCACATACGTCGTATTCGGCAACAGGCCCAAGGCGAAAGCCGGAGGAGCGCACGGCTATGACAATTTCACTCCTGAAATGGAGGGCATCTTCTATGCGGCCGGCCCCTCGTTCAAAGGACACAAGGAGCTGCCTGCCATGCCCAATGTAAACCTCTATCTGATCATCGCCCGGCTGCTGGGCATCCAGCCCGCCCCCAACGATGGAGACAGCACACTTGTGGAGAAAATCTTCGGGAATTAAGAATGAAGAATGAAGAGTGAAGAATTTTTCAGCAGGAGCGGAATCCGCAAAAAAATGATTCTTCACTCTTCATTCTTCATTCTTAATTCCCGTCAGTCCTCCATCAGCTTGCGGTAGCGCACGCGCTTCGGCTCCACGTTGCCCATACGCTTCGTCTTGTTCTCCTCGTATTCGGTATATGAGCCTTCAAAGTAGAACACCTGACTGTCGCCCTCGAAAGCAAGGATGTGCGTGCAGATACGGTCGAGGAACCAACGGTCGTGGCTGATGACCACGGCACAGCCGGCAAAGTCCTCCAGACCTTCCTCAAGCGCACGGAGCGTGTTCACGTCGATGTCGTTGGTCGGCTCGTCGAGCAAAAGTACGTTTCCTTCTTCCTTCAACGCCATGGCCAGATGCAGACGGTTGCGCTCACCGCCTGAAAGCATGCCGCAAAGCTTTTCCTGGTCGGCGCCGGAGAAGTTGAAACGGCTCAGATAGGCACGGGCGTTGATGTCGCGGTTACCCATACGGATCAGCTCGTTCCCTCCGCTGATCACCTGATACACCGACTTGTTCGGGTCGATATCCTTGTGCTGCTGGTCCACGTAAGCGATCTTGACAGTCTCACCCACTTCAAAATCACCTTTGTCCGGTTTCTCAAGCCCCATGATCAGGCGGAACAGGGTGGTCTTTCCGGCACCGTTCGGACCGATGACCCCGACAATCCCGTTGGGAGGAAGCATGAAGTTCAAGTCATCGAACAGCAGCTTGTCGCCGTATGCCTTGGCCACGTGGCGTGCCTCAATGACCTTGTTTCCGAGACGCGGACCGTTGGGGATGAAGATCTCCAGTTTCTCTTCCTTCTCCTTCACGTCCTCGTTCAGCAGCTTGTCGTAAGAGTTCAGACGGGCCTTTCCCTTGGCCTGACGGGCCTTGGGAGCCATGCGCACCCATTCCAGCTCGCGTTCCAAGGTCTTGCGGCGCTTGCTGGCCACTTTTTCCTCCATCTCCATGCGCCTGGTCTTCTGCTCCAGCCAGCTTGAATAGTTTCCTTTCCAGGGAATACCCTCGCCGCGGTCGAGTTCCAGAATCCATCCGGCCACGTGGTCCAGGAAATAGCGGTCGTGTGTCACGGCGATGACCGTCCCCTCATACTGCTGCAGATGCTGCTCCAGCCAGTCGATGCTTTCCGCGTCCAGATGGTTGGTCGGCTCGTCGAGCAGCAGGATGTCCGGTTTCTGAAGCAACAGACGGCACAAGGCCACACGGCGGCGCTCACCTCCGGAAAGGTTCTTCACCGGCTGGTCCTCCGGCGGACAGCGCAAGGCGTCCATCGCACGCTCCAGCTTGCTGTCAAGGTTCCAGGCGTCGGTCGCGTCGATTATATCCTGCAACTCCGCCTGACGGGCGAAAAGCGCGTCCATCTTTTCCGGATCCTCATAATATTCCGGAAGTCCGAACTTGTTGTTGATCTCCCCATATTCAGCCAAGGTGTCCACCACGTTCTGCACACCTTCCATCACCACTTCCTTCACCGTCTTCTCGTTGTCCAGTTGCGGTTCCTGTGCCAGATAACCCACAGAATAGCCCGGAGAGAACACCACCTCTCCCTGATAATTGCTGTCGAGTCCGGCAATGATTTTCATCAGCGTCGACTTACCGGAACCGTTCAGACCGATAATACCGATTTTCGCTCCATAAAAAAAGGATAGGTAGATGTCTTTCAATACCTGTCTGTTGTTCTGGAATGACTTGCTCACCCCCACCATTGAAAAGATAATCTTCTTGTCGTCTGCCATATTCTTCGTTTTTATGTGATTATATGATATTGTTTTCTTTAAGCCTGTCAATGTAATACCTGTGTACAAAAAGCTGATAGAAGAGCAGTCCGGCTGTCCCGATGCAGAAGGCGGTGACGAACGGACTGGTGTCTGTGGCCGACGCCTGCCACCTTCCGAGCAGATAACCGCCTATGACTCCCGTACACCAAAGCAGCTGATAGGTGTGGTAACCCGTTCCGCGCTCACAATGCAAGGGGAGAAGGATCATCATCCGCAGGAACTGGAACAAGGAAAATCCCATGCCCAGTCCGGCAATCATTCCGGCTCCCCAGAGACTGGCACCGTCCTCACACGTGCCCAGCACACCTATGGACGCCAACACCAGCAGAAATCCCAGACCGTTGAGAATCCGGCCGCCGACTGCCGATGTAAGCGGACCGCCTATCAGCAAAAATACGACAAATCCGCCACACATACAAATATAGAAGCCACTATCGGACACTGTTCCCAGAATAATGCCCAGAATGACAGGAACAACCGCCATGTTCAGGCCGGGCACCAAGGCGCGGAAAAGCAGAAAACGGTCGAACGAGAAGAAAGGCACTTCAAGAGGCGCGCGGAAACAGACATCGACCATCGCCACCAGCATGACCGCCACGAAAGAAAGAATGGCCGAGATCCACAGAAACTCCTGAAAAGTGACATACTGCAGACCGTCCAGTCCGAAAAGAACGCCCAGAAACATGCCTATGAGTCCCGACCACGTGAAGTTCACATTGGCATGGTCACGGAAATGAGTGGGGGTCACGTCTATCGCCAGCGTACTTCCCATCGACATGAGCGCGATGCCATAGCAGGCTCCCTGAAGGCCACGCAGCAGTCCCACCTGCCACAAACCGGACACATAAGGATAAGCCAACGTCAGGACACCCAGGGCCAGAATACTGTAAGCGCAGACACTTTTCCGGGGAAAACGGTCCACCAGATAAGCGTTGAGCATGCCCGGGACGAATACTCCCAGACCGAATACGGCAATGCCCCACCCGGCCTGCAGGTCCGTACACTTACCCGCCGCCATAATCTGCCCGTGAAGGACAGGGAAAAGCATGTAGACAGAAGCATACAGCAGCATGTCCGCCAGAATGATCAGACAAAAATTGCGGTTCCACAAACCGCGGTTAGTCAGCGTTGCGCCCATATTTTTCAGATGAAAGATGAAATATGAGAAATGAAGGATTCCACGATGAAAAACAAAGAGTGAGGGATGTCGCAGCCGTACGGCCGTCCTTCATCCTTCACTCTTCACTTGTCAATATTGTTCAGACTCGTTCGGGAAATCGCACGACTTCACATCGGCCACATACTTCCCGATAGCATCGGTCATCACTGTATTCAGGTCAGCGTAACGCCGCAGGAACTTCGGACTGAATCCCTTGGTCATGCCCAGCATGTCGGCAACGACCAGCACCTGTCCGTCCACCCCTCCACCGGCACCGATGCCGATTACCGGAATAGTCAGTTCCGAGGCCACACGCGCCGCAAGCTCGGCCGGAACCTTTTCAAGCACCACCGAGAAGCATCCTATCTCCTCGAGCAGATGCGCGTCGCGCACCAGCTTCTCAGCCTCGGCCTCCTCCTTGGCCCGCACGCCGTAGGTACCATACTTGTTGATAGACTGCGGCATCAGTCCCAGATGTCCCATGATAGGCACACCGGCGGCGATAATCTTGCGGAACACATCCACAAACTCCTCTCCGCCTTCCAGCTTCAGCGCATCGGCATGAGTTTCCTTCATCATGCGGATGGCGTTGCGCACCCCGTCGGACAAGTCGGCCTGATAAGAGCCGAAAGGCATGTCCACCACGACCAGCGCACGCTTCACGCCGCGCACCACCGATTTGCCGTGGTAAATCATCTGGTCGACCGTAATGGGCAATGTGGTCACGTTTCCGGCCATCACGTTCGAGGCCGAGTCGCCCACCAGAATCACGTCCATTCCGGCGCCGTCCACAATCTGTGCCATCGTATAGTCGTATGCGGTGAGCATGGAGATCTTCTCTCCGCGCTGCTTCATCTCCGTCAAACGATGAGTGGTCACCTTGCGGGTGTCACTTGTCAAATATCCTGCCATAATTCTCTCCTTTCTTAATTAAAAAAACCGGACAAATGTAAAGCAAATCTCCGAACTAAACAAATTTTCAGGAAAAATCAAAGAATCGAACGCAGAGACGCAAAGGCGCGGAGATTCCATTTTTTTGAGAGGGAGCGGAGACGCGGCTTTGCCGCTGAGAGGGATGACATGAAGTCCGTCCGGGCGTTTCCAAACAGACAAACCATAAAATCAATTAAAAGAATCCGCGGAAATCTGCGTGAATCCGCGGTTCAAAACCAAAAGCAGGCTACAACAGCTTCCTCATCTCCTCATAGCCGAATCCCTTGAAATCGGGGATGACCACGTCACACCGGTCCTCAATCGCCTCCTTCGTGTTGGTCGTGCTCAACCCCACCACCTTCATGCCGGCCGCTTTCCCGGCCTCAAGCCCATGAAAGGAGTCCTCGAACACCACACAGTTCTCCGGAACCGTACCGAACACCTCCGCGCCCAACAGAAAACAGTCGGGAGCCGGTTTCGAGCGGGTGAACATCTCGGCGGTCAGGATACGGTCCACCAACTCCTTCAGCTCGGGATGCACCGCATACACACTCGCCATCTTCTTCTCGTTCGAGCTGGTCACGATGGCCATCCTCACCCCATGAGCGCGCAACTCATGCATGAAATCCACCACTCCCGGCACATATCCATAGTCCATCTCCGCCTCAAAGCGGTCGAGTCCGGCGGTAATCTCTTCCCTCGCGGCATCCATTCCGGCAAAATAGCGGTCGTATATCTGATTCAGCGTCTGTCCCTTGATAATCTTTCCGAAATCCTGACACTCAGGATGGTACTTTCTTCCCACCTCATCCCAGAAAACGGTGTACTGCGATTCGGTATCCATCACCACTCCGTCAAAATCAAAAAGAGCGGCCACACATTTTGTCATCTCCATAAATTCAAACTGTTTTTATTCCACGCGCAAAGTTCCGAAATATTCGTCCTTCTTCCTAACTTTCGACTCTAAAAATCTTAAAAGCGACCGAGAAAAGGGAAAACGGAACAGGAAATGTTGCCGCACGATGACAAAAGAATCCTGTCAACTGAACAGCAGCATGAGATTGAGCACCGACACGACCACCGCAATGGCGTAAAGCACGAAGGTGCTCCAACGGGAATTGGCGTACTCACCCATCACGCGCCGGGAGGAGGTCAGACCCACCTGAAGGAACACGGTGAACGGCAGCTGCATGCTGAGTATCATCTGCGAAATGATAAGTCCCTGAAACGGATCGCTGATGAAGAAGATGACCAGCAACGCCACACCCAACGACAGCAGCACACCCACACGCGAGTGGATGTCCTTGATGTGGTACGACTCGCCGAACATGCCGGCAAAGATGGAACCGGCGGCCATCCCGCTGGTCACCGTCGACGAAAGTCCGGCCATGAGCAGGGCCAGCGCGAAGATGGTGCCTGCCTGACTTCCCAGCAACGGGTCAAGCAGCGACTGGGCCTGCTGCAGCTCCTCCACCTGCACACCGTTGGCAAAGAAGGTGGAAGCGGCCAGCAGAATCATCGCACTGTTGATGGCCCACCCCACTCCCATCGAGAAAAGGGTGTCATAAAATTCGTATTTCAGCAGACGGCGGATCGAACGGTCGTCACCTTTGTTGCACTCGCGGCTCTGCACCACCTCGGAATGAAGAAACAGGTTGTGGGGCATCACCACCGCGCCCAATACGCTCATGATGATCAGCAGACTGCCCTCGGGGATGTCCGGCACCACCCACGAGCGAGCCGCCAGAGGCCAGTCGATGTCCACAAGAAACAGCTCGTAGAGGAAAGAGAGTCCGATGACGGACACAAAACCGATGATGGAACGCTCGATGCGCCTGTAGGAGTTGGTGAAAAGCAGAATCACGACCAGAGCCGCCGTCAGCAAGGCACCCCAGACAACGGGCATCCCCACCAGCATCTGAAGCGCGATGGCACCTCCCAGAATCTCCGCCAACGAGGTGGAAATGGAGGCCAGCACCGCACTGCCCAGCACGGGGCGCGACACCCAACGGGGTGTGTAGCGCGTGGCGGCCTCGCTCAGACAGAGTCCCGTCACAATGCCCAGATGGGCCACATTGTGCTGGAGCACGATCAGCATGACCGTAGACAAGGTGACCACCCACAACAGGGTGTAACCGAACTCGGAACCCGCGGCGAAATTGGACGCCCAGTTCCCGGGATCGATAAAACCGACGGTCACCAGCAGGCCGGGACCGATATACTTGAAAAAGTCCAGACCGCCCAGATAACGCTGGTGGTCCTTACGCTTCAGCTCCTTGATCAGATTCCACATGCAATTGACAGTTAATGATTAATGACGGCGGACATCCTGAAACGCGGATTATCTTTTTTCACCACAGATTACACGGATTATTTCAATTGATTTTCAGCCTTGAAACGCGGATTCACGCAGATTTCCGCGGATTCTTTTTTCACCACGGATTACACGGATTATTTCAATGATTTCACGATCTGCCTGTCCGGAAACGCCCGGACGGACTTCATGTCATCCCTCTCAGCGGCAAAGCCGCGTCTCCGCTCCCTCTCAAAAAAATGGAATCTCCGCGCCTTTGCGTCTCTGCGTTCAATCTTCAATTGTTTACCACAGTTTCCCACCCTACTGCCTGATACCAGGAGATGGAATTGCGGTAGTACTCGTCCCAGCCTTCCGCGCGCGATCGTCCCGGAATATACATGCCGATGCCGCAGAAACGGTCACTGTCAATCTCCGGGAAGGTGGCATATTTCCCCGGAATGCAACTCTTGGCCACAACAGCCCGGTCCAACGTCTCCCGTAACCTTCCGGACACGTCTTTTCCTTCCAGTACGCGGAAGAAATCTTCCACATCGAACGAGAAATAAAGATAATCTCCCGTTCCATATTGCTGCACCGCCCTATAGTTCAAGTCCGGAATGCCCGACGAATAGCTCAGCAACTCTTCGGCCACCGCGTTCGCCAACTCATCCAGCACGGCACAGTCTATGGCGGCACAAGTCCCCCACATCTTGCCATAACGGGGATGATTCTTATAGTATTCGGTAAAAATCATACAGATGCGGTGGTAGTCAACCGGCTTGCGGAGCAGACAATCAAACATCAGCTGGTATGGAAAACCGTCGACGGGCGTCTCCATCACGGAAGCCACGCAATAGTCGGTCACGTCGCGCAGCTCATACGCCACTTCCACCGCCCCCATCATGCAGGCATCAAACAGAATAAAGTCAAGATTGCGCGAGCCGCCGAAAGAGGCAGCCAGCACATCCCGCAATTCGGGTATGTCGATTGAATAGCCGTTGTCTTCTCCGAAAGCGCGTCCCACCGTCTTGCCGGCAGGCATCCATCCCGTAGCATGCGAGCCAAGTATCAGTCCGTAGCTTCCCGACGGGGCGGCTATCTGCATGTCTCTGAACACCTGTCCCATCACTGCCGGATCGGTGGCATTGTAACCGTCCGTTCCGGGATATGTTTTCAGCAGAAGAGCCGACTGGAAAACTTCCTCCACACTTGCATCGGCTATGGCCGGCACACCGTTGATGTTGCCTTTCCCGTCGGAAAAGAACTCCAGGATAGAAGGCTCCTCGAGCAGCAGGTCGTCGGCCTTCGGACGGAAATAGACCAGCAGCCTGCACGAATCACTCATCGTCCCCATGCACTGGTACATCCACTGCACGTTCTGCTTCAGATCGTCATCCAAATCCACCCCTACCGTATTGTTCGACACCAGATAAGCCAGGATAGTCCTGCCCCGGTACGATGGCACCTCCTGTTCCGGAATCTCGTTGGAGCAGGAGACCAGCACGAACGCCGTCAGCAAAAAGAATATCAACCGTTTCATACGTGACTTTATTCTTCTGGCTTGACAAACTTGAAACCCGGATCCATGTCAATCAGCACCAGCGTGCCTCCTTTCTGATATTTCTCTTTCAGTTTGGCAATTTCTTTCTGCACGCTTTTCTTTTTCCGGCTGAAAAACATGAAACAAGTGCGGTTCTGTCCGCCTTCCACCCGTTCCAGAAAGTCTTTCAGCTGGAAGCTGTAGGACGAGCGGCCCACAAGCAGCCCCTTGCTGTCCACACAGGCACTGTCAAGAAACTGTACATCCGTGAAATAAACCAGCGAATCGGAGAACGAAGCGGACACACCCGCCAGATACACTCCATAATGGTTCTTATCTTTCGCCCGTTTACCCGAAGCGGATACGGCAAACACAGCCGCAAACAGCAAACAAAAAATCTTAGTATAGCGCATAATCATCTGTTTATTGGGCGCAAAATTAAGCATTTATGAACAAATACCGAAGAATGGCAGAAAAATTAACACAAAAGAAAAAGGAAAGCGCGTCAAGACAAGGCTAAAGCCATCTTGTCCCGCCGCGCTTTCTTGTGTCTTTTTTTTCGGAAACCGATCCCTGCCTTATCCCAGATAAGACTTGAGCAGCTTGCTACGCGAATTTTGTCTCAATCGTCTGATAGCTTTTTCCTTAATCTGGCGGACACGCTCACGGGTAAGCCCGAATTTGTCGCCGATTTCTTCCAATGTCATTTCTTGCGTGTTGATACCGAAAAACATCTGGATAATCTCCTTTTCCCTTTCGGTCAGCGTAGAAAGAGCTCTGTCGATTTCCTTCGAAAGTGATTCATTCACCAAGGAGCGGTCGGCCATCGGCGAATCGTCATTCACCAGCACGTCCAGCAGACTGTTGTCTTCCCCTTCCACGAAAGGAGCGTCTACGGAAATGTGGCGGCCTGACACTTTCAGAGTATCCGAAATCTTGTCGACCGGAATTTCCAGCTCGTCGGCCAGCTCTTCGGGCGAGGGACGGCGTTCGTTTTCCTGCTCGAACTTCGAGAAGGCCTTGCTGATTTTGTTCAGCGAGCCCACCTGATTCAACGGCAGACGTACGATACGCGACTGTTCGGCCAGAGCCTGCAGAATCGACTGACGGATCCACCACACGGCATAGCTGATGAATTTGAATCCACGGGTTTCATCAAACTTTTCAGCTGCCTTGATAAGCCCCAAGTTGCCTTCGTTGATCAGGTCCGGCAAACTGAGTCCCTGATTCTGATACTGCTTGGCTACTGATACGACAAAACGCAAGTTGGCACGTGTAAGCTTTTCAAGCGCGGCACGGTCACCTTTGCGGATACGCTGAGCGAGTTCCACCTCTTCTTCTACAGTAATCAAATCTTCACGACCAATTTCCTGCAAATACTTGTCCAGAGAAGCGCTCTCTCGGTTAGTGATACTTTTGGTAATCTTTAGTTGTCTCATTTTACAAAAAAACGATTTGGCTACAAATATACTACATTTTCATGAATTGGCTCATACTTTTCCGGCAGTTTTTTCATCTGCACCCGGCGGCACACATATCAACGGCCGGACCAGCCGAAAGACACCACGACTGCGGACTTTTTTAAAACGCTTCGGCGTTTACCGTAATAAACGCACTTTCGTCTCCGTGCCAGCCAGTCCGCAGGTTAAATAAAGTTAACCATTTATCTGCTGATCTTAAATCCCAGTTTGAGAATCAGCTTGAGCGTTTCGACAGACGTATTTCTGTCATACTCCTTTTCTTCTTCACTCAAATCCTCATACGGCACCAGACAGGGGTGCTGCTTCAGCTCGTCATTCCTTTCCGCTCCATAAGTCCAGCCTTGTTCAATCCGGGTCTGTGCCCACACCTCATGCACATTTTTAGCCATTTCTTCCACCAACCGTTTCAGGTCTTCAGGTATCTCTATATCTTCCGTATCAATCGGACATGGGATATACGTACTCATAATCAAAATTTCAGGTAAAAAAGTTATCTTTCCGTTTGTATGCGGTCATGAAGATAACGGAATTGTTCCGAACATCCAAATCCGGAGCGACAAACTTTTGTTTTTTGCACCGGCAGATATTGTTCTCTTGCCGAAGATTTGCTATGTTTGCATAATCCCTTCCGCCACAGACCGGACAATGAGGACTGAGATGCCGGGAGGGAAAAGATTCCAAACAAAAGTTTTGACATTAAAAAATATGAAAGACACGGTTTACACACAATTGGGAGACATAATTACAACGGCCGGCGACAGCATCACCTTATTCATCTGCGAGAACGTCGCCCATGATGCCGCACACACGCCCGACACTTTCAGTTCTCTGTTGTGCCGGATATCCGAATTCCTGCCCGGGAGCGCGCTGTTCGTCGCCGCCATTTTCTTGGCACTGCTCATCTTCTCGCTGCCCGTAATTTCAAAATGGATTTCCAACTCGACGCATTTGCTCTGTGTCGCGGTTGTCGTACTGATTTGCGGCTTCCTGCTCTATCTGGACGGTTTCAATTCAGAAGGATGCAAGGACAACCTGGTCGCACTGGCAGCACGTGCGTCAATATCCGCACTAGAAATGTTTGCCTCCCATTCCGACTTGATAGAAGTGCGGCATGAATTACACGGGGACAAAGCGTATATGCTGGCCTTCTCGCTCGTGCATTTCTCTGCCGTGGTGGTCAGCGCATTATTCGTAATCAACCTGTTCGGGCTCCGGTTCAGAAACTGGAGACGGCGAATGAGCTGGCACTGGAAAGACTGCGGCAGAAACAAACTGACCTATATCTTCTGGGGAATCAATGAAGAAGCATTGGCATTGGCCAAAAATATCCAGAATAAGCAGAACAACGCCAATCAACCAGGCAATGCCAAATGCCGGATTGTCTTTGTCCTTCCGAAAGCGGACGACCCGCACGGACACGAGCACTCCGGACAACATTTCAGCTTCAGCAAGCTGTTTGGTTTCGCACTCAACGTCAAGGCAGAAATAGAGGATATAATGACGAACTACAACGGTTGTATCCTTAAATATAAAACGGCCGGCTCGCTGAACAAAATAAAGTTTCTGCTCAAAGACAAAGTCCGCGTCCTGTTCCTCTCAAATGACGAAGACAAGAATCTGGAGGATTTATTTTCAATAAAAGGGCTTCCTGTGTTCGAGAAGAGTGACGTGGAGTTCTACTGTCACGCGCAAAAGAACTTGCTCAACGAACGCCTTGCATTCTGCCAGGAAGACAAACAGGAAAAAAACAACAAAAAAATCAAGTTGGTCGACTCCTCCTATCTGTCTGCACTGGAACTGAAACATA
Organism: uncultured Bacteroides sp.; assembly: GCA_949289295.1. Taxonomy (GTDB): domain Bacteria; phylum Bacteroidota; class Bacteroidia; order Bacteroidales; family Bacteroidaceae; genus Phocaeicola. The sequence continues at coordinate 19,810 of CASENM010000051.1, forward strand.
ATCCCGAAGCCCATCCGGTCAATTTTGTCGACATCGAAACCGCCGGCGGGATAAAGACAGGAAGGGTAAACAGCAAATTTACGGCACTGGTGCTCGGTTTCGGCGACACCGGACAGGAAGCATTGAGCTTTTTATATGAATTTTCCGCATTCGTAGGCCAGGACAACGAGCAACGTTCGCCCTACCGGCTCGTCACTATGGACAAAAACATGACGAATCTGTACGGCAACTTTGTAGCCCGCCGCCCTGCCATCGGGAACAACGAAAACCTGCAATTTATATGTACCGATGTAAATACCCGCGAATATTGGATGCAGATTGACGAGCTTGTGGCGGAAGGCCTGAACTATGTCATCGTGGCATTGGGGGATGACAAGCTCAATCTGTCTACGGCCATCATGCTGCAGGAATATGTCATGCGCAAGACAGACAGGGAGGGAAATCGTGTGAAACCCGACCATTTCTGCATCTATGTCAAGCAACGCCAGGAAATCGGAAAGGACATCGAACATCTGTACGGCAAAGAGATGTGGCGGATACGGACTTTCGGACTGGACAAGAACATATTCACGGATGACATCGTGCTGAATGACAGATACAAAAAGAGCGCGAACGAATTCAAGGAACAATACGGCAAGCTGAACAAAGGCAACAACTACGAGGACTGCGACGACAGAGTAAAGGAAATTGATTCTCCGTCTCCAAAGAAGTCTCCCCTGGAAAAAATCCGCAAACAGGAAAAAGATGACAGCCAGAACCTGTCAAACGCCTATCATATATACACAAAAATACAACTGATGGGGGAAGAACGGATTCCGGAACTGAAAACCTACAAGCGTTATCCTCTCAGCGTAAAGGACTTTACAGGAGAATACCGGTATCAGAAAGACGACCACACGCAGCCTGACCGGGAAATAACAGAATTGATGACGACACTGGCCAAGTGCGAACATTTGCGCTGGAATGCAGCGTTAGAAATGATGGGATACACCCAGAACAAGGAAGACAGGTCTGCCTGCAACCTCAAGACCATGGAACACAATTGCCTGACCTCATGGAATGATCTGGGGGCAATCTGGAAGGAACTGAAAGGCAAAAAGCAGTATTGTGAATACAAGCAATACGACTTCAGCGTGGTAGAGACGAGCATTCAACTGTTCCCTGGAATCCATAAGGATATACAACAAAAGGAATGCAGACAGTCTCAGCCCAAATGTTCCAGACAGAGATAGTTGCCGTAACGGAGGCAGTCGCAAAAGATAATTCTATTGCCATGGCTGCCTTCCTGCACCGACACATCCGGCACCCGGTTATGCCCCACCACCTGCACATACCCATGCAAGGGATCGGCCAGTTCGCTGACATCGGCCCAGAAAATCCCGCCGGTTCTCCCTTTTCTCCCTCCGCGCACCTGCCCTACCCGGAACAATGCGGGTATCTGCGCCTCGGAAGGATGATTCAGCTGGTCGGCCACCGGACGGGAAATATCTCCGCAGAAATCGTCCTCAAACCATTCCTGCGACACGCCCGCATGCGTAAACAGCCAGTTTCCCTCCTGCCACGCATACTGGAACAAATCCCGGTATTCTGTAAAAAGAGGAGCCGCAAATCTTTCTATCTGAAAATCGTAACGAGTGCCTTTCAGAGCATTCTCGCTGAAATAGTGCATGTCATGATTGCCCAGCAGCAACACCACATTTTCGGGATTTCTCCGCTTGAAAACCATAATCTGCAGAAGATTGGCCAATAGTTTTTCCCGGGGAATAGAATCGTACGGGTCGAGATAATCACCCAAAAACACGAACCGTGCATCGGGATGTGCCTTGACAATCCCTTCCCAAGTTGTACGTCCGTGTATGTCACCTATCGCTACTATCGGTTTCATGAGTCAATATGTTTTTTTAAAGAATTCTTAATGCAATGGCGGCACAAGCCTCCGCATCGTCCAGTGCCTGATGATGACGGCTCAAATCGTATCCGCAGCAAGCCGCTACAGTGGGCAACCGATGGTCGGGAAGTCTTTTCCCGAACACCCGGCGAGAAGCCCGGCACGTACAGTAGAAAGTATAGTCAGGATAATCCATCCCGTAAGTGCGGAACACCGCCTTCAGACAGCCCTCGTCGAACGGACTGTTGTGGGCCACCAGCGGCAGTTGCCCGATATGGGACGCGATTTCTTTCCATACTTCCGGAAACACCCGTGCCCCGTCGGTATCTTTCCGTGTCAGTCCGTGCACACGCGTATTCCAATAGCAATAATAATTGGGCGAAGGCTGGATCAGCCGGTATATCCTGTCCACAATCTCCCCGCCGCGCACAATCACCACCCCCACGCTGCATACGCTCGAGGGTTCTTTGTTGGCCGTTTCAAAATCAATTGCTGCAAAATCCTTCATGGTTGTCCTTCTTTTATCTCCAAATCGAGGCACACTGGCAAATGGTCGCTGTAGCCTCCCTGATAACGCATACCTTTGTACATACGGAAAGGGGTGTCGCCCCCGTAACGCTCGTCCTCTTCCAGCAGAAAGGGGAAAACCAGGATACGGGCTTTTTCATAACCGGTGCGCACGGACGAATCCTTCTGGAGCAGCTTCCCGTTGACAATTATCTGGTCGAGAATATTCCATTCGCCCCTATAACGGTATGTGCCGCCCGGCTTTCCGTCCATAAGATTATAGAGATGCCCCGACGGATGACAGTCTCCTGAGGGACGGGAAGCTCCCAGCACCTCCCGGATGGAACGGTCGGCAGGACAATCGTTGAAATCACCTGTCACAATCAGATGGAAGCATTGCCGCGACGCCCCTACCGAATCAATCGCCTGGCGGAGGCAGGAGGCCGCCATCAGACGATACGGCTCCGACTGTTTCCTGCCTCCCGAACGGGAGGGAAAATGACAGACAAACACATCGAGCGTATCTCCCGAAACCACCCGGCCCGTCACATGCAGGATGTCGCGTGTGGGCCGGTGTCCGAGATGTTCCAGAGGAATCCTCACCGACCTCGCTCCCAGCAACCGGAAAGTGGCCGGCTGGTAAAGCAATGCCACGTCAATGCCACGCTCATCGGGAGAATCGGTCATCACGTATTTATAGGCGGCATCCCTCAACGGCGAATAACGGGTCAGGCTGCGGAGGCAATAATCATTCTCCACCTCACACAAAGCCACCAGATCGGGCACCTGATCGCCGCTTGCGGCCAGAATCACCTTCGCTATCTTGTCCGATTTTTCCTGAAAACGGAAACGGTTCCATCCGCGCACTCCCGATGGAAGAAACTCCTCATCGTGCTTCAACGAATCATGACGGGTGTCGAAGAAATTCTCCACATTATATTCCATCACCCGGAAGGACTGCGTCTGTGCAGCTGCCGGAAGCAGGAACGCCCCGGCAACCGACAGCCACACAGCCACCCGTTTCAGTCTGCCGGTCATGCTTTGGCAGGAATATGCTTCAACACGTCGAGCAAATGTCTCCAGAACTTGTCAACGGTAGGAATCAGCATACGCTCGTCGGGCGAATGCACGCCTCTTAATGTCGGACCGAACGACACCATATCAAGCGACGGATATTTCTCCAGGAAAAGCCCGCACTCCAGTCCGGCATGAATCGCTTTCACTTTCGGTTCCGCCCCGAACAGACGCTTGTAGCTCTCTACGGCTATGCCCAATATCTCCGAATTCGGATTCGGCTTCCACCCCGGGTAGCCGTCGGCCGTCACGCAAACGGCCCCTCCCAACTCGAAAGCGGCACGCACCATCTGCGACATATCCTTGCGCGATGACAGGATAGAGCTGCGCTGGCTGGTGACAATGACAATCTCGCCGTCTTTCTGCTTCACGGAAGCCAGATTCGACGAAGTCTCTACCAGCCCCGGCATGTCCTGGCTCATCATGTAGACCCCGTTGTGTACGGCATATACAGCCAGAAGGAAACGGCGCATCGCCTCCTGCTCCATCACTTCTTCCCGCGGAGTTTCCGACTCCAGCTCCATGGTCAGATTCGGCTCCGTCACGGAATACTCGTCTTCCACTTCCGACAGGAACACATTCAGATCCACACGGACAGCCTCCTTGTATTCCATTGGCACGGCACAGACCGCCGAAGCCTCGCGGGGAATGGCATTGTGCAGATTGCCGCCGTCTATTTCGCACAGCCGCATTCCGTAACTCTGCATCAAGGCAGTCAGATAGCGGTTGAGCAACTTGTTGGCATTCGCCCGGTTCTTGTTGATGTCATCGCCCGAATGGCCTCCGACCAGTTTCTTTACAGCTACACGGAAAAAGAACCATCCTTCGGGAGCTTTCACCATCGGACACGGGAACTTGGCAACGGTCCCCGCCCCTCCGGCACATCCGATAAACAGTTCTCCTTCGTCCTCCGAATCCAGATTGATCAGAATGTCTCCGCTCATGAAACCTTCCTTCAAGGCAAATGCACCTGTCAGCCCCGTCTCCTCATCTACCGTGAACAGACACTCGACCGGTCCGTGCTCGATGTCATCGGCCGCCAGCACTGCCAGCTCAGCGGCCACTCCGATACCGTTGTCCGCCCCCAGCGTAGTGCCTTTTGCCCGCAACCATTCGCCGTCGATGTAGGTTTCTATCGGGTCCGTTTCAAAATTGTGCTCCACATCGTTGTTTTTTTCGCATACCATGTCGATGTGGGACTGAAGCACCACTGTCTTCAAATAGTCCATTCCTGCCGATGCGGCTTTCCGTATCAGCACATTGCCCGCCTCGTCCACTTTATATTCCAGTCCGCGCGACCGGGCGAAATCAATCAGATATTGTCTGATTTTCTCCTCTTTCTTCGACGGTCGGGGCACTTTACATATCTCTTCAAAAAAATGAAAAACCGATGCCGGCTGCAAATCTTTCTTTTCCATAATACAATGATACAATGACTTTAATTCAACTTGTTTGTTTTTCTCCTCTGCAAAAATAAGTTAAATACAGTGATTTAACTTGCCAAAACGACTTTTTTCGGGACAAAACCCGGAGTTATAGTGACAAAAAATATATCTTTGCACCACAAAATTAATAGAAATGCTCAAGACAATTCTGATTACACTGTTAATAGTTGCTATCAGCATCGCATTGTTGTCGGTAAAGATACTTCTCAAAAAGAACGGACGCTTTCCGAATACACATGTGGGCGGCAGCAAGGCGATGCGCGAGAGAGGTATCGGCTGCGTACAGTCGCAGGACAGGGAAGCCCGACGCCCGAATCCTCATGCGGTGGCCGAACGGAAAACCTGCAGCGAACCGGAATAAGAAGAGGAAACATTAACTAAAAAAGAATACAATAGTAATATCATTATGAAAAAAGCAAAGTACATTCTGAATGCATTCGCTGCATTCGCTTTCATCCTTCTGTTCGCTCAATGCAGCCAGAAGAATGAGTCAACCTCCGGCAGTGCCGCACCGGCCGTAGCGGGTACAAACATGAAAATTGCATACGTGGAAGTAGATTCACTGCTCACCAAATACCGCTATTGGAACGATTTGAACGAACAGATGATTCAGAAAGAGGAAAACATCCGCACCACGCTGAACGAGAAAGCCAAGGAACTGGACGGCGAAATGAGAGAATTCCAACGCAAACTTGAAAACAACGGTTTTGTAAGCCGTGAACGTGCAGAACAGGAAAATGCACGTCTGCTGCAGAAACAGCGCGACTTGCAGCAGCTTCAGGAGAAGCTCTATTCTGACCTTCAGGCTGAAAACCAGAAAAACAGCCTGCAGCTCCGCGACTCTATCAACTCGTTCCTGAAAGAGTATAACAAGGCAAAGGGATACAGCCTGATCATCAGCAACACACAGCTCGACAATCTGCTGTTCGCCGACAAGTCGCTGGATATCACTCAGGAAATTGTAGAAGGACTGAACGCACGTTATAATCCGAATACCAAGAAATAAATAGTTGTTATTTCATCATTTTTTTCATACGTAAAAGGAAAAAAGCTGTCTCCGCAAAAGGACGACAGCTTTTTTCATGACCTTTTCTCTGCCCCTACGGCAGCAACGGCTGCCTGTCCGGAGGCATTCTCAACATTCTCAGCATTCTCAGAATACATGAGAACGGCAAACTACGCAATGAGGATCAGGCGCAGTGCCCCTCTTACATGCAAAAAAAGAGGCCGTCCCCAACCAGAAACCGACAATCAAGAAATTGTCTTTTCCTGGTTTGAGACAGCCTCCGTCACACGCCAGAAGGACCTTTACTTTATGAGATAGACAACTGTCACACCCAATTTGGTAAGACCCCAATAATTCTTCTTTTCATGACCGAGGAACGGACCGCAGGTCCTGCGTTCGTACTTGTCATGGCTCATCCTTGCATATCCTGCACCTACATTGAACTCCAAGTTCCAGCGGGGAGCCAGAATCATCTGGTAGCCATACGTAATGCCCGCGCCCCACAGGTTACCCTGATAACGGTGGGCTTTCAAACCTCCGTTATAGTCGGCGTAATTGCCGTGGAGACCGATGAAATGCTTGTAAAACGTCTGACAGAACCAATATCTTATTTCAGGCTGCACGGCAAGACCTGTCACCTTCTTGTTGTCAGAAGCCACATGCCAAGGACGATACATCAGATTCAAATCAGCTGTAAACTTATCGGCAATCTTGACTTCGCCTTCCAACGACGGAGTCAATGTAAGCCACGACAAGGCATTGGCTTTCACGCTGAAGCGCTGTGCCTTTATCTCCTGAATGCCTCCTCCGCATATCAACAGCAGAAGGAACATCCCTAATCCAAGATATTTAAACTGATAAAACCGCATATTCTCTTTCATTCTATATAGTCCATTAAATCCAACACATCCCCGTCGATTTCCATTATCTCTTTCAACTCAGGTTTCATAGACAAGGCTCTACGCATACGGGTAATAGCTTCTCCCACATTGTTCAGACGGTTTGCCGCGATAGCTCTCACATATTCCGCTTCGGCCGAAGAGTCATCCAGACGCTCCAGACACTGCCATGCTTCTTCGTTCTTCTTCAGACACAACAGAAGAATGGCTTTGTTCAGACTGTCATGATGGCCGAAATACTCGTATGCCTGAGCGTAACGTCCGTTCATGGCATCAGTAATGGCCTTCACGGCTTCTGTCTTCTCCACTTCCGGAAGAGATTCGGCCAGAGAGTTGGCGCGTTCAAAGTCGCGTGTCTGCAGCAAAGCCACAGTCTGGTTCACCTTCACCTCTATCGGAGCTTCATGAGTCAGGAACGGAGACAAGACAGTAGTATCTGCCCGATGTTCACGGTTCAACAGTGCAGAGAGATTGTTGGCCGCAATCAGCAAATCAGGATGATAACGAAGAGCCTCCCTCATCAACCGTTCTTTTTCGGCGGCCGGCTTGTCCCAATTTCCGCGGATATATCTCCAGAACTCGCTGGCTGTCAGCTCACCGGGATTCTTCTTGTACAATTCGGATATTTCCACAAAATTAAGCGTACGCATTTCGGTATACTCATAATTGTATTCCACACGGCGGAATGAAGGCAGATAGCGGTCTCTGATTACCGGATAAGACTTCAGTCTCTTCGCGCCCCATGAAATTTCATCATGATTACCGCGGGCACGTCGGATGAGCAAGCCCAGCTCGGCCGCTTCTTTTGTCAGACTGTCGCGCATCATCCGTGAATAGACAGAGTCCCACGGAACTACCACACCGTCGTATTCAATCTTCGCACGCTGCAGCGATTCTTTTGAAACGTCTTTCAAGATTGCGTCAACCGCACTCTTCACACGGCGTTTTGAAAGCCGGTCGTTCATCTTATAAGAACCTTCCGGCGACGTATAACCCTTGATGCTGAAGAAAGACAGGGCTTTCGTTGTATCTTTTTCGATGTCGTTCAGGATTTTCCGGAACTTTCTCAACTCGGTGCCGTTCCGGCCGTCACCTTCATAAATCTTGTATTCGCTCGGGCGGAAACGCAGATGCATCTCACCCTTCTCGTTGAATTTGAGCACCTGCTGTGCCGGAGCATACTCGTCGCCCAAATCAAAGGAAGCTGCATCGAAGTCAAAGAAACGCATCGGATAAACCACACCACGGGCAATCACGATTGTATCCTTGTAGTCATCGTCACAGAAAGTGTTGATTCTTATATACACTTCCGTCGCATAACGGTCATTGATGTCTTCCACTTCGCAAGAATCGACATACGCAATCATCTTGTTCGGGTCCAGACCGTCCACCACCTTGGCGTACTTGGAATAATGTTCCCGGTCTTTATCGTCTCCGCAGCTGTGTCCGCGCTTCACCAGAATATCATAGTTTTTCCCGTCGAACACCATCGGAGTAAAAGCGGTGCGCCTGTCTCTCGAATAATTCACCAGATAAGGCTGTACAATCAGACGCGAATCCTTATGGAAACGTCCTGACGGCACCTTATAGCGGGTCTTCAGCAAAAGCTGGTTTTTCACCACTTCCAGTTCGGAAGGTTCAAACACAAACTTCATGTTCTTGTCAATCATAGAAGTGACAGTCACTTCCGGCAGAGCGATGTCCGAATCCAGAATCTCAATCTCCAGTTCGTTACGCCCGTCAATCTCCACTTCCTTATCCTCATATCCGATACAGGTTACCAGAATCGTTCCCTTATCGGGGGCCAGCATGGAGAATTTTCCGTCAACGTCTGTAATTTTCTGAACGTCCGAACCTTTAAGCAACACGGAAGCGCCGATGACCGGCTGGCCTTTCACATCGACCACAACTCCGTTGAGCTTCACGTTTTCCGCGCCTGCCGTCCACACATTCAGCTGCAGAAGCACAACAGCCAACGCAAATATTATTCTAAATCTCATAACAGTATCATTAATCAAAATCTACAATCGTATCATCACTCACTCCGTCCCATTCCGGATTGATCGTTATGCCTACCACTGGCTGCGATGTCAGACTGTTGTTGAAGTCAACTTCCACACCTACGGTCTGGTTCCTCAATACGGAAACCGTTTCGTTCAGTTTCCGGTGGAGAGCTACGATTTCTTCCCCGTCGTGTCCGGTCATGTATAATGTCAAAGTAATTTCTGAAACCGCGTCAGTGGCTGTGGGGAAAGCGAACATGCTCAGCAGTACGTTCCTCTCTCCCGAACCGTCGGTCACCGCCTCTCCGGTACTCATTTCCGTCGTTCCCTGATAGGTGGTGTCCGGCAGACATACAGCTGAGACATTGTTGACTTCCACCTCGGCTCTGACGATGGTTTCCGGAAGCCGGTTCAGCTTCACTTCCACTTCACCCTTCGTCCGATACAGCTTTACGAAATCCGTATAGCCGCATTCGCAGTCGAGCGTAAACTGATAAAGCGACGCGAAACAGTCGTTGTCCACATTCTCCAGAAAGTCCAGTGATACAGATTGCCATGAATCCACATTCTCCTTCACACTACCGGCATTGGCGGTCAGAGCCACCGTATAGGTGCCGAAAGGCAGAACGCCCAGTGTCAGGTCGTAATGATCACCTGCTATCTCAGACCCGCTCACCAGACCCGACCCGCGGAATGCGCCGGTCTCGCTGTCAAACAGGTAATATTGCATATTGTCAATACAGGAAGCCATATTCTCCACCGAAGGAGCGTCCGGAGCCTGCTGGAAACGTTCAGCCGTCACTGACAGGATGACATTTCCTTTCCAACAATCGTCAAGGTTTTCATGCCAGCAACTGCTCAAGGACGTTGCCAGCATCAAAGCCATGCACGGCAGAAACAGTTTGTTATATCGTTTCATTCGTCTTGATTTATGTTATCTCTTTATATTATATTCTATATACTCAAAGGGGACTTGGGGAAAATCCGACTCCCATTCTCCGGCAACGGATTTTATATCCTCATCTTCCACCGTATAGGTTAGTGTCTCTGATTCGCTTAATTTCAATATCACATTGGTGATATACCCGCGCTTCACGCTTACAGGGACCTTAGCATTAACGGTGATGGAAGCAAACTGATGCACAATCTTGCTGATGTACAAAGTCACCGTACAGCCTTCACCCTCATCAACAGGAACAAAGACAGAAGTCGGATTCTCATCCATATAATCCGGCAAAAATCTGACCGAGGTAGCATTATTCCACTTAAAAGGCAATGTCACCGTACGGCTCACTTTCACCGATGACTTTCCGCCAAGATTTCCCATCAAATCCAGTCCCTGCGGTATACCCTCACTCTCCACACTACACTCTATCGACGCCCTGTTCTGCATCGACAAAATGGTATGCTCTGACTCCAGAATCAATCGTATAGGAGCTGCATATCTTTCAGGTTCAAACAGAATCTTCTCGGTGTCGGTGTTCTGATTTCCGGACAAGCTTTGTGACTTCTTTACCTTAAAAGGCACTGCAGCATAATACAAATCGCGGACCGGCGTATTATACATGAAGTCATTCAAATCTCCGATAACAGATTCCGCCTTGCCTACAATGTTACCGGCTTTCAAAGTAGGAATGCGCACAGGACCGTTCAACATCAAGGTGGCCACATAGTCGCCCTCACGCAAAACTACGGATGTCTCCGTGAATCCGAAATCTTCCAAAGAAAGGGAGGTTCCGTTCTCCACAGACAAAGAATGAGACTCCAGCGTCGACAACACCTTTTCTACCTGAAACATATCATCTCCCAAATTACGGTAGATGACCAGCTCTCCGCAAACCAGCGAAAAATTGAAATAACCCGTGCCGTCCGCACGAGAAGTCATGGGTATATAGTCCGTCTCCGTATCCCACACCGCATCCTTCATCGCTACAGAAAAGTCCACTTCGGCCATTTCTTCCGATTCCGCCGGAGCTATCTCCTCCTGCTGGCAACCTACAGCGGCCAGCGTCCATACGAAGAGACATGCCCACTTGCTTATACATTTATTTATTGCCATAGTTCAATTCTTATTAAATTATACATCACCTCCGCCGGCTACTTCCATGACGGGTCAATCAATACCGAATCCCAACTCTTCTGCATATCAATAATACGGTTCAACTCTATCTTCACTTTCGTTACTGTGTAATTGTTCGACAAAACAGTCAAATACCGGTTCTCCTGCGGCAAAATCAGAGAGATGGAAGATTCGGCCGGATCCCCGCCTTCTTCAAGGTTGACCGGATAGGTGTCATAATAATGGAAAGTCAGTGTCAGATTCAGCTTCTTGTCCTCTTCAGCGGTCTGTACATCATACGAATGAGTGGCCAGAAGATAAGGGCCATAGAAACGGGTAGTCCCCACAGGTATGCCGTTGCCGTTGTCACCGGTTCCGATTACAAGCGTTCCGCTCAGGCCGTGAGCATTGTCGGCAGCCTTGTCGGGATTCACCTTGTAGCCGTTGTCCAAATAGCCGGACAAGTCATACGTGTAGCGGTCCGTATCCTCTGAGGCAATAATCTGCTTCATGTCCCAGCTTAGTTCTTTTGTATAATGCTCCACCTCCACCTCTATCCGGCAGACACGGTCGAGAGTAGAGCTATACCCCTCATCCAACGCCAACGTAGACAAACCACTGTAACGTCCGAAATCGAAGACCAGTTCGCCCACCGCACGGGTAAATGTAACCGGCACCTCACCGTCAACAATCGCATCTTCCGTAATGTTGCCCACACCGACGTAATTATGGCGGCTGAGCGGATAAGGACGACCTTCGCCATTGTACGTACGGCGTACCTTCAAGTCGGCCAATGTAGACTGGGACTGCACATCCTTCTCGTCATAAGAAAACTCTATTTCCGGCTGTTTTCCCGAAGTGGCCACCGTCACGAGCTTGTAATAATATTCTTCCAGATTCTTGTTGGTCAGCCCGACCACGTAGTTCCGGAACTCGTCATAAGTCAGCCACTCAGCAGTGGAGCCGCGATATTGGAATTTTTCCGAAGAAATATCCTTGATGTCGGTGTAAGAACCTTTTTCAGCCCTGAAATAATATACTTTATATTTCAGAGAATCAGCCGGAGATGTCTGCCCGTCCTCTTCGGGGAAAAGCATACTTACCGCCGCAGCACGCCCCTCAGACACCGGGTCGGGAGGCAAAGTCTCCTGACTGCACCCGGCCAGCACACACGCAAGCGATACGGCCATGCATAAATTCAGTTTCTTCATAGCTTCCATTTTTTAATACCAAAAACCCTCATCTCCTTTTCCCGTATTGCCCAATTCTTCGCCGGAAAAATCTTCGATCTTCAGCACCAGATAGTCACTGGTTACCCACACCAACAAAATATTGGCTTTGTTTTCCGTCAGATTGAGATCGACGGAGCGGTTCACCTTATGCCCGTTTTCAAATTCCACAGTCAGATTGACACTCGCTCCTTCAACAGGGAAGAAATGATATTTCTTAATTTTTCCGGTGACATTGTCATCCGTAATCATAAACTTTTCAGGGGCATTTACAAACTCCTTACGATAGTCACCATACCTGAAATCGCTGAAATCGACCGATGCGGTTTTCAGACTGAAGTCATCGGGTGAACCGGACACTCCGTCAAGTGTGTACGACGTATTCATGCCTTTCATATCCAACTGTACGCCGCTGATTCCTTCAAGCGGGTTCCCCTCTGCCGGCACATGACCCTCCCCGTCTTCGCATTTCACAAAAATCAGGTCAAACCGCCCCTGCACATGCTTCAGTGTAGCCGAAAAGTTCTTCACATCGGTAGCTTCTGTCAGATAACAAGGGACAGTGCGGTTTTCATTCAGATACAGTGCCTCTTCGCAGTCTGCCGGCTGACCGGACACCTCGGGATGACGGATGACATAATCGCCCAGCGTTGACTCCGTGCCCTTAATGTCCAGATAGCATTTCCCCTCCGCATTTTCGCTGTCAGACAAAGACAAGCCTTTTGCAAACACGAAATAATAAGTTCCCACTTCCACCGTACAACCCATAGTGAACTCTCTGTCACTCTTCTTCGACCATCTTGTTTCAAGGTCCTCCAGATAGCTCAGTGTTTCACTGTCCGAATTGTCCTGCCTGAATATCAGCGCAGACAGGCCGTCTTCGCCGGGAGAATAGACCGGTGCCGAATTATCTTGGGGAACGGAGGTGGAAAAGGACACATTGACCGACTGCCGCTGCGGAGTGACATTATCACTTTCCTTGCAGGAATAGCCCAGACTTGCCGCCGATAGAAGCATGACGAGGCATTTTATTTTATTATTGTTTTGCATGTTCTTTCCTCCATATAAAGACCGCAGGATGAAGCACCCACAAAATAACCGCAGCGCCATACAGACATCCCGCTTCAGCTCTGCCAGAAACCAGACCCAAGCGGGAATGTCTGCATAACCCTGCGGCGATATGAGATTTTATCCCCGAATATAATTAAATGTCAACATTTGTACTCAAGTCCACTCCATTCCATTGAGTCTCAATAGTGATGTTATACTTGATGCTCGGAGTGAATACATTTTCATCGTCATCCGGATCCGGTGAATCAGGATCGTCCGGATCGACAGTCATAGATGCTCTGTAGTTGAATGAAACCACTGTCACCACATTCTTCTGTGCCGGAACTTTCTCTACGACCAGCTTTCTTGTCTGGTTTCCAGCCGACAAGGTCACGTTAAGATCCAGCTTGTTGGCTTCATCACCGTTGGCAAAAGGCAGGATGTAGGCGCCACGGTAGTAAGCGGCACCGTTCATGATACGTTCCGCCGGCACATTGTCCATCAACAGTCTGTCGCCTTCCTTTTCCGGGAAGTCTGTAACATCACCGTTTCCGAACGTAATGTTATCTGTACCCTGAGTAGCAAAAGTCAGCACATCTCCAGCCAAAGCCACTGCTGTGCTTCCCCAAGTCCACTGGGGGACAGACTTTGCCTCTGTCGTGATGCCGGTGAAAGCATCCTTGTCGCCCAATATGGTCTTGTCGCCCTCATATCCCTGTTCGTTGTCATCAGTCGCGTTAAGCTTGCGGAAACGGAAGTCGATACGTGAGTTCACGCGGTCGAGTGTAATAGGAACAACCACTTCCGAATTTTCCTGTGCGGCAACCAAGTCCACATCTTCCATATCGCTTTCTTTTGAAGCGAAGACTTCATTGACATCCAGGCTTCCCGTACCCGTACGCTTGATCAGAATCTGCGACAGAATATCATTCCATGCTGCAGCCACATCATCACCCGGATATTCCAGTTCCAAATCACCGCCCACATTATAGAAAGCCACAAATCTGTAGACACCGATTTCCAGCTTGAATTGTGGGTCTTTCCAGGAAAGCGTATTATCGTCTTCAGCCGCAATATCAGTGGAAGTCTTCTTCACGAACTGATAATTTTCGCCCACCTTCTTATAAGCCAGCACGGTCAGCTTGTTCGCCTCGCCCAGATTTGCGGCCGAACGTGTAGAAACGTCTGTCTTGCCGTTCAGTTCAGCGACAAAAGACACGCTCACTCCGTCTCCCTGGGCTTCTCCGCCCTTAATCTCTTCGTTGGAACAGCCGCCCAACACAAACAGCAGCAATGACATGTATGCTGCCAGTAAAACCTTCAAATTTCTCATACCAATTCAGTATTAATTTAACATTAGAAAATTTTGTCTATTTCATTTCTTTTGCATTGCCTTGTCTTATTCCACACGCTTGTCGTTCCGTAAAAAAACGAATACATGCGCGCGCTTCTTTTCCGCTAAGATATGAATCTTTTGCACATAGAAGTACTTTCCCGGTAATATATAAACATATTTTCAATCTTGAACACAATTATTCACACTGTGACATTATTATATTATAATATTAGCTGTCTAATCATAAATTTTGCGCAATTACGGATACGGGAACAAATTGACAATCGCCCCGCAGAAACGGCCCATAAGAAAACGCTTCGGCGTTTTGTCCAAAACGTCTCGGCGTTTGAGGTAAAACGCCGAAGCGTTCCGGCCGGAAGCAAGAATAAAGTTCCGAAAAAAAGATATAAAAAACAGAACCGAAAGTTCCGGGATTGTCGAAATTATTATACCTTTGGAAAATGACAATTAGAAAACCAAACACAATGAAGACTACGAACACCTTTCTGCTTGCCGCACTCACTGCAGCGGCAGGCATCCTCATCCCGTCGTGCGGAAGCGACGACTACCAGCCCATCCGCCTGATTGAAGCAGAAAACCATACAGAACTTGTCAGCCATACCCTCACACTGGACGTGTTCGGCGAAGGGGAGAAATATCTTATCCGCGGAGGCGACGGAAACTACACGATTTCGGTGACCCGCCCCCAGGTGCTCGATTTCCGCTATGACGGCGACACGCTGGTTCTGCTGCCCGCAAGCATCGGTACGGCCGAATCGACCATAGCCGACCGCTCGGGAAACAGCTGTGTGCTGAACGTGGAGGTGGCGGCTCCTACGGAAGTGCTCACCGTGACCGGCATCAGAGCTGACGCCAAAGGCGACAAGCTGACCCAGGAGGAAACCCGCGAGCTGGAAAGCAGAATCGTGGAAGACAGTCCGGCCGTCCCGGAAGGACGCTTCGAACTGACGTTTGCCGACAAGGCACATACTTCGGGTTCCATAAAAATCTATCCGGAAGCCGGCAGCACCCCCCGGGTGGGTATCTTTTCGAGGACACGCAAATATGACGAGAACACGGGCGACAGCTACATCTGCCTGGAAGCGCAGATGGCGGGAAGCACGCAAACGACTTATACATTCAGGGTGACTGCAGCCGGCACGGAAGGGCCGGAGGAAAAATATCTGTTCACCGAAGACGTGACCGACCAGTATGCGGGCACCTATCCCGCACTGGCCGAAGCGCAACGGATTTATCTGCTGGAGGTAGAACCTTAAACATCGCACATTGGAAAATCCTCATATCGAACTGCAATCATTCGACTTGTTCGACCGCATCGAACGTGTCCACCGCCGTCCGCCGGCAAACCTGGAGAACATCCGGGCAAAATACATCCTGCTCTACAAAGTGCTGGAGGAGGCGGCTTATGAACTGACGGCAAGGAGCACACTGGCCTTCGCCAACCTGTTCTCGCGGCTGGACTTCATCGGGAAAGAAAAACGGATGACCCCCTCCGACCGATATGCCATACAGACCATGCGGAGGAACTGCCACAAGGCGATGGGCGACCGGTTCGAGCCGGACATGCAGGAATATCTCTACGATCTGCGCGCACTGGTGCGCTTCGTGTCGCTGGGATTCGAAGCGGACATTCCGGCTTCGCTCCTGCCAGAAATCCCCCACTCCAACCGCCCCTACTCCGGCACGCGCCTCACACATATACCTTATATAAGAGCCTGCGTGACGAGTTGGGACGACTCGCTGATTTTCGCCTCGTGCGACAGCGAAGAGGAACCGTTCATCGTCGTCAACTACCGGAAAGGGGGATACGACGGCGACCTGCTCTATCTGAAAGACCTGCTCCGTGAAAACCTTCCGCTCAACCTGCTCCACGTGAAGGTGGACGAGGAGAACCATTATATTCCGGGGCTGGTCGTAATCCACCCGGACTACCTCATCGACATCAGTTCGCTGGCCGCATGCTTCAGAGAATACGGGCATCATCCGCTCAACTTTTTCATGAACAGGATCAAGCCGCGGGCCAACACGGCTCCCATCCTGATGGGTAACCTGGCAAGCCAGCTGCTCGACGACTTTGTCAACGAAAAGCCGGACTCTCCGGTCAGCTATGTACAGTCGGTCAACCGGTTTTTCGCGTCGGCTGCCCTGGAGTTCTGCACGTGCAAGCTTCCCGACAACTTCCACGCGGCGGCGCAAAGCCAGATGATGAACATCCGTTCGTTCATCCACGACATCCTGCCCCACAACATCGCGGGGTTCGACCGGCGGAACACGCTGCTCGAAGCATCGTTCATCTGCGAACGCCTCGGCCTGCAGGGGCGAGTCGACATGCTGCAGAAAGACTTCAAGATTCTCATCGAACAGAAATCGGGCAAGCGCGACGAATACAACCGACGCCACAAGGAAGACCATTTCGTGCAGATGATGCTCTACCAAGGGGTGCTGATGCATAACTTCGGACAGAAGGCAAAAGACATGCAGACTTTCCTGCTCTACTCGAAATACACCGACGGACTGATGCTGGAACACTTCTCGGAAAGACTGTTCCGCGAAAGCATCAGGCTGAGAAATCTCATCGCGGCCCAGGAAATGGACTTTGCGGAGGGAGAAATCGTCCGGACCGTCGAAAGCCTGAGCACGGACCTGCTCAACGAACTGCAGGTGCACAACCGCCTGTGGAACGACTATCAGGAGCCGGAGCTGGAAACGGCCATCCGCACGCTGAAAAGGTGCACGCCGCTCGAAAAGGCCTATTTCGCCCGGTTCTTCACTTTCGTCTCCAAAGAGACGGCACTGAACAAGACAGGAGGAAACAACGACTCGTCAAGAGGCTTTGCGGGCACATGGCACAATCCCGTAAAAGAAAAGCTGGAAGCCGGAAACATCCTGACGGGACTGACCATCACGGACAAACGGCGGAGCGCACCCGGAAAAGGATATGACCTGGTCGAACTGAAAATCCCCCGGCAGGAAGACGACTTCCTGCCCAATTTCCGGACCGGCGACATCGTGATATTCTATGCGTACGAGGGGGAACCCGACGTGCGCAACCACATCCTTATGCACGGAAACATCGTAGACATGCAGACGGAACGGATCACCCTGCAGCTCCGCAACAGCCAGCAGAACAAGGACATCATCGGAGGGGAAAACGAGACGTTCTGCATCGAGCACGACTCGTCGGACGTATCATCGGCCAACGCCGTCCGCGGACTGTATGCCTTCCTGGCCGCCACTGAAGAACGCAAGCGGCTGCTGCTAGGGCAGCGGAAACCCTCGATCTCTCCGCAACGGACCCTGAACGGACACTACGGACGTTTCGACGAACTGGTCCTGAAGGAAAAGCAGGCCGACGACTATTTCCTGCTTGTCGGTCCGCCCGGCACCGGAAAGACTTCGTGCGCACTCCGCTACATGGTGGAAGAGGCATTGACCGACCCCGATACGTCGCTGCTCCTGCTCTCCTATACCAACCGGGCCGTCGACGAAATCTGCGGCATGCTGACAGAATCGGGCATCGCCGCCCATACACCGTTCATCCGCATCGGCCACGAGCTGTCGTGCGACCGGCGTTACCGCCCGTACCTGCTCAAGCACCGTCTGGAAGACTGCCCGAAACTGAAAGACATCCGGCAGCGGATTCAGGAAACCCGCCTCTTCGTCGGCACCACAACAGCCGTCAACAACCGGTCGTATCTGTTCGACATCAAGCAGTTCGACACGGCCTTCATTGACGAAGCCTCACAGATTCTGGAACCCGACCTCGTGGGCATCCTCTCCGCACGCTGCGGAAAGCGGAATGCCGTCAGCAAATTCGTGCTCATCGGCGACTACAAGCAATTGCCCGCCATCGCCCTGCAGAACCGGGAAAATGCGGCCGTAAACGACCCACTGCTGAAAGGCATCGGGCTGGAGGACTGCCGCAACTCGCTGTTTGAACGTCTCTACAGGCAGGCCCCGGACGAGTGCAGAAGCGTCCTCCGCAAACAGGGACGCATGCATCCGGCCGTCGCGGAATTTCCCGACTGCACCTTCTACGCCCGCGAACAGCTGGAGCCTGTCCCCCTGCCCCACCAGAAAGAGAAATCCCCATATACCTCCCCACCGGCCCCACAAGACGAGGTCGACCGCCTGCTGCTGGAACGGAGAATGGTATTCATCCCATCGGAAACGCCCGATGACTCGGCCCTGCTTTCCGACAAGACCAACATCCATGAGGCACGCATCGTGGCCTGCCTGCTGGCCCATATCTTCCGGCTCGCCGGAAACACCTTCCACCCGGACAAGACGGTGGGAGTCATCGTGCCCTACCGCAACCAGATAGCCATGATACGCAAAGAAATCGCCCACCTGGACCTTCCCGGCCTGGAGTACATATCCATCGACACGGTGGAACGGTATCAGGGCAGCCAGCGCGACGTAATCATCTATTCGTTTACCGTACGGAACTTCAGCCAGCTGAATTTCCTCACCGCGCAGACCTTTGCGGAAGACGGACAAATCATCGACCGGAAACTGAACGTGGCCGTCACTCGCGCCCGCAAGCAACTGCTCCTGACGGGCAATCCGCAGGTGCTGGGAGCCAACATCACTTTCTACAAGCTGATGGAATATATCCGGATGCACAACGGATATATCGAAACCTCCGCCGACAGCTTCTGCAAAGGCGACTTCCGGCTTCCGGACTACGGGAACGGATGGGACCTGAAGGCCGCCACCTACCCGCTTCCGGACCGCTTCGCGCAGCTCTTTGAACGATGGATCGGGAATCCTCCCGAAACAGACTCTCCGGAAAAGACAACGGCCGACCGGGAACTGACAGCCTACGGACGGATGGACTTCCACCGGATTGAGGAAAACGAGGAGGCACGACGGACACTCATCTACAACCGGCTTTACATGCGGAAACAGTTTCTGGCAGCACGCTCTGCCTTTGAAGACTGCGGCAACTGGTGGCGGCAGGCCGTCAGAAGCGTGTCCGGACGGATCGTGTTCTGCGACTTCTCCTGCGAATCCGGTCCGTCGGCACTGGCTTTTGCAGACATGTGCGACCATCTGTCCCATGCCGGCCTGACCCTCGTCGGAATCTATCCCATGTATGGTCTGGCCGATACGGCGGCACGCTTCATCAAAGAAATGTATCCACACCTGCAGGCTCGCTTTGTGCCGCGCCTGGAAGCCGTGGAACGGGCGTTCTGGACAGCACACTCCGTGCTTTCCGAACTGATTGTCTTCCATTTCGGAAATTTCTTCGACCGCATCCCGGCAGAAGAGGCACGCGGACTTGCCCTGCAGATCAACCAGCTGGTATGCACAAGGCCGCTGAACCGGTATGTCACCTTTTTCCGCGCCGACAACGGCATCCGGTCGGACTGTCACTCCTACCGGACTTTCTGCAAGCACCTCACCCCCGACCTGCGCCCCGTCCATCCGGACATGCCGTTTGAGGGGAAGCTGCACTACAGCGGAAAAGACTGCCCGGAAACCGACAGTTATTTATATGAATTGAGAACCAACGAAATATGACAAAGTTATGAAACGAGTGAGCAACAAACGGGCGGTACTCATCGGAGGTACCTCCGGCATCGGTTACGAAACGGCATTATGCCTGCTGAAGAAAGGCTGGAAACTGGGAATCGCCGGACGGCGGACAGGAAAGCTGAAGGAAATACAGGCTATGGCGCCCAACCAGATTACCATCCGGCGGATTGACGTCTGCCAGGAAAACGCCGCGGACGAGCTGATGGAACTTATCGGCGAACTGGGAGGTATGGACCTCTTCATCCAGTGTGCGGGCATCGGCTACCAGAATCTGACGCTCAACACGGAAACAGAACTCGACACCGTGGCCACCAACGTGGAAGGCTTTGTACGCATGGTCGACACTGCATTCCACCATTTCGCACAGAAAGGACGAGGACACATCTGCGTGGTCAGCTCCATCGCAGGGACAAAAGGGCTGGGAGTCGCGCCGGCTTATTCCGCCACCAAACGTTTCCAGAACATCTACATAGACAGTCTGGAACAACTGTCGCGCCTGAGAAGATACCGCATCCGCTTCACCGACATCCGCCCGGGTTTTGTCAATACAGACCTGCTGGACGACGGAAAACGCTACCCGATGCTGATGAGTGCGGAGAAAGTGGCCCGCCGCATCGTATCGGCCATCGAACACAAGCGGCGGATTGTAGTTATCGACTGGCGTTACCGGCTGCTGGTGGGTTTCTGGCGGCTCATACCCCGCTGGATATGGAAAAGGCTCCCCATCCACAACTGACCGCTTTCAGGCCGCCGCACGCTCCCTGGCTACAATGAGACGCAGACGGCGATACACATGGATGAATGCCGGAATAAGGAAGAGGTTGGCAAAGAGCCAGGCTGTAGGGTCGCCGAAACAGACTCCCCAGAATCCCCACAGCGGCACAGCAACCACGCTGACAAGCACCCTCGCCACCATCTCGGACACTCCGGAGAACATGGCCAGCTTCGTATAGCCGGCCCCCTGGATGGAATAGCGGAGAATGCTCAGCGAACCCAGCAGAAGGAAGAACGACACGTTGACATGCAGAAACAGGGCGGTGTCGGCTATGATTTCGGTTTCATCCGGCGCAATGAACAGAAGAGCGAACTTCTCAGCGCCCAACCAGATGAAGATTCCTACGGAAAAGGAATAGACGGCCATCATCAGGGCGGCCGACCGGATGCCCATCCAGATACGGTCGGGTTTTCCGGCACCGTAATTCTGGCCGGAATAGGTGGCCATAGCCATCCCCAGGCTGTCAAGCGGGCACATCACAAACATCTTGATGCGCATGGCGGCCGTAAAAGCGGCCACACAGGCCGTACCGAGTGCGTTGTTCGCACTCTGGAGCATGATGCTGCCAATGGCGGTAATGGAGAACTGAAGCCCCATAGGCACACCGATGGAAAGCAGCTGACGGGCCAGCTCCAGACGGAAACGACGCTCGGAAGGCTGCGTTTTCAGCACATCGAACTTGCGGTACATATAGAAATAGCACAGCACGGCCGACACGCCTTGCGAAAATACAGTGGCGATGGCAGCACCCGACACTCCCCACCGGAGCACCAGAATGCAGAACAGGTCGAGCAGAATGTTAAGCACGGCAGAAAACAGCAGAAACCAGAACGGAGTCTTGCTGTCGCCCAGCGCACGGATAATGCTCGACAGAAGATTATAGAAAAAGGTGCACGGAATACCGACAAACGTAATGAGCAGGTAAAAATAGGCTCCTTCAAAAATATGGTCGGGCGTACGCATGGAACGGAGAATGAAGGCGCACAGCAGACTCGTCACGACAGCAATCACTGCCGACATCACCGCCGCCAGCTTCAGACTGACAGAAACATACCTGCGCAAGGTGACATAATCATGCGCGCCGAATTTCTGGGCCACCGGGATGCTGAACCCTCCGCAACATCCGTTGCAGAATCCCAGAATCAGAAACACCACCGAGGTGCTGGCTCCCACAGAAGCCAATGCATCAATCCCCAGAAATTTCCCCACAATGGCAGCATCGGCCAATGAGTAAGTCTGCTGCAACAGATTTCCCAGAAGCAGAGGAAGAGAAAAGTTCAGAATCAACGGCAGGCTGGGCCCCGACGTCATTTCTTTTGTAGTTTGTGCCATAAGAAGTCGGTCTCACTAAAGTCGCACAAAATTACAGCATGTACAGACAGAATAGATTCTCGGGAAGGTCAATTCGCGGATTTCCCCCATTTTCTTGATTTAAGGCAAGAAAAGAGGCTGTCTCCAGTCAAGATTTGAGAACAAATCTAACAGGAGACAGCCTCCGCAGCATGTATCATTCGGAAATGCAGTATGTTTTTATTGGTTTGATATCGGCTATTTCATAACCCATAAATGTACTACGGGAACTCCTGCCCGAAGCCGGTTCAATGAAATAACCCGCATCATCTATACCAAACTGTTCCTTCAAGTCTTTTGCATTAAATACAGAGATGATATAATTTATTTGGTTTTGCTGGGGAGTCACCTTGTCCTGATGATAGGGCAAGGTAATCATCATAGCCTTACTCTTACCACTGTTATCGGTACATCTCACCAACAAATGTGAGTTCAGCACATTATCTTTTTCCTGCTCTTCCGTCCCGACAGGAGTACAAAGATAACTTGCATCCGTAGAGATGCCATAACCATAATAAGTTAACTCATCGGATTCAATACCGCCAACAGGACCTGCGCCACCCGTTTTAAACCGATTGGGTTCAAACTTCAAATAATCCCCTTGGTCCTTTCCGTTAGACTCATAATAACCATACTCGCCTGAAGGCTGATTATTCTTCAAATCGTACTCGGTCGGGAATTTTCCCAAATAGATTTTCATCGACCAATTGCCATGCGAAAGGCCTGTAGTTTCTATCCATCCCTGATCATCAATACTATAATCGTATTCCGCATTTTCATTCAAATTATCCAAGTTTGTAAAAATCACAGTTTCACGGAATCCTCCCACTACTCTTAACATCGGGACATATGTCAAGCCCCCTACTCCACTAGAATTAGGAAGCATGGACTCTACCTCAAAGGTGCCACGAGACCTAAAAATTTCAATGGAACCAAAAGTATCTTCCCTATATTGCATCCACATTAACGGATACTTCTTCTTACTACCATCAATCTTCAAATCATTGGAAACATAGGGGAGTTCTATCGAGCCATCATTAACATCTGCAACATCGCACTTCCAAATATCATCTGGCCAAGATGAGAAATAAACCACATCACCAGAAATAAATCGAGCCGTATTTTCATCCTCCGGATCAATAAGCACGTCTGTATTCCCTGAAACATAAATAGTCCCATTATCCTCCTTTATACGATATTTAAAAAAGCCATTCTCCGCTTTCAATTGTACGACACCCTTACTGTCTCCGGTATATGTATGCATATACACCCAGTTCGCGTCATAAATATTCAGAAATGACAAATTATTATCACCTGAGATTTCTCTTGAAGACTTATCAGACTCTTCAGACTCAGCATGCACTCGGACAATATATTCATTAGGTGCAACTTCCTCGCTTTCACTCGGTTGCGGATTGACATTATTATCTGTTGGAATTTCATTTGAATCGGAACAAGACACAAATGCCAATACAGCACAGAATAGCATTCCTATTTTTATCTTT
This sequence comes from uncultured Bacteroides sp., assembly GCA_949289295.1. Taxonomy (GTDB): domain Bacteria; phylum Bacteroidota; class Bacteroidia; order Bacteroidales; family Bacteroidaceae; genus Phocaeicola. The sequence continues at coordinate 43,498 of CASENM010000051.1, forward strand.
TTCATAATAATCAATTCATTAAATTAAATAATCATTCCGGCCATGAACTCCATACATTAGATTCTCCATCATTTGCTTTTTTATATATAGCCGACCTAATACCGCCCGTACTCTGACCCCATACGGAAACATCCGGATTACCCACACCAGACAGCATCAGAACATCCCCTAAATCTACATTCACGAGTCCGACAACTGGCTTTTCATAAGCACTCTTTCCTTCCTGTTTTTCAATCTCCTTTTTCATAAGCATAGTTTTAATTAAATCTAACATTATTTGTTTTGAGTTGATGCAAGGAAATCCTGCAGAGTCTTTTTTAGGGTCAACTCCGTCCTTTTCTCTTTGTTCCCGTCCGGCTACAACGACTGCCTTGAAAACAGAAAAACTTTTCGGGAAGATCCCCCTACCTAAAGACAGAACAGAATATCAACAAGCTCTTTCTCATGACAGCAATATAAGAATTAATATTATAACAACAAAGAGATTAGAGTTCAAACACGACTTTACAAATGTTTTTTAACTTTTATAAAATATATGATACAAAAAATATCTGTTTCCAAACAGGATCATTTTGAAAAGGGGAAAATACCAGCAAAGAGAAAGCAACAGACAATCGGACACATCCGGAAAAAAATAAAGCAACAGCTCTAAAAAGAGAACACACGTCAAATACAACCCCTCCATTTCTTACAAAATGTCAGCCAAAGAGACCATACATAGATATATAAAAGAACTGTTCTCCGACTCACGTCGAAGAACAGCCACAACACAAACACAAAATAAAACACGACAAAACTACTATGCATCCACATCGGTCTTCCCATCATCAGGGAAAGACAACAACTCATGTATATTCACATACTCACGGCCGCTTGCCGACATGTTGCATTCATAAAACGTAAAAAGAACATTTAATGTTTCAAATACCTTTCTACAAGCAAGAATCTACCTATATTTACATAATTCCATTTTCACGCAACTTCAGCTGCCATTTCCAGGCCGAGCGCAATGTGTCTTCAATAGAGGTTCCGGCTTTCCATCCCAATTCCGTATTGGCATACGTCGGGTCTGCCCAAACCTTCTCAATATCACCTGCACGGCGGCCCGTAATCTGATAATTCAGTTTCACGCCCGTTGCCTCTTCAAACTTGTTGATCAGTTCAAGCACTGAAACGCCCCGACCCGTACCGATGTTGAACACTTCCACCTTGTCTTTCTGTTTGTCTTCGAGGATACGGTTCATGGCCACCACGTGAGCTTTTGCCAGATCGACCACATAAATGTAGTCGCGGATGCAGGAACCGTCGGGAGTGTCGTAGTCATCGCCAAACACGCTCAGTTTCTCACGGATACCGATAGCAGTCTGAGTCAGATACGGAATCAGGTTCTGCGGAACTCCGTTAGGCAGTTCACCGATAAGAGCAGTAGGATGCGCACCTATAGGGTTGAAGTAACGCAACAGGATGGCATGTATCGGAGAGCCCGACGCGATAGTGTCACGGATAATCTCCTCGTTCACCTGTTTGGTGTTGCCATAAGGAGATTCGGCCTTCTTGATAGGAGCCTGTTCGGTAACCGGCAGGATGTCGGGCTGTCCATAGACCGTACACGAAGAAGAAAAGATGATTCCTTTCACCCCATGTTTCGGCATCAGCTCCAATATATTGATAAGAGACACGAGATTATTACGATAATACAACAAAGGCTTCTGTACAGACTCACCTACAGCCTTGCTTGCCGCAAAATGGATGATACCTTCGATGCCGGGATACTTGGCGAACACGCCGTCCAGCCCGGCATAATCCAAGCAATCCACCTTCTCGAACGCAGGACGTTCGCCGGTAATCTGTTCGATATTGTCCACTACATCCGCACGCGAATTCGACAAATTGTCCACGATGATTACCTCATAGCCACTGTTCTGCAGTTCAACCACTGTATGCGAACCGATATAACCGGTTCCTCCTGTAACAAGAATTCTTTTTTTCATGACATTCTGGTCTTTTCTATTGAGTTCTAAATAAAGTTTATATATAACGTTTGAGCAAATATAAGAAATTTGATTGAAAAAACCGTCAGATTTCTAAAAAAAGTTCAGCCAACATGCAATTATATTTCAAAGAATGTTTAAATTATCCCATAAAATAATTTCTCAGGGCTCTTCCGGACCCGTTTCAGCACAAGGCAACACATACTCAAAAAGCTCCGATTGCCTGACAAAGCGACTTCGTCGGACTTTTCCCATACGAACCGGCCACCGGGGCGCAAAATGCCGGATGCCGGTTCACCCCAGCCCGAACAATACGGAAAGTCCTTTGTCCACACCGGAAAATCCCATGAACGCCATGGCCAGCAGTCCGGCCGTCACCAGAGCGATAGACATTCCCTGCATCCCTTTGGGGATATTCACCAGACTGAGCTGTTCACGGATGCCGGCGAACACTATCAGCGCCAGCGCAAAGCCCAATGCCGTGGAGAAAGCGTACACCACGCCTGTCAGCAGGTCGAAGTCTTTCTGGATCACCAGAATGGCCACACCCAGAATGCAGCAGTTGGTCGTGATCAGCGGAAGGAAAACGCCCAATGCCTGATACAGGGCCGGAGAGACTTTCTTCAGAATGATCTCCACCATCTGCACCAGAGCCGCAATGACCAGAATGAACGCGATGGTCTGCATATAGGCCAGCCCGAACGGGTCAAGCACGAATTTCTGGATCACATAAGTCACAATGGTAGAAAGGGTCAGCACGAAAGCCACTGCCGCTCCCATGCCCATAGCCGTCTCCACTTTCTTCGACACGCCCAGAAACGGACAGATGCCGAGGAATTGCGACAGCACGATGTTGTTCACGAATATCGCCGTGATAAATATCAGTATATATTCCATAATCCTCTGTTCTTTTAAGATTCAGACTTTCTCAAACGGTTCACGATGGCAATCAGATAGCCCAAGGCGATGAAGGCACCGGGAGCCAGCACGAATATCAGCATGCCGTATTCCTCAGACATAAGGGAGAAGCCGAACACCTTTCCCGTTCCCAGAAACTCACGCACGCCGCCCAGAAGGGTCAGGGCGATGGTAAATCCCAGACCGATGCCCAGGCCGTCGAAGAACGAAGCTACAGGACCGTTCTTGCAGGCAAACGCCTCGGCACGTCCCAGCAGGATGCAGTTGACCACAATCAGCGGGATGAAGAGTCCCAGGGTGGCGTAAAGCGCGGGCACGTATGCCTGCATCACCATCTGCAGCACCGTCACGAAAGAAGCGATCACCACCACGAAGATAGGGATGCGCACCATGTCGGGCACCAGGTTCTTGATGGCTGAGATCACCACGTTCGAGCAGATAAGCACAAACATCGTGGCCAGTCCCATCCCCATTCCGTTCAGGGCCGATGAAGTGGTCCCCAATGTCGGACACATGCCCAGCAACAACACGAACGTAGGATTCTCCTTGACAATCCCGTTCAGCAATACCTTGAAATTATTCATAGTCACCTCCTTCCTGTTCTGCCTGCGCGCTCGCGCCGCTCGAGGCGTCTGTCTCCTGACTTTCGTCCGCCGGTTCTTCCACCTGCTGCGAAGCGCCGCTCGAAGTGTCCACATCCTGCCGCATATACACCGCATACGCGTTGTTCACCGCCTGCAGGAACGCACGGGTGGTGATGGTCGATGCGGTAATGGCGTCAATCTGCCCTCCGTCCTTGGTGACGGCCAGCGGAGCCTGACCGGGATTCTTGCCCGTAATGTCGCCCTTCCCGCCTTTCTTGAACCAGTCGGCCGCCTTGGAACCCAGTCCCGGAGTCTCCGCATGGCTCAGCAGCGAATAGTCGATGATGTTTCCTTCGGCGTCGAAACCCACCAGTACGGTCAGCGGGCCTCCGAAACCGTTGGCCGATGACTCGACCGCCGCCCCGACAAACTTGCCGCCCTTGGTGGCACGATAGATCTTATAGACCACTCCATCCGCTTCCACCTCCTCGGGCGCTTCGGCCGGATTGTTGTCGAATCCGGGGACAACCAGTGCGATGGCGTCGCTCAGCGTCTTGGAGCTGGCCTGCGCAATCGGGCCGGCCGTCACATCGTTGACCCAGCCCAGCAAGGCTCCCGCCACGACAGAGAATCCCGTCAGCGACAGAAGCATGTTCTTCAATGATGATTCCAGTTTTTTCATTTCTTCACTACCTCCCCGAATCGTTTTGGTTTACAATATGTATTGATAAGCGGAGTGAACGCGTTCATGATGAAGATGGCGAACGACATCCCTTCCGGATAAGAGCCGAACACACGGATCACGACGGTCAGGAAACCGATGGCCACTCCGTAGATCACCATTCCCTTATGGGTCATGGGCGAAGTCACATAGTCGGTGGCCATGAAGATGGCGCCCAGCATCAGACCGCCCGTGAAGAGATGGGCCAGCGGCGAGGCGTAGACCGTGGGATCGGACAGGTGCATCAGTCCCGTAAACACAAAGACCGTGGCCAGGATGGAGACCGGAATATGCCACGTGATGATTTTCTTCCAGAGCATATAAGCCAGTCCCAGCAGCAGGGCCAGCGCGCTGATTTCACCGATACATCCGGGATTGTTTCCCAAAAACAGGTCGAAACTGCCCGGAAGCCGGTCCAATGCACCCGTATCGCCATGTATGGCCTGTTTCATCAGAGCAAGCGGTGTGGCGGCCGTCTCCGCATCGGTATAGCTCGCAAGCTGTCCGGGCACAGGCCACGAGGTCATCTGCACCGGAAACGAGATGAGCAGGAAGATACGTCCCGCCAGAGCCGGATTGAACGGATTGCAGCCCAGCCCGCCGAAAGTCATCTTGGCGATGCCGACAGACACCAGCGCGCCGATGACGATAATCCAGAGCGGAAGGTTGGAGGGAAGGTTGAAGGCCAGCAGCACACCGGTCACCGCCGCCGATCCGTCCATAATGGTGGAACGCTCACGGCGCAGGATATATTTCGTGATGGACCACTCGAAAAACACGCACGCCGCCACCGAGGTCAGCGTGACAACCACAGCCCCCAGACCGAACATGTAGAATGACACCAGCAGGGCAGGCACCAGCGCGACAAGCACGCCGTACATGTTTTTCTGCACACTGTCGCCGCCATGCACGTGGGGGGATAAAGATACAATCAGTTTATTTGCCATAATGAACAGTCATTTATTTTTTCGCGTTGCGTGCACGGATGATTCCGCCCACTTTATTCTTACCTAAACGGATATAGTCGAGCATGGGACGATGCGAGGGACAGGTGAACTGGCACGAGCCACACTCGATGCACGACATGATATGCTCGCGCTCCACACGCTCCCAGTCGCCGTGCGCCGAACAGGTAGCCAGCAGATAAGGCTCCAGCCCCATCGCACAGACGCTGACGCATTTGGCACAGCGGATGCATGGCTGGGGGGCAGAACGTCTCGCCTCTTTCCCGTTCATCACCAGCACTCCGGAGCTTCCCTTGCACACCGGGACCTCTACCGTGGCCAGTGCCTTTCCCATCATCGGACCGCCGCCTATCACCTTCCCCGTATCTTCGGGCAGTCCGCCGGCCGCATCAATGAGCTGGCTCATCGGCGTACCCAGCCGGACCCGGAAATTCGACGGGTCGGCCAGCGACTTGCCGGTCACCGTCACCACCCGCTCTATCAGCGGCTTGTTTTTCTGCACCGCCTCGTAAACGGCAAATGCGGTCCCCACGTTCTGCACCACCGCACCTACATGGACAGGCAATGCGGGAGGATCCGGCACCTGACGCCGGATAACGGCGTCAATCAGCTGCTTCTCGCCTCCTTGCGGATATTTCACCTTGAGCGGCACCACCTCGACGCCCGGATAGGCGGCCGCCCTTTCCGCCATCTTCCGGATGGCGTCCGGCTTGTTGTTCTCGATGCCGATGTAGGCCCTGTCCACCTTCACCGCCCTCATGAGCAGAGTCACCCCCACCAGAATCTCGTCGGTCTTTTCCAGCATCAGCCGGTGGTCGGCCGTCAGATAAGGCTCGCATTCCACTCCGTTGATGATGACACACTCCGCCCTTGTTCCCGGGGGAGGGGTCAGCTTGACATGAGTGGGGAAACACGCGCCTCCCATGCCTACCACTCCGGCTTCCTTGACTTTCCGAATGATTTCTTCGGGAGAAAGCGTACATTCACTTACCAGCGTATCGCTCCGGTCGATACCCTCTTCCCATTCGTCGCCTTCCACGTCAATGAAGATGGCCGGCTTGCGGTAGCCGCTCGCATCGACCACACTGTCTATCTTGTTCACCTTGCCCGACACGGACGAAAAGACGGACGCCGACACGAAACCTCCGGCTTCGGCTATCTTGGTCCCCACCTTCACCGTATCGCCCCGCTTGACCACGGGCACGGCCGGCGCGCCGATATGCTGCGACAAGGGAAACACGGCTTGTTTGGGAAGCTCCGCCGTCCGGATAGGTTTCCCGGCCGACAGCTTGTTTTCTTCAGGATGGACTCCACCTATTCTAAATGTTCTCACAGTCTTTGTATTTTAGGTTTATTGTTCCGGAATATGCCAATGCCTACAAGACTCTTCACCTTTGTCCGAATGCAGAACAGGGAAGCGCTTTCCGGCATATTTCAGGAAACGGATTTCTTAATTCTCAGCTTCGGCCTTCACCTTTCTCGGAGGGAAATTCACCGCCACGATGGCGCCTTGCGGACATTCCATCTCGCATTTGCGGCACGACTTGCATTTGGCCGGGTCGATATAGGCCAGATTGTTCTCCACCGTAACCGCATCAAACGGACAGACTTTCACGCACTTGCCGCAACCGATGCAGGCCACCGCACAGGCTTTGCGCGCCACGGCCCCCTTATCCTTGTTGACGCACCCCACGTAAACCCGGCGGTTGTTCTTTCCTCTGGGACGAAGCTCGATGATGTTCCGCGGACAAGCATCGGCACATGCACCGCAGGCGGTACACAAGTCCTCGTCCACCTCAGGAAGTCCCGTCTCCGGATTCATGCGGATACCGCCGAACTGACAGGCTTCCGCACAGTCGCCGCAGCCCAGGCAGCCGGACGTGCAGTCCGTCTCGCCGCCGTAAGTGGAGTGGGCCACCGCACACGAGCGTACACCGTCATATTCCGTCAGCCGCGGACGGTTGGCACACGTACCGTTGCACCTCACCACCGCAACGCGAGGTTCGGCCGCCACGGCTTCCAGTCCCAGAATGGCGGCCACTTTCTCCATGGTAGCCTGTCCTCCCACCGGACACAGCTTTCCCTCCAGCGAACCGGCCTTGACACAGGCGGCCGCAAATCCGGAACACCCGGGGTAGCCGCAACCGCCGCAATTGGCCTGAGGCAGAGCTTCCGCCACCTGACCGATACGAGGGTCTTCATACACAGCGAATTTCTTGGAAGCCACATACAGGATGACCGCGGAAACCAGTCCGATGGCACCCAATGAAACCACTGCCACTAAAATCAAGTTCATAGATAGTTAGTTTATTAATTGTTTATTGACTCTAAGGTAAAAACAAAAGTACGCTTCAGGCGTTTCCGGCAGGCATAAAGACCTATATAATAAGGTATCAGCATACACAGGGCTACCAGAGCGGACAACGGTTCGTTGTTTCCGCTGACTGACATGGACACGAACAGTGCCGCCAGCATCACCACAAAAGGACATACAAACGCCCAAAAGACAGCTTTCAGTCCCAATGAAGTCTCTCCGCCTACTGTCACCTCCTGTCCGGGCCGGCAGTCAAGCATCCGGCCGTTGTACACGTCAATCAACTTTTCTTCCGATTCCGCCACATTGCAATGTGTCTTGATGCTACAGGCCGCGCAAGCCGATGTCTGCACAATCCTTACTTTCAGCCAAGGACCGTCCGTGTTTTCCACAATACCCGTATGTTTGATTTTGTCGGCCATTTTGCAAACTCCACATTACAGTGCAATGGCAAATGTAACATAAAAAATGTTTCGCAAGCAATATAAACGGAAAAAAATTGCATGGACAGCGGAAAATCATCAATTGTCCCGTATTTGTGTAAGCTTAACCAATCTAGGATTACCTTCCTCATTCATTATCGTTGCATAAAGAAATCCAGATGCTGCTGATGCACTCAATGCATAAATTCTGGCAGGAGCGCTGTAACTCTTTTGGAAATTGCCTTTCCAATCGAAGCACAAAATATACGACTTAGAATCTTTCTGATTATCCAATGGCACCTCTTTTCCTGTATACAGGAAAAACAAGCAGTCAGCAGAACCTGTAAACCCTCTATAAGCCTCAGGTTGAAGCATGCCCTTATAAGAAACCTCACGCTTACCATCCACTCCAGATATACTTAATCTTGCTTCAGGTAAAGATACCGGTCCTACCACCTTTTTTATCAGTTTTAGATCTGAAGAATAGAACTCAATAGTAGAGCTTTCATTGGAGGCAAAGAAAATACTTCCCAAATGTGCATTTACCCCAAGAAATCCCTGTCCTACATTAAAAGTCATATAATCAAAATCCATGGGCATTTCAGGCTCAATATTCCCGCTGGACGAAGCGATTAATCTGGGAGGCTGTTGATCGATATTTGCCCTCTGATTAACATAATGAAACGGATCTGCATAAATTATAGAATCACCATAAGATACTGGAGAAGTGGTGATGATATAATGTTGGGAAAGTGGCAATGATTCAGGTTTATAGCTGTTATCATTCAACATTTTCTCAATATTTATATTATACAATGTTCTCCTGATATAATCCACCACACGCATTGAGTTTCCATCATAGTGCATCTGTGCATAGAGTAACTCTCCGGGACCTTCACCAAAGGGTAACAGCTTGGCTATAAGCTGATGATCGCGCATATTATAAACATTCAGAAAATTCCCGGCAACCTTATTGTTCTCCATAATCAGTATGGTATCAGCATACACATAAAATCTTTTTGCATAGATACTGTCTGCCGGATACCATATACTGTCTGCTTTTAATAAATGTGAGTCAGATAAGAGGTGTTCTTCTAAAGTGATAATTTCTATATTGTCTGTTTTCTTTTCTGAACATGATGATGCAATGGTTATCAATACCAGCATCATGATAAAACTTATTGTCGGAATATGTAATCGCATGGCAAAAGCTAGATTTTAAAATATAAAACGGGCTGTGTCAAAATAAAAATAAGCTTATATTCTGTCATCTAAGGGAACGAAGTGAAGAATCTCGAAAACGCAAGTGATGCATACGGGATTGACTTCGCCGAACGTTGTTTCTTCGCTACACAGAATGACAAATGAAACACGATGCAAGTTATCAAGAAAATCCTGAATGTGCAAGGGAAAAAGCGGAAACATGATTCGCGTGATACGGATTTTTCGCCACAAAATACAAAAAATCCCCAACTTTTCAGACCTTAAAAAAAACGCCTTGACGTTTTGGTCAAAACGTCAAGGCGTTTTAAGTGAAACGTCGAAGCGTTTTTAAAAAACGTCTAGACGTTTTCGGGGGAGTATCCTAATCCAGTTTCAGCACCGCCAGGAAGGCCTTCTGGGGCACTTCCACCGTACCGATCTGCTTCATGCGCTTCTTTCCGCGCTTCTGCTTCTCCAGCAGCTTGCGCTTACGGCTCACGTCACCGCCGTAACACTTGGCCGTCACGTCCTTGCGCACGGCCTTGATGGTCTCGCGCGCGATGATCTTCGAACCGATGGCCGCCTGAATGGCGATCTCGAACTGCTGGCGCGGAATCAGTTCCTTCAGCTTCTCGCACATGCGCCGTCCCAGCTCGTACGCATTGTCAAAATGAGTCAGCGTGGAAAGCGCGTCCACCGACTCGCCGTTGAGCAGGATGTCGAGCTTCACCAGCTTCGACAGACGGAAGCCTGCCTGATGGTAGTCGAACGAGGCATAACCCTTGGAAAGACTCTTCAGTTTGTCGTAGAAGTCAATCACAATCTCACCCAAAGGCATCTTGTAGTGCAGCTCCACACGGTTGCCCGAAATATAGTCCTGACGCACCAGCTCGCCACGCTTGCCCAGACACAGGGTCATGATGGGACCGATGTAGTCGGTGGTGGTGATGATGGAAGCGTCGATATACGGCTCTTCGATATGGTCGATGAGTGTCGGGTCGGGCATTCCGCCGGGGTTGTGCACCTCCTGCACCCCACCCTGCTTGTCGTACACCATATACGACACGTTGGGCACGGTGGTGATGACACTCATGTCGAACTCACGGTCCAGACGCTCCTGGATGATTTCCATGTGGAGCAGGCCCAGGAATCCGCAGCGGAACCCGAAACCGAGCGCCAACGACGATTCCGGCTGGAAAGTCAGCGAGGCGTCATTGAGCTGGAGCTTCTCGAGCGAGGCGCGCAGATTCTCGTAGTCTTCCGCCTCGATAGGATAGACTCCGGCGAACACCATCGGCTTCACCTCCTCGAATCCGGCAATCGCCTTCTCGCACGGACGGCCGACATGCGTGATGGTATCGCCCACCTTCACCTCGCGCGAGGTCTTGATGCCCGAGATGATGTAGCCCACGTCGCCCGTGCGCAGCTCCTTGCGCGGCATCATGTCCATCTTCAGCACCCCTACCTCGTCGGCGTCGTATTCCTTTCCGGTGTTGAAGAACTTCACGTGATCGCCCGTGCGGATCACTCCGTTCTCCACCTTGAAATAGGCGATGATACCACGGAACGAGTTGAACACGGAGTCGAATATCAATGCCTGGAGAGGCGCGTTCTCGTCGCCTGTAGGACAAGGGATACGGTCCACCACGGCATCCAGAATCTCCTTCACGCCCATTCCGGTCTTTCCCGACGCGCGGATAATCTCCTCGCGCTTGCATCCCAGCAGGTCGATGATCTCGTCCTCCACCTCATCGGGCATCGCACTGTCCATGTCACACTTGTTCATCACCGGAATGATTTCCAGATCGTGTTCCAGAGCCATGTAAAGGTTCGAGATGGTCTGCGCCTGCACGCCCTGCGAGGCATCCACCACGAGCAGGGCACCCTCGCACGCCGCGATGGAGCGCGAAACCTCGTAAGAGAAGTCCACGTGTCCCGGAGTGTCGATCAGGTTGAGTACATATTTCTCGCCGTCGCGGGTATATTCCATCTGGATGGCATGGCTCTTGATGGTGATGCCGCGCTCGCGTTCCAGATCCATGTCGTCGAGCATCTGTCCTTCGGTAATCTTGATGGTGTCCGTGTACTCCAGCAGACGGTCCGCCAGCGTTGACTTCCCATGGTCGATATGGGCGATAATGCAAAAATTTCTTATATTCTTCATGTATAGTCGTGTAACGTTACTGAAATTATTGCGCAAAGGTATGAAAAAAATAAGATTTTTCCGTATGTTTGCCGACAAAACCAATTTTGACAAATATGAAAAAGAAATGGATTACTCCTGTGATTATTGTGGCAGTCATCGTCATGCTGGTTGCCTGGTGTGCATCTTCGTATAACTCGCTCGTGGCCCAGGAAGAAGGGGTCAGCACCGCGTGGAGCAACGTGGAGAACCAGTACCAGCGCCGTTCGGACCTGATTCCGAATCTGGTGAATACGGTGAAGGGATATGCCGCACACGAGAAGGAAACGCTCGATGCGGTGGTGTCGGCACGCGCGAAGGCCACGCAGACACACATCGACCCCGACAATCTCACTCCTGAAAACATAGCCGCCTACCAGCAGGCACAAAATGCCGTGGGAAGCGCGTTGAGCCGTCTGCTGGTCACCGTGGAAAGATACCCCGACCTGAAGGCGAACGAGAACTTCAAGGAACTTCAGGCCCAGCTGGAAGGCACGGAAAACCGCATCAGTGTGGAACGCCGCAAGTTCAACGAGGTGGCACGCATGTTCAATACCGACATCCGCCGTTTCCCGAAAAATATCATCGCCGGCATGTTCGGCTTCGAGAAACGCCCGTACTTCGAGGCACAGGAAGGCAGCGAGAAGGCTCCTGAAGTGAAGTTCTAACGCAACGGACCAATGAAACGCTTGTCAGTCATCGGTCTGCTGTGCGGCATGTGCATGCTGTCTGCCCTTGCCGTGTCCGCAAAGGAATACAAGGTGGAGGATGTGCCGATGGTGCATCTGCAAAACAAGACGCGCTATGTGAGCAACCCCGACCATATCCTTTCGGACAGGGCCGTGGCGGTGATGGACACCACGCTCTACGCGCTGGAACAGCAGACCGGCATACAGGTGCTCGTGGTGGCGGTGGAACAGATAGAGGGCGGCGACTGCTTCGAGTTTGCCTACCAGCTGGGACGCTCGAACGGTGTGGGCCAGAAAGGCAAGGACAACGGACTGGTCATCCTGCTGGTGACAGGCGAACGGTGCATCCAGTTCGCCACAGGCTACGGACTGGAGGGGGTGCTCCCCGACGCGCTCTGCAAACGCATCCAGGAACGCTACATGAATCCGGCATTCGGCGAGGACCGGTGGGATGAGGGGATGGTGGCCGGCATACGGGCCGTCCGTCAGGTGCTGGCAAACGAAGAGGGTGCCCCTACCCCTGCCGAAGAGAACTCAGACAACGCACTGCTCCTCACGATATTGGCTTTCTGCTTCATCGGAGTCCCCGCACTGCTGTGGTTCACCGTCCGGCAACGCCGGAAATGTCCCAAGTGCCGCCACTATACGCTCCGTCAGGTATCCTCAAGAACGGTGTCACGCTTTGCCGGGACACGCACCGTGGAAACCGTCTACCGCTGCACGCATTGCGGATACGTGCGCCGCGTGCAGCAACGGACAGACGATGACAACGATGTCGGCCACCGCGGAGGAAACGGCGGTCCGTTCATGGGAGGCCCGTTTGTGGGCGGCTTCGGAGGCGGTGGCTTCAGCGGAGGAAGCTTCGGAGGAGGAGACTTCGGAGGCGGAGGAGCCGGAAGCAAGTTCTGACACACTCGCGCGCGGAAAGACGACAAAATCCGCGTCTCCAGACGGACACATTACATAAACTGATAAAAAAGAGAGCACATGAATACATTCGGAAACATATTCCGCCTGACCAGCTTCGGCGAGTCGCACGGAAAGGCCATCGGCGGCGTCATTGACGGATTTCCGGCAGGCATCGCCATCGACACGGATTTCGTGCAACGGGAACTCGACCGCCGCCGTCCGGGGCAGTCGGCACTGACCACGGCACGCAAGGAGGCGGATGCCGTGGAATTTCTGTCGGGCATCTACGACGGAGTGTCCACGGGATGCCCCATCGGCTTCGTGGTATGGAACACCAACCAGCACTCCAACGATTACGACAACATGAAGGACGTGTTCCGCCCGTCGCACGCCGACTACACCTACACACAGAAGTACGGCATCCGTGACTACCGGGGAGGCGGACGCTCGTCGGCCCGCGAGACCATCGCACGCACGGTGGGAGGCGCGCTGGCCAAACTTGCGCTCCGGAAGCTGGGCATCCGCGTCACGGCCTTCACCTCGCAAGTGGGTCCGCTCAAGCTCGACAAAGACTACACGGCCTACGACCTGAGCCGGACTGAAGAGAATCCCGTACGCTGCCCCGACCCGGAAATGGCCCGGCAGATGGGCGACTATATCCTGAAAGTCAAGGGAGAGGGCGACACTGTCGGAGGAGTCATCACATGCGTGGCGCAAGGCTGTCCGGCAGGATTGGGCGAGCCCGCATTCGGAAAACTGCACGCCGCATTGGGAAGCGCCATGCTGAGCATCAACGCCGTGAAAGGCTTTGAATACGGACAGGGATTCGGGAACATGGACATGAAAGGCAGCGAGCAGAACGACATCCTCTTCAACGACCACGGCCATATCGGTTTCCGCACAAACCGCTCGGGAGGCATCCAGGGCGGCATCAGCAACGGACAGGACATCTACTTCCGCGTGGCGTTCAAACCCGTGGCCACCATACTGAGGGAACAGCCCACGGTGGACAAGGACGGAAACGAAACGACGCTCAAGGCACGCGGACGGCACGACCCCTGCGTATTACCCCGGGCCGTCCCCATCGTAGAAGCCATGACCGCCATGACGCTGCTCGACTATTACTTATTGGACAAAACGACACATCTGTAGGGAAGCTAAAAAAATCATAAAACCATGGACATCAAACAGTACATCAAAGAGAATGAAAACCGGTTTCTGGACGAGCTTTTCAGCCTCATCCGCATTCCGAGCATCAGTGCCTTACCCCAACACAAGGAAGACATGCTGGCCTGTGCCGAACGCTGGCGGCAACTGCTTCTTGAAGCCGGAGCCGACGAGGCGATGGTCATGCCCTCACAAGGCAATCCGCTGGTATATGCCGAGAAACATGTCAGTCCCGACACCCCCACCGTATTGGTCTACGGACATTATGACGTGATGCCTGCCGAACCGCTGGAGCTGTGGAAAAGCCAGCCTTTCGAGCCGGAAACACGCGACGGACACATCTGGGCACGCGGCGCGGACGATGACAAGGGACAGGCCATGATCCAGGCAAAGGCATTCGAATATCTGGTGAAAGAGAATCTGCTGAAACATAACGTGAAATTCATTCTGGAAGGAGAAGAGGAAATCGGATCGCCGAGCCTCAATGCTTTCCTCCAGGAACACAAGGAACTGCTGAAAGCGGACGTGATCCTGGTTTCGGACACCAGTATGCTGGGAGCCGACCTGCCCTCGCTGACCACCGGCCTGCGCGGACTCGCCTACTGGGAAATCGAAGTGACCGGACCCAACCGCGACCTGCATTCGGGACATTTCGGCGGGGCGGTGGCCAACCCGATCAACGTGCTCTGCGACCTCATCGCGCAAATGACCGATGAGGACGGACGGATTACGGTCCCCCACTTCTACGATGATGTGGAAGAGGTGCCTGCCGCAGAACGCGAGATGATTGCCAGCATCCCGTTCGACGAGAAGAAATACATGGAAGCCATCGGAGTGAAAGCGCTGAAAGGCGAGAAAGGTTACTCCACACTGGAAAGGAACAGTTGCCGCCCGTCGTTCGACGTGTGCGGAATCTGGGGCGGATATACGGGCGAAGGCTCCAAGACGGTGCTGCCGTCGAAAGCGTACGCCAAGGTATCGTGCCGGCTGGTTCCCCATCAGGACCACGAAAAGATCTCGAGACTGTTTGCCGACCATATACTGTCCATCGCCCCCGACTATGTGACCGTGAAGGTGACTCCCATGCACGGCGGCGAAGGATATGTCTGCCCGATCAGCCTCCCTGCCTATCAGGCTGCGGAGAAGGGATTCACACAGGCATTCGGAAAAAAACCGCTTGCCGTACGCCGTGGAGGAAGCATCCCCATCATCAGCGACTTTGAACGCATTCTGGGCATCAAGACCGTATTGATGGGCTTCGGACTGGAAAGCAACGCCATCCACTCGCCCAACGAGAACTTTCCGCTCGACATCTT
Source organism: uncultured Bacteroides sp. (assembly GCA_949289295.1). Lineage (GTDB taxonomy): Bacteria > Bacteroidota > Bacteroidia > Bacteroidales > Bacteroidaceae > Phocaeicola. The sequence continues at coordinate 58,879 of CASENM010000051.1, forward strand.
CCGGAAAGGCATCGAGGCAGTGGCCGTGTTCCATCAGGAACTCGACAAGCAGAAATAAAGTCAAGACACCTTGCAGACAGAGGCTGTATCAAAAATAAAAACAGGCTTTCATTTTGAGGGTGTCTCAAAATAAAAATCCACTTTCATTTTGAGACACCCTCGTCTTTTTCAGTCCGCACGGTATTCCAGAATATCGCCCGGCTGGCAGTCCAGTTCCTTACAGATAGCTTCCAAAGTAGAGAAGCGTACCGCCTTGGCCTTTCCCGTCTTCAGGATGGAAAGGTTCGCCGGAGTAAGGTCAATCCGTGCGGCAAGCTCTCCCAGCGAAATCTTCCGTTTCGCCATCATCACATCAAGATTTACTATTATCGGCATAATCGTCGTTCTTTTTTTTCCGGTTTTAGTTGCAAACAGCTGCTTTTCGGTTTCATAATCCAAATAGGTCTTTATACCGTCAGATCATTCTCTTCCTGCATGCGGATGCCTATATGGAACACACACCCTATGAATCCGATGAAGCATCCCAACAGAAGGAAGAAGTCGTGCGAACGAACAATGGCAAGGCTTCCTTCGGGAACTGTATGAAGCAAGTATATTTGTATGAATCCGTTCAGCATTACGGCAAGGCCGATGAGCTGGATATAATTGGCATTGGCTTTCACAAACACCTTCCCTTTCCGCACATTCCACATGATGGCGAGCACCATTACGGCACAAAACACCATCACGCAGATAGTGACGCTCTCCACGACGGCAGGCCAGAAAAGCGGATTCGTGCTGCCCTGCGCCAACTCATGCGCCAAATCCTGATTCGCAAAAACACCCAACAACAAAAGGCATACGGAAATGATTATCAGGCAATACATCTGCAATTCCTGCAACGAGCCCGCATGTCTTGATGTTTTCTTGATTGAAGTCATAATCTATCCCTCCTCATTTTAATTTTGTGGTAACACAGTTTTTATATCGTCAAATCATTTTCTTCCTTGATGCGGACCGCCTGGGAAAAGATTTCGGTCAGAAGCACCAAAACCAGCATGAGCACCCACGAATATTTCAGATGGAAGTCACTGAACACATAGTCTGAAGAGACCAGCTCCCGCACCGCGTTCCGGTAAAGCAGATAACGCTGCAGCTCGAAAAGTGCGGACGACACCACCACGGGATAAATAAAGAAACGGAGACGGCGCATGTTCTTGCGGGTCAGAATCTCACCCTTGCTGACAGAGACCAGCAGGCGGACCAGACAATAGAACCCATATATGCAAAGCAACAGAAACGGGAACACGGCAAAGACCATGTAGTCTCCGGCACCGTGCGAAATGTAGGTGTTTATGCTCCCCGGCTCGCAGGGCACCGCACACTGCATCGCCCGGTTGAACAGGCTGTCGGGTGTCACCCCTTCCTTATATCCCCTGACCGACAGGGAAACCGAACTGAGCTCCTGAGGCAATGAAGGATAATCATCCACACTGTTCCAGCCGTCCACAAAACCGGGCGTAAACTCTTTCACCACATTCCATACAAGTGCCAGAATTACAATAATTCCCAAAATACGTATTGTTCTCATAACTCGATGTTGTTGTCAGTTATTTTTTACATCACTAAATTCCACTCTCACTTTTTCACCTCTGTCAGCAACAGGTCGTCCGGCATATCCAGACAATGCACCACCGACCGGCAGTTCTGGCTGAACGACTCCGTCTGCTTGTCCCATTCGGCGTAATCGATCAGACAGACATTGCCGTCGGAAATGTAATTCAGCAGATACGCCGGACTCCATGAACAGTCTGACGGGTTCCAGCGGTAAGCCTTCTTCTGGGCAAGGTTTCCGTCAGCGTCATAACCGTACACATACCGCAGCCTCGGAGTGATTGAGACACCGTCCGCATTCAGCGTGGAAACGGTCAGCTCGTTTCCGTTCTCCCCATACACGAAAACCTTTCTGGCCTCAACGTCGGGAACAGCGGTAAAACTCATGAACAAAGCAGCCACGGCTGCGATTACGGTACGTTTTGCAAATGTCTTTTTCATAATTGTAAGTGTCTTATACGTTAATATTTTATTTACTTTTCTCTGTTCTCAATAATTATTTATCGTTTTTCGATATGCAAATGTAGACATAATTTTTGAGCCGCCAAAGAAAAACAAGAAAAAATTATCGTTTTTCGATAATTTAATTATGAAAAACATGCATCAAGTGTTATACTTTACTTGTAACTCTATTGATAATCAGATATATATTGATTTTGAGAATTATTTTTCCGCCACAACGATTTTATCGGCTGTTTTTCAGCCGATAAAATAAAAATGCCCGCAAGAAAATATTTTTGTTTTAACATTCCGATTTGTAAAAACATGGCAGCTTAAGCCTCGCAATCAGTTCGTTTACCTGTTTGCGAAGTCCTTCCTTTTCCTCATTCGCCAGACCCTGCTGGCAACAAAGTAACCCGTATGCTCTTTCATCAATCCTGATATAAAGGTACGAAAAATCAGGCAGTCACGCAAACTTTTTATCGGTTATTTTTGTGTTATTACATTGAAAATAAACGTCTTATTATTCATTCTTCAGGAGTTACATACATCCTGTCTACTACGATACTTCCCGTCAGGCAAGCCATGTCAGACCACTGTATCCGGTAGCATTTGGAAACTTCATCAAACACCGGTTTCTTGAATCTACCCATGACTGGACGTTTCTCGTAAAGCACATAAAAACCACGTTCGTAATGAAGTATCTTCACGACCTTTCGGTTCCTGGACATAAACATATATACATTGGATGCATCACTCGGGTCAAGTGACATCTCTTCCCTTATACTCTCGCATAATCGGAAAATACCTTTCCGCAAATCAACATTACCGTTAAACAGGTAATAGTTCAGGTTAGCACTCAGTCCAAGCATATCATCCTATCATTTTATTAAGCAACAGACTCAGGTCAAGAACGGTGTGTTTCTCAGAAACAGTGTTGCGCCGGATGTCAGCTGTAACTTAACCCATTTTATTGGTGGTTCGCCTTCAGGCTGTTTCACCTCCAACTTCACGGTTGGACTATTGCAAGGTTTGCCGCTTATCTGGACTTTGGCAACCTTGGGCTGCCCAACCTGGACTGTCTTACCTAACTTCTCATTCCACAGTTGGTGACGTTGCCAGTTCATGAACTTGTCGTAATTTACTCCATAATCAGCACAGAACTCCCGAAGATCCTTGGTCTCGCTACATAACTGGTAGAGGTCATATACCTCCTGATAGTTTACTTTTTCTTTTGCCATAATCATTGTTCTTAAAGGTTACGGCACAAAGGTATGTCACGTAATATTGCGTGTCAAGGCGGAAAATAGTATGATTACTAAAAATCAGTCTCAACCCGAAAGTTCAGAATCCAATAATTGTTTATATAAGTTCCATATTATGGGAGAACCTATAAGTTTTATTTTATTGTCTTTGCCAATCAGGAATGTTGTAAATGGAATATCCTTCAGATATCTATTCTTGGAATAAAACAAAGATAGGTTTTTAACTTGAAGTAAACCATAGCGATGTATTATATCATTGATATTTTTGTCTAGCTTTATAGAGTCATTAAGCACGTAGATGATATCACAATTTATATTTCGCTTTTCTAAATCTAATTTGTAAATGTACCAATCGTATACTTGCATTGTGCAAGGTGTACAATTCCCTGTGTCAGGTATCAATATTAAAATTTTAGCTGTCTGTAGCGTGTCTGTGATACATTCATCCAGATTTATTGTTTTATTTCTTAAGTCTTTAATTTGTTCACTTATATCTTAATTCTTACTGTTGCAAGAATATAGAGACAGTAAAAATGTTAAGATAATCCATTTAATTTTATAATTCATATGAATAAATCTGGTTATTGAATTCATTTATAGTGTCTATTGCATATAATTTCCCATTCTCTGAGACTGCTATACGATTGTATTTTTTGTCAAATAAGATACGTCTGATGAGATTGCCTTGCCAATCCCATTCTTGTAGCTCAGGAACAGCTCCTTCAGAATAGATTACGTCATCTGTCTCTCCGGTGTAGAATAAGGTATAAATATGTGTGTCGGTAGTCTGAAGGACTCTCCAATACGGACGGTTTTCCAAATCGTCAGATTTGGAATCGGAGTTTCGTCTCTTTGGGGCATTTCTTAAACGAATCTCTTGTAATAATTGACCTTCTATGCTATATTGCCGTATTAAATTATGATTTTCATAGAAATCCCAAATACAAGGCTTGTCACTTCGTCCAGCAGTAAATTTGAAATCGAATATGAATTTCCTTTCATCGCTGATATTTTTTGAAGGGTATTCTCCAAAATAATTATATTCTCCTATATCCGCACCGTATAAAATATGCTCCGCATTATTTTTCCATTGGTATTACCTGCCATGACATATTTTTTGTTGTTTAATCGTACCATCTGATTGATGGCATCTGGAATTATTATAGGTTCTTTGTTTATTATTTGTATATCGTCTTCTATTGTTTGGACTTCCCACTCAATATTTGAGTCTAAGATAAAGAAGCTTGAATCTGTAACCGCGAAGTAGTCGCTTCGTGGATTTATGAATTCATTAGGGCCATTACCAATAAATCCTGACGAAAAAACATATTGTAAATTATCGGCATTCCAAAAAGAAAAAACAGGATTATTCCTGTCTTCAATCATAACTATAAAATTCTTATAACAATACATTCCCCCTGGATTTAATACTTTTGTGGAATCTATATAGTGTATATTGAATTTCGCATGCAAAACAGGAATATCCGAAATATCAATATCTTTTTGAATAATGTTGTTACAGCTTGTCAGGAAGAAAAAGACAATAGCCGCATAATAGATCGTTCTCATAGTAAATATTGGTAGTAAAATGTATCAAAACAGGAATCAGCTATCTTTTTATCAATCCGAGTGTTGCAAAGAAGTTCAAAAGCATAAACTGATGTATACGAGGCTGACTTCGTTGAACGTCGTTTTCTTTGCTATGCTCTGAATGACATCATTTTTTGATAGCCGGTTTCTGTTTTGACATCCACGTTTATTATATATTATTTTCTACATTTACCGTGATCACTATAATCAATACATCTCACATCCATGCAATTCCCACAATCTTTGACAGTTTTTTCTCCCCTGTTTTTACCTTTGAAAGATGAATAGCAGTCTATACGCCCTTCCGAGTCGGTTTCACCTCTTGCAAGAGCTTCAATATTCTCTAAAGTTAGTAAATCAATATTCTCTTTCTGATGTTTGAGAGAAAAAGAAATAAATCCCACTCCTAACAAAATAGCAGCGTAAATAAAAATTCTTGAATTTTTCATATGCGTTTATTTAATTTCTCAAATAAAAAAATTATTCTGTGAAATAAAAGGAATGAAAAATATTTTAGTGTTTATTTAATCTATTTTAATCTGCAGATTATTTTTTAATGTCAAGAATCAATGAAAGCGCTAAAACTTCACCTTTTAGAATGTACTATTAAAGGCAACAACTATATTTCTGACTTATTATTCATTTCTCGTTCAGCACGTAGACCGGATTCCGGATAGTGTTCTCGTTTCTGAGTGTCCCTTTCGCCTTCATCCTGTTCAGTTGGGTGAGGGCCATGGTGCGCGTGAACCCGAACAGCGTCTCCATATCCTTCCGGGTGATGAAGCGGTGGGATTCCAGATATGCCCTTACTTTGCTGTCCACCTCTTGCGCGTCGAGCCGGGGGGAGTGTCTTTTCCATTTCTCGCGTTCCACGTAGAACTGGTTTTCTATCTCGTCCTTCAGTCTCTGTTCCGGCCTGTATTTCACCGTCTTGAACTCTACGGCAAGCGTGTGCCAAGGTTCCGGTCCGGTGATTTCACCCGCTTCCTTCCGGTATCTCAGCGTCGGACTGAAATAGCCGATGACTTCCAGATGCAATCTTTCGCCCCTGCAGAGTTTCTCCACCAGCTTGCCGTGGAAGGCGGCCAGCAGGCCTTTCACGTCGCTTTCCGTGAACGATGACTCTTTGGAGATTTCTTTGGCCAGCTCGTTGGTGTCTATGGTGCGCGCATGGGTGATGCGCGCGTGCCAGGTCTGTAGCCCGGACGTGTTCCCGTTCATGGGTGTCCGGTAAAAGTCGAATGTTGCTTTTGTCATACTTTTTCTGTTTGGTACGGAAATGTTTTGTGGCTTCCTTCGTCTGATGTCCGTGGGACACGTGCCGCAGATGTCGGACGGAGAAAACGTCACGTATGGCAAAGATAGGCACCGGCGCACTGCTTCCGCTTCCGTTTGTTGCCAGCGGTGATTTTTTTCAGGGCAGTGCGGTGACGGTCTCCGTCAGCCGTATATCCTTGCTGGAAACTCCTATCATGATCTCGAACTCGCCCGGTTCTACGGTCCATTCCATGTGGCGGTCCAGCAGCTGCAGGTCGTCGGGTGTCAGCGTGAAGGTCACCTCTTTCGTCTCTCCGGGCTGCAGGGAGACACGCTCGAACCCGCGGAGCTGGGAGTCGTAGGTGATGACGTTGCTCACCTTGTCGCGCACGTACAGCTGGACTATCTCGTCGCCGCTCCTTTTCCCAGTGTTGGTCACATTGAATGTGACGGTATAGTTTCCTTGGGTCGGTTGCCTCAGCGGAGTGACCTTGAGGCCGGAGTATTCAAAGGTGGTGTAGCTCAGGCCATAGCCGAAGGGGTACAGCTCTCCGGTCACTCTGGTGGCTCCGCTTCCGTTCGGACCGGCCTGGAAAACGGATTCCAACTCACGACAGCCCCTTTGCCATTGGCTATACACTTCCGCATAGCCCAGACCTTCAAAAATAGTGTTCTGTTTTTCCTCATTGTTCCGACAAAGAGGAACAGAAGGACATTTTTAAGAAAAAGACCGGAGACAATTCTGTTTTATTCGCTTATTTTGCGGCAGAAAGGAAAAATATCTATGAAACAAAAACAAACGGACAATTCCATAAGTGAGAAATTCTCCAAAGAAGGAGTCACCTATTCCGATGACCGCCTTGCCATCATCGACAGCATATCCAGCCTGGGACGAAAAGAATATAGAGTGAGAGTGGAAGCATTTATCGCCCTGCTCTGCCTGAAAGGAAAAGCGTCAATCTGCATCAACGGAGATATACATACCATACAGGCCAACGACCTGTTTCTCTGCCATCCGAACATCATTCTTGAAAACAGCACCAACAGTATGGACATGGAGTTCAGATGCATCTGCCTTTCGCCGGAATACATCAAACAGATGACACTCATATCCAGAAGTACATGGGATGCCAGACAATATATAGAAAGGAATCCGGTCATCCATCTCGAGCCGGAAGAAGTGGCCATATTCTGCCAATATTACGACCTGCTGCGCTCCAAACTGACAGGCACGCCCTACAAACACCAGCGAGAAGTGACCGATGCACTCCTGCAGGCATTCATGTACGAATTTCATGACACGCTTGACCGGTCCGGCAACACGAACCCCCATCTGTACAGTTCGGCCGAAAATCTGTTCTTTGAATTTACGGAACTGCTGGCATCGTCTTTCCCAAAAAGCCGGTCGGTGGCCTGGTATGCCGACAAACTTCACATCACTCCGAAATATCTGTCGGCCATCTGCAAGGAGACCAGCGGACACACAGCCTCCGAAATCATCAACCAATATGTGGTGAAAGACGTACAGATGATGCTGAAACGGACCGACAAAACCATCAAGGAAGTGGCCAACATACTCGATTTCCCCAACCTGTCGTTTTTCGGGAAATATGTGAAACGGTATCTGGGAAGCTCTCCGCGCGAATATCGGGAAAAAATCTACAAGCAATCATAAACTCCGCAACCGCACGGCTCATTCATGATGATACGGGCCGTTGTGAAGTATCGTCATGGCCCGGTAAAGCTGCTCGGCAAAGATGAGCCGTACCATCTGGTGGGAGAATGTCATTTTCGACAAAGATATCTTATCCTGCGCGGCCTGATACACGGCAGGAGAGAATCCGTAAGGGCCTCCCACCACAAACACGAGCCTTTTGCCGACCGTATGCGTCTTTCTCTCTATCCAGGCGGCAAATTCCACCGAACGGAACTCCTTGCCGTGCTCGTCGAGAAGCACCGCCACATCGCCGGGCTGGAGCGCCTTCAATATCAGCTCCCCCTCTTTCTCCTTTTGCTGGTCGTGACTGAGATTCCGCGTATTCTTCAGTTCGGGAATCACTTCCATCTCACAAGGCATATAGTGTCCGGCACGTTCCAGATAGTCGCGTATCCCTTCCGTATAAAGTTTGTCGGCTGTACGCCCCACCACAAGCAGTGTTATTTTCATCTCTTTTTTATCTGATTTAAACATGTTGTTTTTGCAAAGATACGAATAATCCGTACCTTTGCCGCGAAATATTAATGCAGAATCAATATGGACGAAAAAATTGTAAAAGATTTGATAGACCGCCTGATAGATCTTTCGTTTGCGGAAGACATAGGCGACGGTGACCACACCACCCTCTCGTGCATCCCGGCTGATGCGATGGGAAAGTCGAAACTGCTGATTAAGGAAGAAGGCATCCTGGCAGGTATAGAAATAGCCAAGGAAGTGTTCCGGCGCTTCGACCCCGACATGAAAGTGGAAGTGTTCATCGAAGACGGGACCCACGTAAAACCGGGCGATGTGCCGATGGTGGTGACAGGAAGAGTACAGTCGCTCCTCCAGACCGAACGCCTGATGCTGAACATCATGCAGCGTATGAGCGGAATCGCTACCATGACCCACAGATATGTGGAACGCCTGGAAGGGACAAAGACACGGGTGCTCGACACACGCAAGACGACTCCCGGCATGCGTATCCTCGAAAAGATGGCCGTGAAAATAGGCGGAGGAGTGAACCACCGCATCGGCCTTTTCGACATGATTCTACTGAAAGACAACCATGTGGATTTTGCCGGAGGCATTGACAAGGCCATCAACCGGGCCAAAGAATATTGCAAGGAAAAAGGAAAAGACCTGAAAATAGAAATCGAAGTGCGCAACTTTGACGAACTCCAGCAGGTGCTCGACTTGGGAGGAGTGGACCGCATCATGCTTGACAACTTCACTCCGGAAAACACACGCAAAGCCGTAGAAATGGTCGGCGGACGATATGAAATCGAATCGTCGGGAGGCATTACTTTCGATACGCTCCGTGACTATGCGGAATGTGGAGTGGACTATATCTCCGTAGGTGCGCTCACCCACTCGGTGAAGGGACTGGACATGAGCTTCAAGGCTTGCTGAGACACTACATGCTAACAACCGGCCTGACCTGCCGAAAAGGCACGCAGGCTCAAAATAATGACAAAAACGAAACGCGAATGAAAGGAAGCAATTTTTTGAAAACCATGCTGGTTGCAGTACTCTGCCTGGCAGGTACGGCAAACGGAATGGCACAGGACTGGAAATCGATTCTCTCGGGAGTGGCCGGAGCAGTAATCAACAAGGCAACCGGAGAAAGCAATTCGATAGTCGGCACATGGACATACGCCGGACCCGACTGCAAATTCACGAGCGACAACCTGCTGGCAAAGGCCGGAGGGGAAGTGGCCGCCAAGAAAGTGGAAGAGAAAATGAGCGGCGTACTCGAGAAACTGGGATTCAAGGAAGGCTCCTCATATACATTCAATGCCGACAGCACTTATACGGTTACCATCGGAAGCCGGACCATGCAGGGCACATACAGCTACAATGAAGAGTCAAAAGAACTGACCATGAAAACCCGTCTGGGCATCAAGACGAATGTCATTGTTTCAAAAGGACTGACGGGAGACACCATGAGCCTGCTCTTCAAAGCAGACAAGCTGATGTCGCTTGCACAGAACATTACGGGTGCCATAGCCGGAAAATCTTCAAACAGTGCCGTCAGCACCGCCACTTCTCTGCTGGAAGAATACGACGGGCTGCAACTGGGCGTATCGCTGAAAAAGAAATAGGAAATTTCTTATACAGAAAATACAGGCTGTCTCCTATTAGAATTGGCTGTCAGAAAGACAAGGCTAACGGGAGACAGCCTGTATTTTATTCCGCACGCAAGTTTTCCGTGGGGTTTGTACGGGCCGTATGCCATACCAGCCAGGCCGCGAGAAGCATCACCAGCAAGAGAACAACCACTGCACAAGAGACAAAAAGATACCACGTCAGCGCGATTTTTACGGCAAACAGTTCCAGCAGCGACCTGCTGATCATCCATGCTGCCAGAGTGCCTGCCAGTATAGCCGGGAGGGCAATCCTCAACAAATCCACAAGGAAGATGCGCTCCACATCGGTCACCGTGGCTCCATGAATGATGCGGACGGCTATTTCCGAACGCCGCCGCACCACCTCGTCGCGCACATAGGCCAACAGCCCGGTCAAGGCGATGACCAGCACACAAAGTCCGGCAAAGAGCACGCTGTTGCGCACGCGGAACAGGGAGTCGTAAAGACTGCTTATCTGGGTGCCAAGGCTGGTCACAATCTTTTCCTGGCTCGTCACGGTGGCACTGACCACCCTCTGCACCTCACGGATAACCTCGGGCGACATCTCCTGCACCCGGACATACAGATTCCACCGGGGCACCTCATGATAGAACATCACCGTGGGACGCTCGTCACGCTCCTCCGACATCTGCGAGCCGATACGGATTTCCTCATACACGCCGCATACGGTGAGCGGACCACCGTGCTCGCTCAGAAAGAACGCTTTGCCTATAGGCGAGCCTGTCCATCCGGCCAATGTCTCCATCCGCTCCACAAAGTTCCGGCTCACCATCGCCTGACGGGTCACCGTATCGCTGAGATGCGGAGTGAACACTTCGCCTTCGATGACCGGAATCTGGAAAGTCTTGTGATAATCGTCGCTCACATAATACATGTCGGCCACGTTCATATATTCTTCCCCCGTCTCCGGATTGTACACATTGTTCCCGCTGCAATGGGAGGCAAGCGACTGGTAGCCCGCTGTCACGGAAACCACTCCGGGAAGTTTCTCCAGTTCCTGTGCACAGCGCTCCCTCTCATGCTGCTTCACCCCACCCAAGTCGGCTGTCAGTACATGTTTGTACTCGAATCCGGCGTCATAGTTGGTCAGGGCGTGATACTGCAGGGCAATCACAGCCAGAAGGGTCACAAAGAGAGCGGTGAGCGTGAACTGCACGAAAAGCAGGCCGAGCTTCCACCGCTTCTTGCTCTCCGAATAGCGGCGATAGGCATACGTGACGGGGATGCGTGCGTAAAGGTAACCAGGCACCATGCCGCACACCACGACTACAGCCAGCGTGACCAACAGACACACCGACACGGCCCGGGGAGTGAACACTGACCGCAGGCTATGCCCCAGCTGTTCCTGAAGGAAATCCTGAAGCCCGAAGATGAACAGCACCGCCAGCCCGAGGCTCAGGATGCCCACATAAAGGAACGACTCGGAAAGAATCATCCGGTAGATGTCTTTGTCGGCCGCGCCATAACAACGGCAGGTGGCAATGCTCTTCGCCCGGTTCACCATCGACGAAATGGAAAGCAGCACATAGTTGAGCAGGGCCGCCAGCAGCATGATTACCGCAAACGCAAGGAACACGATGTTCATCACCCGGTTGTAGTCGGACGAGACGAATATGTCGCCCACCGGCTCCAGCGAATAGTCCATCTTGCCTCCCGACTTTTCCAGAGCCTCCGAGATATGGTCGTCCATCATCCGCTCAATGTTGGGGCGGAGCCGGTCGGGATCCGTTCCCGGACGCAGGCGCACATAGCCCGTATAGCGGTCGTTGCCCAGCCAGTTGTCGCGCCCATCCCACGACACCCACTTGATGGTAGGCAAAGCCAGCATCATGTTGAAGCGCGGCAGATGGGTATTCTCCGGAAGATTGTCGAACACCCCCGCCACCGTGACCCGCAGGTCAGGGTTAAGTTTCCACTCCAGCGTACGCCCGATGACATTCTCGCCCAACGCCTCAAGCAACTCACGCGAGATATAGGCGTTTCCTTCCTTTTCCAGTCCCGTACGGGGCTGCTCACCCATCAGCAACGGGATGGGGAATATGTCGAAGAAAGAACTGTCGCACATCAGTACCTGGCAGGACACTTCCTTCTTGTCCTCCGACACGAAAGGGGTGCCTTCCAAAGAAAATTCCGTGAAACGGGTAGCGGCCTCCACCTCCGGACAATAGGACTTGATTCCCGGTGCCACGGCTCCCGACACGTTGGGATGCGTACGCCATTCGGTACTGCTCCCGTACAGGTAGGCTTCCTTTATGCGATACGTATCTTCCAGCCGGGGGATGAAATTGTCGTACGAACGCTGGAAGATGACTTCGGCAAGGAGTGTGAGGCCTACGGCCAGTCCCACCCCCAGACAGACAATCTTCACCACGTTGGCATCCCCCTTCCGGAACAAAGATTTCAATGCTTGAATCATTTTTTAAGGAGTCTGAAAAGTTAAAGAGGTTAGAAAAATCATCCACTGAAGTATCGGTTTCAACTTCCAACGATTACATTTCCGCAATCGACGACACCACCTGACCATCGAACAAGTTGATGACACGTCCGGCAAAACCAGCATCACGCTGGCTGTGAGTTACCATCACGATGGTCGTGCCCTCCTTGTTCAACTCGGTAAGCAACTGCATCACCTCCAGACCGTTCTTTGAGTCAAGATTACCGGTCGGCTCGTCGGCCAGGATAATCTTCGGACCGGAAACCACCGCACGGGCAATGGCCACACGCTGCTGCTGACCTCCGGAGAGCTGCTGCGGATAGTGTTTCGCACGGTGGCTGATGTTCATCCGCTTCAGTATATCGGCCACACGGCGCTTGCGCTCATCCGACGGAATATGCAGATAAGTAAGCGGAAGCTCCACATTCTCGAACACATTCAGCTCGTCAATCAGGTTAAAGCTCTGGAACACAAAACCGATGTTTCCCTTGCGCACGTTGGTACGGTCCTTCTCCTTCAGATGACCCACCTCCTGATCCCCCAGATAATAGTTGCCCGAAGTCGGGTTGTCGAGCAGGCCGAGAATGTTCAGCAAGGTAGACTTGCCGCATCCCGACGGTCCCATGATGGCCACAAATTCTTTCTCGTTCACTTCCAGACTGACCTTGTTCAACGCAATGGTTTCCACTTCTGTCGTACGGAATGTCTTTGTCAAATTCTCAATCTTAATCATAGCTGTATGTTTTTGGTTTTTCTAATCTGTTCGTCTTGTACAGATAAGGAAGCAAAAGCCATGCCAAACCTATAATCAACTGATTGCCAGCAATACATAAGCACAAGCCCGAACAAGAAGTGTCTAAAAATTTGACAATGGGTGTATGATTTTTTGACAGCCGGATTTCAAACGGCAGGAAGCGGAAACGTACCGGGCAGCAACGAGACTTTATAAAAACGCTTCGGCGTTCGGAGTAAAATGCTTCGGCGTTTTACCTCAAACGCCGAAGCGTTTCGTCCCGATGCCCCCAGACCGACGGGTCATACACCGTCCGGAGCCCGGAACAAATCTGCAATTTCCTGCATGTCGTTGATGAGCTTGCACGTGTGATAACCGTCGGCCACGGCATGGCTCACAAAAACGGAAACCGGTATCAGTATCCGACCCTCCGACTCAAAATATTTCCCGAACTTGATGAGAGGGAAAAGAAGACTGCTCTCCGAGTAGGTATCTTGCGCGAAGGCGGTATAGCTCAACCACGGCAGACACGAAACGGGGCAGAAGTTGGCAGGCTGTCCGGGACGTGCCTTGATGACACCCGTCACGTCGCGATACCGCTCCATGTCGGCGACTATCGTCCGGTAAAACGTATCGAAATCATCGCTGTAGTCACTCCAGATATCGGTGAATGTCTTGTTCTCCGGATGGAAAAGCGTATAGCTGGGCACAACCTCTTCCCAATACCCCAGTTGCCCCTCGCCGTTGAAACTCATCCGGAACTCTTTATTCCGGTTGACGGCTTTCATGATGACATAGAGCATCACCGGGAAAAAGCGGAGTCCCCTTGCCTTCTGCACGGCCACCAGACGGGTGATGTCAAGGTTGGCGTTCAGATTGTACTTGCACTTGATTTGCGAGTAATAATAATCGAAATAAATGCTCCGCTCCCAGGTGGAACGGTCGATGACATGGAAATGGCTGTTCATATTCTTCTCGTTTGTTTCCGCGAAGATAGAGGAAAAAGAGAAGACCTCATACACAGGAAATCACTATTTTTTTGTATGTTTGTAGAAGCAATAAAAAAAGAACAAGCCATGATAAAGATTTATGGAATGGACACTTGCCCTGACTGTACCTATGTGGAACAGCAAATTGAAGGGAACGACAGATACGAAGTGGTCGACATCGGCCGCCACGTAAAGAATCTGAAAGAGTTCTTGCATCTGCGCGACACTTCTCCGGCATTCGAGGAGGCCAGAAACGCAGGAATGGCAGGCATCCCTTGCTTTGTGCTGGAAGACGGAACGGTGACGCTTGTTCCCGAAGATGCCGGACTGAAATCTCGTCCCCTTGCCGAGGGTGCCTCATGCAGTCTGGACGGAAGCGGATGCTAAACCGGAAGAACAGTCGGGGAATTTAAACGACAGACTCTAGAACAAGCTAAAAAAGTCTCACGGAATATGTTTCAGAAATTCATCATCAATCAAGACGGTGTCCTGAAATTCGGACATGTCTATCTGCACAGAGACCTGCTGGGGTATGAAGAACAATGCCCTTATGGAGGAGGGCTGTGGAAAACCGACGAGATGCGCGGGGCTATCCTGCTGTATGGCCGCTCGTTCGATTTCGGAACACCTGATTTCAACCATGTACACCGCATCGAATGGACCGGTGTGGGAGGAAAGCCTGCGACGCTTTTCTATCTGCCGAACTGGCCCGACGAAAATCCGGCCATACCCGTTTACGCAAAATGAAAGTAACTTCACTGATTGAAAATACCAGCCGGACAGGACTGCCCGCCGAACATGGTCTCAGCCTGCACATCCGGCTGGACAACGGGCGGCAAATCTTGTTCGACATGGGACAAGGCAGCCTGTTTGCCGAAAACGCCGCAAGACTGGACGTCGACCTGACCACGGTAGATGCCGCAGTCTTGTCCCACGGACATTACGACCACGGCGGAGGACTCCGGACTTTTATCGGCCTGAACGGAAAAGCGAAAATCTACGTAAACCGTCACGCTTTCGAGCCCCACTATTCACTACGCGAAAACGGACTGAAATACATCGGACTTGACCCGGA
Organism: uncultured Bacteroides sp.; assembly: GCA_949289295.1. Classification (GTDB taxonomy): domain Bacteria; phylum Bacteroidota; class Bacteroidia; order Bacteroidales; family Bacteroidaceae; genus Phocaeicola. The sequence continues at coordinate 74,102 of CASENM010000051.1, forward strand.
ACTAAAAACATGCAGCAGACTGGTGTACTGCGGAGATGAAACACGTATCGGCAACGACCTTATACTCTTCTCCGGGGTGAAAGGCTGTTGTCTGAAACCGGCCGGCAACCGATTGCTGTTCGGCCCTACAAAAGAGATGAACGATGATTTCTGCCACGAGCAGAATCTGATTATACAAGAAAACAACCGGACCGTACTCTTTGCCGGATGTGCCCACACCGGCATCCTGAACATCATGCAGAGAGCCGAAGAGCTGGCCGGACATCCCCTCACCCATGTCTTTGCGGGAATGCATCTGACAAAAAGCGGACTGGTGGAAGAACAGGAAAAGGCATTCATCCGTTCGCTGGCCGGGAAACTGCTTGAGCACGGCGGCTGCAGATACTTCACCATGCACTGCACCGGACTGCCGCAATATGGCATCCTGAAAGAAATCATGGGAGATACCGTCAGCTACATGAGCTGCGGAGAGAAGGTGGAAACCAGTTCTTTTCTTGCGACAGTGTGATATTTTTACTATCTTTGCTTGAAACCATTCAAAAACTTTCCATATGTACAAAGGGTTAAAGTATATCGTCATTCTTCTGTCAGCCGCAATTCCCCTTCTGAGCGGATGCGGCACCACCCGATCAAGTGCCATCCTGGGCGGAGCGGCTATCGGAAGCAACTTGGGCGGAACCATAGGCGGCCTTATCGGCGACAGCCGCCACGGCTGGAGAGGCGGTTACCGCGGGTCTGCCATCGGAAGCATCGTCGGCACCGTGGCGGGAGCTGCCATCGGCAATGCCGTTACAGCACCGCACCGTTCCAAAACAGATGATGAAATGTATCTGGAGACGCCGCCCCGGAAGGCTGGATCTCCCGCATTCCCCCAGCCTTCTTTCGAACATCTGCAAATACGGCGGATTCGTTTCATTGACGACAACCGCGACCATATAATCAGTCCGAACGAAAGCAGTAAAATCATTTTTGAAATCATCAACGAAGGAAACGAACCGGCCTATAATGTAGTTCCCTGCATAAGGGAAACTTCCGGAAACAAGCATATCCATATCTCGCCGTCTGTCATGGTCGAACAGCTTCTTCCGCACGACGGCATAAAATATACAGCTACAGTCAGTGCCGGCAAACGCCTGAAAAGCGGAACCGTCACCTTCCGCCTGTCGGTAACCGACACATACGGACAAGAATACGCTTATCAAGAGTTTACATTAGATACACAACGGTAGGAGAAATCATATTCGACCGACCCACTACAAAAAAAGACAAACATGAGAATCATCGGAAACTTATTATGGTGGCTCTTCGGAGGGCTGGAAGCCGCCATCGGATACTTTACCGGCAGTCTGGCCATAGCCTGCACCATCATCGGCATTCCCGTCGCCCTGCAGACACTAAAAATCGGTCTGCTGTGCCTGTGGCCTTTCGGGGCAGAAATCAGAAGCACGGACTCGCCCACGGGGTGCATCCGCATCCCGCTCAACCTGCTGTGGATTATCTTCGGCGGCTTGTGGGCATGGCTCATGCACATCTTCTTCGGTGTGCTGCTTTTCATCACCATCATCGGCATACCTTTTGCCAAGCAACATTTCAAGATGGCGACACTTTCGCTGGCACCGTTCGGTAAGGACGTGTCATTGAATTTATAGACAATGAAACCAGTAATTCAGAATAGTTATATGAACAAAAAAGAATACGCACAGACCAACAAGAACTGGCTTTTGCAGAAATCGCAGGAAGAAGGAGTGAAGACACTTCCCAAAGGTATCTGCTACAAAGTGCTGGCCGAGGGAAAAGCCGACGGAAAGCATCCGACTCCACGCAGCATCGTGACCGCCCATTATACCGGACGGACAATCGACGGGAAACAGTTCGACAGCAGTCTCGGCGGCGCGCCGCTGGCCATCCGCCTCTGCGACCTCATCGAAGGATGGGTCATCGCCATGCAGCAGATGTGTGTGGGCGACAAGTGGGAAGTTTACATTCCGGCAGAAATGGGTTACGGCAAGTTCTCGCAACCGGGCATACCGGGCGGTTCCACACTGATTTTTGAAATCGAGCTTCTAGGCATAGCATAACAAAAAAGAGGGGGATTCGCGCCACCGTATTCATCACAAAAAAATCACAGCAAAGAGAGCCTTTCACCAGCTCACTTACTGTGATTTTTCGGTTAGAAGTGTCGCAGGAGTTTCAGGGTATCCTCACTGTATCTGACACTTCTCCCTATATATATACATGAACAAAAGTCAATAGGCACGGGCAAACAGCACACGGCGGGCAGACGGTTTGCCGCTCACCATATCTACACCCGGAGTAAGGCTCTCTTCGTCCGCTTCAAACGGAAGACAACGGATAGTCGCCTTCGTTTCGTCCTTGATACGCTCTTCCGTTTCAGTCGTACCGTCCCAGTGAGCCAGGATAAACCCACCTTTTTCAATCTGTTCCTTGAACTCGTCATACGTATCAACTTTCACGATATGCTCATTGCGATATTTCAATGCTTTCTGATAGATATTGTTCTGGATGTCTTCAAGCAGATTCTTTACATACTCCTCTATGCCGTCAAACGAACGAGTTTCTTTCTCCAGCGTATCACGACGCATGATTTCAATGGTATTGTTTTCCAGGTCACGGCCTCCCACAACCAGACGGACAGGCACACCCTTCAATTCATAATCCGCGAACTTGAATCCCGGACGTTTGTTGTCGGCATTGTCATATTTCACGGAAATGCCCATTTCACGCAACTTGTTGACCACGCCTTCCACTTTTGCGTCAATCAGCTTCAGTTGCTCATCATTCTTGTAAACCGGAACAATCACCACCTGAATAGGGGCCAGATGAGGCGGAAGTACCAGACCGTTGTCATCCGAATGGGTCATTATCAATGCACCCATCAACCGGGTAGACACGCCCCACGAAGTAGCCCATACATAATCAAGCTTGTTGTTCTTGTCGACGAACTGCACGTTGAACGCCTTCGCGAAGTTCTGTCCCAGGAAATGCGAAGTTCCGCACTGCAAAGCCTTTCCGTCCTGCATCAGCCCTTCAATGGTATAAGTGTCCAGTGCACCCGCAAAACGTTCGTTAGCCGACTTCACACCCTTGATGACCGGAACGGCCATATATTTTTCGGCAAAATCACCGTACACATGTAACATCTTCTGCGCTTCTGCTTCTGCCTCCTCACGGGTGGCATGAGCCGTATGTCCCTCCTGCCAAAGGAACTCAGCCGTACGGAGGAACAGACGGGTACGCATCTCCCAGCGCACTACGTTCGCCCATTGGTTGCAAAGAATAGGAAGGTCGCGATATGAGTTAATCCAGTTCTTGTAGGTACTCCAGATAATCGTTTCCGAAGTAGGACGGATAATCAGCTCCTCTTCCAGCTTGGCGGCCGGGTCGACAATGACTCCCGAACCGTCTTCCGCATTCTTCAACCGATAGTGGGTAACCACCGCACATTCTTTGGCAAAGCCTTCCACGTGTTCAGCTTCACGGCTCAAATACGATTTCGGAATCAAAAGAGGAAAATAAGCGTTGACATGTCCCGTTTCTTTGAACATTTTGTCCAGCTGTTGCTGCATCTTTTCCCAAATAGCATACCCATAGGGCTTGATGACCATACAGCCGCGCACAGCAGACTGTTCTGCCAAATCAGCTTTTACTACCAGGTCGTTATACCATTGTGAATAGTTGTCACTTCTTTTGGTCAGGTCTTTTAATTCTTTTGCCATAACTGTCTATATTGTTATTTTTACCTTTTATTTTTATTGACCGCAAAATTAATAAAAAGATTTGTTTCCGCGTCTGATTTCTAAGGCGATTTATTCAAAACGGATTGATTTTGCCGGATGAACCCTGCTCACAAGATACGACGGTCCTACCAACATCAGTACGGAAACCAGCCATGTGCATAGATTCAGCAGAACAATCCAGCCCAAATGAAGTTCCACCGGCACTGCATTGACGTAATAAGTGGAGGGATCCAGCTTGAAGGGCTCAAAAAAATACTGTACCAAACAAAAGCCCAATCCGATCACATTCCCCCACAACATCCCTTTCCCGATCAAAAATACGGAAAAAGTAAGGAAAATCTGGCGGACCGATGCATTGTCTGCCCCCAGAGCCTTGAGCAACCCGATCATGTTCGTACGCTCCAGAATAATAATTAGCAACCCGGAAATCATCGTAAATCCCGCCACTCCGGTCATCAGAATCAGAATCACCCACACATTCGTGTCCAGCAAGTCAAGCCAGGCAAATATCTGCGGATAAAGTTCTTCGGCGGTACGCGAACAATAGTATTCCCCATAACGATCTGTATGTTCACCCAAGGAAGTTCTGATTTCACCGTTCGCCGCCTCAAGCCGGCTATAATCGGAAACGGCTATTTCCACTCCGCCTACCTGACCCGGCCGCCAGTTGTTGAGGCGATTGACTGTATAAAGGTCCGTAATCAGAAAATAATCGTCGAAAGCCGAAAAGTTCGTCTGGTAGATACCGCTTACTTCCAGCCGGCGGGCACGGATATTGTCTTCTACATAATACGTGAACAGACGGTCGCCTACCTTCAGTGAAAGCTTGTCGGCTACCGAACGCGACACAAGCACCTTATTGCTTGCCGCGGAATCGGCAAATGCCGGAATCACACCTTCCTGCAGATGCGCCTTCAGATATGTCCAGTCATACTCCTGCCCCACACCTTTCACCACCATCCCCTGGAAATTGTCGGAAGTCATAATCATGCCGGGCTTGGTAGAGTATCTCTGCACATGCGACACTTCCGGCAAAGACCGGAACACATCAAGCAGACTGTCTTCCGCCACAATCGGACTCATCCGGTACAAATCAGTACCGTCGATACTGGACACCACGATGTCTGCACCTATACCGATAACCTTGTCGCGCACCTGATGTTTGAATCCGATGACCACGGCCAACGAGACAATCATTACCGCCAGTCCGATGGCTATGCCCACCATGGCAATCCGCACCGCCGGTTCCGACACTCCCTTCTTCTTTCCGCCGCTCAGATAAATCCGCCGGGCTATAAAAAGCTTCCAGTCCATAATCAGTCGTCCACTCTACCTGGATACGCCTCAAGCGCCTTGCGGAGAATGAACAGCGCGCGCACCAGATCCTCTTTCTTGAGCACGTATGCCACGCGCACCTCGTTCTTTCCGCCTCCCGGAGTAGTGTAAAAACCGCTTGCCGGAGCCAGCATCACCGTCTCCCCCTCATAATTGAACTCAGAGAGACACCATGCGCAGAATTTCTCGCAGTCATCCACCGGCAGCTTGGCCACCGTATAGAATGCCCCCATCGGGATGGGCGAATAGACACCGGGAATCCGGTTCAACCCGTCAATCAGGCATTTGCGGCGCTCCACGTATTCATCGTACGTTTCACGCATGTATTCTTCCGGCTCGTCGAGCGAGGCTTCCGCCGCAATCTGTCCGATGAGCGGAGGACTCAGGCGCGCCTGGCAGAATTTCATCACCGCCTTGCGCACCTCCTCATTCTTCGTGATCAGCGCGCCGATACGGATTCCGCATTCCGAATAACGTTTCGACACGGAATCAATCAGCACCACATTCTGTTCGATGCCCTGCAGATGGCAGGCGGATATATAAGGAGAACCGGTATAGATAAACTCACGGTACACCTCATCGGAGAACAGGAAGAGGTCGTATTTCTTCACCAGGTCACGGATCTGGTTCATCTCACGCCGGGTATACAGATAACCGGTAGGATTGTTCGGGTTGCAGATGAGAATCCCCTTGGTACGCTCGTTAATGAGCTCCTCGAACTTCTCCACCTTCGGGAGCGAGAATCCCTCCTCGATGGTGGTCGTCACCGTGCGGATCACGGCACCTGCGGAAATGGCGAACGCCATGTAGTTGGCATACGCCGGCTCGGGCACGATAATCTCGTCGCCCGGGTTCAGGCAGCTCATGAAGGCGAAGAGCACGGCTTCCGAACCTCCGGTAGTGATGATGATGTCATCCGGGTCCAGATGGATGTCATATTTCCCATAATACCCCACCAGCTTTTCCCGATAACTGCGATATCCCTGGCTGGGACTGTATTCAAGCACCGTACGCTTGATATTCCGGATCGCATCGAGGGCCGCTCGGGGAGTAGGAAGGTCAGGCTGACCGATGTTCAGATGATAGACTTTGATTCCTTTCCTTTTTGCAGCTTCGGCCAGAGGCGCCAGCTTGCGTATAGGCGACTCGGGCATCTCTGTTCCCCGAATGGATATATGTGGCATATTTTTATAGATTAATAGTTCGTGAGGTGCAAAGATAAGCGGATTGCCGTAATCTAGCAAAAATATGTTTGAAAAATTAGGAAACGATTCCGGGCCGCAGCCTCCGGGCAGAGCCGACCGGCGACTGCAACCTACATTCATTTCGACTTATGCTCTTCAAAAGCTTCTTCCAAAGAAAATGTCAAATCCAGCTGACGGACATATCTATATATTTCATTGTCCTTTCCCTATTTTCCATCACCTCCTTGATGCAATTCCCCAATGCCATATCAGCCTCTCCGATAAACCGTTTGTAACCTTTAAAGAAAGCCGCATCTTCCGAAAAAATATCCATTACCGGTTTCTGGTTTCCTTTCAATGAATAATATCCGAACCTACGGTCCAACATATCGGCCAGTGTCATATAGTCAAGAATGTCACCCGCATATCTTACCACATCTCCTTTTGAACGCGACTTATCTTTCGAAGAATACAGCCGGGTGTCAGCCACATTGTAATATCTGACCTTATTCCTTCTGTTTTCCAATATTTTGTCCCGGCTATTTTCTCCGGGCTCATCTTGCCACTTGTGACACGCAGGTCGTTGAATATGCAATAAGTGGCTTCCTCTGCCGATATGGACATGGATTTGGCACTTCCGTTACGGTACAACAGTTCAGTTCCAGCCAAAAGAACCTTCACAATCATAGAGGCGGGGTTAAATCTTATTCCATGCTGAATGACATCCTTCAAGTCATTAGGCTTTCCTCCTCCATGCAAAGGAAAATATTCATTCTGCAAAATTACTTTTTAATCCGAACTCGTTTTAATATCCTGCAAAAAAATGCTCCGCCCACCCCACCACTTCCTGAAACCCGCAACTTTGCGCACGTTCAGTTACTTTAACTCCTTTTTCAGACGTCCTGCACACTGTTTTCAGGAAAAAACAGTAAGTTTGCCAGCAAATAGAAAAGTCAATAGGTATGAATCTTTATCTCATTATATTCAACGCGGAAACTTACCGGAAAGAGCAGGTGTATGAAACCCACAAGTCTCTCTTCGTGGAACTCGAGAAATATTTCAGCCTCCACCTTGTCAATTATACGGAAGCCGAAAACATCCCCCCGAACGCCTACAAGATGGCCTTCATCGCCAGCGGAGGAATGGAAAGTGCGGTTGTGCGCAACTTCAGCCTGCTCCCCTATCCCATCACCCTGCTCACCGACGGCACGCACAACTCGTTGGCCGCATCCCTCGAAATAGCCTCCTGGATACGCACACGCGACATGAAGGTAAAAATCATCCACGGGTACCCCGACGAAATGGCACAGGCCGTACTGATTCATCACAAAGCTTTTGCCGCCAAACGGAGCCTGAAGGGGAAGAATATCGGCGTGGTGGGAACTCCGGCTTCATGGCTCGTCTCCAGCCATGTCGACTATCTGCTGGCCAGACAACGCTGGGGAGTGAACTATATTGACATCCCCATCGAAGAGGTGGAGAAGAACTTCCATGAAGTCACCGAAGACGAGATAGGGCCGGAAGCCTCCAGGCTGGTCGCACGCGCCAAAGCCATCCGGGAAGCCACACCCGACGACCTGCTGCGCGCCATGCGGCTTCATCAGGCCACCCGAACAATATGCGAGAAATATAAGCTCGATGCGGTGACAATCACCTGCTTCTCGCTCATACAGACACTGAAGACCACCGGATGCCTGGCCTTGTCGCTGCTGAACGACGAAGGGATTCCGGCCGGATGCGAAGGAGACCTGCAGTCTATCATGACACTGCTGATGATAAAGGAACTTACCGGACAGCCGGGCTTCATCGCCAATCCGTCGTTCGTCGACATGAAACGGAACGAAGTGTTGCTGGCGCATTGCGCCATCCCGATTTCCATGACCGACGAATTCATCATCCGCAACCATTTCGAGTCGGAAAGCGGAATCGGCATACAGGGCATCATGCACGAAGGAGAGGTGACTCTCTTCAAGTGCGGAGGAGAATGTCTGGACGAATATTTCCTTTCTTCCGGCTATCTCACCGAAAACACCAACCTCGTCACCTGCTGCCGCACACAAGTGAAAGTGAAACTGGACAGGCCGGTGAGCTATTTCCTGCAGAATCCGCTCGGGAACCACCATATACTCATCAAAGGAAACCACGAGAAAGCTATTCTGGAATTCATGCAGCAGAACCGCTGCAAACTGCGCTCCTGCGAATGAGAACTTTTTTCGGCGGAATCCGCACACCCGGACTGTCTGACGAATGAAATCGGAAAAATAAAACAGACACTTGTTTCTCCGTTCAATTATATGTCGTATCTTTGTCAGACCGGATGCGTCATCTGCTTTCATACCGTTTTTGTAAAGTCCCCCCGGGGCATCCACGTGCATTTCCGGAAAAACGCTTCGGCGTTTGAACCAAAACGCTTCGGCGCTCAGGTCAAAACGCCTCGGCATTTTCTTCTGAAGAACTGCCAGAAAGCAGGACAACATCCGGCCTTTATCAACGAAACAGACATTTTTTATTACACAAGACAACTATGATGCATAATTGGTTTGAATGCAAAATCCGTTACGAAAAGGTAGCCGAAAACGGGATGAACAAGAAAGTGACGGAACCCTATCTGGTGGACGCGCTCAGCTTTACGGAAGCCGAATCGCGCATTATCGAAGAAATCACTCCATTCATCAGCGGCGAATTTACCGTGGCCGACATCAAGCGTGCCAACTACAGCGAACTTTTCCCCTCTGAAGAGGAAGCAGCCGACCGCTGGTTCAAGTGCAAGCTTTATTTCATTACCCTCGACGAAAAAAGCGGGACCGAAAAGAAGACGGCCACCAACGTGCTCGTACAGGCCGCCGACCTCCGCGACGCGGTGAAAAAGCTTGACGAAGGCATGAAAGGCACCATGGCCGACTATGTAATCGCTTCGGTGGCGGAAACGGCTATCATGGATGTATATCCCTATTCGGCCGAGCCCGACGTGAAACCGGAATTTCCGGATGCAGACAAACGATAAACATCAAAAAAATACAGATTACCATGGACATTCAGAAAAATCTGGAAGAAGTGCTCTCGCAACTCCCCCCTCATGTCCGCCTGGTAGCTGTCTCCAAATTCCATCCCAACGAGGCGATTGAAGCGGCATACGCGGCAGGACAACGGATTTTCGGCGAAAGCAGGGAACAGGAACTGAACCTGAAACAGGCTACCCTCCCGAAAGACATCGAATGGCATTTCATCGGCCACCTGCAGACCAACAAGGTGAAATACATCGCCCCCTATATCGCCATGATTGATGCGGTAGATTCCTATAAGCTGCTGGTGGAAATCAACAGACAGGCAGCCAGATGCGGACGGGTCATCCCCTGTCTGCTTGAGCTGCACATCGCGGAAGAGGACACAAAATACGGCTTCACCTTCGAATCGTGCCGGCAGATGCTGGAAGAAGGGAAATGGAGGGAGCTGGAAAACGTGACCATCCACGGAGTGATGGGAATGGCCACGAACACAGACGACGAAACGGAAATACGCCGGGAATTCGGAAGTCTGCGCTCATACTTCAACGAACTGAAGCAAACGGTGATGAACGGCTATGAACCGTTCCGTGAGATATCAATGGGAATGTCGCACGACTATCTGCTAGCCATCGGCGAAGGAAGCACAATGGTGCGTGTGGGAAGCAAAATTTTCGGTGAAAGGGAGTAAGCTGCCGGACGTTCCAAATGTGGCACATCACAACAAGACAACGAATAAAAAAGATTCATATCCACAGAATCATGGCAGACAATTATATCGAGAAGCAATACGAAGCATACGAGGCACGGAAAGCGGCCTGGGAGAAGGAAAACAAATACAAGCGGAAGAAGACGGCCGGACAGACGGGACCGGCCAACCGTCCGTGTGAACGCCTGTTCCACGACCACGGAAAAAAGATTGTGGCCATCCACGACCTTTCCGGCGTGGGGCGCGTATCGCTTATGGCGGTCATCCCCATCCTCACGTCGATGGGCCTGCAGGTGTGTCCGCTCCCTACGGCCATCCTCTCCAACCACACGCAATATCCGGTCTATTCCTTCCTCGACCTGACTGAGGAGATGAAACGCATCATCTCCAAATGGGAGGAGCTGGACTTCCGTTTCGACGCCTTCTATTCGGGCTATCTGGGTTCGCCCCAGCAGGCGCAGATTGTAGAAGGCTTCATCCGGAAATTCCGACGCCCCACCGACCTGGTAGTGGTGGACCCCGTCATGGGCGACAACGGGAGTCTCTACAAGGGCATGACCGAAGACATGGTGACGGAAATGAAGAGACTGATCTGCCTGGCTGACATCATCACCCCGAACATGACGGAGCTTTTCCGCCTGCTCGACATGCCTTTCCAGGAAAGCCTGACCGACACGGAACTGAAAGCCGCGCTCAAGGCATTGTCCGACAAGGGGCCGAGCATCGTCATCGTGACCAGCGTACCGGTAAAGGATGACCCTCATTCCACATCAGTATATGCCTACAACCGCTTCGGCAACCGCTACTGGAAAGTGACCTGCCCTTATCTGCCGGCCCACTATCCGGGTACGGGCGACACGTTCACGAGTGTCATCACCGGCTCGCTCATGCAGGGCGACAGCCTGCCTATCGCGCTCGACCGGGCCACGCAGTTCATCCTGCAAGGCATACGCGCCACTTTCGGCTACGAGTACGACAACATGGAGGGAATCATGCTCGAGAAAGTGCTCCACAACCTCGACATGCCCATCCAGGTAAGCAGCTACGAACTGGTGGAATAGTTGAAAACCCTGCTTTCAGAACATTTTTCATTCTATTCAGACAAACGGAATCCGGTTTTTTCTTGCCATCTTTGCAGAAGAAAGAAAACAAACCGGACTTATATGAGCATGAACCACATCCCACATATACCGACCTTTCTCTTCGCCGGAATGCTGATACTGACGGGATGCGACATGATTGAATATCATCCCTATGACACGGACATCTACGGAGAGACGGACATCAACGCCACGAACATCCGCCGCATCGAGTCCGCACTTGAAGGACGGAAGGAGATTGCCTTCGCCGTGATAAGCGACACGCAGCGGTGGTATGACGAAACGGAGGATGCAGTGGAAGCAATCAACGCGCGCAAAGACATCGACTTCGTGGTGCATACGGGCGACCTGTCGGACTTCGGGCTGAAGCTGGAGTTCGAAAAGCAGCGTGACATACTGAACCGTCTGGACGTGCCCTATGTGTGCCTGCTGGGGAACCATGACTGTCTGGCCACGGGCGAGGAAGTGTTCCATCGCATTTTCGGTGAGGAGAACTTTGCGTTCACGGCCGGCAACGTACGATTTGTCTGCCTCAACACCAACGCATTGGAATACAACTACACCACGGCCGTACCCGACTTCAGCTATCTGAAAACGGAACTCGAGACAATCCCTTCACAGGCAGAAAAAACAGTGGTGGCCATGCACGCCGGCCCGTTCTCCGAGCAGTTCAACAACAACGTGGCTTATTTCTTCGAAGAAACCATCAAGCGTTTCCCCGACCTGCAGTTCTGCATCTACGGCCACGGGCACAGCGTAGCGGTCAACGAATTCTTCGATGACGGCATCCTTTATTACGAGTGCGCCTCGGCCAAGAAACGTTCCTATCTCCATTTCACCCTCAATGACAACGGATATACTTATGAAGCGGTTGATTATTAGAACATTCCTTCTGCTTGGCATTCTGCTGGCCTTGCCCGGATCCGCGTCTGCCCTCCCCTCCGACTCGACCGGCACGGAGACTTCCGTGTGCCGGACAAGACGCTGGGACAAGCGCGTGCATCTGAAATACAAGCGTTGGGAACGCCTGAAGCCTACGCACGTCAAATTGCAGTACGCCGGTGGGATGGGCATGTTTTCCGTAGGCGCCGGATGGGACTATGGCAAGCGGTGCCAGTGGGAGACCGACTTCCTGTGGGGATTCCTCCCGAAGCGGTACGGCGCGGGACGCACACGCTCCACATTCACCGTGAAGCAGAACTACATCCCGTGGAGCGTCAGCATCGACAACCGCTGGGCCGTGGAACCGTTCTATTGTGGCCTGTATCTAACTACCATCACGGGCGACGAGTTCTGGAAAAAGGAACCGGGACGCTATCCGAACAAATACTATAACTTCAGCACGAAAATCCGTCCGTACCTCTTCATCGGCCAGCGGTTCGGGTTCAGCCCGGGCCACAACCTTGTCCGCAACGTCTCCGTCTTTTACGAAGTGAGCACCTGCGAGCTGTATCTCATCAGCAAGTTCACCAACCGCAGCCTCAGCATGAAAGACATCCTGCGCTTCTCTTTCGGAGTGAAAGTGCAGATGTTCAGGGACTGAAAAAACGTCCAGACACTACGTTACAATCATATCCGGACATGAGAGACAGGAACATTCGTCCGCCTGGATTTTTCATTTTTGCCCTGAAAAGATTATTTTTGCAGACAGAACGACAAAAACGACTGAAAACATGAATACAAAGACTTTCATTCTATCGGGCCTGATGCTGGCTACCCTGTCTCTGCCGGCCGCCGCCCGGAACAATGACGGAGGCATATCACGGGATATGCTCGAACAAATCAGACAGAACCAGCCCCACACGCCTGCCGACCGGGCCTTGTTGAACGCCATCGCGGCCAACAGTATTGACGCGCTGGCCGTGAACCATGCCAACAAGGGACCCGTCGACACCTACTTCAGCGTAGAGACTCCCTCACAGAACATCACCGACCAACAGCAGAGCGGACGCTGCTGGATGTTCAGCGGATTCAATGTGCTGCGCTCCGATTTCGCACGCCGCACGGACTCGCTCACCGTAAACCTGTCGCATGCTTATCTGTTCTTCTGGGACCAGCTGGAAAAAGCCAACCTGTTCCTGCAGGGCGTAACCGACTGTGCCGACAAGCCGATGGATGACGAGCGCGTGCGTTTCTTTTTCATGAATCCCGTAGGCGACGGAGGAACCTATTGCGGAGTGGCCGACCTGGTGTTGAAATACGGCCTCGTACCGGCCGAGGCGATGCCGGAAACTTTCTCCAGCGACAACACCTCAAGAATCACTGGTCTGATGAAATCAAAACTCCGTGAGTACGGCCTGCAGCTACGTGCAATGGTGGCCGACGGAAAAACGGAAGCCGACATCAAGGCCGAAAAGACAAAGATGCTAGCTACAATCTACCGCATGCTGACTCTTGCCATAGGTGAACCGCCGACAGAATTCACCTACGCGTTCAAGAACGCCCAAGGACACGCCGTCACCGAAACAAGAACCTACAATCCGATGACCTTCGCGGGCGAGATTCTCGGCGACAAGCCGGTGAAAGGCTCATTCATCATGGTGATGAACGACCCGCGCCGCGAATACTACAAGACATACGAAGTGGAGTATGACCGCCACACCTACGACGGCACGAACTGGAAATACCTCAATCTGCCGATGGAAGACATCGCGCAGCTGGCCATCGCCTCGCTGAAAGACGGACACAAGATGTACAGCTCATACGATGTGGGCAAGTTCCTCGACCGCAAACGGGGCTACTGCGACATGCGCAACTACGACTACGGCTCACTCTTCGGCACCACATTCGGCATGGACAAGGCCCAGCGCATCATGACCTACGACAGCGGCTCCACACACGCCATGACGCTCACGGCAGTCAATCTGGACAAGGACGGCAAACCGCTGATGTGGAAGGTGGAAAACAGCTGGGGAGCGGAATTCGGCCAGCAAGGTTGCCTGATCATGACCAACGAATGGTTCAACGAATACATGTTCCGCCTTGTGGTGGACAAGAAATACGTCCCTGCAAAAATGCTGAAGCAGTATGAACAGAAGCCGGTGACAGTGATGCCGGAAGACCCTCTGTTCTTGCCCGACGAATAACCGCGCGGATTTTTCCGTATTTCGTTTTTTATTCCTATCTTTGCCGGAACAAAGACAAAGGGGTGCCCTACCGGACGGGCTGAGATCATACCCTACGAACCTGATGCGGTTAATACCGACGAAGGGATTGTTCGTTCCGACATGCTTTTTCTCATTCTCCCGTCCCTCTATGTGTCCCCTTTGCGGTATTCACCTCAAAACAGACTGATTATGAAAATATTGGTAAACAACAAAGAGACGGAACTGACAGAAGGGAACACCATCGCCGATCTGGCACGCCAACTGGAACTCCCGGCCCAGGGAGTGGCCGTCGCGCTCCACAACCGCATGGTTCCGCGTACGCAATGGGAAGAACAGACACTGAAAGAAGGCGACAGCCTGGTCATCATCAAAGCGGCATGTGGAGGATAAGGCCATGGGACTTCAGTTCATCACACATTTCACAGACAAGTATTCATACTTCGACTCGGCACGCATGGCCCTTGAGGGAGGCTGCCGGTGGATCCAACTGCGCATGAAAGACATGCCGGCCGACGAAATCGAGCGGACAGCCCTTCTTATCCAACCATTGTGCAAGGAATACGGTGCCACGTTCATCCTCGACGATCAGGTGGAACTGGCCCAAAAGATTCATGCCGACGGCGTACATCTGGGAAAGAACGACATGCCCATCGCCGAGGCCCGGAAACTGCTGGGGAAGGATTTCATCATCGGAGGAACGGCCAACACGTTCGAGGATGTGAAAGCCCATTCCGAAGCGGGAGCCGACTACATCGGATGCGGCCCGTTCCGGTTCACCACCACCAAGAAGAACCTCAGCCCGATACTGGGTCTGGAAGGTTACCGTCACATCATCACCTGTATGAAAGAAGAGGGAATCCGTTTGCCCGTGGTGGCCATCGGAGGAATCACCTGCGATGATATCCCGGCCATCCTGCAGACGGGCGTGTCGGGCATCGCGCTGAGCGGCTCTATCCTCCGTGCGGAGAATCCGGTGGAAGAAACGCGGCGTATCGTGGCACTCACCGGCCGGACAAACCAAAAACCCGCTTGCAAATGAACCCACCACAGATTACACAGATTGATGACTCCATTATTGGCATGATACACATAAATCTGCGTACCCTGTGGCAAGAATCATACAAACTGATCATACATCCTAAAAACATACACAAATGGAAAAACTTATCATTGCCGGCAAGGAATTCGGCTCACGCCTGTTCCTGGGTACCGGAAAATTCAACTCCAACCAGACAATGGAAGAAGCCATCCTGGCCTCGGGCACTGAAATGGTGACCGTAGCCATGAAACGCATAGAACTTGAGAACAAGGAAGACGACATGCTGAAGCACATCGTCCATCCGCACATCCAGCTCCTGCCAAACACATCGGGCGTGCGCACGGCGGAAGAAGCCGTGTTCGCCGCGCAAATGGCACGCGAGGCTTTCGGCACCAACTGGCTGAAACTGGAAATCCATCCCGACCCGCGCTACCTGCTGCCCGATTCCACCGAAACGCTGAAGGCCACCGAGGAACTGGTGAAGCTGGGCTTCGTGGTGCTCCCCTACTGCCAGGCCGACCCTACCTTGTGCAAGCGTCTGGAAGAGGCCGGAGCGGCTACCGTGATGCCTCTTGCGGCTCCTATCGGCACCAACAAGGGATTGCAGACCCGCGATTTCCTGCGCATCATCATCGAAGAGGGCAATGTGCCCGTGGTGGTGGACGCCGGAATCGGTGCACCGAGCCATGCGGCTGAAGCCATGGAGATGGGCGCGGCGGCCTGTCTGGTAAACACTGCCATCGCCGTAGCCGGAAATCCGGTAGAGATGGCCACAGCTTTCAAGGAAGCTGTAATCGCCGGACGTCGTGCATACGAAGCCGGACTCGGCATCCGGACGGAAAACTTTGAAGCATCGGCCTCATCGCCTCTCACCGCTTTTCTGAACGATTAAAGACAAACTTTCAAAACCATCTGAATATGGAAAAGGACAATAAAGCCTACGCACATGCAGAGAAAGCCTACATGCAGGGAACCTCGTATCCTTTCGTCAAGGTAGGCATGCAGAAAGTGAACCTCACCCCTACCGTCACCATCGTGGACGGCAAAAAGGTGATGACTCCCAATGCGCCGGTCTATGTGTACGACACGAGCGGCCCGTTCAGCGACCCGAATATCGAGATTGACCTGAAAAAGGGGCTTCCCCGTATGCGTGAGGAATGGATCACTTCGCGCGGCGACGTGGAACAGCTTCCGTCTATCACTTCCGAATACGGGAAGATGCGCCGTGACGACCCGTCGCTCGACCACCTGCGCTTTGAACACATCGCCCTGCCCTACCGCGCAAAAGCCGGGAAATGCTGCACGCAGATGTACTACGCGAAGCAAGGTATCGTGACTCCGGAAATGGAATATGTAGCCATCCGCGAAAACATGAACTGCAAGGAGCTGGGTATCGACACTTATATCACTCCGGAATTCGTGCGCGATGAAATTGCGGCTGGACGTGCGGTGCTCCCCGCCAACATCAACCACCCGGAAAGCGAGCCGATGATCATCGGACGGAGCTTCCTGGTGAAAATCAACACGAACATCGGAAACTCGGCCACCACATCGAGCATCGAGGAGGAAGTGGACAAGGCGGTATGGAGCTGCAAATGGGGAGGCGACACATTGATGGACCTCTCCACAGGCGACAACATCCACGAGACACGCGAATGGATTGTGCGCAACTGTCCGGTACCGGTGGGAACCGTACCCATCTACCAGGCATTGGAAAAAGTGAACGGGAAGGTGGAGGACCTGACCTGGGAAATCTACCGCGACACGCTCATCGAGCAATGCGAGCAGGGAGTGGACTATTTCACCATCCATGCGGGAATCCGCCGCCACAACGTGCATCTGGCCGACAAACGTCTGTGCGGCATCGTGTCGCGCGGAGGCTCCATCATGAGCAAATGGTGCCTGATACACGACCGCGAGTCGTTCCTCTACGAACATTTCGATGACATCTGCGACATCCTCGCGCAATATGACGTAGCCATCTCATTGGGCGACGGCCTGCGCCCGGGATGTATCGCCGACGCGAACGACGAGGCCCAGTTTGCCGAACTCGACACGATGGGCGAGCTGGTGGTACGCGCGTGGGAAAAGAACGTGCAGGCCTTCATCGAAGGACCCGGACACGTGCCCTTGCACAAGATCCGCGAGAACATGGAGCGTCAGATCTCACACTGCCACAACGCTCCGTTCTATACGCTCGGTCCGCTGGTCACTGACATCGCTCCGGGTTACGACCATATCACTTCGGCCATCGGTGCGGCACAGATAGGCTGGCTGGGAACTGCCATGCTCTGCTACGTCACTCCGAAAGAACATCTGGGATTGCCCAACCGTGAGGATGTGCGCACAGGCGTCATCACCTACAAGATTGCCGCCCATGCCGCCGACCTGGCAAAAGGTCATCCCGGCGCGCAGATCCGCGACAACGCCCTGAGCAAAGCTCGTTATGAGTTCCGCTGGCGCGACCAGTTCCATCTGAGTCTCGACCCTGACCGTGCGCTTGAGTACTTCAACGAGGGCCGTCATACCGATGGCGAATATTGCACGATGTGCGGACCAAACTTCTGCGCGATGAAACTTTCGAGAGACCTCTCTTCAATTAACAGTTAACAATTAATAATTAACAACGAGAGGACGCTATCCTTTTTTATCCGTTTGATAAAAAACATTTTTCTATCAATAATCAATAGTGGAAGATGCGGACAGAAAGTATTATCAACCAAAAGTCAGTGACATTTGCATTGCGTATCATCAAAGCCTTTCAGTTTCTGAAAGGACAAAAAGGAGAATATGTCATGTCCAAACAGTTGCTCCGGAGCGGTACGGCAATAGGAGCATCCATCCGTGAAGCGGAATTTGCGGAAAGCCGAAAGGATTTTATCCACAAACTGCATGTTTCGCTCAAAGAAGCCAACGAAACAGCCTACTGGCTGACATTGCTCCATGAATCTGACTATATCAACGAAGCGACTTTCCAATCCATTCAGACGGACTGCACCGAATTGATAAAGTTATTGACCAGTATCATCAAGTCAAGCAAACATAACCCGGAAACATCCTCCATTATTAATTATTAACTTTTAATTATTCATTAAACCACATGTTTAGCGACGAATTAGAAAAAATAAACTGGGAGGAGACGACCGAAGCCATCTACTCCAAGACCGAGGCGGATGTGCTCCGCGCGCTCGGGAAATCCCATTGCGACGTGGATGATTTCATGGCTCTCATCTCGCCTGCGGCCGAAAAGTATCTGGAGCCGATGGCACGGCTCAGCCGGAAATATACGGAGGAACGGTTCGGGAAAACCATATCGATGTTCATTCCGCTTTATCTGACCAACTCGTGCACCAACTCGTGCGTGTATTGCGGATTCCATATCAGCAACCCCATGGCACGCACCATCCTGACACCCGAAGAGATTGAAAACGAATACAAGGCCATCAAGAAACTGGGCCCGTTCGAGAATCTGCTCATCGTGACGGGTGAGAACCCGGCCAAGGCGGGTGTGCCTTATCTGGCAAAAGCATTGGACTTGGCGAAACCCTACTTCTCGAACCTGAAAATCGAAGTAATGCCACTCAAGACGGAAGAGTATGCCGAACTGGTGAAACACGGCATGAACGGAGTGATCTGTTTCCAGGAGACCTATCACAAGGACCGTTACAAGATTTATCACCCGCGCGGCATGAAATCGAAGTTCGAGTGGCGTGTCAACGGCTTCGACCGCATGGGACAGGCCGGAGTGCACTCCATCGGCATGGGCGTGCTCATCGGTCTGGAAGAATGGCGCACGGACATCACCATGATGGCCTATCACCTGCGCTACCTCCAGAAGCATTACTGGAAGACAAAATACAGCGTCAACTTCCCCCGCATGCGCCCGGCCGAGAACGAAGGATTCCAGCCGAACGTCATCATGAGCGACAAGGAACTAGCGCAGGTCACCTTCGCCATGCGTATCTTCGACCACGACGTGGACATCTCCTACTCTACCCGTGAACCGGCCTACATCCGTGACCACATGGCCTCGCTGGGTGTCACCACCATGAGTGCGGAGAGCAAAACGGAGCCGGGCGGCTACTACACCTATCCACAGGCGCTCGAGCAGTTCCACATCAGCGATGACCGTACGGCCGTAGAGGTGGAGAAAGCCCTCAAGGCCATGGGACGCGAACCGGTATGGAAGGACTGGGATGCCTCGTTCGACCATGTGGCACACACGCAATTAATGCAATAAGTGAAAAGCCTGTCATTCTGAGCACAGTGAAGAATCCAGGGGATACAAGCTGGCACACAAAACCGACTTCACCGGAACCTCATTTCTTCGCTTTGCCCAGAATGGCATTGCCTTTTTTGACTGCCGGTTCCCTATTTGAGGCAGTCCCGTTCAAATCTATCCCCAAACAGAAAACAGAAAATGAAGATTCTTTGGCTCGATCTCAACAGCTCTTACGCCCACGCATCGCTTGCCCTGCCGGCACTCCACGCACAGGTCATGGACAACACCTCTTACGAATGGGACAGCATATCGGCTACGGTCAATGAAAATCCGGGACAGACGGCCGGTCTGATTGACGCACGAAAACCCGACATCGTGGCGGCCACCTGCTGGCTCTTCAACCATGAAATGCTGATGCACATACTTTGCCGCACAAAAGCTCTCCTCCCCGATTGTACTGTCGTACTGGGAGGCCCTGAGTTTTTAGGTGAGAATGAAAGTTTCCTCCGCCGAAACCCGTTTGTCAACGCTGTATTCCGCGGAGAAGGAGAAGAGTCGTTTCCACAATGGCTGGAGATATGGGACCGTCAGGAAGAATGGGGAGAAGTGAAAGGCCTCTGCTATCTGGACACGGAGGACAATTATCACGACAACGGACTGGCACGCGTAAAGGCATTCGACCGCCTGGTACCGCCCGAAAAAAGCATGTTTTTCAACTGGAGCAAACCGTTTGTCCAGCTTGAAACCACACGGGGATGTTTCAACACATGCACATTCTGCGTGAGCGGTGCGGAAAAGCCCGTACGCACGCTTCCCGTCGAAGCGATACGAACCCGGATCGAGACCATCCACGCGCACGGCATACGCGACATACGCGTTCTGGACCGCACGTTCAACTACAACAACCGGCGCGCCAAGGACCTGCTCGGCCTGTTCAGAGAATTTCCAGACATGCGCTTTCATCTTGAAATCCATCCGGCATTGCTTTCGGATGAACTGAAAGCCGGACTTTCCGACATGCCCAAGGGGATGCTGCATCTGGAAGCAGGCATCCAGAGTCTGCACGCGGATGTGCTTGCCGCAAGCCGGAGGGCAGGCAAGCTGGATGATGCACTCGAAGGACTGCGTTACCTCTGCCATCTGAACAATCTCGAGACACACGCCGACCTCATCGCGGGACTTCCGCTTTACCGTCTCTCCCAGATTGTGGAGGATATCCGCACGCTGGCCTCCTACCGGGCTGCCGAAATACAGCTGGAATCGCTGAAAGTGCTTCCGGGCACTGAAATGCGCCGACGTGCGGAAGAACTGGGCATCCGATATGCCTCACTACCGCCTTATGAAGTGTTGCGGACCCGTGAAATCACTCCTGACGAACTGCAGACCGCACGTCTGCTTTCACGCCTTGTGGACGGATTCTATAACGCCAGAGCATGGCAATCCGTCACGCGGAACCTGATTACGGAGCAGGATGATTTCCTGCCCCGCTTCCTGAACCATCTCATCCGGACAGGTGTCGCAGACCAGCCGCTGGGACTGGAACGCCGTGGACTCATCCTCTATGATTTCTGCAAGCTCCATTACCCGGCGTATCTCACGCAGGTCAGCCTGGCATGGATCGAGGCGGGCATGTCGCTCAAAAAAACGCCGGCCGAAAAAGTACGCACCAAACACGTACTTCCACCCGAGCGGTGGAAAATCTGTTTCGGCAGCTATCACGAAAAATTGCGGCTCTGCCGCCTGGCCGATTCCGGCTCGGACCTCTGCTATTGGTACGGCTTCGAGACTGAGATTTCACACCCCGCTCCGGTTTTCAAGGCTCTTTCCCGGACAACCGACGAACCCCTGACGCCAATTTCGCCATCCAAAGATTAGGATTATAAGGCCACAAGTTATAACTTTGCCCGGATTTTCAAACTAAACTATGTACGTATTCCGATCCATACACGAAATAACAAGCACCATTGCGGCGGCCAAAGGACTGCTCACAGAAATGTTCGAGAAAAGAAAATCGCTCAGCTTCCGCTATTCTGACGCACTCGCCCTGCTGAAAGATGACGAAAACCGCCTGAAACTGCTTATGGAAAAAGAAGTGATCCGGCAAAACGGGAACTTCGTGGAGCTGGACGCACGCTTTCTGGATTTTTTTGAACTGCTGCTCGAAGCCAACGAAGACATCAACACGGCTGCCATAGACGAGAACATCGATTTCCTGCATGAACTGATGGACTATTACGACAAAGAGCAGATTGCCTCACGCAAGGAAAGCTACGTGAGAAACATCAAGATGACTTTCCAGAAAATAGCCCGTACCACCATCCGCAATGTCATCAACCTCCAAAGCAGCATCGACCATGCTTTCAAGCACGAGCCGACCTATCAGATTAAGATTGCCAAGCTGGAGAATCTGGACAAGAAACGCATCAACATCCAACGGCTCATTGACACCACCGAGAATCTGATTCTGCACGAGGAAAGGCAATTCTTCCAGCAGGCCACCGACGAGGAGCTGCAGCGCATCCTGCTCGAACTGAGGAGCGAGCTACAGCTTTCGGCACACAGCCTGATACGTGCACAGCAAGACATCATCAATTACCTGAACCAAATCAAGAGCCAGGTGATTCTGGTGGAAAAAATCCGGAAAGTGAAATACCTGCACGACACGTTCGAGCTACGCTCAAGAAGCAATCTTGCCGAAGTGGTGTCACACGAACACTCGGTGCTGATGGAAGGCAATCCTCCGTCATCATTCAAGCTCTCCGTCGGCTACCTGAACAGCGATGAGGCACGCCCCGTGATACTGAAGGTGCTGAAAAACCTGCAGATGCGCGATGCCGTACGCAAGAATGAAGCGGGCGCATTCAGCGAGGAAGACATGGAGATACCCTCCCTCTACGAGGAGGTCATCGACCTCGACGAAACGGCCGGCAACTATCTGCAGGCACAGGCTCAGGCGAAATGGAACAACGAAAAAGCGGAACCGGAAGACTTGTTTTCCTACCTCATGCGCTATTCTTTCAAGCGTGAAGTGAGCGAGCTGGAACGCACCACCCTCTTCTGCCAGATGGTGTCGCTTTACGAAAACCAGTTCCGCATCAGCGAACAATCCGGCATCTACAAAGAATACGAATATGCCAAAGTTTATCCGGCCTGAGAAAAACGCTTCGGTGTTTCAGCCAAAACGCCGAAGCGTTTTCATGCAGACCCGGCAGAACGCCTATTTCAGAAACCCTATTATCCCAACCATTCATGGAACTGAACATACAAATACCTGACCATACATCCGACATCTTCGACTATCTGCAGAAAGGGCTGTTCATCTGCTCAAACAGCTGCAACGAGTCGGTGAAAGACATGTATGAAACGATTGACGACAATTTCGAGGCCCTCTCGCTCTATTTTGCACAAATAGGCTATACCTTGGAACGCGGGAACGAATATTTCTATTTCTCGCGGACAGAACCCCGGACCACCCTTGAACAGAAAATCCTGCGTGCCTATTACTGGATTGACGTGCTCGACCTGTTCAAGACCTACGACGAAACCTTCGGCGCGGGCTGCCGCTTCCAGCCGGAACAGATACTGGTGGAAGCCAACCTCAACGTGGTGCTCCAGAACAAGCTGGACGGAATGAGGAAACATTTTTCCGACCGGGACGTGCGCAAGGATGTACTCGACAACATCATCCGGCAGCTCACCAAAGAATCGTTCATCGAGCTGGAGAACGAAAACACCAACACCTATAAGGCGACAAGTGCATGGCACTATCTGGAAAGACTGATTGAAAGCATCCGAATTTACGACGAAACAGAAGAAGAAAATGAGAAACCTGAATAGAATCATATTTATCAACAGCGCAAACATTTCATACGCCGACGACATTTACCTGGACGGGAACGTGCATTTCATCGGCACCCAAGGAGTGGGGAAAAGTACGGTACTGCGCGCCATTCTTTTTTTCTACAACGCCGACACCCAGAAACTGGGCATTCCGGTAGAAAAACAGAGCTATACGGAATATTATTTCCCCTATTCCAACTCATACATCATCTATGAAGTGGCTACCGGCCGGGGAGCTTTCTGCATCCTGAGCTTCAAGTCGATGGGGCGCGTGTGCTACCGCTTCATTGATTCTCCCTACCGCAAGGAGTTCTTCATCGACGAGACCCGTACAGCCTACAGCGGCACCGACCGTATCCGCGCGGCACTCGACCAGTACGACGTAGATTATTCACGCATCATCTATACCTACGATGAATACCGCAACATCCTCTATGGCAACGGCACGGACCCCGACATGAGCCGCTATTCGCTCATGGAGAGCAAACAGTACCAGAATATTCCGCGCACAATCCAAAATGTGCTCCTGAACTCGAAACTCGACGCCGAGTTTATCAAGAAGACCATCATCTCGTCCATCAACGAAGACGAGACAGGAATCGACCTCAACACCTACAAGGAGCATCTCAAGAATTTTGAAACCCGTCTGCACGACATCGAAGAATTCCAGAAACGGGAGACACAGAAGCAGGCGAAAGAGATTGTCATGCTTTCGCAACAGGTTTCACGCCAGCAGGCGGCTCTCCTGCAGGGATGCCGCGAACTGGCCGCCGCCTACCGCAAGTCGGTCAGCCTGCTTCCGCAATGGAACGAAAAGAAGCAGCAGGCGGAAACCGAACGGGGCCGGTTCATTGCCCGCAGACAGGAACTGCAAGAACAGTCACGCCGGAGGAGCGACAAGATGCAGGAAGAACTGGCCGTATTGAACAACGAACTCCAGAAAGCGCTGAAGAAGCAGGAAGAATATGAACTGCTGCAAATCGAACCGGCCATCGAACGCGCGGCACGCGAAGACGAATGGAAGAACCGCCGGCAAGGCTTACTGGAAGAGCAGCGTATCCTCACTTCGCACTATACGGAAATATCCACCAAATACAAATCGCTCATCCAAAGTCTCGAACGGCAATGGAACAAAATCCACGAAGCGAAAATACGCCAGCTGGAGGACTTGAACAATACGTGCAATTCACGCATCGGGCAGGCACGGCAGCAATATGAAGATGCCACCGAGGCCGTCTACCGGAAATACGAGGAACTTTCGCTCCGGCTCCACCCTGAAAAGAGTGACAGGCAGAATGAACTTACCGCCATTGACTATCAGATGAAGCTCTGCCGGAAAGAACGGTACTTCGAGGAAGAACAGGAGGAACTGAAACACCGTATACAGTCATATACCGGACTACATGCCAACAAGCAGAACCGCATGGACAATTCGCAGCTGGCCATCAAGGAGCTGACTCTGCAATGGGAAGAAGAGCTGCAAAGGGGAAACAAGCAGAAGGAAGATGCCCTGTCACAGTTGCAGTCCGAACTGCTCCGGCTCCGCCCACGTATGGAAGAGCTGGATACATTCCTGAAAAACAGCAGACGTACGCTGCAGGGATGGCTGAAAGAACACAAAAGAGGTTGGGAGGACAATATCGGAAAGTTGTGCGACGAATCGATTCTCTGGCAGACCGATCTCGAACCGCAGCTCGCCGATGAGGGGGGGAACTCATTCTATGGAATCACTCTCTCGCTGGATGCCGTTGAACACCATATCAAATCCATCAACGACTATCAGGCGGAAAAGGATGCCGGAGAAGCGCGCCTGAAAAAAATCGCTTCGGCCATACAACAGCTGCAAAAAGAGAAGGAAGCTCTTGCCGAACAGCTCAAGGCCAAATACCAGCCTAAAATCAAGGAGCAGAAAGACATCATCAGTCTGCAGGAATATGAGCAGGAAAAGCTGGAGCAGCAATATCAGCAGGACATGCTTGACCTGGAGGAATGGAAAAAGAGGGCGGAAGAGGAATGCCGCCGCAAACTGGACGAGCTGGAACAGAAGAAAGGCAGACTGCAGACTGAGCTGCGGCTGACGGAAGAAAAGTTGAACAACCTGAACCGGGAAAAAAGCGATGAACTCAACCGGCTGAAACAGGAATGGAACGAACTGCAGCAACGGGTGGTACAGGAAAAAGACCGCATGGCCGAAACTGTCCGGAAAGAAGACAAAGATGAAGAGGAACGTATCCGGAAAGAGAAATCAGAATACGAACAGCAAATGAAGCAGGAACTACATTCGCAAGGAGCGGATACGGAACGTCTGCAACAAATCGCAGGACAGCTGGAGGAGATTGACCGGGAACTGCTGTTCATCAAAGACCATGCGGCACTGATTATCGAATACCGAAAGGACAAGCGTGACCTGATTGACCATATCCCGGAATGGAAAAGGAAGCAGACGGAACTGAAACAGAATCTCCACCGGGAAAAAGAAGAACTGAAGAAAGAAACTGCCGTCCTGCAGGAACAAATCGAACGGTTGGACAGGGAAGTGGCGCAGGCCGGACAAGAGGCTTCACGGCTGGAGGCCGACCAAGAGGCTTACAAGAAGATTGCGGCCTACAACTGGTACAAGGCGCATCAGGATGTCTTCAGCGACGAATATTCCCTGCATGACACGACCGTGCAAAAATCGTGCGTGGAACTGATTGCCGAATTGAGCCGGGCAGACAACCAGTATCTCACACTCCAGAACCGTCTGCGAAAGGAGGTGAATCTCTTCACCGGACATTTTGACGAGGACAACACATTCAAGTTCCAGACTCACTTCGCCGACGACTGGGAGTACATACGTTTTGCAGATGAACTGTCGGACTTTGTGGAAGAAAACAAGATCAGCGAGTTTGTACGCCGTATCAACAATGAACATTCCGACATCTTCAAGCGCATCAGTATGGATGCTTCGATGCTGACCGCTTCTGAAGACGACATCCAGCATCTCATCGGTATGGTGAACAAAGGATTCGAGAC
This sequence comes from uncultured Bacteroides sp., assembly GCA_949289295.1. Lineage (GTDB taxonomy): Bacteria > Bacteroidota > Bacteroidia > Bacteroidales > Bacteroidaceae > Phocaeicola. The sequence continues at coordinate 100,413 of CASENM010000051.1, forward strand.
ATGTAATTTCGTGGGAGTCATCCAATGCATCGAAATGAAAGTGGAAGAAAGCGGCAACCGGGTAGTGAACTGTCTGCGTGCCATCCACAAATATTACACGGAACATGCGTATGACCTTACCCCGGACACCAACCTGTTTTCTTCTGAGAACGAACAGCTGGTGAAACAGGAGGCGATTGCTCTGCTGCGCAATTTCATCAAGGAAATCCATGCCTACCGCTACGAAAGTATCCGCTTGTATGATTCGTTCGAGCTCCGTTTCCGTATCATTGAGAACGACAATGATACGGGGTTTGTAGAAAAGCTCTCGAACGTAGGTTCTGAGGGTACGGACATTCTGGTGAAAGCCATGATCAACATCATGCTGCTGAATGTATTCAAGGAAGGGGCTTCGCGGAAATTCAAGGATTTCAAGCTTCATTGCATGATGGACGAAATCGGGAAACTGCATCCGAACAACGTGAACGGTATTCTGAAGTTCGCCAATGACCGGAATATCATCCTGATTAACGGTTCGCCCACCGAACTGAACCGCGACGCGTACAAACATGTATATCTACTCACGAAAAGTGCACAGAGTAAAACCCGCATCGTACGTCTGATTTCTGACCAGAAACTGTAGGAAGTTAACAGTAACGACGAACAGCCATATCTTGCAGGAGTGGGAATTGCCCGCCCGAATGCATCCGCACAGATGTTTCCGGGCAGGCGGCCCTTGCTCTACAGGAAAAATTATTCATTTAAATTCATTCCGTTTTTATCGAGTCGGCCGGGTTCGCGCGGGCGGTCCGGAAGTTCTGTATGGTAACGGTTGTCTGCGTGATGAGCGCCACCACCACAAGAGCCAGCGCAAACACCCACCACGACATACTGACGCGCACACTGAAACTTTTCAGCCACTCATTTACCGCATAATAAGCTGCCGGCACAGACAAGATAAAGCATATCACCACAATACGCAGATAGATACGGTTGAACATCCAGAGAATCTCACCCGTGGAAGCTCCGAACACCTTCCTGATACCGATTTCCTTCCTACGGTATTCCGCCTCGAATATGACCAGTCCGAACACGCCCACCAACGAAATCAGGATAGCCAGCACACTGAACAGCGTCACGATATGCTGCTGGTCGGCCTCTTTCTGGTAGAGCGAGGCGTAGACCCTGTCGAAGAATTCCACGTCGATGGAATAGCCCTCGAAATTCCGCTCCAACGCCTCACGCACATGCGCCAGCGCGGCGTCCATATCGCTCCCCGCCTTCACGCGGATATAGGCGTACTGCAGCTTCAGCGAGTCGAACACCGGATTGGTGACGAACACGAAAGGCACGTCGTCCGCCTTGTGCAGGGAGGTAAGCTGCAGGTTGTTCACATAGCCCACCACCGAAGCCTGCTTCCCCCACGGATTGAAGTCGAACGTCTCGCCCACGGGGATGCCCATCATCTCCTTCGCGTTGCGTGTAGCAACGAAGTTCAGCCGTCCGGTCCGGATGGAGTCGTTCGGAAGGAAGCCGCGCCCCTCCTCCACCTTGATGCCCATCGTGGAAAGGAAGTTGGGTGTCACGTTGATCAGGAACGCCCCCGCCTCCTTGTCCTTGTATTCCAGCGGATAGGTGCTGTACACGTTCATGCCTCCCAGTTTCACATTCGCATAAGCCACATCAGCTATCTCGGCACATCCTTTCAGCTGGTGGTCGAATCCCTGATACATGGAGCTTGTGACAGGAAGTCCCGGCAGGGCGGCTATCAGAAGCTGGTCGCGGTCCACGCCCAGCTCATACCGCCGCATGTAGTTGTTCTGCATCCAGATGAACGCGGTGACGATGATCAGCACGAGCGAGATGACATACTGGAATCCGATGAGGCACGTACGCAGACGCTTCCCCTTCCCCGAAAGCGCGAAGTTGCCCTTCAGCATCATGGCGGGAGGGAAGGAAGTCATGTAGAACGCGGGATAGAGTCCGGCCAACGCGCCCACCGCCAACGAAATCACGCCGCTCAGCGCCACGGGCTTCCAATAAAGCACGAGCGAGGGCGTGAAATGAAGGAAGTCGAGACCGCCCGTGCGGCCCAGACAGGCCACCAGCGCCAGCGAGAGCAGCCATGCGAGGAACGCGATGCTCACCGACTCGCACACCAGACCGAGACGCAGCGTGCCGACAGGGCTTCCGAGCACCTTTTGCGTGTTGATGCTCCGGATGCGCATCGGGGTGAGCGCCGTGCTGAAATTGATCAGGTTGACCGCCGCCACCAGAATGATCAGCAGGGCGATGCTGACCAGCAGATACAGGTCCTGGCGGCTTCCGGTCCTCAGAAAGTCGTTGCCTTTATACTCATAGTAGACATCGGGCAGCGGAAGGACGTACGCCTCGAAAACGGACTCCGAGTCGTCCTTCAGACGTTCGTTCACCCCCGCCTTGTCCATCTGGATCCGGATGTCCTCGGGAGTCACGCCCGGCTTCAGGCGGAGGAATCCGCAGAAGTTGTAACTCAGCCAGTGGTCCTTCTGGATGTCGTTCATGCGGATGAAAAGCGGATTGTCGGCAAACTGGGAGTTCTCCGGGAAGTCCTTGTAGACTCCGCACACGCGGTATCGGATGACATCCTCGTCAGACACCCAGCAGTCGCCGTTCCGGTACACATACGACCCCACGGCGTTCCCTTCGGGGAAGAACCTGCGCGCCATGCTTTCCGACATCAGCATCCCGTCGGGAGCGTCCATCCCCTCGGCGTTGCCTTCCACAAACTCCATCCCCACCGTCTGCGCGAAGCTTTTGTAGACGGCGTATGGCTCCTCCATGAAATAGGAGGGGTTGTCGGGATCGGTGCAGAAAGCCACCTTCCCCCACGACTTGGCGAAAATGCTTCCGCACTCCACTCCGGGGACGCGCTCGATCACATAGTCGATCATCCCTCGGGGAAGGATGGCCCCGAAGTACGAAGGGCCGCCGTCGATGTGCGTGTCGAGCATCACCACCCTCCCGGCGTCGGGATAACAGGTGTCGAAGCTGCGCTCATAGCCCACTTTCATCATGATGACCACGAAGGCGGCGAAAGCCCCCGACATCCCCAGCAGATTGAGCGACGAAGCGAGCCGGAAACGCCCCAATGTATAAAACAGGTTTCTGACAATCGTATTCATACTTTAAACAATTAATAATTAACAGTTAATAATGAAGAATGAGGAATGAAGAACGGATGGCGGCACCCACTCTTAATTATTCATTATTAATTCATTCTTCACTCCTCATTCTTCATTTAATTCATTCCGTCTTTATCGAGCTGGCCGGGTTCTCGCTGGCCGTGCGCCAGCTCTGCACCGTCACCGTAAGCAGCGTGACACAGGTCACCACAAGGAACGAGGCGAGGAAGATCCACGCGCGTATGGGGGTCTTCTCGGCAAACCCTTCCAGCCAATGATGGCCGATCCACCAGCCGAAGGGAGCCGCCGCCACGAAGCACCCCAGCAATATATACAGGTAACGCCGGTTGAACATGCGGAGTATCTCGCCCGTGGTGCTCCCGAATATCTTGCGGATGCCGATCTCCTTCCGCCGGTACTCGCTCTCGAACATCGTCAGGCCGAACACCCCGATCATGCTGATCACGATGGCGAGAAGGGAGAAAAGCAGAATCTGGCGGGTGAAGCGAAGCTCGTTGCGGTAGGCGTCGTCCAGCACGCGGTCCATGAAGCGGAAGTTGAAGTCGTGGCCCGGAGTGAACTTCTCCATCGCCTTCTGGAGCGAGCGCACCACCTCCACCTTGTCCGTGCCGGCGGAGACGCGGACGTTGACGGTCATCGGCCACCACATACTCTTGAGTTCCTTCCCGTACAGGATGAAAGCCATCGGACGCTCCTCGTTGTCGCTGCGGAACGTGGTGTATCTCACATTCTCGCAGAAGCCCACCAACTCGCACGGCAGCGTGCCGTCGCCGAAGTCCAGATCAGCCGGAGGCTCGCCAAGCGTGAGCCACGGATATTTCCTGTGCGCGGTCTCGTTGAAGATGAACGCGTTGGAGTCGGTCGGCTTGAACCCCCTCCCCTCGGTGATGCGGATGCCCATCACATCGAAATAACGATAGTCCACCGGAAGAATGTCAGCGTTCACCATCTTGTCTCCTTCTCCCCATCCCCACGACATGTAGTCGTCGCCGGAACTGAGCACGAACTGCGACAAGGCCACGCCCTCCACTCCCGACACACGGGAAAGCTCGTCGACGACGGCATCCTGCCGCATGATGGCGTCCTGCGTCATCTCGCCCACCACAATGGCGTCGCGGGCATAACCATAGTCGGACACACGGATGTACCGGCTCTGCGCATACATGATGCCGATGGCGATAACCAGCACAAACGACACGAAGAACTGCACGCAAACCAACGCCGTACGCAAACGCCGCCCCTTGGGCGACAGGCCGAACGAACCTTTCAGCACCAGCGCCGGAGGAAAAGACGTGACATAACGCGAAGGATACACGCCGGCCGCCACTCCCATGAACACGCTCAGCGCAGCCGTGGCCGACAGAAGGCCGGGATGTTTCCCCAGCGTCAGGTCGGCGGTCACCAGATCCTGCACTCCCGAATCGTGCAAAGCCAGAAGAAGCAGCAACGAGAGCAGGAAAGCGGAAACACTGACAAGCACCGACTCCCCCACAAGGCTCGCCCGGAGCGAACGGACAGACGCTCCCAGCACCTTCTGCGTGTTGATACTCTTGACGCGCGTGGGAGTCTCCGCAAGCGTAAAATTAAGGAAATTGATTACGGCGACCACGACAATCAGGAACGACACGCACAGAAGAAGATACACCGTGGTGCGGCTCGTGCCGCCCGTCCCGGTGGAGAAATGCACCTCAGACAAGGGCACAAGACGGAAGAAATCCGTCCTCCCCTTCACCACGACCGTAGGTCCGAAAGGATCCATCTCAGCCGTTTTTTCCATGACCTTCCGCTGAATCTCGTCCGCCTGCGACGGATCGCTCAGACGCACGTAACAGCGATAATTCCACGCATTCCAGTAATCCTTGTTGTCCCGGTCATGGCACGGCATGAATACGGGATTCCCCAGCTGGGTGTTCTCCGGAAAGTCCTTGTAGACACCTCCCACCACCAGCGGCTGGTTGTCCGCTTTTTTCCCGAAGAACACGGTTTTCCCCACCGCGTCCGCCGTGCCGAAAAAACGCAACGCCATCGACTGCGAAATCAATATGTGGTCCTCCACATCGAGCGCGTCCGCGTTTCCGCACACCATTTCGGGACTGAACACGTCCACAAAATTCCCGAACCCTTTCTGCACCATCCCATGGAACAAGTGTCCGTCCACCTCGAAATCCGCTCCCATGTCCCAGTCCAGCAACGACATGGACTCGATATACGGAGAACTGCTTCTGACAAGCTGTTCGCAGAAAGGACGTGGCAAATTTGACTGCCATCCGTTGTCGTCTCCCTGATCGAACTCCAGCCGGTAAATCCTGTCGTAATCCTTGTATCCCTTGTTGAAATTCAGATCGTAATCCACCTGCGTCATGATGACGAAGAACGAGGCGAAGGCGACGGCCAGACCCACGATGTTCAGCACACTAGCAGTAAAGAACCGCCGGAAGGTGTGCGTAAAGTTGCGTATCAGAGTTTTCATGTTGGCAATCAATAGTTAATTAATAATTAATAGTTAAGAATAAATAACGGCATTCTTCATTTCCAGAAGTTCTTCATTCTTCATTCTTCATTTAAAATGTTTATTCCGTCTTCAGGTTCTCCACCGGATTCTCGCGGGTGGCCTTCAGGCTGATGAGCCATACCGAGCCGAGGGAAATCAGGGTCACGGCGATGAAAGCCGCCAACGGAACCCACCACGGAAACGCACTCTCATAGGTCACGATACGGTCAATCTGGACGACTCCGAACACAGCCAAAGGCACGGCAAGCAACAGGCTCACCAGAATAGAGACCAGAGAGAAACGCATCAGACGCATGCGCTCGCCCGTCGAGCTGGAGCCGAACACCTTGCGGATAGCCATGTCACGCTTGCGCTGGGCGATGAAATAGATGCTCATCGCCGTCAGACCCAACAGGGAGATGAGCAGGGCGGCCCCGGTGAAGATGCCCATCAGACGGTTCATGCGGTAGAAGTCGGAATACAGATCCCTTAACTGCACGTCGTACCATTGTGAGTCGAAAGAGAAATCCTTGGCGGCTATCCTGAACAGGTCGTCCAGCTCCTTCTTGTAGGCTTTCAGGTCACCGCCCTGCACCTCCACTGACACGTCCCACGGGTAGATGCTGTCGGGGTGCTGGATCTGTATCTGGAGCGGATGGACGTCGTTGTCTATCAGGTCGCGCCGGATCCGGAAGTCCTTGAATACGCCCGCTATCTGTATCTGCCCGTAATTGTCGCTCGTGAAATGATCCGTGGCCCCGATGGTGGCCAGCGTCTTCATCGCGCCTTCGCTCATGAAGAGATTGTTGCCTCCCATCGGTGTGTGGCGGTCGTCGACAATCCGAATGTGATAGATGTCGAGGAAAGCCGAATCGACGATAAAGGTCTGGAAACTCATCTCCAGCGTGCTGTCGGCCGAAGGGATGTAGGTCGTGTTGTTGTTTCCTCCGTTCAGCGGCAGTCCGCACGAAAACGACACGTTCTTCACGAAAGGCAGTTTCATGGCCTCCTCGCGGAAAACCTGCAGGTCCTTCTGCTCGCCTATCGACGGATAGGTCAGCACATTGCCGAACTCATAGCCCAACGGCGCGTGCGCGATACGGTAGATCTGCACGGAGAGATAGGCCGAACAGGTGAGCAGAGCGATGGTCAGTCCGCTCTGCACGATGTGGAGCGTGCGGAGGTAGACGGCCTTCGTCTTGCGCCGGAACGTTCCCTTCACCACGTCCATGGGATTATAGTTTGAAAGCACCGTGGCGGGGACGAAACCCGAAAGAAAGGCCAGCAGCAGGATGAACACGATATACACGGCGGCGGTCACCGCATCAAGGTCGCCCACCAAGTCGATCTTGGCATTGAGCAGCTCAATGGCGGTAGGCTCGGCAGCCTTGGCCAGAATGAATCCGATGACGAACGAAACGAACGTGAGCAGCAGTGACTCCACGATCAGCCGCCAGAAAATGCTCCGGCGCGACGAACCGAGCAGGCGGCGTGTGGCCATCTCCTTGGCCCGATAGCTGGTCTGCGCCACGCTCATGCTGATGTAGTTCAGCACGGCCATCAGGAGAATGAGCACGCCCACGGTGATGAAGATCACCACCAGCTTGAAGTCATACTGGTTCAAGGACATCGTAGCTGGTATATCGGAGAAATAGAAGTCGTGCCAGGGGATAAACTGCAGCTGCTTGTACGAGTCACTGTTCTTGTATATCCAGAAGAACTCCCTCAGGTAGTCCATCACATCGTCCGCCTTCCGGTTCAGGTCGGTGCCCGGAGCGGAACGGAAGAAAAGCACGGAGCCTGCGGCGTTGTTCATATGTGTACACTCGATCGAGCAGCCCCAGTTGATGTACTTCATGTTCTCGAAGGGGATGAACGCCTCGATGTCGGAAGGGATGACGGAGTTGTCGATGTCCTCGATGATTCCGGTCACGGTAAACGTCCCCTTGTCGCAGGGAATCACCGTGAGCGTTTTCCCCAAGGCGTGCTCCGTGCCGAACAGACGGACGGCAGCCGAACGGGTGAGCACGATGCTGTTGTTGTCGGTCAGCAGATTCCTGCGGTCGCCCTCCAGCAGAGGGAAGCGGAAAAACTCGAAAAAGTTTTTCTTCACCGAGGCCCCCAGCAGCTGCACGGGCTTGTCGCCGGTCTGCACATAAGGGTTCGAGATGCTCAGGGCGCACCAGTCCTCTATCTCGGGATAGCGGCTCTGCAGGCGGTCGCCCAGATTATAATGTCCTCCCGCCCAATATTCGTTGGCCATCACCGAGATACGGTCGGCATCGGGCAGGTCCTTGTCCACGGTGAGCTGTCGCGTCACCATATTCGCGATAAGGAGCACGAACATCAGCGAGATGCTCAGGCCGGCCACGTTGACCAGCGTAAAGAGCTTGTTGCGCTCCAGAAAGGTAAAATAAGTTTTCATGTTGACAGTCAATAATTGATAATGAATAACGGACAGTGACTATTCCCCCACTTTCAGGTTACGCACGTTGCAGCTTCCTACGCCGCTCCTGCTGATCTTGCTGTTTCCGGCCCGGCCGCTCAGCGTCACACTGCCCACTCCGTCCACCTCAGCCTCCAGCATGTCACAATCCACGTGCAGGGACGCGTCTCCCACTCCGTCAAAATCCAGCGTCAGGTTGCGGCAATGCAGGTCGTCCACACTGAGAGTCCCTACGGCATCCACATCAAAGCGGATGTCGTCCGCATCCAGACGGTCCTTGCAACGGAACGAGCCTACTCCGTTGAACGAGACCGCTTCCAGTTCGGGAGCCGAAATGTAGATGGTCAGTCCCTTGTTCGATTTCCTGACCTTACGCTGGCTGACCACAAGCGTGCCGTCCTCCACCTCGGCCGAAGTGGCCTTCACCAGATTCTCGTCGCCTTCCATCCGGAACGCATACGCATCAGCCTGCGTGAAACATACCGACGCCACCCCGTTGATATCGATCGAGCGGAACCCTTCCACCCGGCGCTCTTCTGTCACTCTGTTTCCGGCCAGGCACGACACCAGGCTTCCCATTCCCAAAAGCACTATTGACATTAAAATGAATCTTCTCATAACCGTATTGAATTTATATGTTTTTATATCCTTATTTTTTCTCTCCGGAAGGCTCCGGAAAAACGTCAAGGCGTTTTGATCAAAACGTAAGGACGTTTTCGGTAAAACGTCAAGGCGTTTTTTCATTCCGGATCCCGTCTCTGGAAACCAACAACTTATCTCAGTATCAAGACCTCATTGTCCTTATAGCTCTCGTAGCCCGACACGATGACGCGCTCGCCTTTCTCCAGCCCCTCAACCACTTCATAATACTGGGGGTTCTGGCGACCGATGCGTATTTTACGGCGATAGGCCTTCTTCCCGTCCTTGTCGACCACGAAGATCCAGTTTCCGCCCGTCACCTGGAAGAAAGTGCCCTTCGGGATGAGCACGCTCTGGGTAGGCTCGCCCAACTGGAGGTCGATATAATACGTCTGTCCGCTGCGGATGTTCTCGGGGCGTGTACCCTGGAAGATGAAGTCGGTGCGGAAACGTCCGTCGCGCACTTCAGGATAGACCTTGCGCACTTTCAGGTTGAACTGCGACCCCTGACGCTCGAAAGTGGCGGGAAGTCCGTTGGTCACCCGGTCGATATAGTGCTCGTCAATCATCGCCTCGATCTTGAAATCCGAGAGATCATTGATCTGGCCCACCATCTGGCCCGCGGTGATGTTCTGTCCCAGCTCTGCGTCGAGCAGACCCAGTTCCCCGTCAATCGGGGCGCGCACTTCCAGTTTGTCCTTCCGCTCGCGGATCAGCAGCACGTTCTGGCGCATGTTCTGAAGATTCTCCTCCATCTGGTCCATCTGGATGGTACGGTAGATGGAGTCCTGCACCAGCCGCTCCGTAACCAGTCCGTGCTTTTTCAGCGATACCTCATAATCCTCCTTGGCCTGGAGATACTCCTCGCGGCTGATGAGACGTTCCTTGTAAAGACGCTCATACTGGCGGTAAGTGCGCTGCTTGCGCCGGGTGTCGATGTCGAGCTGCACCTTCTCGGTCTCGTTGTTCAGCTTGTCCTGCTGCATGGTGACCTGCGTGTTGCGGAGCAGGTTCTGCTTCTCGGCCAGTTCCGACTCGGCGTTCAGAATCTGCAGGTCGAGGTTCGAGTTGCTCAGGCGGAGAATCACGTCGCCCTTCTTCACGTGCGCGCCTTCCTCCACCACTTTCTCCTGCACGATACCGCCCTCTTCGGGACTGAGCTGCACGACAGAGATGGGCTGCACCTGCCCGTTTACCCGGATATAGTCGTTGAACTCTCCGTACGTCACATCGGCAATGTTCAGTGAGCGTCCGTCCACCTTGAGCGTAGACGCGTGGTTGCCGAACACAATCCAAAGCAGCAGTGCCAGTACGATGCCTCCTCCCACGATATAGGGGATGTGCTGCTTCTTGATTCCTTTTTTCTTTTCCAGTTGAATATCCATGATGTCAGTTGATAGTTAACGGTTAATAATTAATAGTCGATAGTTAACAATTAATAGTTGATGATTAATGCTTGTGGCAACAACGGCACAAAAACAGAATTATTAATTATTAACTATTAATTGTTCATTATTTATCACCGGTTTTCCCTTGTAGTAGTCCACAAGCCTGCATTTCAGCAGATAGGTGAGTTTGCTCTGCAGAAGAAGGGTCTCGCTTTCCAACAGTGTGGAAGCGTTGTGCTGCACATCGAGCGAGGACATCAGTCCCTCCTCGAACTTGCGGCGGGTCACGCGGTAGGCCACCGAATCGGACGCCACCTTTTTCTCCATCTGCAGGGTCTCTTTCAGATAGCCCTCCCGGTCGTGCACCGCCTGGAGCACCAGTTTCTGGAGTTCCGTTTTCTGCTCCTCATACTGCTCGCCCGCAATGCGGTAGTTGTTGCGCGCCTGGCGCATGCTCACCACGCCTGAAAAGCGGTTGAAGAGCGGAATGCTCATGCTCAGGCCGAAATACTGTCCCAAGTTGTTGTCGAACTGCCGCCCGAAACGGTCGTATCCGCTTTTATGAAGTTCCTTATAATAGGACGAGGAGACTCCCGCGAAGAAAGAAATCTGGGGCAGGATGTTGGCCCACGACCCCTTGCGCTGCATGAGGGCGATACGCTTGTTCATCTCCGCCTGCCGCAGCGTGGGATTGACACTCAACGCAATGCTCACCACCTCCTCCGGACACTCCGCCGAAAGTTCCGCCAGTGAGATTGCCTCCGCATCGAGCAGACAGGTGTCGAGCGTCAGGGAATCCGCAGCCGGAAAGTTCATCTTCTGTTTCAGCACCAGCATGGCCGTAGTGAAAAGGTTGCGCTGGTGGGTCAGGTTATAGGCGTCGGTAGCCTGCTGGGCCTCCATCTGAGCCACATCGGCCATCCCCTTCAGTCCCAGCTCCTCCTGCCGGCGAGTCTTGTAGAGCAGTGAATCGCTCTCGGCCAGCTTTTTCCGCGCCAGACGCTCGGTACCGTAATAATAGAGCGCGTCGATATAGGCCTGGAAGGTCTCGAGAGCCGTGTTGTCCCGCGCCTCCTGAAGTGCGGCCTTTCCCAAAAGCACGGCGGCTTTCGCACGCCTCAGCTCGTTGACCAGACTCCCTCCGCGGAAAAGGGTGACCGAAGCCTCCAACGCATACGAGTTGTTGAATGTAGACACATTGTTGTAGGTGTTCGTCTCAGGATCGACCGAACGTCCGTAGTTATACTGCAGCCCTGTACTTCCGCTTATTCCCGGCAGAAAATTCCCGATGGCCTGCAGGCGGTCGAGTTCATAATTCTTCTTCTCCAGCTGACGTTGTCTCACCGTATGGTTATGGTCGACGGCATACGCCATACACCGGTCGATGCTCCACACTTCCTGAGCGGGAGCGTGGAGCGCGATGCAACCGGCTATCGCCATGCAAAAGACTTTCATGTGGTTTGTTGCGTTCATCATCAAATTCATTTTTGTTCTTGCCTACCGACAATCAAAATCCATGCCAAACGCCTAACTTGTTTATTTTCAGAAGCAATCAAGAAACGTCACGCCCGGAAAGTGTCAAAAATTTATACACCCGGTGTCAAATTATTTGTCACCCTTTCCGTTTGAGAGGGTCTCTTTTTTCCATAAATTTGCAACGGCAAAACAAAAAAACGACACACAGAATGGCAAAACAAGGAACCCTGCTGGTTGTGGATGACAACCAGAATATACTGACCTCTCTTCATTATCTGTTGGGCGAACACTTCAACCGGGTACTGACACTCCACTCGCCGGTCACCCTCCCCACCCTGCTCCAGAAAGAACCGATCGACCTCATCCTGCTCGACATGAACTTTTCGTCGGGCATCAACAGCGGCAATGAGGGGCTTTACTGGCTGCGTGAGATCAAGCGCATGCGTCCGCAGATGCCGGTCGTGCTGTTCACGGCATACGCTGACATCAATCTGGCCGTAACGGGACTGAAAGACGGGGCGACAGACTTTGTGGTGAAGCCTTGGGACAACACGAGACTGGTGCAGACCCTGCTGGAAGCTTATCAGAAAGGAAAGGGAAAGGAAAAGAAGAAAACGGCCGCGACTCCCGTCCGGGAACAGGGACCCATGTATTGGGGAAATTCCGAAGCCATCCGCCCGCTCAAGATTCTGGTGAAAAAGGTCAGCACCACCGATGCCAACATCCTCATCACCGGCGAGAACGGTACGGGCAAGGACATGCTGGCCCGCGAAATACACCGCCTCTCCAACCGGAGCGGAGGTCCGATGGTGACGGTGGACATGGGAGCCATCACGGAATCGCTCTTCGAGAGCGAGCTGTTCGGCCATGTGAAAGGGTCGTTCACCGATGCGCACACCGACCGGGAGGGACGTTTTGAAGCCGCCAACGGAGGCACCCTGTTTCTCGATGAAATAGCCAACCTGCCCTACCACCTGCAGGCCAAGCTGCTCACCGCCATCCAGAAACGGAGCTTCGTGAGAGTGGGAAGCAACCAGCCCCAACCCACCGACATCCGCCTGATCTGTGCCACCAACCGCAACCTCGACGAAATGGTGCGCCGGGGAGAGTTCCGTGAAGACCTGCTCTACCGCATCAACACCATCCACCTCCATATTCCCTCCCTGCGGGAACGTCGTGAGGACATCCTGCCCCTGGCCCGCCTGTTTCTGGAACAATACAACACGCAATACGGACGCAACCTGCAGCGCTTCAGCCCCGATGCCGAGAAACGCCTTCTTGCCTGTCCCTGGTACGGTAATATCCGCGAACTGCAGCACACCGTGGAAAAGGCGGTGATCCTTTCCGACGGAGAGGAACTGACAGCCGACACCCTGCAAATTTCAGACTCCCCACATCCCTCCGGAGAAAACGCTCCCCACCCACAGGAAGAAGAGGAAATGAAGACAATCGATGAAATGGAACGTACGCTCATCACGAAAGCCATCGCCAAATGCAACGGCAACCTCTCACAAGCCGCCACATTGCTTGGCGTGACCCGGCAGACCCTGTACAACAAAATGAAACGCTATGGCATTTAGATACATCTGCACTTCGCTCACGCGCACCGTCCTGCTGATAGGTGGCATTGCCGTTCTCACTCTGGGACTCCATACGATGACCGTACAATACATCATCACCGGAGCCATATTGTGCGGACTGGCAGCCTGTATCTTCTGGATCATGCAACGGCAGCTGAAGGAAAGAAGCTGGCTCATGCTTGAAGCCATCCGCAACCGCGACTACTCCTTCCGTCTGCCCATGCGCGGACTGGCCGGCGGCGAGCGGGTGCTTCAGGACACGCTCAACCGGTTCGGGGCCATGATGGCCGAACAAAAACAGCTGATGGAACAAAGGGAACATTTCTACGGACAGATACTCGCGGGGGTGAGCACAGGCATCATCGTGCTGAAGGAAGATTTCTCGATCATGCAGACCAACCCTGCCGCGGCCAAGCTGCTGGGACTTCCGGCACTGGGCACACTCGACCAGCTGGAACGTTACGGGAAAGAAGTGCCCCAGCGTCTGCGCGACCTGCATTCCGGCGAGCGGTGCAACCTCCACCTGTCCACACAAAAAGGAGAAATCCAGCTCGCCGTACGGGCCTCGGTCATGCAGCTGGGCAACCATCAGGTACGCATCCTGACACTGAACGACATCCGAAGTGAGATGGACAGCAAGGAACTTGACTCATGGATCAAGCTGACCCGCGTGCTGACCCACGAAATCATGAACTCCATCGCCCCCATCTCGTCACTGAGCGAGACCTTCATGCACCGCGACGACGTAAGACAGTCATCGCTTTACGAAGGCATCCGTGCCATCCACGACACCTCGGCGGGACTGATCTCGTTTGTAGACAGCTACCGGAAATTCTCATCGCTCCAGAAACCCTCGCCCGAGCCTTTCTACGTCAAGGAACTGACGGCACAGATAGAAAATCTGCACCTTATTCCACCACACATCGCCTTCACCCAGCTCATCGAGCCTTCGGACCTGATGCTTTATGCCGACCCGAACCTGATACGCCAGGTACTGATCAACCTGATAAAAAACGCGGTGCAGGCCATCGGTCCGGAAAGCGGACGCATCCACATCCGCGCCTATTCGTCGGCCGACGAGCATGTGTTCATTTACGTGAGCAACAACGGCCCCTCCATACCCGAGACCGAGGCCGAAGAAATATTCGTGCCCTTCTTCACTACCAAGAAAGACGGCAGCGGCATCGGCCTGTCCCTGTCGCGTCAGATCATGAAACTCTCCGGAGGAACCATCACGCTGCTCAGAGCCGGCACAAACGGCTGGAACACCACTTTCGTGCTGGAGTTTGAATGATGGTGGAAAAATACCCCTGTGATTTCACAATTCCCTAGAAATAAGGAGACTTTGAGACACGCAAAACAAAAACCCCTTCAAGTCTTGTGCGACATTCCAGAAAAATCATTACTTTTGGGAAACCTAAAAAACATATCATCATGATTACATTTCCCAATGCAAAAATAAATCTCGGACTGAACGTGGTGGAGAGACGTCCGGACGGATACCATAACCTGGAGACCGTTTTCTATCCCATCAACCTGCAGGACGCGCTTGAAGTGAACCGTCTGGAAAATGCCGGTACACCTTATAGACTTCGCGTAAGCGGCACCACCCTCGACGGATCGCCCGAAGACAATCTCGTAGTGAAGGCTTACAACCTGCTGAACGATACTTTCCATCTCCCTCCCGTCGACATACATCTGTTCAAACACATCCCTACGGGAGCGGGACTGGGAGGAGGATCGGCCGACTGTGCGTTCATGATCAAGGTGCTGAACGAAAAGTTCCGGCTGGGACTGAGCATCGAGGAAATGGAGAAATACGCCGCACGGCTGGGAGCCGACTGTGCCTTCTTTATCCAGAACCAGCCCGTATTCGCCACGGGTACGGGAAACATATTCGAGCGCGTCCGCCTTTCATTGGCGGACTACCGTCTTGTGCTGGTGAAGCCAGACATCAGTGTCTCCACCCGTGAAGCCTACGCCAGAATCCGTCCCCACCATCCGGAAATATCACTGAAAGAAATCATCAGACGGCCGGTGGAAGAATGGAAAGACCTGATGAAAAACGACTTCGAGGAAAGCGTGTTCCAGTCACATCCGGAGATTGCCGCCATCAAAGACAGGCTGTATGACATTGGAGCGGTCTACGCCTCCATGACGGGATCGGGCTCCGCCGTATTCGGACTTTTCAAGACGCGGGTGGAGAACGTGGACGAACTGTTTGCCGGATGTTTCTGCCGCCAGCGTGAACTGATCTGACTCATTTCCATGGCCACAGACTGCATTCATCCGCTTGACCATCTGGCCGACGGCATCCCTTTGCCGCCGGCTTTTACGTATCCGTTCCACTACACGCCCCACCCGCTGGTGAGACTGGCGGCCAAAGAAGTGCAGGCATATCTCTCCACCCGTAGCGACTGGGCGGAAGAACTGGAAAAGGGAAAAATGTTCGGGGTGCTCATCGTAGAGACCCAGGAAGGGAAAACCGGTTTTCTGGCCGCATTCTCCGGCAATCTGGCCGGAAGCAACCGGCATGGATATTTTGTGCCCCCGGTTTACGACCTTCTGCAGCCCGACGGTTTCTTCCGTATAGAGGAAGCGCAAATCACCGCCATCAACCGCCGGATCGGAGAGCTGTCACAAAATCCCGAATATCTGCGTCTGCGCAAAGAATATGAAGAACGGAAAGCGGAGACAATCCGGGAACTGGCGAACGCACGCCGACAACTGAAAGAGGAAAAAGTGCGGAGAGACCGTCTGAGGACACAGGAACTTGACGATGCGGAAATGCAATCACTCATCCGGGAAAGCCAGTTCCAAAAAGCGGAATACAAGCGGCTGGAACGGAGGCTGAGAGCAAAGGAAGAAAGTCTTAAGACAGCACTCGACACGTATGAGGCTGAGATTGCCCGGCTGAAACAGGAACGCAAGTCGCGCTCGGCAATCCTTCAGCTCAAACTTTTCGGCCAATTCCGCATGATAAACGCACGGGGGGAAATAAAAGACCTTTGCGAGATATTCAAAGATACCCCCCAGGGAACTCCCCCGGCAGGAGCTGGCGAATGCGCACTGCCCAAACTCCTGCAGTTCGCCTATCTGAACCATCTGCGCCCACTGGCCATGGGAGAATTCTGGTGGGGGAACTCACCCAAAGAGGAAATCCGCCGCCACGGAGAGTTTTATCCCTCATGCAAGGGAAAGTGTGAGCCGATATTGCGCCACATGCTTGTGGGGCTGGACGTAGAAAAGAATCCGCTGCAGGAAAACATCCATAAAGACACTCCCCTCGACATAGTATATGAGGATGAATGGATTGCCATAGTCTGCAAGCCGGCGGGCATGTTGTCCGTACCGGGCAAGGATGGGCTCGACTCCGTACTCGAACGCCTCCGCACACGCTATCCCGATGCAACCGGACCGCTGGTCGTGCACCGGCTGGACATGGCTACCTCGGGACTGATTCTGGCCGCCAAAGACAAGGAGACACACCGGAAACTCCAGGCATTGTTCGAGACAAGAAACATCCGGAAAAGATATACGGCCATCCTGGAAGGTATCGTGGAAGCGGACGAGGGCCGCATCGAGCTTCCGCTCTGTCCGGACCCCACGGACCGTCCCCGCCAGATAGTGAGCAAAGTACATGGAAAACCGGCGGTCACGGTCTATAAGGTACGGAAAAGAGAGAACGGGAATACGTGGGTGGACTTTTATCCGCTGACCGGACGCACCCACCAGCTGCGTGTGCATGCCGCCCATTCGCTCGGACTGGACCACCCCATCGCAGGTGACGGGCTTTACGGACACCAAGCCGACCGGATGTACCTCCATGCCGCATCACTCACATTCATCCACCCCGTGACCGGAAAGGAGATCCATGTGACAAGGGAAGCAGACTTCTGAGTTACTTTCCCTTTCCATCCGACATCATTTGAACAACCGTGGAGCAAACTGCAGCAAGTACTGCCGCCAGTTAGCCCAGAGATGCCCGCGCGCAGACTCATGATATTCATATCCGAACTCTAGTGAATCCAGTCGCTTGAGGAAATCACGGTTAGCCTTATAGAGAAAATCCTCGTTGCCGATGGCTATCCAGAACAGCTTGTAACCTTCATGCTGGAGGATTTTCAATTTTCCGTCCAGATTCTGATAAGCCGGTTGTGCCGTATCCACATTGGTCATGTCAAGTCCGGCTGAAAACAACCCCATATAATCGAACCATCCGGGATAGTTGGCCGCAATATACAGCGTATGGAATCCACCCATCGAAAGTCCGGCCAGAGCACGATGAGCCTTGTCGGGAATGGTGCGGTAGTTCCGGTCGACAAAGCCGACAATTTCCGGGAAAGCCATCTCATACCGCCCGTTCTTGTACGACCCCGGAAGCAAATTTGTCAAGGCCGGTTTATAAGACAGGTTTTCGCTGGTTTCTCCCGGAGCCGCCTGCTTGCCCGGATTGCCGTTGGGCATCACCACAATCATCGGCTCCGCCTTTCCTTCCGCAATCAGATTGTCCATGATGCGCGCCACATTGCCCAGTTCCACCCATGCATTTTCGTCTCCTCCGCTTCCATGCAACAGATAGAGTACCGGGTATGCCCTCTCTTTTTCCTGACCGTACATGGGCGGCGTATAGATCGACATACGGCGCGACATTCCCAACTGCTCTGAAGGATACCATACGGTTGAGACACTTCCGTGCGGGACATCGTGCACCTGATAATAATCAGCGCAGCCTCCGCTCACGAAGAATACGCTCGACACGAATCCCACATCGCGCTTGGTAAAAGGATTGGTCGGGTCAAGTCCCGCCACCCCGTCGATGACAATGCGGTAAGTGTACATTTCCGAAGGTAATGCCGGAGTGGTATAAGTCCACACGCTGTCAGCATCCAAAGCCATTTGTCCCACACCGTTGCCGGCTGCCCAATCACCGTGTACACTCACACTTTCTGCATACGGTGCTTTCACGCGGAACGTCACGCTGCAGTCTTCATTCACTTGCGGAGAAACGATAGCGCCTTCGCGAAACGACACATTCTGCTGACCGTATAAAAGGTTGGAAAATGTGCCCAGACAAATCAATAAAGCTAGTTTTTTCATAGAATCTGTATGTTTTTTGTTCACGGCAAATTTAAAGAAATCCGCGGAAAAACCGCCCGGAATGTACAGATTAACGCTATGGATACCGGAGATGCCGTAGTTATCCACTCACGAAAAGACAATGTAAAAAATTGGGAAACATGCAATTTTATTCGGAAAAACAGGCTCCGAATAGCTTTTCTGAATATTTCTCAGTATCTTTGCACACGTTACGAACATTTTTTACATCACACAATATGCAGGAAAAAATAATTATCCTAGACTTCGGTTCACAGACCACACAGCTCATCGGACGCCGTGTGCGCGAACTGAACATGTATTGCGAAATTGTTCCCTACAACAAGTTTCCTCACGATGACCCGTCGGTAATCGGTGTCATCCTTTCCGGAAGCCCTTTCTCAGTGTACGATGAAAAGGCCTTCAAGGTTGACCTTACCGATATCCGCGGCAAGTACCCTATTCTGGGCATCTGCTACGGCGCCCAGTTCATGGCGTACACCAACGGCGGAAAAGTGGAACCGGCCGGCACCCGTGAATACGGACGCGCGCATCTGGCAAAATTCGACCACCAGAACCCGCTGCTGAAAGGCATCCGTGAGAACTCTCAGGTATGGATGAGCCATGGCGACACCATTACGGCTATCCCAGACAATTTCGAGATTATCGCCTCGACCGACAAAGTGGCCGTCGCCGCTTATCAGGCCAAGGACGAGAAGCTTTGGGGAGTACAGTTCCACCCGGAAGTGTTCCACACGGAAGACGGCACACAGATGCTGAAGAATTTCGTGGTGGACATCTGCGGAGGAAAGCAGGACTGGAGCGCGGCTTCGTTCATCGAAACCACGGTAGCCGCATTGAAGGAACAGCTGGGCGATGACAAGGTCGTGCTCGGACTGAGCGGAGGCGTGGACTCGTCGGTAGCTGCCGTGTTGCTGAACAAGGCCATCGGAAAGAACCTGACCTGTATCTTCGTCGACCACGGCATGCTCCGCAAGAACGAGTTCAAGAACGTGCTCCACGATTATGAATGCCTGGGCCTGAACGTGATCGGAGTGGATGCCAGCGAGAAATTCTTCACCGAGCTGGCGGGAATGACCGAACCGGAACGCAAGCGCAAGATTATCGGAAAGGGATTCATCGACGTGTTCGATGAGGAAGCCCACAAGATTCATGATGTGAAATGGCTGGCTCAGGGCACCATCTACCCCGACTGCATCGAGTCGCTCTCCATCACGGGAACCGTCATCAAGAGCCACCACAATGTGGGCGGTCTGCCGGAAAAGATGAACCTGAGACTTTGTGAACCACTCCGTCTGCTGTTCAAGGATGAGGTACGCCGTGTGGGCCGCGAACTGGGAATGCCGGAACACCTGATCACCCGTCATCCTTTCCCGGGACCGGGTCTGGCCGTGCGTATTCTGGGGGACATCACTCGCGAGAAAGTACGGATTCTGCAGGATGCCGATGACATCTTCATCCAGGGACTCCGTGACTGGAAGACAAAAGACGCTGACGGCAATGAGAAAGCACTCTACGACCAGGTATGGCAGGCAGGAGTCATCCTGCTTCCGGTGCAAAGCGTGGGAGTGATGGGCGATGAACGCACCTACGAACGTGCCGTGGCCTTGCGTGCCGTGACAAGTACTGATGCCATGACCGCCGACTGGGCACATCTGCCTTACGAGTTCATGGCCAAAGTGTCAAACGACATCATCAACAAGGTGAAAGGCGTGAACCGCGTCTGCTACGACATCTCGTCAAAACCGCCTGCCACAATCGAGTGGGAGTAAAAATCCTTCGATTGTAACTTATACAGCTGAAGCTTCCTGTCTCTTCCAGAATACGATAAGAGACGGGAGGCTTCAGTCATTTTATATCTCCGCCTATGGTGCGGAACACAACCTCAGACAAAGTTGCCATCACTTTTTCCGTCTCTTCAAAGCCCAGCCGTGAATGCATGACAAAAACGGCAAGTGTGTATCTCCGCCCGTCAGGTAGCAGGAAAAATCCGACATCGTTTATGGCAATCCACTCTCCATCCGCATTCCGGTCGGATGTGCCTGTCTTGTGACCGACCCGGACACCTATGTCACGCACAGGAAAAAGAAGTCTTGACATACCCGTCCGGCATTCGAGCAAGGTGTTCCGGATGAAACGGGTATAGACTGTATCCATAGGAAAATCATCGTTTACGAGCCGGTCCATCAAACGGGCAGCCTCCAAAGGAGTGCTCCAGTTATTATAGCAAGCCGCCGGATCCGCATGCATATCGTTTTCGGTCTCACTCAATGAGAAATCTGAACACCCGATTGAGCGAAGAAAACCGTCCACCGCGGATACCCCACCGATATAATCGAACAGAATGTCGCAAGCATTGTTGTCACTGAGCTGGAGAGTGTATGCAAGCAGTTCAGCCACGGTAAGACAGACATCCCCTTCCGGATATTTCTCACGCAAAGGGCTGTAGGTGTCAGGACGCAAATCCTCCTTCCCGACATGAACCGGAGCAGAGAGCGGAAGGCCACGCTTGTCCAGATAATAAGCCACCGCCAAGGCCTGATGATATTTCATTACACTCATCAGCGGATAACGCACAGGATTATTCACGGTCAGCGTATCTTTGCCGTCTAGTACAACCGCCACTCCTACTTGGGCCGGAACATTCTCTATCACCCGTCCGATCCGTTCCCTCAATCCGCCGGCCGCCTTCATCGGACATCCGACAATACCTAATAAAAAAAGAAGAAGATATTTTCTCATCATTACAACTTACTCTTTATCGACGACAAAACACATCAGCATTCAAAATTGATTATCCACGCTTCTGTGCCTCTGCGTTCAGCCCCAAAACCGTTTGCGAAGGTAACAATAATCTCTCAACGAGTTCAAAACTTCATAACAATTATCCGTTGCTTCTTCGGTTTTTCCCGATTTGTTCGTATATTTGGCAATTAAATTTTTTTTCATTAAACCTAATCATTTACTAAAAACATTTATTTATGAACAAACTGACAAAGTACGCCTGCATGTTGGCGGCCATAGCTGGAATGACAGCTTGCTCGGGCGGCCAGAAAGTGCAAGGAGATTATGGAGTGATTCCGCTCCCAAACGAAGTGAACGTACAGAACAGTGCACCGTTTGTACTGAAATCATCCACACCTATCCTGTTTGATGAGGGAAATGCCGATCTGGAACGTGTGGCACATTTCCTGGCAGGATACATCAAAGACGCTACGGGAAAAGAGCTAAAAGTAAAAGCCGGGAATGAAGGCAAAGGCATCCGTCTGAGCATCGTTTCCGACATTGAAGCACCGGAAGGCTATCGCCTGACTGTAACCGGAGAAGGTATCGAAATTGCCGGAGGAACTCCTGCAGGTGTATTTTATGGCGTACAGACGTTAAGAAAATCCATTCCTGCCAATGCACAAGGCATGCAAGTTGAATTGCCGGCCGTAACAATCAACGACGCTCCGCGTTTTGCTTACCGCGGACTGCATTTCGACGTTTCGCGCCATTTCTTCACCACCGACTCGGTGAAACGCTTCATCGACATGCTGGCCCTGCATAACATGAACATCCTCCATTGGCACCTTACTGATGACCAGGGATGGCGTATTGAAATCAAGAAATATCCGGAACTGACAAAAATAGGCTCACAACGTAAAGAAACCGTCATCGGACGCAACTCGGGAAAATACGACGGTATCCCTTACGGCGGCTTCTATACACAAGATGAAATCCGCGATGTAATCAACTACGCTAAGGAACGCTTCGTGACAATCATTCCGGAAATCGACCTTCCGGGACACCAGCAGGCGGCTCTGGCTGCTTATCCGGAACTGGGATGTACAGGCGGCCCGTATGAAGTGTGGACCCAATGGGGTATCTCCGACGACGTAATCTGTGCCGGAAACGACAAGGCTATGGGATTTCTCGAAGATGTACTGGCAGAGGTCATCGAACTGTTCCCGTCAGAATATATCCATATCGGCGGTGACGAATGTCCGAAAGTACGCTGGAAAACTTGTCCGAAATGCCAGGCACGCATCAAGGCAGAAGGCATCCGCGGCGACAAGAACCACACAGCCGAAGAATATCTGCAAAGCTATGTAATCTCACGGATGGAGAAATTCGTGGAGAGCAAAGGACGCCATATCATCGGATGGGATGAGATTCTGGAAGGCGGACTTGCACCGAACGCTACTGTCATGAGCTGGCGAGGCGTTGACGGAGGTATCAAAGCGGCACAGATGAAACACAATGTGATTATGACTCCCAACACTTACCTCTACTTCGACTACTATCAGTCGACCGACACCGAGCATGAACCGCTTGCCATCGGAGGTTATCTCCCGTTGGAAAAAGTCTACTCATTCGAACCTACCGACGGAATACCGGAAGATTACCACAAATACATCATCGGTGTACAGGCTAATCTGTGGACTGAATACATCCCGACATACAGTCAGGCGGAATACATGGAAATGCCGCGCATCAGTGCACTGGCAGAAATCCAATGGCGCCCGAAGGGTGAGAAAGACTATGAAGAGTTCATTCCGAGACTGGTCCGCTTCACCAAGCTGTATGACCAGATGGGCTACAACTACGCAAAACACATTTTTGACATCAGAGCGACTTTCGAGACTGACAGTGAGAATGGAGAAATCGTAGTGACCCTGAGCACCAAAGGTGACGGTGAAATCCACTATACACTGGACGGCACAGAACCTAGTGCGGAAAGCTCGAAATACGAGGCTCCTGTCCGGATTAAAGAGAATGCGGAAATCAAGGCAGCCGTAATCCGCCCGAACGGTGAAAAGAGCCGTATCTTCTCCGAAAAGATATCATTCAACAAAGCTACGGCAAAGGCTGTCACATTGCGTGAGGCCCCCAGCAAAGGATATGATTTCAACGGAGGACCGGAACTGACCGACGGATTGAGCGGAAATGACAATTACAAGACAGGACGTTGGTTGGGCTTCCAGGGAAAAGATATAGACGCGACAATTGACCTGAAAGAGCCGACGGAATTCAGCAAAATCTCCTTCAACACGAACGTGGTGAAAGGTGACTGGATTATGGGAGCGGAAGGAGTGACCGTAAAAGTCTCTGATGACGGGAAAAACTTCAAGCAAGTCTATTCAAAAAGAATCCCGACCCTATCCAAGAATGACAAAGACGGAATCTATCCGCATGAGGTGACCTTTACTCCTGTAAAGGCACGCTATGTGGAAGTAATCATCAAAAGCGGCAAGTTGCCTTCATGGCATGGAGGTGCCGGAAATCCGGCCTACGTTTTTGTAGATGAAATCAAGATAGACTAACCAATGGAAAAAGAAAAGTGGGACGTGCCTTCCCTGCACCGGGATGCACGCCCCACTTTTTTGTATCCGCTTCTCCAGACATCAGTCATCAATGTCAATTACACGCATCTGGTTATCGAAAGTGATTTCCCACCGGTTGGAAAGTTTCACCTCATACTCGTGACGGTCACGCTCAATCTTCAGCACTTTCGCATCCGGATAGTTGGTTTCCACATACGTCTTGATAGCCTGTGGAATAATGGCGGCAGGCACACCGTTGATCTTGCAGCTCACTTCGGTCCAGTCGCCCGACTTGTCGAATTCCAGCTTTTCACCGTTCGTAAAAATCACATCATAACTCTTGTCGAACAATTCGGTCTCCTGCTTTGCCAGAGCTATCTTGGCATTCTTGAAATACGTGGAGATGAACGTCTGCGCCTTTGTAGGCAACTGCCCGATCTGAATCGGCTTGTCATTGTCGGCCATAACCACTGTAGACATTGCAAACACGCTTACCAATAAAACAACTAACTTTTTCATACGGCTCAATTTTTAAGGGGTTATACATTTGTTTCTTTTTTCTATCACAAAAATGCGCACTGAATCTGAAAAGATTCTGAAGAAACGCACTTTTTCCAGAAAAAATTATTCAGAAACCGAAAAAATATGCTCTCCCTCCTGAAACCTGTATGACACTTGGAGACGATAAGCCTTGCAGATGGAGTCAACCAGCGCCAACCCCAGCCCGGTAGAACCTTCCTTCGACGACGCCCCCTTATAAAAACGGTCGAACACACGCGTACCGTCAAGCGGCTTGTCACCCGTATTGCGCATCTCAAACACATGTGAAGTGACATAAACATTCAACTTCCCATGTTCCTGCCCGTGGACAAACGCGTTTTTCAGAAGATTGGTCACCAATACAGAGGCCAACGACTCGCTCATTTCAACCTTGAAACTTTCTTCTATGTCCACACGGACATCCATGTTCCGATAGGCATACACTTCCTCATAATCTTTCAGATAAGCCAGTAACAGCTCATCCAGACAAATCTGTTTGATGTCACCAAACTGACGGTTGTCAATTTTACACAACAAGAGCAAGGACTTGTTCAGACGGGTCAGGTTTTCAAGCGTCTGATGCGTCTTCATGAGTTCAGAAAGCTGCTTTTCGCCCAACGACTCATCTTCCATCATCATCTCCAACCGGTTACGGCAGATGGCCAACGGTGTCTGCATCTCATGCGACGCATTTCCGATGAACAGCTTCTGCTGCTCAAACAGTTCATGGCTCCTATCCGAGGCCGAATTGATGGCCCGGTTCAGCTTGCGGAACTCCACAATCGGCACTTTCTCATCCAGTCTCACGCTTGTATCGCCCAGATGATAATCCTCCAGCCACTTCAGCAGATGATACAAAGGTTTCATGTTACGGTGAAACACCCACGCATTCACAGCCAGAATCATCAGGAAAAGCAACACATACAGAAACACGATCCATCCCAATATAGCCCGCTGAAGATCGTATTTCTCAATAGTGGGCGTATAGACCACAAGCTCCATATAGCTCCCGTCTCCACGCTGGAAAATGGTCATCAGCACACGCGCCGGCTCTTTCTCCGACTTTTCCGTAATATATACCATCTCATCACGGTAAGAAATGCGCGGATACGTGTTGGCATAAGTCTCGCTCACCTCATACAAATAATACTGATTGTTCGAACCGTTGCTCGAATCAGGCATTTCCTCTCCCGAAAGCGAACGGATAATCAACGACTCCGCATACGCTCCCAAAGAGTCGTCCACCTCGTCATTCACTTCTTCCATGACAGCCAGATAAAACAGGACAGCCCAGCAGGTCAGGATTACGATCAATGCGGCCGACATGCGCCACATCACCAGATGAAACAGCTTCATTCCACTACCAGTTTATATCCTATACCATACACGGCTTTCAGCTCGGGGGTAGCCCCGTTTTCCTTCAAATGTCTGCGGAGATTCTTGATCTGCGCATAGATGAAGTCAAAATTGTCTACCTGGTCAATATGGTCTCCCCATACCGACTCAGCCAATGTGCTTTTATTGACCAGTCTTCCGGGACGCGACATGAAATAGAACAGAATATCATATTCTTTCCGGCTCAGCTCTATCTCTTTCCCTCCAATCATCACCTTGAACAAGTCGGGGACAATCACCACATTTCCATATTGGATTTTCCGCTCTCCTTCTCTTAAGTTCCTGCGGAACAAACTCTTCAGCCGGGCATGCAATTCAGCCAGATGATAAGGTTTCGGCAAATAATCATCCGCTCCCAAATCAAGTCCTTTCACTTTGTCCTCCAATGAATCTTTTGCAGAAAGAATGATGACATTGGTGCGTTTTCCTAAAGCCTGAAGCTCGTCCAGCAAATCCAGTCCAGACCCGTCAGGAAGCATGATATCCAACAATATACAATCGTAATCATAATCTTCAATCTTCCGCAATGCTGTCATATAGTCCGGTGCCTGCGAAACGACGTAACGCTCTTTCTCCAGTGAACGGGTCGTTATTTCGCGCAAATCCGCATCGTCTTCCACCAACAATATTTTCATAACACCATATCTTTTAAGATTCTACAAATATAATCTTTCCGGAAAAATAGAAAAAATATCCGATGAAAGAAAGAGACAGGGCATAAAAAAACCGTTCCGGAAGCGTTTTGCTCTTCCGGAACGGTCTGATATGTATTCATCTCCGACAAAATCAATGAAGTCTCATTTGTCGGGGAAGTGGTGTAACCACCGAATTATTCATTGAACCAACGGACATAGCAGAAGTCCTGACGATGGGGCAATTCCGGGTTCTTCGGATACATACGGTAAGAAACCTTGAAGCTGCCTGCGTTCGACAAGCTGGTCTCCAACTGGAAAGTGAACAGATTTCCTTCCCGCTTCACCATCTGCATCGGAGTAACAGAATAGATATATTCCTTACCTTCAGCATTGGTATAGGTAACTACCATTTCAATGCCGATTGCATCGTTCAGTCCCTTTTCATCCACTACACAAGTAATCGTATAGTCTTTTCCGCTTTCTACATTGCCCTGACGCAGTTCCATGTCTTTGTTGAGCGAAACAATCTGGATATCATCCCATTTGGAAACCACTTCTTCTTTCCAGGCGGCCAACTCTTTTGCTTTTGCATAATTGTCAGCAACCAATTTATGGAAACGCTTCGCCTCTTTGTTGTAGAACTTGGAGAAGTAGTCATCAAGCTGACGCTTCATTGTATAGTGGGGAGCAATCTGAGCGATGGAGTTCTTGATTGTTCTGATCCAGCCTTCAGAATATCCCTTCTTGTTACGTGCATAATACAACGGCAGGATTTCCGTTTCCAGAATGCTGTAGATAGTTGCGGCATCCAGCTGATCCTGATGTTCCTGATTCTGATAAGTACGCTTTTCAGTCAATGCCCATCCAGCACCTTCACGATAGCCTTCCAACCACCAGCCGTCGAGTACAGAGAAGTTGATGACACCGTTCATCAATGCCTTTTCGCCTGATGTACCTGACGCTTCGAGCGGACGGGTCGGGGTATTCATCCAGATATCCACACCTGAAACCAAGCGGCGTGCCAGCTTCATGTCGTAGTTCTCAAGGAAAATAATCTTACCCAAGAATTCCGGACGCTTGGAGATTTCAACAATCTTCTTGATCAGTCCCTGGCCTGCTCCGTCATGCGGATGAGCCTTGCCGGCAAACAGGAACTGAACCGGATAATCAGGATTGTTTACAATCTTGGCCAGACGGTCCAAATCTGTAAACAACAGATGCGCACGCTTGTAAGTGGCGAAACGACGTGCAAAACCAATCAGCAACGCATTCGGGTTGATTTTGTCCATCAAGGCAACCACACGTGAGGGATCACCCTGATTCTTCAGCCAAGAATTGCGGAACTCGTTACGGATATAATTGATCAGCTTATTCTTCAAAGCCACACGCGTGTTCCAGATTTCCTCATCAGGTACGTTATAAATACGCTCCCAAATCTTAGGATTAGACTGGTCGAACATGAAATTCTTGTCAAAATACTTGCCGTAGAGAGCTTTCCATTCAGAAGCACACCAAGTCGGGAAATGTACACCATTTGTCACATAACCCACGTGATTCTCTTCCGGGAAATATCCCTTCCAGATTCCCGAGAACATAGACTGGGAAACCTTTCCGTGCAACCAGCTCACGCCGTTAACTTCCTGACAAGTGTTGCAAGCGAAAGTAGACATACAGAAACGTTCATTGGAATCACCCGGATTAGTACGACCCAAATCCATCAGATCCTGCCAGCTGATACCCATACGCTGAGGATAGCCACCCATATATTTACCGAACAAGCCTTCATCGAAATAATCGTGGCCAGCCGGAACCGGCGTATGAACGGTATACAAAGAAGAAGCACGAACCACTTCCAGTGCTTCATCGAAAGTCAGGCCGCTTTCTACATAATCGCACAGACGCTGTACGTTGCACAAGGCAGCATGTCCTTCATTGCAATGATAAATATCTTTCTTGATACCCAATTTCTTCAGCAGGAGCACACCGCCGATACCCAACAGGATTTCCTGCTTCAGACGGTTTTCCCAATCACCTCCATAAAGCTGATGAGTGATAGGACGGTCATACTGACTGTTCAGCTCATTGTCTGTATCCAGCAAATACAAAGGAATACGTCCTACATTCACCTTCCATACAAAGGCATGAACATAATAATTCAAATAAGGCACATCAAGCACAATCGGTTCACCGTTTTCATCGTTCACACGTTCAATAGGCAGACTTCCGAAATTTTGTGCCTCGTAATTGGCAATCTGCTGGCCATCCATTGAAAGACTCTGAGTGAAATATCCGTAACGGTACAAGAAACCGATACCACACATATCTACGTTACAATCAGAAGCTTCTTTCAAATAATCACCGGCCAGGATACCCAGACCGCCAGAATATATCTTCAATACATGGGTCATACCATACTCCATGCAAAAATAAGCGACAGACGGACGAGAAGAATCGGGCTTCTCACTCATATACGCTTTAAATTTGGCATAGATGTTTTCAATTTTTCCCAGCACTTCCTTGTCAACAGAGAGAGCTTCCAACTTCTCGTAACTCAGGCGTTCCAACAAAGCGACAGGGTTTTGTCCTACCACACTCCACAGTTCCGGATCGAGTTTCTTAAACATATCAATGGCTTCATCGTTCCATGACCACCAGATATTGCGGGCCATTTCTTCCAGCATTCTCAATGAGTCAGGAATACGAGATTTTACAGTAACCTCTTTCCAAACAGGAGCATTCGCACAATTTGTTTTAATTCTCATATCTCAAAAACTTTAAAATAATACTCTCTTTGATTACTTCTTGTCAGAAAGACGTTTGGCCCTGTTTCTCAAGGCAACGTCATAAGCTTCATAATAATATTGTATGAAATGTTTCCACAAAGCCTTTTCCGCTATTTCTGCGGCCTTTTTCCGGATTGCGTGAACAGAATCATCATCAAGGCCCGAAAATTCAGAAATCGTATCTTTTATGGAATCGGCCACTTCCGAATAGTTGTAGTCGGTACGGTGGATTACCTTCACACCATCGTCCAGTGTCCCGTAACGTCCCAGCAAGGAGTTCACCCACAAACCGAAACCGGCCAAATCGGTCGTAACCGTCGGAACATGAAAGGCTACACTTTCCAGCGGAGTATATCCCCACGGCTCATAATAAGACGCATATACAGTCAGGTCATTTCCTATCATCAGGTCATAATAAGGCATGTTCAACACACCGTCATTCCCATCCAGATAGCAGGGCACAAATATCACTTTCACTTTTGTGTCCGCCGAATTGGACATATTCAGATATTTCAACATATCCAATACCTGATCATGACTCATATTATGCAACCAGTGCGTGATAAATGGCACATGCAGCGGAGTATCAAACTTCTTATCACTTTGCATACGCTCTATCAGATCCTCGCGTGCCTCCCCTACCCAACCGGGTACATTGATGAACGCGACAACCTCCTTTTTCAGATTCTTGTCACGGGTCAGACGATTCAACGCCTCCAAATACACGTTGATACCTTTATTCTTAAATTCATAACGTCCGCTCGTACCTACAATCAACGTATCATCGCCCAAATCTGTTCCGAGCAACTTGTTTGCCAGATTCAGCATTGTGGCACGTGCCTTTTTCCTCTTGGCCTCGAATTCTGAAGCTTTGGGCACAAAATCATCTTCAAAACCGTTTTTCAAGATAACATCGGCAGGCTTCTCCAGCAGCTCCTTACATTCATTGTTCGTTATGTCGCTTACGGTTGTGAAACAATCCACATGATGGGCTGTCTGCTTCTCAATGGAATGCTTCGATTCCATGTTCAGCTCTCCGGCCATCTGGTCACCGTTGTAAGCAAACAGATAATCGTAAAGAGGTTTGCCGTTTCCTGCAATCGAACGCCCGATAGAAGTGGCATGTGTCGTAAATATAGTGGCTATCTGAGGAACATTTTTCTGGATATACAAGGCACCCAATCCTGTCATCCATTCATGAGCCTGATAAATGACATTATCAGATTCCTTCAGATTAAAATGATAGAAACTTTCCACTACCTTTCCGGCAGCATAAGAAAACATCGACGCTTCATCATAATCTCCGTAAGCATGCAATGAATCTACCTGATAATCGCACCAGGCCTGAGTATAAATATCGTTCTTCTGTGCATAAAAAGAAGAAAAGTCCACAAGAATGGCAATAGGCCGTCCCGGTATATTCCAACGTCCCACACGGACTTTCAAACCATCTTTTTCTTCAGCATGTTTCCTCCATGCCTCCAATGTGTCTTCATCAGTCGTAAACAAAGGATTCTCTTTATCTTTCCAGAAATCAGGACCTATAAAGAATATTTTGTCAGGGAAAGCCTCCTGCAAAGTCTTTGCCCGCGTCGACAAAACCGTATAGATACCTCCTACTTTGTTACATACTTCCCAACTCGATTCAAAAATGTAATCAGGTCTCAAAAGTTGTTTCATCATCTATAAATTTTATTCCGCGCAAAGTTATAAAAAAACATTGAAATAGAGCAAGAAATGTCCCAAGAAACTAAAAAAATAGAATTACATCCACGCTATAAATAACTGTAAGGGCATTTATGGCAAATATACTCCAGCAAGAAGGTTTCAGGCCGCCCGGACCCATAAGACCCACGGGTCGCGCCGTCCGGAATCGGAAGGGGGAAACAAAAAAAGTCCCCCCGTCCTTCATCGGACGGGGGGACCCTCAGCAAATACGGCGGCGACCTACTCTCCCACAAGGAATGCAGTACCATCGGCGCGGCGGAGCTTAACTGCTCTGTTCGGGATGGGAAGAGGTGGAGCCTCC
>CASENM010000052.1 GCA_949289295.1 uncultured Bacteroides sp.
ATCGGCGAGGCTGTGCGCATCGGAGCCAAGATGTCCGGCGGTGAGTTCCCGATAGAAGTCTTTCCTATCAGGATTCAGCGTATCATCAGCAGTTTGCACGATTGTCAGGGCTATCCCGTGGATTATGTTGCTGCGGCTATCCTTGCAGCCATTGCCGTGGGGATTGGCAACTCCCATCTGGTGCAGGTGAAGCGCAACTGGCTGGAAAGTCCCATTCTGTACATGGCACTGATTGGTCGCCCCGGAGCCAATAAGAGTCACCCGCTGAGTTTCGCTTTCCAGCCGTTCATTGAACATGACTATTGTCAGAATCAGGAGTATCAGAAGTCATATGCCGAGTATGAACGCACTATGTCCATGAGCAAAAAGGAACGTATGGAAGCTGGTTTGGATGAGTTTCCGCAGGCTCCCGTGCGCAGACGCTTTCTTGTTTCGGATATTACTCCCGAAGGATTGAGCCTGATACATGCCCAAAATCCCAGAGGACTCTGCCTTTGGTCGGACGAGCTGTCGGCCTGGTTCAAGAACTTCAACCGTTACAATAACGGTTCGGAAGAACAGTTCTGGCTTTCGGTGTTCAATGCCAAGCCCACGATTTCCGACCGCAAGAGTACGCAAAGTTCCATTTTTATCAGACGTCCCTATATCTCCGTTATCGGTACCATCCAAAAGAAAATTCTGGGCGAACTGGTCAAGGGCGAGCGTTCGAGTAACGGATTCATCGACCGTATTCTTTTCGTGATGCCTGAATCTGTCTTGAAAAGCAGATGGAACGACCGGGAAACTCCTGAAGAACTGGAAATCCAGTGGCAACAGATTATCGACAAGCTGATTGCACAGGATTGTCCGCATGATGAGAATAATGAATTGCAGCCTCAATGCCTGCCATTCGATGAAGACGCCAAGCAGCGGCTTTACGGTTGGCAGCATGAAAATGCCCGCCAATGTGATATGGAAACCAATGATGCTTTGGTCGGTATTTACTGCAAACTGGAAATCTACATTATCCGGTTTTGTCTGATTATCCAGCTTGCCCGATGGACCTGCGGAGAGTGCGATAAGACTACGATTGACCTTGAAAGCGTGAATCGTGCCATCCTGCTGACTGAATATTTTCGAACTACAGCCGTAAAAGTACAGACTGCCGTCAGCCAGGAACAGTTGAGCGAATTGCACCGCAACATCTACCTGAACCTGCCTCAGAGATTTACAACGGCAGAAGGTATCGGCATTGCTGAAAGCTACGGGATGAAGGAACATGCTTTCAAGATGTTTCTAAAACGCCACATCGGAACATTATTCAAAAAAGAGAATCATGGAGAATACAGTAAATAAACCTGTTACTATGCACATTTTCGCAACCGAGGGGTTTGTGAAGTTGCGAAAATGTGCATAGTAACATCCAAACATAATGAAAAATGAACTACAGATTCACATTAGACCCATACAAAGGTGTCAGCTCCCGGAACACATGCCCGAACTGCCACCGCAAAAGTTGTTTTGCTAAATACATCGATAC